>JBASAA010000042.1:0-58633 GCA_049650385.1 Mesorhizobium sp.
CTGCACCCGATCCCATTCCGAACTCGGCCGTGAAACGCTCCAGCGCTGATGGTACTTCGTCTCAAGACGCGGGAGAGTAAGTCGCTGCCAGGTCTGCTAAACGCACACTCAATTCATTCTCTTTGCATGGTCATCCGATAGTTTTGCCCGCATGAGCGGCGCTTCTCTCGGATGGTTGGAATTCGGATAGGGAATCCCTATTTGTAGTGTTGGCGCGGGGTGGAGCAGCCCGGTAGCTCGTCAGGCTCATAACCTGAAGGTCACAGGTTCAAATCCTGTCCCCGCAACCAGTTTCAATGGCCCGGCTCGTCCGGGCCATTTTCGTTTCCAGGGTGCTGTTTCCGGCAGGCGAAAGGGACCGCGACGCGATGAGCCACGATACGAATTACCCCGACACACAGCTTCTCATCGACGGCGTCTGGCGCGCCGGAACCGGCGGGCTCACGATCCCGGTGGTCAACCCGGCGACCGAGGCGACCATCGGCACCGTGGCGCGCGCCACCCGCGAGGATCTCGACGCGGCGCTTGCTGCCGCGGAAAAGGGATTTGAAGTCTGGCGCGCCACTTCCGCCTATGAACGCTCGAAGATCATGCGCCGCGCGGCGGCGCTGCTGCGTGAGCGCAAGGCCGCGATCGCGCGGCTCATGACGATGGAGCAGGGCAAGCCGCTTGCGCAGTCGCTGGGCGAGACTGCGGGTGCCGCCGACACGATCGAGTGGTTTGCCGAGGAAGGGCGTCGTGCCTACGGCCGCATCGTGCCGGCGCGCGGCGCCAATGTCAGCCAGAGCATCATCAAACTCCCGGTCGGCCCGGTCGCTGCGTTCAGCCCGTGGAATTTCCCGATCAACCAGGCGGTGCGGAAGATATCGGCGGCGCTGTCCACCGGCTGCTCGATCATCATCAAGGCGCCGGAGGAGACTCCGGCTTCGCCCGCCGAACTGGTACGCGCGTTCATGGACGCGGGCGTGCCGAACGGCGTCATCAACCTGGTGTTCGGCGTGCCGGCCGAAATTTCCGAATATCTGATCCCGCATCCGGCCATCCAGAAAATCTCGTTCACCGGCTCTACCGCCGTGGGCAAGAGCTTGGCCGCGCTGGCCGGCCTGCATATGAAGCGTGCCACCATGGAACTCGGCGGCCATGCGCCGGCGATCGTCTTCGACGATGCCGACATGGACAACGCGCTTGCCGTGCTGGCGGCGGCGAAGTTCCGCAATGCCGGGCAGGTTTGCGTGTCGCCGACCCGGTTCCTGGTGCAGGAGGCCTCGTTCGACCGGTTTACCGAGGGTTTTACCCGTGCGGCAAAGGCGTTGAAGGTCGGCAACGGCCTGGACGAGGGCGTCGAGATGGGGCCGCTCGCCAACGCCCGGCGCATCGATGCGCTTGAAGGCTTCATTGCGGATGCGCTCGACAAGGGGGCGGAACTGAAGACCGGCGGCCGGCGGATCGGCAATACCGGCTATTTCTTCGAGCCGACGGTGCTGGCCAATGTACCGCTCGACGCCGAGGTGATGAATGCCGAGCCATTCGGCCCGATCGCCATCATCAATCCGTTCGGCTCGCTCGATGAGGCGATCACCGAGAGCAACCGCTTGCCTTATGGCTTGGCGTCCTATGCCTTCACCGCGTCGGACCGGACCGGTTACGAACTTGGCCAGAGAATCAAGGCCGGCATGACGACGATCAACCACAACGGGCTGGCTCTGCCCGAAGTCCCGTTCGGGGGCATCCAGGATTCCGGCTACGGCTCCGAGGGCGGCTCGGAGGCGCTGGAGCCCTATCTCGTCACCAAGCTGGTTACGCACGCCCACTGATCGAAATGGCCCGTGCGGCATGCGGGCTGTTTCGCAAGTGTTGGCTTACGCTCGCGCCGGCAAGGCCGGGATAGCCGCGACCAGGGCCTTGCCGATGTCGGACTGCGGGGCGTCGATGATCTTTCGGGCGTCGCCTTGCTCGACGATGCGCCCCCTGTCGAGAATGGCGACACGGTGGGCGAAGGCGCGCACGACCGCGAGATCGTGGGAAATGAACAGATAGGCGATCTTTTCCTGCTGCTGGAGATCGAGCAGCAGGTCGAGGATTTTCCCGCGCACCGAGACATCGAGCGCCGAAACGGCTTCGTCCAGCACGATCAGTGAGGGCTTCGTCGCGATGGCGCGGGCGATGGCGACGCGCTGGCGCTGCCCGCCCGAGATTTCGTGGATGGCCTGATGCCGGAGAGCAGGGCTAAGCCCGACCCGCTCCAGCAAGGCGACGATACGGCGTGGCCGCTCGCCGCGCGGCGCAGGGCCGTGGATGCGCAGCGGCACGTCGAGCGCCTGCGCCACCGTCGCGCGCGGATTGAAGGCTGCGAGCGAATCCTGAAAGACGAGTTGCATGTCCTCGCGCCGGGCGCGCAGCGCCGCACCACGAAGGGCCAGCCAGTCTTCGCCCCTGAAGAGGATCGAGCCGGCCTCGACCTCGATCAGCCGCAGCAGCAGCCGCGCGATAGTGGATTTGCCGCTGCCGGACGGACCGGCCAGCGCCAGCGTTTCGCCGGGATGGATGTGAAACGAGACATTGTCCACTGCCGCGATGCTCGTTGCTCCGCGCGGAAAGTGCCGGGTGAGCCCGGATACCGTAAGCAATGGCTTATCCATTGCGCGCGCGCGTCAGCAACGGTTCGGCGTCGAGGCCGATATGGGCGGCAAGCAAGGCCCTTGTATAGGCGTGGCGCGGCTGTCGTATGACCTGCCCGGTCTGGCCGAGTTCGACCATGTCGCCGTCACGGAACACGGCGATGCGGTCGCAAAGTTGGGCGGCGAGCGCGATGTCATGGCTGACGAACAACAAAGTCATGCCGTTTTCTTCAACCAGTCGGCGGATCAGGCCGACGATTTCGGCCTGTATGATGGTGTCGAGCGCGCTCGTTGCCTCGTCGGCGATCAGCAACTGCGGGCTGGCGGCGATGGCCGCGGCGATGGCGACACGTTGCTTCTGGCCACCGGAAAGCTGGTGAGGATAGGCGCTCATGATCGAATCCGGATCGGGCAACCGTACACGTGCGAGCAGGCTTTTTGCCCGTTCTCGGGCTTGCGGCCAGCCGAGGCCGAGATGCGCTGTCGCCACTTCCGCAATCTGGGTGCCGATGGGCATCACGGGATCGAGGCTTGCTGCCGAATCCTGAAACACGAAACCGAAATCGCGCCCGCCTTGCGGGCGGTGCCGGCCTGCGGTGGGAGCGTCCGACCAGGCGAGATCGCCGCCGATCCGCGCCGTCCCTGGCAGCAGGCCGGCGATCGCCAGGGCAAGGGTGCTTTTGCCGGAGCCGCTTTCGCCGATGACGGCCAGCTTCTCGCCATCGAGGATATCGAGATCGACGGGCTTCAGGGCCGCGTGGTCGCTGCCGGCATAAGTGACCGACAGGGAGCGGAGGGTGACGACCGGCGTCATGACAGGCCCCGGCGCACGGCCGTCGTTTCGACGATGCCTTCGCCGGCGAGGTAGACGCCGAGCACCGTCGACACGAGCGCGATGCCGGGGATGATCGACAGGTAGGGGGCCGAGCGCAGCACAGCGCGGCCCTCGGCGATCATGCCGCCCCAGGTCACGCGGTTGGGGTCGCCGAGGCCGAGGAAAGACAGCGCCGCCTCGGTGAGCACGGCCCCGGCAACGATGATCGAGGACAGCGCCAGCACCGGCGGCAGCGCGTTGGGCAGCACCTCGCGAAAGGCGATTTCCAGCGGATGCATGCCGGTGACGCGGGCGGCCGCGACATAGTCGCGTTCGCGGATCGACAGCACCTCGACCCGGGCGACGCGCGCCGGCCCCGTCCAGGCGGAAAGGGCGATGGCGATGACGACGACCGTGAGGGAAGGTCCGACGACGCTGACGAAAGCCAGCGCCAGCAGGAAGCCGGGCACGGTCTGGAAGGCGTCGGTCAGGCGCATCAGCACATCGTCGGCGATGCCGCCGGCAAAGCCGGCCAGCGTTCCGATAACGGTGCCCAGCGCCAGCGCCGCTGCCGCCGCCGCCAGCCCCACGGCAAGCGAGGTGCGCGCGCCGTAGAAAAGTTCCGCCAGCACGTTGCGGCCAAGCCGGTCGGTGCCGAGCGGCAGCGACCAGTTTTGGAACGGCTTCAGCAGCGCCGGCCCGGCGATGGCCTGCGGGTCGCCGGGGAACAACAGCGGTGAGGCCAGCGCCATCAGGACCAGCACGGCCAGGATGAGGGTGCCGGTTGCCGTTTCCGGCTTCCGGAAAAAGCGGGACAGACCCTTCATGCGGCGGCCTCGCTCGCGCCGACGCGGGGGTCGAGAAAGGCATAGGCGATGTCGACCGCGAGGTTGATCGTCACGACCAGCACGGCGTTGGTCAGGATAATGCCCATCAGCAGCGGCGTATCGCGGGCGCCGACCGCTTCCTGCGCCAGCCGGCCGAGGCCGGGAACGGCGAACACGCTTTCGATGACGACGCTGCCGCCCAGCATCTGGGCCGATTGCAGGCCGAGCATGGTGACCAGCGGCAGCAGTGCGTTGCGGGCGACATGGGCAAGCACGATGCGCCGCCGCGGCAGGCCCCTGGCGCGGGCGGCGAGAATGAAGTCCATGCGCCAGATCTCGGCCATGCCGGCGCGCATCATGCGCAAATAGAGCGCGAGGTAGATGAGGCCGAGCGCGGTCACGGGCAGCACCAGATGGACGGCGATGTCGGCGGCGCGCGAGAGGCCGGTGCGGCCGGAAGCGATAGTTTCGATGCCGCCGACCGGCAACCAGCGCAGGTCGACGGCAAAGACCACGATCAGAACGAGGCCGAACCAGAAGCTCGGCACGGCGTAAAGCGTCAGCGAGCCGATCGACAGGAAGCGGTCGCGAAGGCTTCCGGGCCTCGCGCCGGCGACGATGCCGAGCAGCGAGCCGAGCGCGAAGGAAAGCGCGGTGGCGCTGCCCATCAGCAACAGCGTGTTTGGCAGGCGCTCGAGGACGACGTCGAGGACCGGCCGCGAGAAGGCGACCGAACGGCCGAGATCGAAATGGGCGAGCGCCCAGACGTAGTTGGCGAGCCGTGTGAGCGCCGACTGGTCGAGCCCCCAGCTTTGGCGTAGCGTCTCGACCAGGCCGGCATCGCCGCCGGTGGCGGCGATATAGGCGTCGACCGCGTCACCGGGAGCCGCTTCCAGCAAGAGGAAGGTGCCGACGATCACCAGAGCGAGCACGAATACCGAGCCGGCCAGGCGCCGGCGCAGCAGGAGAAGCTCGCGGTTCATGCGAACGCCTCGGTGTGGACCGGGACGACGGACTGAGGAGGGATAGGGTCAGGCACGGCGCTCACCATCAGGCTATGGCGAAGGTGTCCGTCTTTACGTCGGCGATTTCAAGCTTCCAGCCACGCATCGGCCCAGTTGGACACCGCCCAGCGCGGATTATCGGCGATGTTTTGCAGCTTGTCGCTGGCGACCGAGGTAAAACTCCAGTCGGCGACGTTGATCAGGGGCAGGTCCTGCGTCACCTTCTTCTGGAATTCCTTGTAGAGGTCGATGCGCGCCTTGGCGTCGAGCGTCTCCGACGCTTTCTCGATGAGGGTGTCGATCGCCGCGTTCTCGTAGCCGCCCTGGTTGGAGAAGGGCACCCCGTCGGGGATGCCGCCTTGCACCAGGATGGTGGTGGAGATCGCCGGATCGCCGCGGAACACCGGCGGCCCCACGGCGAGGTCGAAGGCGTGATCGGTATAGACGGCCTTGATGTGGGCGGCCGAGTCGTTGTTGACCAGCTGGGCGTCGATGCCGATGGCGGCCAGCGCCTGGCGCAGGTAGTCGCCGAACTGGCGGGTCTCGTTGAAGTAGGGAGCCGGCAAAAGCTTCAGCGAGAAGCGGGTGCCGCCCGAGGTCCGCTCGTAGCCGGCCTCGTCCAGCAGCGCGTTGGCCTTGGCGACATCGAACGGGTAGAGTTCGACGTCCGGCGTGTAGAATTGCGGGTCGTTCTTCGGCACCGGCCCGGTGGCGGCTTCGGCGTAACCGAGGAAGATCGTCTTGACGACGAAGTCCTTGTCGATCGCATGGGCAATGGCTTGCCGCACCTTGAGGTCGGCCAGTTCCTTGCGGCGGTGGTTGATTTCGACCACCAGCTGATAGGTCAACGCTTCATAACCCTTGGTGACGACCTTCAGCCCCGGAATTTTTGCCATGCGGTCGAGGTCGGCCAGCGGCACGGCGGAGAAGGCGGCCAACTGGATTTCGCCGGCCTCCAGCGCGCTCGCCGCCGCCGCGCGATCCGGTAGCACCTGGTAGACGATTTCATCGAGATAGGGCTCGCCTTCGCCCCAGTAGGAGTCGTTTCTGGCCAGCCGGTAATATTCGCCGGGCTTGTATTCGGCGAATTTGAACGGGCCGGTTCCGACCGGCGCGTTGTTGGCCGGGTTGTCCTCGATGCTACCGCCCTCGTAGAGGTGCTTCGGCACCACGCTCGACAGGGCGGGCAGGGCGTTGCGGATCAGCTGGAACGGCGTCGGCCTGGAGAATTTGAAGACCGCGGTCAGTTCGTCCGGCGTGTCGACGGCGACGAGATCCTTGAAGACGGTGCGGCCGAGATTTTGCAGCGGCTTCCACAGGCTGAGCGCCGAAAAGGCGACATCGGCCGAGGTGAAGGGCTTGCCGTCGTGCCACTTCACCCCTTCGCGCAGCTTGAAGGTCGCCGACAGCCCGTCGGGGGCGCCTTCCCAACTGACGGCCAGCCTCGGCGCCAGCCCGTTCTCGCCGTCGTACGAGGCTTCGGCCAGCGGCTCGACGATCTTGCTCGAGACGAAGAAGACGCCGTTGGAGGCGACGAGGGCCGGATTGAGGTTGCGCGGCTCCGAGTCGGCGGCGACCACCAGCCGGCCGCCTTTCCTCGCCGGCCCGGCCCAGCCGATGCGGGGCAGGGCCGTGGAGGCGAGCAGAAGGGCCGAGCCGGAAAGGACGGTGCGCCGGGAAACCTTGTGTCTGGACATGATCTTCTCCACGCTCGCCATCGGGCGATGCCTCGCTGCCTTGCACCGGGCCGGCCTGAGGCCGGCGAACCCGCCCGCGATTATGACCATGGGCGCCGGTTTCGCCAGAGAAGGATACGCTAAGATGCGGGGTGGCTTTGAGGAATCTTTTTTCTGGATCAATTTATAAGGCCAGAAAGAATCTTGCTTGATCTGGTAGGACCAGATTGGCAGAATAGCGAATAGGCGTTACGAATACGCTTGCGCGAGCGGTATTGCGCCGCGGCCGTCGAATTTCGGGGAGATCGAGATGGATAGTGTACCGGGCAAGGCCAGCGCCATGGCTGTGCCGTTCGACCAGGCCCGTGTCGACCGGCTGATGGACGAGGCCGGCATCGACGTCCTCGTCTCAACCTCCAAGCACAACACGCAGTATCTGCTCGGCGGCTACAAGTTCATCTTCTTCGCGGCCATGGACGCCATCGGCCACAGCCGCTACCTGCCGATCGTGGCCTACGAGAAGGGTGCGGCGGAGCGCGCCGCCTATATCGGCAACAAGATGGAGAATGGTGAGCACCAGAACCATCCGTTCTGGACTCCCAACGTTCACACCGCGAGCTGGGGCACGCTGGATGCAGCCGCCCTTGCGGTCGTGCATCTGCGCAAGACCGGCAAGGAGCGGGCGCGCATCGGCATTGAGCCCGGTTTCCTGCCGGCCGACGCCTATCTCCATCTGCGCAAGGAATTGCCGGAAGCCGAACTGGTCGATGCCACCGGCATGCTGGAGCGCATGCGCGCCATCAAGACCGAAGCGGAACTCGACCAGCTGCGTGTCGCTTCGGAAATCATCACCGACGCGATGCTGGCGACCATCGGCTGGGCGCGCGAGGGATCGAGCAAGAGCGATATCATCGAGCAGCTTCGGCGCGAGGAGACCAGTCGCGGCGCGCATTTCGAGTATTGCCTGCTGACGCTGGGGGCGAGCCACAACCGCGCCAGCTCCTCGCAAGGCTGGAAGAAGGGCGAGGTGCTGTCGATCGATTCCGGCGGCAACTATCACGGCTATATCGGCGATCTCTGCCGTATGGGCGTGCTTGGCGAACCGGATGCCGAACTGGAGGATCTGCTCGCCGAGGTGGAGGCGGTGCAGCAGGCGGCGTTCTCGAAGGTGCGGGCCGGCACGCTCGGCGGCGACATGATCGAGCACGCCACGGCGATGCTGAAGGCATCGAAGGTGGCGCCCTACACCGACTTCTTCGCCCACGGCATGGGCCTGATCACGCATGAGGTGCCGTTCCTGATGACCAACCATCCGGTGGCCTATGAGGGGACGGATGCTGCGAAGCCGCTGGAAAAGAACATGGTGCTGTCGGTGGAAACGACGATGCTGCACCCGACGCGCGGTTTCATCAAGCTGGAGGATACGGTCGCGGTGACCGAGACCGGCTACACCATGTTCGGCGACCGCGGCCGGGGCTGGAACCGGGGCGGGGCGGCGTAGCACTCAGCCGTAGTAGACGTATACGGCCCAGCCTAAATCCGGAAGGATCAGAAGTTGGCCTTCGTCCTTGGTTGTGAAATACGAGCCTGGTGCCTGAACCGCTTCGCCGATCGCTCTCCTTGTTGAGTGACCGATGTCCATGCAATGCAGTTCCATGGCGAGTATGCCATCGCCAAGCCAGCCAGTGGGGACGGGTGTCTCCTGCCATTCGGCATAGTGATAATAGTGCGAAAGTCGGTCTCCAGCTGGATAGCCGCGCCCTTGGCGCGCGCTTGCAAGGAAAAGCAGGCCTTGTTCCTTGAGGGATGAAATGGTCGCGGCGGACAGTTTAAAAATAACACCCCCGCAGGATTCGGCCCGAATTGGCAAGAGCATGTCGAGTAAACTGGAATCGCTCCCTATAGCGATAAATCCTGTGGTTTGAATTACTTTGGGAAGAGCGTTTCCATAAAAGCTGGCCCGCTGACGATTCCAGTAAATCTGCGTCGCTACCAGTGCTCCTATACATAGCGATAACGCTATCCCCAAAAGAACCACATATTTTCGCATCGAGATTAGCGCTCTCTTTGATGGGCGATGCCTCTCCTATAACGTTAGAACGTCGATGGTTATCGAGAATCCAAAGCGTCACTAATTTCCGGTTATGGGGACTTACTTGCCCGTGGGCGGCAGCAGCCGGAAGTCGGGCAGTTCGCGCAGGCCGAGTTCCGGGCCGGCGGGCGAATAGACGACGAAAAGCTGCATCGGCGCGTCGCTGGTGTTCAACGTCGAGTGGAAGCGGGCCTGCGGCACGAAGACCGTGCAGCCGGGGCCGACTTTCCTCGTCACCGGCCGGCCGTGCTCGTCTTCCACCGTCTGCTCGCCGTTGCCGGAAATGACGAAGATGATTTCCTCCGCTTCCGGATGGTTGTGGCGGGTGTGGCCCTTGCCCGGCGGCAGGTCGACCACGCCGCCCGAGAACTGTGTCGCACCGTTCACCTCAGGACCGACTGTCAGAGACAGTTTGCCCCAGTCGAAGCCGAAGGCGCTGACTTCGCTCGGATGGACGAAATGGTTGGTTGGCTTGCTCATGTTTTCCTCCCCGGATTGTATTGTGTTCAGCCGAGCGTCACCGCCTTGAAATCGGCGGTCTGCCGGGCGATCGCGGCTTCGGCGGGCAGGCGCTCCATGGAACTTGCGCCGTAGAAGCCGTGCAGGCCCTTGCAGCGTTCGAGGATGTAGCGGGCATCCTCCGGCATCGAGATCGGCCCGCCATGGCAAAGCAGGATCACATCGTTGCGGACGGAGCGCGCCGCATCCGCGATGGCGTCGATTTCGCCGACGCAGTCGTCCAGCGTCTTCGCAGAGGTCGCGCCGATCGAGCCGCCGGTGGTGACGCCCATATGGGCGACGACGATGTCGGCTCCGGCCTTGGTCATCGCCCTGGCTTCGTCGGGGGTGAATACGTAGGGCGTGGTCAGCAGATCGAGCCTGTTGGCCTCGGCGATCATGTCGACCTCCAGCCCGTAGCCCATGCCGGTTTCCTCGAAGCTTACCCGCATGCGCCCGTCGAACAGGCCGATGGTGGGGAAGTTCTGCACGCCGGAAAAGCCCATCGCCTTCAGTTCGGCCAGGAATTGCGGCATGATAACGAACGGATCGGTGCCGTTGACGCCGGCCAGTACCGGCGTCTTCTTCACCACCGGCAATACCTCATAGGCCATCTCCCGCACGATCTGGTTGGCGTTGCCGTAGGCGAGCAGCCCGGCGGCGGAACCGCGCCCGGCCATACGGTAGCGGCCGGAATTGTAGATGATGATGAGGTCGATGCCGCCCGCCTCCTCGGCCTTGGCCGACAGGCCGGTGCCGGCGCCGCCGCCGACGATGGGCACCCCTGCCGCGATCATGTCCCGGAATTTCTGCAGTATGGCCTTGCGCGGAATAGCGGGCATGGTCTTTCCCTGATGTCTGGCCTTAATGTCTGGCGATGGCGAGGAAGGCGGCGGTGGCCGCTTCGGCGAATGCGGGGTCGTTGATGTGTAACGGCAGCCGCTCGACGCGGCGGTTCTCGTTCGGCCGGATGGTGCGCTCGATGGCGTCGAACAGGGCGGCGTCGGCTTCCGGATCGAAGAAGGCACCGCCGTCGATATCGAGCGCCGACACGCCTTTTTCGGGGATCAGGAAGCGGACCGGTCCTTCGCAGCGGCTCAGCCTGCCGCCGATCCATTCGCCGATCTTCACGCACTCCTCAGCCGTCGTGCGCATCAGCGTCACGTTCGGATTGTGCTCGTAGAACAGGCGACTCCGGTGCTTTTCCGGAATGGTCGAGGGCGCCCAGAAGTTCACCATGTCGAGCGCGCCGGCCGAGCCGACATAGGGCAGTCTCGTGCGCTCGACGGCGCCGAACCGGTCCTGTGTTGCCGGAAGCACGCCGCCGAACAGAAGGTCGCAGACTTCCGTGGTGGTGATGTCGAGGATGCCGGCCATCAGGCCGCTGTCCGCCAGCTTTTCCATGCTGCGGCCGCCGGTGCCGGTGGCGTGGAAGACCATGCAGTCGTAGTCGGCCCGCAGGTGCTCCGCGATCGCCATGACGCATGGCGTGGTGACGCCGAACATGGTGAGGCCGATCGACGGCTTTCCCGCCCCGGCTGGCGCGGGGTGCGCCGCCATGCCGGCGATGGCATGGGCGGCGTTGTGCAGGATGATGCGGGAAATCCGGTTGAGGCCGGCCATGTCGGTCACGGCCGGCATCATGACGATGTCGGAGACGTCGACATAGGGAGCGGTGTCGCCGGAGGCGAGCGTGGATACCATGACCTTCGGCAGGCCGAGCGGCAGGGCGCGCATGCCGGCGGTGACGATGGAGGTGCCGCCGCCGCCGCCGATGCCGATCATGGCCGCGATGTCGGTCCGCGTCGCCGTGAACCCGGCGAAGGCCTTGCCCATCGCGGAAACGGACATGCCCCTGTCATCGCTGCCGAGTACGCTCTTTTCACCCTCGGGGTGGTGGCTGGCGACCGTTCGGGCGGAAATATCCACGGGGATGGTAGGCGCGCGGATGCCGACATCGACGCGCGTGACCGCCGCGCCGGTGGCGGCGATCGTATCCGCCAGGAAAGCCAGTTCCTCGCCCTTGGTGTCGGCGGTGCCGACGACATAGATGCGCTTCATGGCATCCTCCCAGGGGAGGGCAGGCACCGAAAAGCGGTAGCGTGAGACAGCGGCATGGGATGAGGCAGCCATTGCATCATTTTTGAGACACGCGTATCGTATTGATATGGATATCTCACGTCAACCGGCATCGAAGGATAGTTCAGGCAAGGGGGCGCGCGCCCGGACCCGGCGGCTGATGCTGGAGACGGCGACGCGGCTGATGCAGGCCGGCGCCACGCCCTCCGTCAGCGAGGTCGCGGAGGCGGCGGAGGTGTCGCGGGCGACCGCCTACCGCTATTTTCCCAGCCAGGCGGCGCTGGTGCAGGCGGTGGTCGACGAGGGGCTTGGGCCTATCTTGACCTGGCGCTCGGCGTCCACGGACGCGGCGGAGCGCGTCGCCGACCTGATCGACACGTCGATGCCGCGCATCGAGGCGTTCGAGGCGACCTTCAAGGCGGCGCTGAAGCTTTCGCTCGACCAGTGGGCGCGTGGGCAGGCGGGGACGCTGGGCAGCGAACCGGCTTTCGTTCGCGGCCATCGGGTGGCGCTGCTGGAGGACGCGCTTTCCCCGCTGAAGGAAAAATTGCCCGCATCGGATTTCGTGCGGCTTGCACAGGCGCTGTCGCTGATTTTCGGCGTCGAAGTGCTGATCGTGCTCAAGGACATGTGGGGTCTGGACGGGAAAGACACGCTGTCGGTGGCGCAGTGGGCCGCGCGCTCGATGGTGCAGGCGGCCATCGCCGAAGCGGGCGAGGGCAACGGCGGAACGAAATAAAGGGCAGGCGTGTACGGCTTTCTGGTTGGACCAGATTGATTTTCAGACGATTTGATAGGCGCGACCGCCTGCCGGTTGGTTAGGGTAAGGGTGAGTTACTTGCGTGAAATGGCGGTAAAATGCCGAGATGATCGGGATGCCTGGCTCCAGCCGGGGCCGGCGATCCAAGAATCCGCTTGACGCGGATTTCAAATTGGTACTACCAGATTGGAGGGGAAAAGCAGATCGCGGCGGTGTCATGCACCCTGATTTTACGGTGGGGCGGGGAGGCCCTGCCTTATCGTCGTGAGAGGACGACCCGGCGGCCGATGGCCTGCCCATAAAAGATTGAATGCGCACCAGGGAGGAGACCATCATGCGCAAGACAATGACCAGCGTGCTGGCTGGGCTAGGCTTGATATTGGCCTGCGGAACGTCGATCGTTCACGCACAGGATAAGGAACTCACCATCTTCTGGGCGGAATGGGATCCGGCCAACTACCTGCAGGAACTCGGCAACGAGTATGAGAAGGAAACCGGCGTCAAGATCACCGTCGAGACAACGCCGTGGGCCGATTTCCAGACCAAGGCCTTTACCGAATTCAATGCTCATGGCGACGCCTACGACCTGGTCGTCGGCGATTCCCAGTGGCTCGGCGCCGGTTCGTCCGGTGGCCATTACGTCGACCTCACCGACTTCTTCAACGAGCACAAGCTCAGCGACGTGATGGCGCCGGCGACGGTGAAATATTACGCCGAGTACCCCGGCAACAGCGGCAAATACTGGGCAATCCCGCTCGAGGGCGATGCGGTCGGCTGGTCCTATCGCAAGGACTGGTTCGAGGATCCGAAGGAGATGGAGGCGTTCAAGGCCAAGTACGGCTACGACCTCGCGCCGCCCAAGACCTTCAAGGAACTTCGCGACATCGCGGAGTTCTTCCATCGCCCCGACGAGAAGCGCTACGGCATCGCCATCTACACCGACAATTCCTATGACGCGATGGCCATGGGCTTCGAGAACGCGCTGTTCTCCTATGGCGGCGACCTTGGCGACTACTCGACCTACAAGGTCGACGGCTTCATCAATTCCGACAAGGCGGTCGCGGCCCTTGAAATGTACAAGGAACTCTACAGCTTCACGCCTCCGGGCTGGGCCAAGACCTTCTTCGTCGAGGACAACCAGGCGATCACCGAGGGCCTGGCGGCGATGAGCATGAACTACTTCGCCTTCCTGCCTTCGCTGCTGAATGAATCGACCAACCCTTACGCCAAGGTGACGGGCTTCTTCGCCAATCCGGCCGGCCCGGACGGCGACCAGTTCGCGGCGCTTGGCGGGCAGGGCATCT
The DNA here is from genome assembly GCA_049650385.1 of Mesorhizobium sp. GTDB lineage: Bacteria > Pseudomonadota > Alphaproteobacteria > Rhizobiales > Rhizobiaceae > Mesorhizobium. The sequence goes on from JBASAA010000042.1 coordinate 13,673, forward strand.
CGATCGTCTCCTACTCGCAGAAGCAGGAAGAGGCGATGAAGTTCCTCGAATGGTTCATCAAGGACGAGACCCAGCAGAAATGGGCCGACCTCGGCGGCTATACCTGCAGCCAGGCAGTGCTGAAGTCGGAAGCCTTCCAGAACGCCACGCCCTATAACAAGGCCTTCTACGAGACCATGTTCAAGGTCAAGGATTTCTGGGCGGTCCCGGAATACGCCGAACTGCTGCAGCAACTCAACCAGCGTGTCTATCCCTATGTCGTCGGCGGCGAGGGGCAGGCCAAGGACGTGCTCAACGCCCTGGCTGACGACTGGAACGGAACCTTCAAGAAATACGGCCGCACCCAGTAGGCGAGCCTTCATGGCGAAGGGGGCTTTCGGCTCCCTTCGTCCCTCGTTTCATGCAAAAGGGAGTTGGGGTCTTGGCGACCGCGATGATGACCACGCTGGATTCCAATTCGCGAGCCGCGGCGCGCGGCTTGAGCGACCTTTCGATCCGTAATCTCTTCATCATACCGACGATCCTGTTCCTGATCGCCTTCAACATCTTTCCGTTGATCTATTCGCTCGGCTATTCGTTCACCGACTTCCGGGCCTCGACCAACGCGCCGGCCAATTTCGTCGGTCTGCAGAACTACCGCGAGCTGCTCAACGACCCGTTCGTATGGTCGAACTTCGCCATCACCGCGCAGTATGTCATCGTCTCGGTGGCCGGCCAGCTGGTGGTCGGGTTCGGCGTGGCGATGCTGCTCAACCGCGACATCCCCTTCAAGGGGCTTTTGACGACGCTGCTGCTGTTGCCGATGATGCTGTCGATGGCGGTGGTCGGGCTGTTCTGGAAGCTGCTCTATGATCCGTCCTTCGGCATCATCAACTATGCGCTCGGGCTCGGCACCTTCGAATGGCTGGCCAACCCGAAGATGGCGCTCTATGCGGTGGCGCTCACCGATATCTGGATGTGGTCGCCCTTCGTCATGCTGCTGTCGCTGGCGGGGCTGTCGGCGGTGCCCAAGCACCTCTATGAGGCGGCCGCCATCGACCGCGCCGGGCCGTTCTACACCTTCTTTCGCATCACCCTGCCGCTGGTGGCGCCGATCCTGATGATCGCGGTCATCTTCCGCACCATGGAAGCGTTCAAGACCTTCGACCTCGCCTATATCCTGACCAGCCAGCCGACCACCGAACTGATCTCGATCCGGCTTTACAAGATGGCCTTCCAGGAATGGCAGACGGGGCGCTCCTGCGCGCTGGCCTACATCGTCCTCATCATGGTGATCGCCATCACCAACATCTACGTGAAATACCTGAACAAGGTGAAGGAGCGCTAGGATGGCCCAGGTCCGCACTTCTTCCGAGGTCGCGTTTAACCGGCTCGCCATCGTGGCGGTGCTGGTGGCGACCGTGATCTTCCTGGCGCCGATCTACTGGATCGCCTCGACGGCCTTCAAGCCGCGCAACCTGGCGACTACGGTGCCGCCGACGATCGTGTTCCAACCCGAGGTGTCGCCCTTCGTCAAGCTATTCACCAAGCGCTCGCAACTGCGCGCGCAGCCGACGCCGGAAGAATATGCGGCGGCGCCGTGGTGGGAGCGCGTCGTGTTCGACGGCGGCGAAAAGGTAGTGCGCGACGGCAAGGGCGCGGTCCAGTGGTCGGGCTATCCGAGCCGCTTCATGAACTCGCTGATCGTGGCCATCACCTCGACCGTGCTTGCCGTCGGCATGGGCACGCTGACCGCCTACGGATTCTCGCGCTTCAGGGTCAAGGGCGAGCAGGATTGGCTGTTCTTCATCCTGTCGACCCGAATGTTGCCGCCGGTGGTGGTGGCGATCCCGATGTTCCTGATGTACCGCGTCGTCGGCCTCAACGACACGCATATCGGGCTGATCATCCTCTATACGGCCTTCAACCTGTCGTTCTCGGTGTGGCTGATGAAGGGCTTCATCGACGAGATCCCGAAGGAATACGAGGAGGCGGCCCTCGTCGACGGCTATACCCGCATGCAGGCCTTCTTCAAGGTGGTGCTGCCGGAGGCCGCGACCGGCATCGCCGCAACCGCCGTGTTCTGCTTCATCACCGCCTGGAACGAGTACGCCTTCGCGCTGATCATGACCAACCGGCGCGCGCAGACGGCGCCGCCTTTTATCCCCAGCCAGGTCGGCTCCGGCATCCCGGACTGGACGGTGATCGCGGCCGGCACCTTCCTGTTCCTGCTGCCGGTCGCCATCTTCACCTTCCTCCTGCGCAACCACCTGCTGCGCGGCATGTCGTTCGGAGCCATCCGCAAATGAGCTTTCGTGCCATCAACCAAAAGTATCTGGAGCCGGGCTCGCAATGGCTCATGATCCTCGGCATGGTCGCGCTGTGCCAGCCCTGGAGCCTGTTTTTGCACCGCTACGGGTTGACCATGATCCTGGTCGGGCTGGTGGCCTTCATGGTCACCGGCAAGATCGCGCCGGAGGAAGAGGCCGATAGCGGGCAGGCGCGCGTTTCGGGGGCAGGCCATTGACCCAGATCGAGCTTCGCGGCGTCCAGAAATATTTCGGTGCCGTCCAGGTCATCAAGAACCTCAACCTCGCCATCGCCGACAACGAGTTCATCGTGCTGCTTGGCCAGTCGGGTTGCGGCAAGACGACGACGCTGCGCGCCGTGGCCGGGCTGGAGACGATCGACGAGGGCGACATCCTCATCGACGGCAAGCCGGTCCAGAACCTCAAGGCGGCCGACCGCGACATCGCGCTGGTGTTCCAGTCGTTCTCGCTCTACCCGCATATGAGCGTCTACGAAAACATCGCCTTTCCGCTGCGCGCGACCCGCAAGAGCAAGGCGGAGATCGACACCGAAGTCCGTTCCATCGCCGCCACGCTTCAGATCACGCACCTGCTCGGCCTGAAGCCGTCGGCGCTTTCGGGCGGCGATATGCAACGCGTGGCGATCGGCCGGGCGCTGGTGCGCCGGCCCAAGGCGCTTTTGATGGACGAGCCGATCGGCGCGCTCGACGCCAAGCTGCGCGAGGAGATGCGCGCGGAAATCAAGCGGTTGCACGTGCGCCAGGGCTCGACCACGATCTACGTCACCCACGACCAGATCGAGGCGATGAGCCTCGCCGACCGCATCGTCATCATGCACGAAGGCGTGCTGCAACAGGTCGGTACGCCCGACGAGGTCTATTCGCGCCCGGCCAATCTTTTCGTGGCGCAGTTCGTCGGCAGCCCGGTCATGAACGTCTCCAGCGCGGTGCTTGCGGGCGACGGCGGGGCGGTTTCGGTGCGGATCGGCGGGCACGAGAAGGGTTTCGAGTTTCCGCCGGCACTCGCTTCGCGCCTCAACGGCCATGCCGCCGGCGGCGCGGTGGTGCTCGGTATCCGCCCGGAAGGCATCGTCGTGCGGCACGATGCGGCGGCGGGGTTCCTGCCGGTCGAGGCGCAGATCATCGAGCCGCTCGGCGCCTACGACATCGTCGACCTCAAGGTGGGCTCGGCCGTTTTGCGGGCGCGCACCACGAGCGGCTTCGTCCCCGGGGCGGGCGCCCGGGTGTTTGCCCGTGTCGACCCCGAACAGGCGCATTTCTTCGATGCCGAAAGCGGTCAATCCCTTGGAGTAAGTCTCTGATGGCGCATATCCGGCTCGAAAACATTTCCAAGAAATTCGGCAGCCATACCGCTCTTTCGGGGCTCGACCTGGAAATCGCCGATGGCGAGTTCTTCGTCCTGCTCGGCGAGACGGGCGCCGGCAAGACCACGACGCTGCGGCTGATCGCCGGGCTTGAAAAGCCGACCGAGGGGCGCGTCCTGATCGATGGCGTCGATGTCGCCGAATGGGGCGCGGCCGAGCGCGACGTGGCGTTGGTGCTGCAGCAATATTCGCTTTATCCGCGTTATACGGTGCGCGAGAACTTGGAATTTCCGCTCCGGCCGAAAATCCGCCGCCTGCCCGAGGACGAAATCCGCGAGCGCGTGGCGCGCGCCGCCAGGACGCTGCGCATCGAACACCTGCTCGACCGCAAGACAGACCGGCTTTCCGGCGGCGAGATGCAGCGCGTCTCGATCGGCCGCGCCATCGTGCGCAAGCCGCGCGTCTTCCTGATGGACGAGCCGCTGTCGGCGCTCGATGCGAAGCTGCGCGAATCGCTGCGCACCGACCTGAAAAGCCTGCAGGTGCAGCTTGGCGCGACCTTCCTGTTCGTCACCCATGACCAGATCGAGGCGATGTCGATGGGTGACAAGGTCGGCGTCCTCAACCATGGCCGTATCGTCCAGAGCGGCACGCCGCAGGAAATCTACAATAATCCGCGCGATACCTATGTGGCGAGTTTCGTTGGTTCGCCGCCGATGAACCTGCTCGACGGCAGGCTGCTCGATGGCCGCGCGGTCATGGCGGCTTCAGGCTTCGAGTTGCCCTATGCGGGGACAGGAGGGGGGAGCGGAGGCATGCCGAAGGCAAGCGGCGCGGCGGACGGCCGTCCGCTCGTCTTCGGTATCCGGCCGGAAGACGTCCATCTGGAATCCGGCGCGCCGGTGGAGGCGATCGTCCACGACGTGGAGAACCATGGCGTCGAAAAGATCCTCACCTTGCAGGTGGGCGGGGCGACGCTGCGGGCCACCGTGCCGGCCCGCACCAACGTGCGCATCGAGCAGCCGGTGCGCTTTGCCTGGAATCCGGAAAAGGTGGTGCTGTTCGACAAGGAAAGCGGCATCAACCTGCGCCATGTGGCGTAAGATTTAGCTTATGTCATGTGAGATACAGCGAATCCTCAGGTTGCCGGAAAACGCTTCCGGTAGCTTTCGACCACTTCGGGGTTGCGCAGGTTGACCGGCAGATCGTTTGCCAGCACCCGCAGGGCCTCGGCAGCGGCACCCGTGCCCATGCGCATCATCGATTCTTCCGTGATGCCGGCCATGTGCGGCGTGACGATGACGTTGTCGAAGCTGAAATAGGGATGGTCGGGCGGCAGCGGTTGCGTGGCGAATACGTCCAGCGCCGCACCGCCGATCCTATTTTCTCGCAGGGCGGCGATGAGCGCCTCATCGTTGACCACCGGGCCGCGCGCGACGTTGACCAGCAAGGCGTCCGGCTTCATGCGCGCGATGCGCCCGGCGTCGATCAGGCCGCGGGTTTCCGGAGTGAGTGGGCAGCACAGGACGACGATGTCGGCGGTGGCGACGAGATCGTCGATGGCGACGAAGCGCACCTTTTCGGTGGCCTCTTTGGCGCTGCGCGTCGTCGCAAGAACCTTCGCCCCGAAGCCGTGGAAGGCGATCTGCGCGACCGTCTGCCCGACTGCGCCGAAGCCGACAATGCCGATGGTCTTGCCGGCAAGCTCATGGTTGCTGTCCGCGTAATGGCGGCCGGCGGTCCAGCCGTCGTGGCGCAGCGCACGGTCCATGGCGCGAAACTGTCTAAGTAAGCTTATACTTACCATAAGGGCGTGCTCGGCGACCGAGCGCGCGTTGACAGCCGGCACGTTGGCCACCAGTACACCGGCCTGCGTGGCGGCTTCCATCGGGATCATGTCGAGGCCGGCACCGTGGCGGATCGCGGCCCTGAGGCGGGGCGCGTTGCCGAACAGGGCGGGCGGCAGGGGCGCACGCACGATGACGATGTCGGCGTCATGCGCCTGCTTCACCAGCGTGTCGGAGTCGAGCGCGGAGGCGACGACCAGTTCTCCTGCGCCGGCCAGCATTTCCGTTGCGCGCGGGTGCAGGGGATGGGTCGAGAAGATGATCGGCATGGTTCAGGCGCGCTCGAGAGCCGGATCGTGTGCGTCGCTGCCGCCGCCGATCAGGCCCTTCCAGTAGCTTTCCGCGCCTTGCAGATGCGCGCTCATCAGCGCCTGTGCCAGATTGCCGTCGCGCCGCAGCAGCGCCTCGTAGATCTGGATGTGCTCGGCATGGGATTTGGCGCTGCGTTCGTGGTCGTTGAAATAGACCGGCAGGCGCTGCTCGCCCATGACGTAGTAGACGCTGCAAATGCGGTAAAAGACGCTGTTTTGCGTGGCGCGCACGATTTCGAGGTGGAATTCGCGGTCCTGCTTGGCCAAGCCTTCGCCCTTGGCGAGTTGCTCCTCGGATTCCTTCAGGATTTCGCGCAGCCGCTCGTAGTTCTCCTCGGTGGCACGCGAACAGGCGAGTTCGGCCGCCTTGATCTCGTGAATCTTGCGTAATTCCACCGTCTCGTAGATCTGGATCGGGTCGAGCGGCAGCCCGGCCTTGGCGAACAGCGCCATCGCCTCGACGCTGGCTTGCTTGATGTCGACATAGATGCCGGATTTGGCGCGCCGCTCGACGATGCGCATGGCCTCGAGGATGGCCAGCGCCTCGCGAATCTGGCCGCGGCTGACGGTGAAATGCTCGGCCAGCTCGCGCTCCGAGGGCGTGCGGCCGGTCTCCTTGTCGGCGTGGGAGAACAGGTAGGCGGCAAGTTCGGCGAGAAGGTTCTTTTCTTTCATGGTCAGCCGCTTTGCGCGTGTGCCTCCAGGAATCGCTCGGAAACGGTAAAGCCCAATCCGGGCTTTTCGGGGATCGCTATCATACCGTCCCGCGCTTCGACAGTCTCTTCGACAAGATCGTGGATCATCGGATTGGCGCCGAGCGAATATTCGATGACGAAGCTTGCCGGCGAGGCCGCGCAGATGTGCAGGCCGGCAAAGAAGCACGGCGCGCCCGCCCACAGATGCGGGGCGAAGCGCAGGTTGAAGGCGCTGGCCAGCGTGCCGATCTTCATCGCCTCGCTGATGCCGCCGCAGAAGGCGGGATCGGGCTGGAAGATGTCGGCCGCCTTGAGCACCGCGAGGTCGCGGAAGGCATAGCGGGTCGCCTCGCTTTCGCCGGTGGCGATGGGCACGCTGGCGCAGGCGCGCACCTCCGCCAAGCCGGGCTTGTCGTCGGCGATGACGGGTTCCTCGAACCAGGCGAGATCGTAATCGCGCACGAGGTGGACGAAGCGCTTGGCTTCAGCCACGGTATAGGTGCCGTGTGCGTCGACCATCAGTTCGATGTCGGGGCCGATCGCCTCGCGTGCGGCGCGCACCCGCGCCGCCGAGACGGAGGGAGCGCCGTCCATGGCGCCGACCCGCATCTTCAGCGCCTTGAAGCCGCCCTGGTCGATATAGGACTGAAGCTGCTGCCCGAGGGCGTCGGCGGCTGCCCAGCCGCCGGAGGCGTAGGCCGGCAGGCGCTCCAGCTTGCGGCCGCCGAGCAGCCGCCACACCGGCTGGCCGAGCGACTTGCCCAGAATGTCCCACAGCGCGATGTCGACGGCGCTGATGGCGGCGATGCTCAGGCCGCGCCGGGCCAGTTGCGGCATGGCGTGGCCATTGGCGGCCGCCGTCTCGTGGCGGACGCCGTTATACAGCATCTCCCAGATGATGCCGATATCGGCCGGGTCGCGGCCGATCAGTTGCGGCCCGACCTCGTGGTTGAGCATGTGGACCAGCGCGCCATAGCTGCCGGCGCTGCCGGCGGCGTTCTTGCCCTCGCCCCAGCCGACCAGGCCGTCGTCGGTCTCGATGCGCAGGATGGCGGCGTCGAATGTCGTGACCTGGCCGAAGTCGCTGCGATGCTGGCGCGCGGCTTCGATCGGTACGCGAACCCACCAGGCCTGAACCGTCTTGATACGCATGGCAGTCCCCGTCCCGGCCGCCAGCCAGGTCGGGACCTGGGGCGGGGGCTTGTTTCAGGATGGCTTCCTACTTGATAAGCGGCAGCAGCGTTTCGGCCGTGATGCGCATCTGGTCGGTGTAGAATTTTTCCGTCAGCAGGCTGGAGCCGTGGTCCTGGATGAACTTGAGCTGTTCGGGGGAGATGTCCACCGGGTTGCGCTCCACCATCTCGGGATAGCGGTTGGCCGGCGTGCGGTCGACCGGGGCGACGAATTCGTTGGTCAGCGCGCCGTCATAGCCGATGTCCCTCAGGGTGCCGACGATCTTCTTCCAGTCGATGGTGCCGATGCCGGCGGCAAAGCGGTTGTTGTCGGCGACGTGGAAGTCGAACAGCCGCTTGCCGGCCTTGCGGATCGCTTCCTCGACGTCGAACTCCTCCATGTGGATGTGGTAGGCGTCGAGGCAGATGCCGCATTCGGGCGAAACCGCGTCGGCCAGCGCCATCGCCTGCTCGCCGCGGTTGAACAGATAGGTTTCGAAGCGGTTGAGCGGCTCGATGGCGATCCGCACCCCGACCTTCCTGGCGTGGTTGAAGCATTCGCGCGTGGCGTCCACCACCCAGTTCCATTCTTCCGCCTCGGTGCCGTCCGGCACGACCTTGCCGACGGTCGCCGGCACCAGCGTGATGATCTCGCCGTCGAGTTCGCTGACCATGGTCAGTACGTCCTTGACGTACTGGACCGAGCGCTCGCGCTGGCCCTGGTCACGGGCGGCGAGATTGCGCTCGCCCAGCATCAGCGTCACTGCGCCCCAGCAGCGAATGCCGTGCTCCTTGAGAAGCGCGCGCGTTTCGCCGGTCTTGTACTGCTCGGGCTCGCCGGAAATCTCGATCGACTCATAGCCGAATTTCTTGATGCGCTTCAGCGTCACCTCAAGCGGCTCGGCCCTCATCCAGTTGTGCGTCGAAAGATGCATGGTTCGTCCTTCCCAATTCACTCGGCTTCATTGCCTTGCGGCGCGCATCGCCGTCCGGTGCCGCCTCCTCCTCCCGAAGCGCTCCTGTTTCGCAAACTGGTTCGACCAATCGGGTATGTAGGTAGCTCTACAGCAATTTTATCCATGCGACAAGAAGCTGTTTTCCTACGAAGAATATACCCATTATGCGGTTGATTTAGAATGCTATAATTGAGAAAAGCAGAGGCTTCCACCGCATCGTCGACCTTACGGATTGGCTTGACCAATTCAGCATATTTGGTAATACCAGTGCCGCGATGGCGTGGCCGGGAGACGGGCGAACGGGGCAGGTTGTGCCGGCGTCGCATCGAGCGCTATGTTCGGTCGCACCGCAAAGGGGAGGAATTTCGATGCCGACGACCATCAAGGGGCCTGCGCTGTTCCTGGCGCAATTCGCGGGCGATGCCGCGCCGTTCAATTCACTGGCCTCGATCACCAAATGGGCGGGGAGCCTGGGCTACAAGGGCGTGCAGATTCCGACCTGGGACGGGCGGCTGTTCGACCTCGAAAAGGCGGCCACCTCCAAAACCTATTGCGACGAGGTGAAGGGCATCTGCGCCGATGCGGGCGTCGAGGTGACCGAGCTTTCCACCCATTTGCAGGGCCAGCTTGTCGCCGTCCACCCCGCCTATGACGCACAGATGGACGGTTTTGCGCCGCCCAAGGTCCACAACAACCCGAAGGCGCGCCAGCAATGGGCGGTCGAGCAGATGAAGTTCGGCGCCAAGGCGTCGCGCAATCTCGGCCTCGACGCCTCCGTGACCTTCAGCGGCTCGCTGGCCTTTCCCTATCTCTACCCGTTCCCGCAGCGGCCCGCCGGGCTGATCGAGGAAGCGTTCGAGGAACTGGGCAAGCGCTGGAAGCCGATCCTCGACGCCTATGACGAGAACGGGGTCGATGTCGGCTACGAGATCCATCCCAGCGAGGACGTGTTCGACGGCGCCACCTTCGAGATGTTCCTGGAGGCGGTCGGCAACCACAAGCGCTGCGCCATCAACTACGACCCCTCGCATTTCCTGTTGCAGCAGATGGATTACCTCGCCTTCATCGACATCTACCACGAGCGCATCAAGGCGTTCCACGTCAAGGATGCCGAGTTCAACCCGGACGGTCGCCAAGGCGTCTATTCCGGCTACCAGAGCTGGATCAACCGCGCCGGCCGCTTCCGCTCGCTGGGCGACGGGCAGGTCGATTTCGGCGGTATCTTCTCCAAGCTGTCGCAATATGGCTACGATTCATGGGCGGTGCTGGAATGGGAGTGCTGCCTGAAGCACCCGGAAGACGGGGCGGCCGAGGGCGCGCCCTTCATCCAGAGCCACATCATCCGCGTGACGGAAAAGGCCTTTGACGACTTCGCGGCCGGCACGACGGACAAGAAACTGCTCAGGGCGATGATGGGGATCTGACCCCCGGCAAATAAGCTGTTCTTTGAGGGAGGAAAAGATGGTCGGCGCTTCGAAGGCGGAGAGGGGAGGCGGCCCGATCCGCCTCGGCATGGTCGGCGGCGGGCAGGGAGCCTTCATCGGTGCGGTACATCGCATCGCCGCGCGGCTGGACAACGAGTTCGTGCTGGTCGCGGGCGCGCTCTCGTCCGATCCGGCGCGCGCCAAGGCCTCGGCTGCCGAACTCGGGCTCGACCCGGAACGCAGCTACAACTCCTTCGCCGAGATGGCGAAGGCGGAAGCGAAGCGGCCGGACGGGATCGAGGCGGTTGCCATCGTCACCCCCAACAACGTGCATTTCCCGGCGGCGAAGGCGTTTCTGGAAGCCGGCATCCACGTCATCTGCGACAAGCCGGTGACCTCCACCCTTGCCGATGCGAAGAAGCTGGCGGCGCTGGTGGAAAAGACCGGCAAGGTGTTCGTGCTGACCCACAACTACACCGGCTATCCGATGATCCGGCAGGCGCGCGAGATGGTGGCCAAGGGGCAGCTTGGCGACATCCGCGTCGTGCAGGCGGAATATCCGCAGGACTGGCTGACCGAGGCGCTGGAGACGACCGGGCAGAAGCAGGCGTCGTGGCGCGTCGACCCCAAGCAGTCGGGCGCGGGCGGGGCGCTGGGCGACATCGGCACGCATGCCTATAACCTCGCCCGCTTCGTCTCCGGCCTCGAACTGGACAGCGTGTCGGCCGACATCGACGCCTTCGTGCCGGGCCGGCAACTGGACGACAACGCCAACGTGCTGCTTCGCTTCAAGGCAAAGGGAAAGGCGCGCGCGGCCAAGGGCATGCTTTGGGCAAGCCAGGTGGCGCCCGGCAACGAGAACGGGCTGAAACTCAGGGTCTACGGCACCAAGGGCGGGCTGGAGTGGACGCAGGCGGACCCGAACTACCTCTGGTACACGCCGTTCGGCCAGCCGAAGCAGCTTCTGACGCGCGCCGGTGCCGGTGCGACGGCGGTGGCCGGCCGCGTCACGCGCGTGCCGTCCGGGCATCCGGAAGGCTATCTGGAGGGCTTCGCCAACATCTACCAGGAAGCCGCGCGCGCCATCCGCGTCGCCCGGCGCAAGGGCGGCAGGCCGGACAAGGACGTGGTGTTCCCAACCGTGCAGGACGGCGTCGAGGGCGTGGCCTTCGTCGAGGCTTGCGTGAAATCCGCGAAGAAGAACGGGGCGTGGACGAAGCTGTAGCACTTGCAAGCGCGTCGCTGGGGGGACGAAAAATGAAAATCGGCATGTGCATGTTCCTGTGGACGACCGCGGTGTCGAAAAAGCACGAGCCGCTGTTGCGCGACATCAAGGCGACCGGCTTCGACGGCGTCGAAATCCCGATTTTTACCGGCACGCCGGACGACTACCGGAAACTCGGCGACCTGCTCGACCGCATCGGCCTGGAACGCACCGCGGTTGCCGCCATGGGCGACCCGGCGATGAACCTGATTTCGCCCGACGCCGCGACGCGCCGGGCCGGCATCGAATCCGTGAAACGGGCGATCGACTGCGCCGACGCGCTCGGCGCGCGCACGCTTTCCGGCCCGCTGCATTCGACGCTCGGCGCTTTCTCGGGCACCGGGCCGACGGCGGCGGAAAGGAAGCGCTCGCTGTCCTCGCAGCGCGCCATCGGCGACCATGCCGGCAAGCGCGGCGTCACCATCGGCCTGGAAGCGCTGAACCGCTTCGAATGCTATCTGTTCAACACGATGGCCGATCTGTGCGAGCACATCGACCTCGTCGACCGGCCGCATATCAAGGCGATGTACGACACGTTCCACGCCAACATCGAGGAGGCCGATCCGATCGGCGCCTATACGAAGCACGTCGGCAACATCGTCCACATCCATATTTCGGAGAACGACCGCGGCGTGCCGGGGCGCGGCAACATCCCGTGGAAGGAAACCTTTTCCGCCATCCGCAAGAGCGGCTACGACGACTGGCTGACCATCGAGGCTTTTGGCCGTTCGCTGAAGGAACTCGCCGCCGCGACGAAAGTCTGGCGCGATTTTTCGGAAACGCCGGAGGCCGTCTATCGCGACGGCTACAAGCATATCGAGCACGGCTGGCGGCAAGCCGCCTGAGAGCCGGGCAACGGCGGGCCGCGCGTGTTGACGCAGCCGTGATCAAGCGATTTCCGGCAGGCCGATAGCATGCTAGGGATAGGCCGATATCGCTTTAAGGGGCGGCCTTGACCAGCAACCGGCGCAGACGATGGGGCATGAGGGCGGCTTTTGCCGCTGCCTTGCTGCTCGTCCTGCAGACCGCGTTCGGCGCCATGGCTTTCGGCGGCCCCGGCGGCAGCGGCGATCCGCTGGATCGTTTCGGCAACATCATCTGCACCCATGACGGTGCTGCCGAACTGCCGGGTGGCGACCAGCCCGCCCGGCATATGCCGGCCTGCTGCGTGCTTGGCTGCGCCATGGGCACGCCGGCGCTGGACACGCCTCCCGATACGGCCGAATTGCCCATCGCCCGCTCGTTCCAGAGCGTCGTCTACCTGCCGTTGCGGGAGGGGGTCGTCGCTTCCATTCCGGATTGGTCACCGTCCAACCCGCGTGCTCCGCCTGTTGCCTGAGCAATGCCCTGCTGGGCGGAACTTTCCCGGGCTTTTGCCATCCAAGACTTGAATCCTTCGCGTCCGCAAGACAGCGCGACCCTTTTTGACGGAGCCATCATGTTCCATTTTTCCCTCCCCGGCGCGAGCGCCGTTACCTCCCGCAAGCTTTGCCTGGCGGTCCTTTCCGCCGGTTTTCTCGCCGCCGCGGGCCAGAGCGTTTTCGCGCATGAGTTCAAGGTCGGCGACCTCGAGATCGAGCATCCGTGGTCGCGCGAGACGCCGGTCGGCGCCCGCGTCGCCGGCGGCTACTTTACCGTGAAGAACAACGGCGCGTCGGCCGACCGGCTCGTTGCCGTGACGTCCGAGGTTTCGGCCAAGGCGGAAGTCCACCAGATGGCGGTCAGCGACGGCGTCATGACGATGCGGCGGGTCGACGGCGGCCTCGAGATTCCGGCTGGCGGTACGGTCGCGCTGGATCCCGGCGGTTACCACCTCATGTTCATCGACCTGACCCGGCAGCCCAGAAAGGGCGAGAATTTCCCGGCGACGCTGACTTTCGAGAAGGCCGGCAGCGTCACCGTGGATTTCGCGGTCGAGGGCCTTGGCGAGTCGGGCGCGGATGCGCACGAAAGCCACGCCGACTGATCCGATCGCAAGCAGCCATTCAGGAGACTATGATGTTCAAATCTTCTGCGATCGCTTGCGCGGTCGCTACCTTTCTCGCCATCGGCACGGGGGCGGCTTTTGCCCATGTGACGCTCGAAACGCAGACGGCGGCGGTCGGCTCGACCTACAAGGCCGTGCTTCGCATTCCGCACGGCTGCGAAGGCAAGCCCACGACGGCGATCCGCGTGAAAATCCCGGAAGGTTTTATCGCGGTGAAGCCGATGCCCAAGCCCGGCTGGAAGCTGGAAACCGTCAAGGGCGGCTATGCCAAGGCCTACACGCTCTGGGGCGAGACGGTGAAGGAGGGCGTGACTGAGGTGGACTGGAGCGGCGGCAGCCTGCCCGACGAATTCTACGACGAGTTCGTATTCCGGGGCACGCTGGCCAGCGACCTGCCGGCCGGCGAGACGCTGTTCTTTCCCGTCGTGCAGGAATGCGAAGGGGCCGTGGACCGGTGGATTGAGATACCGGCGGCCGGCCAGAGCGAGGACGCGCTGGAAATGCCGGCGCCGGGCCTTAAGCTCACGCCGGGGAAATAAGCTGCGGGGCGGCGCTTGCGAAAGCGCCGCTTCGCTAGGCGGGCGGTGATGATGGCGATGCGTGAGCTATCGGGCGTGGAAGGCTGGCATCGGCGATGCGCCGGGTTGGCCGCAGGCATCTTTTGCGTGCTCACCCTGCTGTTTGCCGTAGCCGCGTCGACGCCCGCCTCCGCGCATGCTGCGCTGGTCGCCACCAACCCTGCCGACGGCGCTGTGCTGGCGGAGAGCCCGGCGCGGTTCACGCTGACCTTCAGCGAGCCGGTATCGCCCCTGGTGCTGACGCTGGTCGACCCGGACGGGAAGACGCAAACGCTGACTTCGTTCAGGGAAAACGGCCAGACGGTCGAAATCGATCCTCCGCAGCGGCTTGCCAACGGCACGCATGTGCTGAGCTACCGCGTCATTTCGGCCGATGGCCATCCGGTCGGCGGCTCGGTTCTGTTTTCCGTGGGGGCGGCGAGCGCCAAACCGCCGGCGGCTGCGGAGCCTGTCGACCGGGCGTTGCGCGGAGCGATCTGGCTGGCGAAGGTCGTACTCTATGCGGGCCTGTTTTTCGGTATTGGCGGGGCGTTCTGCCTTTCCTGGGTGTCGCCGGGCCTTCCTTCGGGAAAGCGCTTTGTCATCGCCATGATGTTGTGCGGCCTGCTGGCGGCGCTGCTGTCGCTGGGCTTGCAGGGACTCGACGCGCTCGACCTGCCGCTGGCGAAGATCGCCCTGCCGCTCGTCTGGGAAACGGCGGCCGCAACGACGTTCGGCTGGACGGTGGCGATCGCATTTGCCGCGCTGCTGCTCGGGCTTCTGGCCCTGGCGTCGCCGCGCGCCGTCGCGCGGTGGCTGTCGCTTGGCGGGCTGATCGGAGTCGGTGCTGCTCTTGCCGCCAGCGGCCATGCCAGCGATGCAAACCCGCAATGGCTGACGCGGCCGATGGTGTTCCTGCACGGAGCGGGAATCGCCTTCTGGGTGGGGGCGCTGGTGCCGCTGATGCTGGCGTTGAAAGACGGCGCGCCGGGGGCGGACGGTTTCCTGCGGCGGTTCTCGAAGGCGATCCTGCCCGTCGTCGCGGCCCTCGCCGTGGCGGGCGTGATCCTTGCCGTCATCCAGGTCGAAAGACCGTCCGCCCTTGTCGATACCGCCTATGGCCGGTTGCTGCTGGCCAAGCTGGCGCTGCTGGTCGTCCTTTTCGGCCTCGCCGCCTTCAACCGCTGGCGGCTGACGGCCCCGGCCGAGGCGGGCGAGGCAGTTGCCTTGAAAAAGCTTGCCCGGTCGATCGTCGTGGAGACGGTTCTGGTTCTTGCCGTCTTCGGCGTGGTTGCCGGCTGGCGGTTCACGCCGCCGCCGCGTGCGCTGGCCATCGCCGCCGCGCAACCGGTAACGACCCATATCCATACGCTGAAGGCGATGGCGGAACTTACCATCGCGCCGGGCCATGCCGGGGCGGTTACGGCCTCCGTCGTGGTCATGACCGGCGATTTCGGGCCACTCGACCCCAAGGAAATCACCCTGGTCCTGTCCAAGCCGGATTCCGGTATCGAGCCGCTGAAGCGGCCGGCGCGCCGGATGGGCGACGGCACATGGAAGGTGGAGGACCTTGTCATTCCGGTGGCGGGCCGCTGGACGGCGGGCCTCGACATCCTGATTTCGGACTTCGAGCTTGTGAAAATCGCCGGGCCGATCGATATCCGGCCGTGACCGCGATGCGATTTTGCCTTAATCGATTGAAAGAAATTAACAACCGGCGGTCCCCGCGTGTTGACGTTGTCGGCGCGCAGGGTCGATCATGCGCACCACGACGAGGAGCGCGGGCCTGCGAACAGACGGGAGCGAGATGATGGAAAAAGCCGAAATCGGACTGATCGGCCTTGGCACGATGGGCTCCAACCTGGCGCTCAACATCGCGGAGAAGGGGCATCGCATCGCCGTCTTCAACCGTACGCCGGAAAAGACCGATGCCTTCGTCGCCAATGCCGGGACGCTGAAGGACAGGTTGGTGCCGTGCAAGAGCCTGGCCGAACTGGCCGATGCCATCCGCCCGCCGCGCCCGGTCATCATCATGGTGCTGGCCGGGCAGCCGGTCGACGACCAGATCGCGGCGCTGCGCGGCGAGCTTGCCGCCAACGACATCATCATCGACGCCGGCAACGCCAATTTCCACGACACGGTGCGCCGCTTCAAGGAACTGGAAGGCTCCGGGCTGACCTTCATCGGCATGGGCGTGTCGGGCGGCGAGGAAGGCGCGCGCCATGGCCCCTCGATCATGGTCGGCGGCACCGAGGCTTCGTGGAAGCGGGTGGAGAAGGTCATCACCGCGATTTCCGCCAAGTTCAGGGGCGAGCCGTGCGCGGCGTGGCTCGGGCCGGACGGTGCCGGCCATTTCGTGAAGACCATCCACAACGGCATCGAATATGCCGACATGCAGATGATCGCCGAGATTTACGGCGTGCTGCGCGACGGGCTCGGCATGGGGCCGAAGGAGATCGCGCCGGTTTTCGCCGGCTGGAACAAGGGGTGGCTCGATTCCTACCTGATCGAGATCACCGCCAGGGCGCTGGAAGCCGACGACCCGAAGACCGGCAGGCCGGTGGTGGACATCATCCTCGACCGCGCCGGCCAGAAGGGCACCGGCAAATGGTCGGTGATCGAGGCGCAGCAACTCGGCATTCCGGCCACCGCCATCGAGGCGGCGGTTGCGGCGCGCGTGCTGTCCTCGCTCAAGAGCGAGCGCGAGGCTGCCGAAAAAGCCTATGGGAAGCTTTCCGTGACGCCGTTTTCGGGCGCGAGGAACGAGGTGCTGAAGGACCTGGAACTGGCGCTGTTTGCCGGCAAGATCGCGGCCTATGCACAGGGCTTCGCGGTGATGAGCGGCGCTTCGAAGGAATTCAACTGGAACCTGCCGATGCCGACCATCGCCCGGATATGGCGCGCAGGCTGCATCATCCGCTCGCAGATGCTCGACACCATGGCCGAGGCCTTCGGCAAGGGCAGCGCCGACGTCAACCTTCTGATGGCCCCGGCCTTCGTCGACATGATGAGGCAAGCGCACCCCTCGCTGCGCCGCGTAGTGGCGCGGGCGGCCGAAGCCGGGCTGCCGGTTCCGGCACTGTCCTCGGCGCTCGCCTATTTCGATGCCTACCGGCAGGGGCGCGGCACGTCCAATCTGATCCAGGCGCAGCGCGACTTCTTCGGTGCGCACGGCTTCGAGCGGATCGATGCCGCCGGGGCCTTCCACGGGCCATGGGGCGGGACGCAGGGCTGAGCTTCTGCCGATTGCCGATTTGGAGGAAACGATGATGACCTATGTTCCAGCCGAAAACCGCTACGAAAGCATGGTCTACAATCGCTGCGGGCATTCCGGGCTGAAGCTGCCGGCGATCTCGCTCGGGCTGTGGCACAATTTCGGCGAGGATACGCCGCATGAGCGTAAGCGGGCGATCGCGCGCAAGGCCTTCGACCTCGGCATCACCCATTTCGACCTCGCCAACAATTACGGGCCGCCGCCGGGTTCCGCCGAGACGGCGTTCGGCCAGATGCTGCGGACGGATTTCGCCAGCCATCGCGACGAACTGATCGTTTCGAGCAAGGCCGGCTACGGCATGTGGCCCGGTCCCTATGGCGAATGGGGCAGCCGCAAATATCTGCTGGCGAGCCTCGACCAGAGCCTGAAACGCATGGGGCTCGACTATGTCGATATCTTCTATTCGCACCGCTTCGATCCCAATACGCCGCTGGAAGAGACGATGGGCGCGCTCGATGCCGCCGTGCGGGCCGGCAAGGCGCTGTATGTCGGCATCTCGTCCTACAACTCGCAGCGCACGCGCGAGGCGGCCGCCATCCTGAAGCATCTCGGCACGCCGTGCCTGATCCACCAGCCGAGCTATTCCATGCTCAACCGCTGGGTCGAGGACGACGGCCTGCTCGATACGCTGGACGGGCTCGGCATCGGCTCCATCGTGTTCACGCCGCTGGCGCAGGGGATGCTGACCAACAAGTACCTGAACGGCATTCCACAGGACAGCCGCGCCGCGCAGGGCAAGTCGCTGAGCCAGACGTTCATCAACGAGGAAACGCTGGCCAACATCAAGGCGCTGAACGGCATCGCCGGGCGGCGCGGCCAGACGCTTGCGCAGATGGCGCTGGCCTGGGTGCTGCGCCACGGCAGGGTGACCTCGGCACTGATCGGCGCGAGCCGGCCCGAGCAGGTCGAGGATTGCGTCGGCGCCCTCAAGCGCCTCGACTTCAGCGAGGACGAGCTTGCCGAGATCGACCGCTACGCCCACGATGGCGGCATCAACCTATGGGCAGCCTCCGCAGAGCGCGCGGAGGCGCCTCGCTAGGCCGATCCCGCCACCACCGCCTGCATCCCGAAGCCGCAGGCGGTGGCAAAGTCGCGCGCGCGTTGCTATGTCTTGGGGCAGGAAGGCTGGAACGATGGCTGCAAGACAGGCTCTGACGAAAAACCAGACATGGGTGCTTGAAAAGCTGGAGGCGGCGCGTGCTCCGCTCAGCGCCTATACGCTGCTCGACCAACTGCGCGAGCAGGGGTTCCGCGCGCCGCTGCAGGTCTACCGGGCGCTCGACGCGCTGATGAAGGAAGGCCTGGTGCACCGGCTGGAGAGCCTGAATTCCTTCGTCGCCTGCTGCGAGCCGCACGACCACGGCCATTCCATGACCGCCTTCGCCATCTGCGACATCTGCGGCCAGGTCACGGAATTCTCCGACCCCGACGTCAGCCACCAGCTCGACGAATGGATGCACTCGACCGGCTTTTCGGCCAAGAAAGCGGTAATAGAATTCCGCGGCACCTGCGCCAAATGCCAGGCGGAAGCCGCGTAAGGGCGGTGGGTTTCGAGCTCCTTCCAGCCATTTATCGGGTCGAATACGTTATCGAAAACCGGACATGGACTATACCGGAAACGTGTCGCAGGTTTCCGCGACAGTCCATGTCCCGCCTAGAGGAAGAGCGCCCTAGTTTGCATCCGAGAAGTCAAGGTTGCTTGGCCGGTCCAGATAATGACGTTGTGCCGTTACCGGAACGTCTTGCCCGACCGAGCTGATCTTGAACGATCGCGCCCATACCCGGCCATAACCCTGCAACAAAACGCCGTAGTGGATGCTGATAGCATCCTCCGGAACGTCGAGGACAACGCTCCGCGAGATCCAACCCCGCGTTCCATGAAGGGCTCCATCGTCTTTGCGTTTCATCATATTGTCGAAGCGCAGAACATGGCCGGGAGAGCCATCCACTCGCATCCAGATCGACGCAGCGTCGGCATCCTCCGTCCGGAGACTTGCCGTCAATTCCACGCGGTCGCCTTTGAACGGATCGGCCCGCACGCTTTGCATCAGGCTGGCAAAGTGATCGCGGCTCAAATCGACGCCGCTTCCCAGTTTGAATCGGCTTTCGACCAGCGCCGTACCCGGTTCTTCGGGATCAAGGCCGCCTCGATAGTATCGTTGATCCGTCTGATTGGTCATTGACCAGTCGCGGGGCAGGCGAAGAGCATCGCCTGTCGGGGCAGCCGCAATACGAGTTGCCATCGTGTTCCAGTCGGCAAGGCCGAATTGTTGCGAGACGATTTCAAGGCAATCGCTGTGGGACAATGCGATACTGCGTGCTGCAAGCGACTGCCGCAGAGCCTTCGCCATGGATTTCGCATCGAGATATGTATGCACGGGTCTGGTCCTCTTGTCGGGGGCGAACGCGTGTCGCGTGTCAGTGCTCGCATTGCTGACGGATCGCCCCATGACAGTGAGGTCAAACCGGGAATGTCGTGCATTCACCATACCTGAAAGGCGCGAGCGGCGGGCTGCACAGGCCGAGGCCTATAATGGATGCATTCCAACCGAGGTCAAGGGTCCGCTATTGATCGGTCTCAGCCAAAGCTGCCCAATCGTTACCACCCCACCATGGGCTCTCTCCAAGCCCCTCTCCTTCAGTGCGCTTCATCCCAGTTGGAGGCGGCGCGGGCGTCTACTTGCAGGGGGACGCGCAGCGCGACCGCCGGCATGGCCGCGTTCTCCATCACGGCTTTCACCACCGGCATGGTCGCCTCGGCTTCGGCTTCCGCCGTCTCGAAGATCAGTTCGTCGTGCACCTGCAACAGCATGCGTGCCGACAGGCCGGCCTTGGCGAGGGCGGTGTCCATGCGCACCATGGCGCGGCGGATGATGTCGGCGGCCGATCCCTGGATCGGCGCGTTGATGGCGGCGCGTTCGTTGTTGGCGCGGATCGACGGGTTGGCGGCACGGATTTCAGGATAGTGGGCGCGCCGGCCGAAGATCGTCTCGACATAGCCGTTCTCGCGCGCGAAGGCCTTGGTCTCCTCCATGTAGTCGCGGATGCCCGGAAAGCGCTCGAAATAGCGCTTGATGTAGTCGCTGGCCTCCTCGCGGGCGATGGATAGCTGGTTGGCCAGGCCGAAGGCCGAAATGCCGTAGATGATGCCGAAATTGATCGCCTTGGCGCGCCGGCGCACCTCGGACGGCATGCCTTCGACCGGCACGCCGAACATTTCGGAGGCGGTCATGGCGTGGATGTCCACGCCGTCGGCAAAAGCTTGCACCAGTTGCGGAATGTTGGCCATGTGCGCCAGCACGCGCAGCTCGATCTGGCTGTAGTCGGCCGAAATCAGCCGGTTGCCCTTGCCGGCGATGAAGGCGGTGCGGATCTTGCGCCCCTCGGCGGTGCGCACCGGGATGTTCTGCAGGTTCGGCTCGACCGAGGAAAGGCGGCCGGTCGTCGTCGAGGCCAGCGAATAGGAGGTGTGGACGCGCATGGTCTGAGGGTCGACATGGGCGGGCAGGGCGTCGGTATAGGTGGATTTCAGCTTGGTCAGTTGCCGCCAGTCGACGATCTTGCGCGGCAGTTCGTGGCCCTCGGCGGCCAGTTCCTCCAGCACCTGCGCGGTGGTCGACCACTGGCCGGTCTTGGTCTTGGTGCCGCCGGGCAGGCCCATGCGTCCGAACAGGATGTCGCCCAGCTGCTTGGGCGAGCCGATGGTGAAGCGCTCGCCGGCGTGCTGGTAGACTTCCTCCTCGAGGCCGGCGGCGCGCTGGGCAAGCTCGCCCGACAGCCGCGACAGGATCTGCCGGTCGATGGAAATGCCGCGCTGCTCCATGGCGGCTAGGGTGGGCACCAGAGGCCGCTCCAGACGCTCGTAGACGGAAACCAGTCCTTCGGCCGCGAGACGGGGCTTCAGCACCCGCCACAGGCGCAAGGTGATGTCGACTTCCTCGCCGGCATAGGCGGTCGCGCGCTCCACGGCGACATGGTCGAAGGAAACGGCGTTCTTGCCGGTGCCGGTCACGTCCTTGAAGGCTGTCGCAGTGTGGCCGAGCCAGCGCTGCGACAGCGCTTCCAGGTTGTGGTGGCTGCTGGTGCCGGCGTCGAGCACGTAGGAAATCAGCATCGTGTCGTCGAAGGGCGCGATGTCGAGCCCGTAGCGCTGCATCACCGTCAGGTCGAACTTGCCGTTCTGCAGGATTTTCAGCACCGACGCGTCAGCCAGAAGCGGCTTTATCGCCGCCAGCGCGTCGCGCACGGCGATCTGGTTTTGCAGCAGTCCGCCGCCGAGCAGGTCGCCGTCGCCGGCCTTGTGGGCAAGCGGCACATAGACGGCGCGGCCGGGCGCGATGGCGAGCGCGAAGCCGCACAGCTCGGCCTGCATGGGGTCCTGCGTGGTGGTCTGGGTATCGAAGGCGACGATGCCGGCCTCGCGCGCCTCGGCGACCCGGCGTTGCAGGGTCGGCAGGTCGTGGACGGCCTCGTAGGCGGATGTGTCGAACTTGCCGGCGACGGCGGCTTCGGCGCGCAGGGCCGACAGCAGGGACGGGGTCCGGCCGTCCTCGGGCGCTGCCGCTGGCCGGGCGCCGTCCTCGCCGAACAGCGGCAAGGCCGCCGGCTGCCCGGCGCCGACATCCGGGCCATGGGCGGTGTCGGCCCGTTCGACGACGACCTTCGCCGCCGCGATCTCGCCGGCTTCGGCACCGGTCGCTTCGGCCACGCGCCGTGTCAGCGTGGTGAATTCCATCGCCTTGAGGAAGGCGATCAGCTTCGGACCGTCCGGTTCGTGAAGCGTGAAAGCTTCAATACCCTCGGCCACCGGCACGTCGTTCTTCAGCGTCACCAGCTTGCGCGAAATGCGCGCATTGTCGGCGTTGTCGATGATCGTCTGGCGGCGCTTCTCCTGCTTGATCTCGCTGGCGCGCTCCAGAAGCTGGTCGAGGTCGCCGAACTGCTCGAGCAGAAGTGCTGCGGTTTTCGGGCCGATGCCCGGCACGCCCGGCACGTTGTCGACGGAATCGCCGGTCAGCGCCTGCAGGTCGATCATCTTTTCCGGCGGCACGCCCCATTTCTCGACCACTTCCGGAATGCCGATCTGGCGATCCTTCATCGGGTCGTACATGCCGACCGTCGGGCCGACCAACTGCATCAAATCCTTGTCGGAAGAGATGACCGTGGTGTCACCACCCGCCTCGCTCGCCAGCCGCGCATACGTGGCGATGAGGTCGTCGGCCTCGAACCCTTCCATTTCGATGCAGGGCAGGTTGAACGCGCGCGTCGCTTCGCGGATCAGCCCGAACTGCGGGATCAGATCCTCGGGTGGGGCGGAGCGGTTGGCCTTGTATTCGGGATAGAGATCGTTGCGGAAGGTCTTGGAGGAATAGTCGAAGATCACGGCGAAATGCGTCGGCACCACGCCCGCATCGGTGTTGCGAGCATCCACCATCAGCTTCCACAGCATGTTGCAGAAGCCGGCGACCGCCCCGGTCGGCAGGCCGTCCGACTTGCGCGTCAGCGGCGGCAAAGCGTGATAGGCGCGGAAGATGTAGCCCGAGCCGTCGACTAGAAAGAGATGATCGCCTTTTTTCATGCGCGAAGGGATAGCGCGGCAAGGCTTTGCGGTCCATGGCAAAGGCGAGGGAAAGGCGCCGGTTACGGCAAGCCACTGACAGATGTTCGCCCCGGATTGCCGATCACGCCTATGTTACGAAGTTGTAATTTTCGTGCCCTTGAATTGCCACCTTCAGGATCACAAATAGGGGGCATCGGCAATTTTCGCCGAGTCCGGAGCAAGGCCCGTCCCCCGCCTATCCCGGACAAAGCGGCAGCCTATCCCCCTCTCCGGGCTGCCGCGCCGTTTAAAGCGCCGCCGTGGTTCCCCTCCGCCACGGCGGCATTTTTTTGCCCCGCTGGCCCATCCGGCCGGGCTTTTCGTTTGGCGTTCGGGGATTTAGGCTGCGCCGCAGAATCGAAAGGCTCCTCCATGTCCCAGCTTGCTCCCGTCCTCGACCGCCTCGACCAGAAACTCGACCACAGCCTGCAACGGCTGTTCGAACTGCTCCGGCTGAAATCGATCTCGACCGATCCGGCCTTTGCCGCCGAATGCCGCAAGGGGGCGGAGTGGCTGGTGGCGGACCTCAAGTCCATCGGCTTCGATGCCAGCGTGCGCACCACGCCGGGCCATCCGATGGTGGTGGCGCACCATGACGGGCCGGCGGGCGCGCCGCATGTGCTGTTTTACGGCCATTACGACGTGCAGCCGGTCGACCCGCTCGACCTGTGGGAGAGCGATCCGTTCTCGCCTGCGCTCAAGGAGGTTACGCCAGGGCACAAGGTGATCACCGGGCGCGGGTCGGCCGACGACAAGGGCCAGTTGATGACCTTCGTCGAAGCCTGCCGGGCCTGGAAGGCGGTGCATGGCAGCCTGCCGTGCCGCATCACCATCCTGTTCGAGGGCGAGGAGGAGAGCGGCTCGCCCTCGCTGAAGCCGTTCCTCGAAGCCAACGCCGAGGAACTGAAGGCCGATTTCGCGCTGGTGTGCGATACCGACATGTGGGACCGCGACACGCCTTCCATCTGCACGTCGCTGCGCGGGCTGGTCGGCGAGGAGGTCGTCGTCACGGCCGCCAATCGCGACCTGCATTCGGGCATGTATGGCGGGCCGGCCGCGAACCCGATCCGGGTCCTTGCCCGCATCCTTGCCGACGTGCATGACCAGGACGGCCGCGTCACCATTCCCGGCTTCTACGACGGGGTGGAGGAAACGCCCTCGCAGGTGTTGAAATCCTGGGAAACACTCGGCCAGACGGCGGAAAGCTTCCTTGGCCCGATCGGCTTGTCGCAGCCAGCCGGCGAGAAGGGCCGCTCGGTCACCGAGATGGTGTGGGCGCGCCCGACGGCGGAATTCAACGGCATTTCCGGCGGCTACGAGGGCAAGGGCTTCAAGACGGTGATCGCCGCCGAGGCCATGGCCAAGGTTTCGTTCCGTCTCGTCCACAAGCAGGACCCGGACAAGATCCGGGCCGCGTTCCGCAAATTCGTCGAGGAGCGGCTGCCGGCCGACTGTTCGGTGGCGTTCCATCCGCATGGCGGCTCGCCGGCGATCCAGCTTTCCTACGATTCCCCCTTCCTCGCAAAGGCGAAGACCGCGCTTTCGGCGGAATGGCCCAAACAGGCCATCCTGACGGGCGGCGGCGGTTCCATCCCCGTCGTCGGCGACTTCCAGACCTATCTCGGCATGGAATCGCTGCTTGTCGGCTTCGGGCTTGCCGACGACCGCATCCACTCACCCAACGAAAAATACGAACTGTCGTCCTTCCACAAGGGGCAGCGCTCGTGGGCGCGCATCCTGGACGCCTTGACCCGCTGAGAGATTTTTTCATGACGACGATCCGTTTTCACAAGAACGACCTGCCCGACCTTACCCACTACGACGTCGACGCGGTTGCCATCGACACCGAGACGCTGGGCCTCAATCCGCACCGCGATCGCCTCTGCGTGGTGCAGATCTCGCCGGGCGACGGCACGGCCGACGTTATCCAGATCGCGCCCGGCCAGAAGCGGGCGCCTAACCTCGTCACCCTGCTCAAGAGCCGCAAGGTGACGAAGCTGTTCCATTTCGGCCGCTTCGACATCGCGGTTCTCTACCACGCCTTCGGCGTCATGGCCGAACCGGTGTTCTGCACCAAGATCGCCTCGCGGCTGACCCGCACCTATACCGACCGCCACGGGCTCAAGGACATCTGCAACGAACTCCTGGGCGTCGGCATTTCCAAGCAGCAGCAGTCTTCCGACTGGGCCGCGGAGGTGCTGTCGCCGGAGCAACTCGAATATGCGGCCTCCGACGTGCTTTACCTGCACCGGCTTCGCGACGTGCTGGCCGGGCGGCTGGCGCGCGACGGCCGCGCGAAAGAGGCCGAGGCCTGCTTCCGGTTTTTGCCGACTCGTGCCAAGCTCGACCTGATGGGATGGGCGGAGACCGACATTTTCGCGCATAGCTAGCCGGAACAAAACCGGCTGGCCAGCGTTACAGGCAGCAGTGAGGGGACAGCATGCCAGCCAGACAGCCCATTTCCACCGCACCCAGGGACGGCTCCCGCGTCACGGTCTTCTGGACCGACAGCGACGGCGTCGCCAACGAGTCCCTTGCCCGTTGGGACAAGGAGGACGGTGCCTGGTGGACCTATACGGACAGCAACACCCAGAAGAAGATCGAGCCGACCGCCTGGCGGCCCTCTTCCGCTGCCGAGGACTGATGCTGCCGGACCGCGACCTTTCCCGACCTTGATGCTTCAACCCCGGCCCGGGCGGAGTTCCGTTGCGGGCCACCAAAACCGGAGGAGAAAATGGGTATCGAAAGTCTGATTATTTTCCTGATCATCGGTGCGATCGCCGGCTGGCTGGCCGGGCTGATCGTCCAGGGATTCGGCTTCGGCCTGATCGGCAACATCGTCGTCGGCATCGTCGGCGCGGTCATCGCCGGCTGGCTTCTGCCACGGGTCGGGCTCGCTTTCGGCGGCGGCATCCTTGCCGCGATCATTCACGCCGTCATCGGCGCGGTGATCCTGCTGTTGATCATCCGGCTCGTGAAGCGAGCGTGACGTTTCGGTTATCCAACGACGAGAGGGCGCGCCTTTGAACAGGAACATGCTTTATATGGTCATCGGCGCGCTCGCCGTCGTGGTCGTCGTGCTTGGCGTTTATATCTACCAGCAACAGACGAAGCGCGAAGGCGTAGAACTGAAATTCGACGACAACGGCATCTCGATTCAGAAGAACTGAGGCCTTCGCGTCAGTTTCCGCCCGTCAGGCTGGAGAATCGGGCGCTTGGACGAATGTTGTCCCGCCGCTCCGGCTTGGGCTTTCGCCGATGCCGGACGGTTCCGCTTCACTGTAAAATGCTTTAGCGAACGGCTGTCTTTGGCGTGTTTTCTTCGCTCGCCAAGTGTGCCGCTGCGGTCAGGCCGTCTTCGGCCAGAAGCCCGGTGATACGGGCAAACCCGGAGAAGGAGCGCCGCGCTTCCTCCGCCGTCATCTGCGCGGCCATGGCAGCGGCGCAGCAATTCAGGGCGCAACGGTAAACCGGCCCACGCCGGCCGACCGGCCATTCGCGCAGGAACGCCATCGCTTCTGCCACGCTGTCGATCTCCTCGACTGGATGGCCTTTGCCGCGGGAAAGGCGCACCGTCGAAAGAAATTGCAATCTGTCCATAGGTTTCTCCCGTGCGACTGAATTCAGGCTGTTAACCATCATTAACGGTCGTCTACGACTTTAGTTCCATAAAAGCGGCGGCACCAAGGCCGCGGCGGCAAGCGGGCCGGGCATGGCGTTTGCGGACAGATTTGCTAGAGTGCTCGGCGCTAGCTGCCGTTGGATCGGGAGACCGGATTGGCAAAGTCGGTTGAGGTGACATTGGTCATCACGGTTTCCGTCGACGAGCAGTATTCCGGCGCCGACCACGCGACGGATATCGTTTCGACGGCGGTAAAGACGTTTCCCGCCGCCGACGTCCGGATTCTGGCGATCTCGATCGCCAGCGACCGCGACCTGGTGGAAGCGAGGCCGCCGCGGATCGACGGCTGACGGGATGGCCGGCAGGCCGATTGCGGGACGGGATGGAATGAGCTATCCGAACGGCAATCGCAAGATCATCCGAGGTGTCCGATGAAAGACCATCACGACGAGTACATCTACACCCGCGATCACAGGACCCCGGCGGAACGGCGAGCCGCCAACCGCGAGGCGCTGATCGGCTGGGTATCGCTGATCGCCTTCACCACGGCGACGTTCGTCCTGGCCAATATCTTCCTGGTGAAATGAGCCGGCGGGCGACGAAAAGCGGGTCCGCCTACAGAACCTGATCCAGGAACGCCTTCAGGCGCAGGCTGTCCGGGTTGCCGAAGAACTGGGCGGTCGGTGCGTTTTCCACGATCTCGCCACGCTCCATGAATACGCAGCGATGGGCGACCCGCCGGGCGAAGCCGATTTCGTGCGTCACGCAGATCATCGTGATACCGGTGGCCGCGAGCTTTTCCATGATGCGCAGCACCGAGCCGACCGATTCCGGGTCGAGCGCCGACGTGGGCTCGTCGAAAAGCATGATGCGCGGCTTCAGGCATAGCGCGCGGGCGATGGCGACGCGCTGTTGCTGCCCGCCGGACAACTCGCCCGGATATTTTGCCGCCTGATCCAGCACGTTGACCTGTTGCAGGTGCTCGCGGGCGACCTCTTCCGCCTCGCCTTGCGGCATGCGCAGCGCCTGCCGCAAGGCGAAGGTGCAGTTTGCGAGCACCGTCATGTGCGGGAACAGGTTGAAGTTCTGGAACACCATGCCGAGGCTGCGGCGCACCTGCATGACCCTCGCCGGCTTGACGGTGAGTTCCAGCCCGTTGACGTGAATGGTGCCGGCATCGTGCTGCTCGAGATGGTTGATGCAGCGGATGAGGCTGGACTTGCCCGAGCCGGAGGGGCCGCAAATGATGACGATCTCGCCGTTAGCGACGTCGAGGTCGATGTTCTTCAGGGCGTGGAAGGCGCCGTAATGCTTGTTCAGGCCGCGCACCGAAACCGCCATCCGCACATCGGGCTGCGAGGCGTGCGGGGCTGCCGCTGCTGGGTTGGCTGGCATGGTCTTGTCCTTGGTGGATTGGCGGCTGAGTGGCGTTACTTCACGGCGAGATGCCGGTTCAGGCGGCTGTCGGCGATATTGAAGGCATAACGCATGGCGTTGATGATGACCCAATAGATGCCGGCGGCGGTCACCAGCGGCGTAAACGGGTCATAGGTGTAGTCGAACACGGTGTTGGCCGCGGCGGTAAGGTCGACCAGGGTGATGGCGCTGACGGCGGACGTGCTCTTCACCATGATCAGCAGTTCGTTCTGGTAGGCCCGCAGGGCATAGCGCGCCGCCATGGGCAGGCGCAGCTTGAACAGGATTTGCATGCGGCCGAGGCCGAGCGCCTGCGCCGCTTCGATGGTGCCGGGCGGCACCGCCGCCAGTCCGCCCCTGACGATTTCTCCCATATAACCGGAATGGGTGAGCGTCAGTCCGACCCAGGCGCAGAAATAGGCGTTGGAAAACAGCGTCCAGAGCGCGGTGTCGCGGATGAGCGAAAACTGCGGTAGGCCGCTGTAGATGAGGTAGAGCAGCACGATGCTCGGAACGCCGCGGAAGAAGACGATGTAGGCGGCGGCCAGAAGCGAGCCCGGGCCCCGCTCCAGCCGGGCAAGGGCTACGGGGATGGATATAAGCAGGCCGAGCACCAGCACCGGCAGCAGCACGACGAAGGTGGTTACCGTTCCCGCCAGAAGCGTTGGCAGGCTTTCCCACGCAAGGGCGACATCATAGTGCACGGGCGGTCTCCTCCCGGGCGGGGGCCGCGCGCCGCAGGCCGCGCCCTGTCCAGCCTTCGATCCGTTGCGTGACGAGATAGGTGAGGCCGGTCATCAGCAGGAAGAACGCGGCCGCGAGGATGAAGTAGATGAACGGCTCCTTGGTGACGCCGGAAGCCAGCCGCGCATAAGTCATGATTTCCTTTAGCCCGATCAGCGAAATCAGGGCGGTGTCCTTGAGTACGACGATCCACATGTTGCTCAGCGCCGGCAGCGCCAGGCGAAGCACCTGCGGCAGGATGACGAAGAACCAGGCGGTCGGGCGGGGAATGAGCAGGACGTTGGCGGCCTCGAACTGGCCGGGGGGCACGTTGTGGATGGCGCTCCTGACGATGTCGGCGATATAGGCGCCGTAGACCAGGCCAAGCGCCACCACGGCTGCCGCAAAGGGGTTGACCTCGATGTTGACCCGCATGCCGATGAGGGAGAACAGGCTCGCCAGCATGCCGGACCCGGCATAATAGAACAGGAAGGCAACCAGCAGCGACGGTACGCCGGTGAAGATCGAGGCGTACACCTGCCAGATCGCGTTGACGACAGGCCGCCGCTGCACCGTGGCGAGCGCAAACAGGGTGCCGACCAGCAGTGCCAGCAGATACGAGAGGACGGCGACCTCTATCGTAACCATGGCCCCGAGGCCGAGCTGTTCGACAAATCCCAGCAAGGGCATGACAAGCGTGCTCCGGGCGTGCTCCGGCGACGGCGAGCCATTCGCCGTCGGGGAGACAGGAAGGCCGCGGTGCAGTGCGCCGCGGCCGCTGAAAATTACTTGCAGGCTTCTTCTTCAGGCAGGAGCGCCACATCCATGAACTGCTTGCGCAGCTTGGTGAAGGTGCAGTCCGCGATGATGGTGTCGAGCGCCTTGTTCATGCGATCGATCAGCTCGGCGCTGTCCTTGCGGGCGATCCAGCTCGATCCCTGCTCGCCGCCGCCGGTCCACAAATCGCCGCCGGCGAATTTCCAGTCCTTGCCGGCGGGCTTGGACAGGAACTCGTTCGTCCAGCTGATCTTCGGCCCGAGGCTCATGTCGAGACGGCCGCTCGCCAGGTCGAGGCGGATCTGGTCGGGATTGTCGTACGGGATGATCTCGACCGCGTCGCCGAACGTTTCCTGTACGTATTTCGCCTGCGCCGAGCTGCGTTGCAGGCCGATGCGGACGCCCTTCAGACCTTCCTTGGTGAAGGTGTAGTCCTTGTCCTTGGGGATGACGTAGGAGTCCGGGTTGAACAGGATCGGGCGGCCGAAAAGAACCTTGGCCTTGCGTTCTGGAAGCGGCTTGGTCTGGGTTGCAACCGCGTCGAGCTTGTTCTGAAGCAGGGCCGGGATCAGGGCCTTGAAGTCCATGACCACGATCTCGCATTCGGCGTTCATGCGCTTGCACATTTCGCGCGCCAGTTCCGGCTCGAAGCCGGTCAGGGTGCCGTCCGGCGAAACCATGCTGAACGGAGGATAGCTGCCCTCGTTGCCCAGAATGAGTTTTTCGGCGCTCGCCGGCATGATGCTGCCGAGTGCAAAGACGGATGCGGCCACTGCGCCGAGCCAATTCAACCTACGTTTCATGCTCTTCTCCTCCAACAGAAAAACGGATCGCGGCTGCTCCGGTGACTTTCAATCCATTTGCCGGCCAATTTTTGGATGCTTGCCGGTAAGTGATTGATTTCAAATCCTCTCTTATGGCTGTCTGCTGCAATCGTCGTGGCCGACATCGGCTGTAGCGAGCGTCAGATTTCACCGGTTTTCAGTCCGATCGATGCACAGGATATGTGCAGTACCCCTAGAATGTCTACAAAAAAATGATGATTGCATACAATATCAGGCTGGAAGGGTGCCGGGCTTATGGGGCCGAACCGGCGTGGTCGTCGCTTCCGGCGGATGGAGGGTCGGTCGGAGAATCGGCTCCGAAAAGCCCTCCCGGCGTGAAGGCTTCGGCCAGGAAGGACGCGAACAGTTCCGCGGCAGGCCGCATTTTTTGCCGGCGCAGGCTGAGCGCCACCACCTGCACCGGCGCCACCTGCTCGGCGATCGGCAGCGCCACGATGCGGCCGCCGTCATAGTTCAGGCCGTGGCGCGGCAGGACGTTGTGGATGGTGTAGCCGCGCCCGTGGCCGATGAGGTTGCGGATCAACTCCGGCGAGCGGGAGCGGTAGGCGATGTGGGGCTCGATGCCGTGGGTGAGGAACAGGTTGAGGAAATAATTGCGCGAGATCGGCAGGTCGAGCAGGATGAACGGATCGCCGCCGATGTCGTGGATGCTGATCCGCCGGCGTCCGGCCAGCCGATGTTCGGGCGAGACGAGCACGTAGGGAGGCAGTTCCGTCAGGCGCTGCGCCTTGATGTCGTCGGGCACGGCGTAGGCATAGGCCAGCGCCAGTTCGAGGCGTCCGCTCACCAGCCCGTCGAGGATTTCCTGCTGGTTGCCTTCCTGGAGGTTGACGGTGATGCCGGGCGCGCGCCGGGCGAACTCGGCCAGAAGCCCCGGCATGAAACGGGTCGCGAGGGTGACGAAGCTTCCGACCGTGATCTCGCCCGTTACGGTGGCGCCAAGCGTTTCGGCGTTGCGGGCGAAGTCGCGGGCGTGGTTGAGCAGGATGCGCGCCTCGTTGACGAAGCGCTGCCCGGCGGCGGTGGTGGTCATGCCGCGCGCGTGGTGGCGCACGAACAGCGCGACTCCCAGCCTCGCCTCGATCTGGGCGATGGCGGCGGAAACGGACGGCTGGGAACTGTTGAGCAATTGCGCGCCGCCGTTGACGCTGCCCGCTTCCGCCGTCGCGACAACGTATTGCAGGGCGCGAAAGGAGAATTGCATCGGGTTTTCCAATCTAGATGAGCAAGTAAAATTATTTTATCGATGCATGAGGCTGCGGCATGATGCAAGCGGGATTAGGCCGCGAGCGCTCCGCTTGAGTGCGGACATGCCGGCTGGATTACGAGAGGAACTTCGCCATGACGAACGCAGAACGAGTCCCGACCGGGCAGCGGCCGGTTTTCCACTATGACGGCAACGGCTCGCTGGCGCGGGTCGGCCTGATCTTCATGGCGTCGAGCGTGGTGATGGAATCGGAAATGTGGGCGATGGCGGCCGAGGGCGTGTCGGTCCACACGACGCGCATCAAGCTCCCCAAGGTCACGCTCGAAGGGATCGAGCAGATGATGAACGCGCCGCAACTGGAGGAGGCCGCGCGCCTGCTCGGCTCGGCGCCGATCGACGTGCTGTGTTTCGGCGGCACCAGCGCCTCCTTCCTGCACGGCACCGCCTACGACAAGGCGTTGACGAAGAAGCTCGTCTCCTGGGCGCCGGGCAAGAAGATCACCACCGCCTCGACCGCCAGCCTGGCGGCGCTGGCGCAGGTGAAGGCCGGGCCGGTGGCGCTCGCCACCCCCTATGTCGACGAGATTCATCAGCGCGCCATCCGCTTCCTGGAGGAGAATGGCCACACGGTGCTTCGCTCGCAAAATCTCGGTATCAACACGGATGTCGAACTGGCCGAGGTCTCGCTGGACCGGGTCTATGACCTGTGCTGCTCGGTGGATCATCCGGAAGCGACCGCCATTTTCGTCAGCTGCACCAATTTCCGTACGGCCGGGGCCATCGAGGCGCTGGAAGCCGCGCTCGGCAAGCCGGTCGTCTCCGCCATCCAGGCGTCGTTCTGGCACAGCCTCACGCTTGCCGGCGTCAAGGGGGCGAAGCCCGGCTTCGGCAGCCTGATGCGGGACGTGACCGCTTGACGGTCTTGGCGAAGCGCGGCTTGGAGGAAATGGCAGTGACGACACAGGCAACTAAGGTATCTGCGGCAGTTTCGACTGAAGCGGACGAGGCGGCGAAGCGTTATGGCGCGGTCTTGTTCTTCAGCGATTTCGACGACCCGGTCACCTGGGGCGACGCGCTCAAGGCGAACATCCCAGGCCTCGATTTCCGCGTTTACCCGGATGTCGGCGATCCGGCCGATGTCCGGCATGTGCTGGCGTGGAAGCCCCCGCCGGGGTTCTTCGAGCCGTTCACCAATATCGCGCAGGTGATCAATCTCGGCGCCGGCATCGATTCCCTGGTCGGGCGCGACGACCTGCCGGAGGTGCCGATCTCGCGTTTGTCGGATCCCGGCATGATCGCGCTGATGCGCAGCTACGTCCTGTTTTCGGTGATCCGTTACGCCCGCAACATTCCAGAGTTCGAGCAGGCCAAGCGCCGCCGCGAATGGCACTACATCCATCCGCGGCCGCTGCACCAGATCAGGGTCGGCGTGCTCGGCCTCGGCCATCTCGGCAGTGCGGTGGCGGCGGGGCTGGCGGCGGCCGGCTTCGACGTGCGCGGCTGGGATATCGCCGCCAAGACGATCGAGGGCGTGCGCACCTATACCGGGCCTGAGCGGGATGCGTTCCTTTCGGAGGTCGAAATCCTCGTCAACATGATGCCGCATACGCCGCAGACGGAAAAGCTCATCGACAAGGCGGTGTTCGATGCGCTGCCGCGCGGGGCCAAGTTCGTCAACGCGTCACGCGGGCCGGTAGTCGACGAGCCGGCGCTGGTCGAGGCGCTGCGCTCCGGCCAGATCGGCGGCGCCACGCTCGA
Source organism: Mesorhizobium sp. (assembly GCA_049650385.1). Lineage (GTDB taxonomy): Bacteria > Pseudomonadota > Alphaproteobacteria > Rhizobiales > Rhizobiaceae > Mesorhizobium. Next base: position 46,719 of record JBASAA010000042.1, read on the forward strand.
CGTGTTCTGGGTCGAGCCGCTGCCGGCGGACCATCCGTTCTGGGACATGGAAAACGTGCTGATCACGCCGCACCTGGCCAGCATCACCGTTCCGGAGGCGGCGGCGCGTGACGTTGCCGAAAGCATTCGCCGGGTCAGCGACGGCGGGGAACCGCTCCACCGCGCCGATACCCGGCGCGGTTATTGAGAGTCAGTTCGAAGTAGGAAGAAGGAAAGGGCGTCTGCGGCGCGTGGTTACTTCGCGCCGGACGCCTTCAGGACGACTGCGTTTTCAAGCGAGATACGGACATCGATCGGCGAGCCTGCCGGCTTCTGGTCGATGATATGGCCGCCGCCGACGCGCATGTCGAGCAGGCCGAGGCCGGGGGTCTCAATGCGGGTGACGGTATGCGTGCCCTGATAGATGTGGGAAACGACCTTGGCCTTGACGACATTGCCGGAACCGCCTTGCGCGCCGGCGACATCGATGCTTTCCGGTCGCACAAAGATGCTGACGTCGCTGTTGTCGTCGAGGTGGGCATGATCGCCTTCGGCATCGAGGGTGATCCCTTCCTGGAAGGCGAACGCGACCGCCTGGCCGCTGCGCTTCAGCCGCGCCACCGGAAGCTGGTTGATCTCGCCGATGAAGGAGGCGACGAAGCTGTTGACGGGGCGGCTGTAGAGCTCGAGCGGCTTGGAAATCTGCTGGATTTCGCCCTTGCTCATCACCACGATGCGGTCGGACATGCTGAGCGCCTCGCCCTGGTCGTGCGTGACGAAGACGGTGGTCAGCCCGGTCTTATGGTGCAGGTCCTTCAGTTCGAACTGCATCTGGGTGCGCAGGTTCTTGTCGAGCGCCGACAGCGGCTCGTCGAGCAGCAGCACCTTGGGGCCGAAGACGATGGCGCGCGCCAGCGCCACGCGCTGCTGCTGGCCGCCGGACAGTTGCTTGACCCGGCGCCCGCCCATACCCGAAAGCTTGACCATGTCGAGGGCGGCTTCCGCCTCGCGGGCGATCTTGTGCTTGTCCACCTTGCGCATGCGCAGGCCGAAGGCGACGTTGTCGAAGACGGTCATATGCGGGAACAGCGCATAGTTCTGGAAGACCATGCCGGTGTCGCGCAGATGTGGCGGCACATTGGTGACGTCGTGGCCGTCGATGCTGATGGTGCCGGCGGTCGGCGCCTCGAAGCCCGCGATCATGTTGAGCAGCGTTGTCTTGCCGCAGCCGCTGGGACCGAGGAGGGTGAGGAACTCGCCGCGCCGGATCGGCAGCGACACCTGCTTGACGGCGACCACCGCTCCATAATTCTTGGCGACATCGGCGATGTCGACGGCGATATCGCCCTGCTGCCCGGTTGCCGGTTGAGTGCTCATGTTTTCTCCCTAAACGTCATGCGCCGAAGCGGTCTTTTCTTTGCAGGGCTAGTGCGACTCGATTGCCAGGACGCGCTTGAGGCCCAGTGTCCGGTCGACGATGAACATGCCCAGCGTCGTGGAGATGATAAGCAGGGCCGAGATCGCGGCGATCGTCGGATCGGTGTATTCGCGCACATAGGTGTACATGGCCACCGGCAGCGTCTGCGTGGCGTAGCTGGTCACGAACAGCGAGGCGGTGAATTCGGTGAAGGAAAGGATCGCGGCGATGATCCAGCCGCCGACGATGCCTGGTGTCAGCAACGGCAGCGTGATGCGCAGGAGCACGGTCACCGGCGAGGCGCCGAGGTTGGCGGCCGAGCGCTCCAGCGTACGGTCGACGTTGACCAGGCTGACATAGACGCTGCGGGTGACGAACGGCAGCACCAGTACGATATGGGTGATGATGACGATCGTGTAACCGTTGTTGATGCCCATGCCAGCGCCGACGAGCAGGAAGCCGAAGCCGGTGGTGAAGCGCGGGATGATGAGAGGGGCGGCCAGCAGGAATTCCAGCAAGCGCCGGCCCCGGAAGCTGTAGCGGTGGGTGACGTAGGCCGCAGCCACGCCGATCACCGAGGCGATCGTCGAGGCGAACAGGGTGACGACCATGCCGTTATAAAAGGAGTCGCGGAAATCCTGGTAGGTGAACGCGCGCGCATACCAGTGGAGCGAGAAGCCCTTCGGCGGAAAGGCCAGCGTCTCGGTCGGGTTGACCGAGCTCATGATCACCACGACCGCGGGAACGGTCAGGAAGACGAGAATAACGGTTATCAGCGTCCAGAAAAGGAACTTTCCCATCGCATCCTCCTATTGTTCGGCGACGCGGCGTTCGAGCCGCGTGACGAAGGGCTGAACGAGCGCCAGGCTGCCGACCGCGACGACGAAGGCAACGGCGCTGAGGACGGCGGCGATCGGGAAGTTGAACGACGACAGTCCCTGCAGGTAGACGAGGTTGGAGATCATCAGCACCTTGCCGCCGCCGATCAGCTGGGGCGTGGCGAAGGCGCTCATCGTCCAGGCGAAGATGACGACCGTGCTGGCGACGATGCCGGCCATGGTGAGCGGCACGGTGACGCGCCAGAAGACGGTCAGCGGGGCAGCGCCGAGATTGGCCGCCGCCTTCTCGAAGTCGCGGTTGACGTGGCTGACGGCGGTGGCGAGCATGATGATCATGACCGGCATCGAGAAATGCACCAGCGCGACGATGACGCCGAATTTCGTGTACATGAACTGTACCGGCTTGCTGACGATGCCGAGCCCCATCAGCGTCGAATTGATGAAACCGTCGGAGCCGAGAACCAGCATCCAGGCATAGGTGCGCACGATCTCGCCGGTAAACAGCGGGGTGATGGACAGGATGACCAGCAGGGTGCGCACCCATTCCGATTGCGTGCGTACCAGCGCGTAGGCGACCGGATAGCTGAGGAGCAGGCAGAACACCGCCGTCAGCAGGCTGATGAGCAGCGTATCGAGGATGACCAGGAAATAGACCGGCCGGCCGATGTTGTAGAAATTGTCGAAGGTGAAGCCGCCGGTTTCAAGCGAACCGGGGATGAATTCGCGGAAGCTGTACTGGAATACGGCGGCCAGCGACATGACTACCGCAAGCGCCACGAGCATGCAGGGCACTATGAAGAACCACCATATCCGACGATCGTTCATCGCAGTCTCCAGCGGGTATACGGGGTAGAGGGAAAATTCCGCCGCCCCCGGTTGCGGGAGCGGCGGCCAGTCGGATTGGAAACCGTCAGCGCGTCATGTTTTCGGTAAACCAGGACTTCCACTCGGGAAGCAGCTTGGCGCGGGTTTCGTCGTCCACGAGGATCTGCTTCTGCAACTCGTCCACCGAAGTGAAGATGCCGGGCATTGCGGCGAGTTCCTCGCTGACATGGGCCTTGGAATTCATCGGCGAGCACTTGTAGATGCCGCACAGCTTCTCCTGAACCTGCGGGTCGAGCGCCGTGTTGACGAATTCATACGCCGCATCGGCCATCTTGGTGCCGGCGCTGATGCCGACCGCGTCGATGCCGACCACGCCGCCTTCTTCAGGGATGACCAGCTTGATCGGAATGCCCTGGCTCATCTGGTGGTAGGCGTTGATCGAAAGCAGGACCTGCACCGGGGTCTCGCCGGTCTTCATCAGTTCCTGCGAGGTCGCATCGGACTGGTAGAAGGCCTTGATATTGGGCTTCAGCTTCTCGAGCATCGGGATGCCGACCTTCCAGTCCTTGACATCGGTGGCGCCCGACAGCTTGGCGGCAGCGATGATGATGTGGCTCGGATCGAAGTCGGGCAGGCCGAGCTTGTCCTTGAGCTGGTCGCTCCACAGGTCCTTCCAACTGGTGATCTTGTAGTCGGCGGGCATCAGGTCGGTGCGATAGGCCGGCGCGTAGACATAGGAATAGAGGCCGATCGTATAGGGGCTGCGCTGCGCAACCGGATAGGCATCTTTCAGATTGGGAATCTTCGAGATGTCCAGCTTCTCGAAGAGATTGTCGGATGAATAGAGATAGGCCACGTGGCTGGTGGTCAGCGTGACGTCGGCCTCGGGCGCGCCGGCCGAAAGCTTGGCCTTGGTCAGGCGGTCCATGGTTCCGCCGGTGATGAACTGCACCTCGATCCCGGTGCGCTTGGTGAATTCGGTTGCGATCGCTTCCTGGGCGCCGTCGCGCCAGTTTCCGCCCCAGATGCTGACGACCAGCTTGTCCTGAGCGGAGGCGATGCCCGTTCCGGCCAACAATATGGCGGCGGCGAGCAGACCTTTCATGCGAATTGCCATCATTTCCTCCCTGGTTTGAACTTCGTCCGGAACCCGGCTTCCACCCTGGCCGACGGTTCCAACCGGGCCGGCACGGATGCTTCCCAGTCTGGAAACGTACCTTTTGCCAATTCTGTATTCAAGTCAATACGTAATGCATACTATTGTCGATAGATTGCATACGCGATTGGGGGCGCGCGCCGGCCAGGCCGGACGAGGCCGCAACTCGGCTATGGCAGCAAACCCTCCGGCCCGTCCATTTCCGGGCGCGCCGTATCGGATCGCTCAGGCACGTCCCACAAGGGCCGCCATCTTTCGGCGCAGGATCGCCATGATCAGGCCGAGGGCGTTGAGCTCGCTGGCCTTGCGTGGAACCTCGACCCTTGCCGGGCTGTTGGCTTCCTGCGCCGGCTCAGCCGCTTGCCGGCTTTCGGCATTCATCTGTGTTTCCAGATTGGTGGCGAAGTCGCGGCAGATCTGGTCGGCGACGGCATCGACGATGCCGCCCCGTGCGAATTGCGCCAGCGAGCCGGCCAGCATGTAGTCGACCAGCACCGATACTTTCGTGGCCGCGCCGTTCGCCGCTTCCTCGAGCGTGTAGACGATCTCGCCCTTGGCGCGCGAGCCGTGGCTCTTGTCCATACCGGTGCCGACGATCTTGCCGCTGTAGTTTTCTTCGTCGGCCTCGATGTCGACGGCGCCGGTGAACTCGGCCCGCACCGGGCCGAGCTTGACCGTCATGCGGCCGTCGGCATGGTTTGCCGAAGGCACGCCGGTCAGCGATGCGCCCGGCAGGCATTCGGCCATACGCGGCAAGTCCTGGAACTGCTCCCAGACGATCGAACGCGGATGGTTGACGCTAAAGGCCTGCTTTATCTGGGGCACGGATCACTCCCGATCTTCATTTGGCAAGGGTATGGCCACCGCGTGACGGCCCGGCGGGGCCGTACGCGGACCAAGTAGCGGCGCTATTCGGCCGGCTCGCACCAGTCATGGATGCAAAGCGCCATCACCTTGATGGCGGTCAGGTAGTCTTCGATCGACACATATTCGTCGTTGGCGTGCATCACCGCCGTCGAACCCGGGCCGAAGATGACGGTCGGCGTGTCCGCGTACTGGTTGAGGAAACGGGTATCGGCCGCGCCCTGCCGGCCGCTGATGATCGGGTCGCGGCCGGTCAGTTCCTTGTAGGTGTTCGACAGCGTGGTGACGATGGGATGATCGGTGGGGATTTCCGACGCCTGAGCGTCGTAGCCGACGAAGCGGACCACCGGCGGGTGATCCTTCATCCACGGGTCCTTGCTGGCTACCTCGGCGATCTTGTCCACCAGGCTCTGCTTGACGCCCTCGTGGTCTTCGCCCGGAACGGTGCCGATGCTGCCCTTGAGCACCGCGCTGGCGGGGAAGGCGCTCGGGTAGTTGCCGGCCTGGAACGAACCGATGATGCAGGGCAGGGAGTCGATCGCGCTCGGGTAGAGCGGATGCCGGACGGTGGCGACGCGATGGTCCTCCAACTCCTGCACGGCCTTGACGATCTTGTTGCCGAGGTCGATGGCGCTGATGCCGAGATAACGCTGCTGGATGCCGGCCGGCTTGCCTTCGACGTCGATCTGGAACCAGATGCGGCCGATGCAGGCGGGCTGCACATGCAGGTCGCTGGTTTCGCCGGAGATGCCGGCGTCGGCCTTATAGCCGCGGATGACGGTGTCGAGCGTGCCGTGGCCGCTCACTTCCTCGTCGATGACGACGTTGATGTAGACGTCGCCCTTCAAATCCACTCCGGCCTCTTTCAGGAACTGCACGGCAAGGATGTGGGCGGCGACGCCGCTTTTCATGTCGCAGGAGCCGCGCCCGTAGATGCGGCCGTTCTCGATTTTGGCCGACCACGGGTTGTCGCTCCAGCCTTCGCCGTTGCCGACCGGGATCACGTCGGTGTGGCCGTTGAGCAGGAGCGAGCGGCCACCGCCCATTCCCTTGCGCGTGCCGACGATGTTGGGCCGGCCCTCGTAGCCGCGATCGACGGGGCGGTAGCCGGGGTGCTTCTTCAACTCTTCCCAGTTCGTCTCCCACATGTCGACGTTAAGGCCGATGCCTTTCATATAGTCGGCAACGAAGGCCTGGATGGCTGCCTCGTCTCCGGTAACGCTCGGGATCGCCACCATCTTGCGCAGAAGCTCGATGGCCTTGTCCTTGTTCTTGTCGATCGTATCGAGGACGGCTTGCCGGCTCGCGCTGCTCATTGGGTTCAACTCCATGCTGTCTGGTGGCTGGCACGCGTCGCCTCGTGCCTCTGTCTCAGCCTTCCGCTTGCCGGGCAGGTGCCGGACGTCGGTATCGGGAATGCTATTGACGATACGCACTATCCCTGAACTTGTCTACAATCTTTTTAGTATTGCATACAAGTATGGCATCGCTTAAGTTCTTCGAGAACAGGCCGTCGACTGGGTCTGCTCGAATGACTATTGCGGTGGGCTGTGCTCCGGCGAGCGCATAGTTGTCGCCACCTGCCAGAGGAATGCAATGAGGCCCGCTTCTTTTGAATATCACAAGGCAGCCGATATCGAGGATGCCGTACGCCTGCTTGCCGAGTTCGGGGACGAGGGGCGGCCCATCGCCGGGGGGCAGAGCCTGGTGCCGATGATGAACCTGCGGCTGGCGCGCCCCGGCCATCTGGTCGACATCAATGCGCTGGCGCTGGACAAGATCGAATTCGACGGCGGCGTCATGCGCGTCGGTGCGCTGGTGCGGCACGAGCGCCATGCCGGCGATCCGCGCATAGCCGAGCACTTCCCGGCGCTGCTGGATGCCGTGCACTGGATCGGCCACCCCACCATCCGCCGGCACGGCTCGATCGGCGGCAGTATTTCGCATGCCGACCCGACGGCGGAATTGCCGGCGGCCGCGGTCCTTTACGACGCCTCGATGGTCGTGCGCTCGATGGAGGGGGAGCGGCGCATCGCCGCCGCCGATTTCTTCGAGAGCGCCTATGTCACCGCATTGCAGCCCGGCGACCTGCTGGTGGCGGTGGAGTTTCCGATACCGCCTGCCAATTCGACCGGTAGCTTCCTGGAGATCGGGGAGCGGCGCGGCGATTTCGCCATCGCCTCGGTCGGCACCGCGATCGAGTTCGACGGCGGCGCGATCACCAAGGCGGCGATCGTCTGCTGCGGCGCCGACCTGGTCGCCATCCGCGCGCCGGATATCGAGGCCTTCCTGGTCGGCAAGCCGCTCGACGCGCCGCCGGCGAAGGAAGCCGGCGCGATGTTCGCGGCTGGAGTCGAGCCGTCGAGCGACCACGTCGCCGGCGCCGAGTACAAGACGGCCCTGATCGGCGAATTGACGCAGCGGGCCATTGAAGCCGCCTGCGCAAGGGCATTGGAACGCACATGACCAACATCACGCTCGAGGTAAACGGCACCACGAAAGTGCTGGAGGTCGAACCGCGCCGCCTGCTGGCGGACGTGCTGCGCCACGAATTCGGGTTCTCCGGCGTGCATATCGGTTGCGCACACGGTGCCTGCGGTTGTTGTACCGTCCATATCGACGGCGTTCCGAGGCTTTCGTGCCTGACCTTCGCGGTCCAGTGCGAGGGCAAGGCGATAGCGACCGTGGAAAGCACCGGCGGGCCTAACGCCGAGCACGCGCTACAGCAGGCATTCAAGAGCGAGCATGGCCTGCAATGCGGTTATTGCACGCCTGGTTTCATCATGACGCTCATTCCCTTTGTAAGCGCCATGGTGGCGGAAAAACGCATGCCCGACGACGACGAGATCAGGGAGGCCATGAGCGGCAATATCTGCCGCTGCACCGGCTATCACGGCATCGTCGCGGCGGTGCGCAAGGCGATCGGCGACCAAATCGCCGTGGGGAGTAACTGATCATGACACGGGCGGAGAATCCACGGCAGATCGGGGCGCGGGTGCTTCGGTTCGAGGACGTGCGCCTGCTTTCGGGAGCGGCGCGCTATCTTGACGACATCGTTCGGCCGAACATGCTGCACCTGTCGATAGTGCGGGCACAGGTGGCGCACGCCACCATCCTCGGCATCGACACGTCGGGACTGGAGGATATCGGTTTTCCAACGCAGGTTTTCACCGCCGAGGACATTGGAGGCCTGGCGATCAAGGCGCATCAGGACTACCCGCAGATGCAGTATTCCGAGCAGCCCGTCCTTGCCTCCGGCAGGATGCGCTTCGTCGGCGAGCCGGTCGCGGCGGTTCTGGCCGACGATCCCTACCTCGCCGAAGACGCCGCCGAAATGGTCTTCGTCGACTACGATCCGCTGCCTGTGGTCGGCACCATGGACCAGGCGCGGGACCCGTCCCTGCCGACCTTGTTCGACGGCTGGAAAAGCAACGTCATCGTCGAACGCGAGATGAAGGGCGGCGATCTCGAAAAGGCGCGGGCCGAAGCCGCGCATGTCATCCGTCGCACCTACAGCACCCAGCGACAGGCCGGCGTGTCCATGGAAGGGCGTGGCGTCGTCGCCGAATACAATCCATCTGACCGGGTGCTGACCGTATGGTCGTCCACGCAGTTTCCGCACATCGTGCGCACCTGCATCTCCGAAGTCCTCAACTGGCCGGAATCGCGGCTGCGGGTGGTCGCGCCGGATGTCGGCGGCGGCTTCGGCGTCAAGGGACAGGTCTACCCGGAAGAGATACTGGTGGCGTGGCTGGCGGTGAAAACCGGCCGCCCGGTGAAATGGGTGGAGGACCGCCGCGAGCATCTGATGGCGAGCATCCATGCCCGCGATCATATGCATGTGCTCGAGGCTTACGTTTCGGCGGACGGTCGCCTGCTTGGCCTCACGGCCGACGTCACCGTGGACAACGGCGCCTATTCGACCTACCCGTTCACTTCCGCGGGCGAGCCCGGCATGGTCGGCAAGGTGCTGCCCGGACCGTACGACTTCCAAGCCTACCATGCTGTCTACCGGGCGGTCGCCACCAACAAATGCTCGATCGGCACCTATCGCGGCGTCGCCCGGCCGTCGGCCGTGTTCTCGCAGGAACGGCTGATGGACGACATCGCCGAGGAACTCGGCCTCGATCCGATCGAGTTCCGGCTGAAGAACATCATCCGCACGTTCCCCTACAAGAACGTGCTCGGCTTCAACTACGACGAGGGTTCCTACGCCGAGTCGCTGGAAAAGATGCGCGACCTGCTGGCGGCGGACCGCGCCGAGGCGGAGGCTTCGAAGAATTCGACGACCAGGCGCGTGGGCGTCGGCATCGCCTGCTTCATCGAGCAGACGGCGCACGGAACGCCGGACTTCATCCGCCGCCGCGTTCCCATTGAGACCGGCTATATCGCGGCGCGCGTGTCCATGGAGCCGGATGGTCAGGTAACGGTCGATCTCGGCCTGCAAAACCATGGCCAGGGCCTGGAAACGACCATGGCGCAGGTGGCTGCCGATGCGCTGGGGATCGAGCCGAAGGACGTGTTTGTCCGACACGGCGACACGCAGATGACTCCCTATTCCGTCGGCACCTGGGGAAGCCGTGGCGGCGCCCTGGGCGGCGGTGCCGTTCATACCGCCGCCACGCAATTGGCCGACAAGCTGCGGGCCATCGCCGCCCACCTGTTGCAGGCCAAGGCGGAAGACATTGTGCTCGGCGGCGGCAAGGCGAGCCTGAAGGCCGATGCCGGCCGCTTCGTCGAAATCCGCCGGCTGGCGCGCATCGCCTTGCGCAATGCCGACCAGATGCCGGAAGGCATGGTGCCCGGTCTCGATGCTTCCTTCAGCCAGGACGGGCCTGCGGACGGCACTTACTCCAATGCCGTCCACGCCGCCGTGGTCGAGATCGACATCCCGACCGGCAAGATGAAGCTTCGCCGTTTCGTCGTGGTCGAGGATTGCGGCGTCGTGCTCAATCCGATGATCGCTGACGGCCAGGTTCGCGGCGGCGTCGTGCAGGGCATCGGCTCGGCCATGCTGGAGCACTTCGTCTACGATGCCGAATGCCAGCCGCTGACGACGAGCTTTGCCGACTACCTGATGCCGCAAGCGCCGGAAATTCCGAATATCGAGGTCCACCATATCGTGACCCCGACGCCGCTGACGCCGCTGGGCGCAAAGGGCTTGGGCGAGGGCGGCGCCATCGGACCGGCCGCGGCCATCGCCAACGCGGTCTCGGACGCGCTCGACGTGCAGGTCGCCTCGACCCCGCTCAACGGCAATGCGATCTGGAAGCTTTCGGCCGGCCTGCGCGACGCGTAGGCGTCCCAGCCGTCAGGCTACGGACCTAGCAAAAAAGGCTGCGCTGCCCCCTCGGCAACGCAGCTTTTTTGATGTCCTTGTTGGGGTCGGCTCAGTGCGCCGCGAAGGCTGCCGTGCCGTCCTTCAGAAGCCGCTCGTAAAGTTCGGGATCGGTCGCGCCTTCCGTGCCGATCAAAAGCACCCGCGATTTCGCATTCAGCCCGAGCCTGTCGCGCATCGCCGGGTCGGCGACCGCCGCCAGCAGGCCGGCGAGGCCGGCGGCACCGGATTCGCCGATCTGCATCGCCGGATCGCCGGCGACCGGGCGGGCGAGACGCCTCAGCGCTTCCACGGCCTGCTCGTCGTCGACGTCGAGATAGAAATCCGCGCTCTTTTCCAGGATGTCCCACGCCACCAGCGAAGGCTCGTAGCATTCGAGCATGGCCATCACCGTGGCGTCGCCCGCGTCCATGGCGAGGCGGCGGTTGGCCTCAGCGCTGCGCTGCAGGCAGTTTGCCCGCGTCGGCTCGACGACGATGGCGCGGGGTCGCCCAGTGCCGAACCGGTCAAGAAGATGGCCCGCGACGACGGCCGCCAGCCCGCCGACACCGCCCTGCACGAAGACATGGGTGTAGGGTGCGGCGGATTGCTGGACGATCTCGTCCATCATGATCGCATAGCCTTGCATCACCATGCCGGGGATCTCGGTATAGCCCTCGGACGAGAAGTCGGAGACGACGGTCCAGCCCTCGGCCTTGCCGGTGGCGCTCGCCTCGGCGACGGACTGGTCGTAATTGCCGTCCGTGCGGCGGATTTCCGCGCCGAAGGCGGCGATTGCTGCTTCCCGGCCGGCCGAGACGCCGCTGTGCAGGAAGATCACGCAGCGGCAGCCGAACATCTGCGCGCCCGCCGCGACGGAGCGGCCATGGTTGCCGTCGGTGGCGCAGCATACCGTCATGCCGCGCGCCAGCGCCTTGACTTCGTCGCCGAGCAATTCGGCGGGCTCCACTTCGCGGCCGAGCTTTTGCCGCGCATGTTCGAGCACCAGCCGCGCCACGGCATAAGCGCCGCCCAGGGCCTTGAAGCTGAACAGGCCGTAACGCTGGCCCTCGTCCTTGACGGCGATGCCGGCAAGGCCGAGCGACTGCGCCAGTCCCGGCAGTTCGACGAGCGGCGTTTCCTTGTAGATCGGAAACGCCGGCAGGTAGCGCCGCACTTCCGCGGGCGCGTCCTTGCCGGCTATGTTGGCTTCGCTCGTGCTGAGCGCCAGATCATGGTTGGCGGACCTGTTTTCGACCAGCATTGTCCTGTCTCCTTTTCGTTTGCGGGATGGCCGATCGTGGCAATCCATGTTTCATTCAAGCAGGCGCACGCCATCGCCGCAGCAGACCGCGCGGAAATCGGTGCTGTTATTCGGTGTCCGTCCCTCGGGAGCGCGGCCTGTCCTGGTCAGGCCTCTCCGCTCTGGGCCTTGAGGGCGAGGACGACGTCGGCGGCGGAGCCGGCCAGGAGGTCGACATGCTCGCGCATCAGCCGGTGGGCCTTCTCCTCGTCGCC
>JBASAA010000043.1:0-29127 GCA_049650385.1 Mesorhizobium sp.
CCGCATCCCCCTCCCCCTTGTGGGGAGGGGCTAGGGGTGGGGGTGAACACAGCCACGACCGGTCTGTCTCCATAAGGGACACCCCCCTCCTCTCCGTCCAATCCGTGTCGCGCCTCTATCCCGGCCGGCGCAGTTCGCTGTTCAGCCGCGAGGCCCCTACCCGCGCCGTCGACGACGTTTCCTTTTCCATGCGGGCGGGCCAGTCGATCGCGCTGGTCGGGCGCTCCGGCTGCGGAAAATCGACGCTGGCGCGCCTGATTCTCGCCCTCGACAAGCCGACAGCCGGCGAAATCGGCTTTCTCGGCGAGACGATCACCAATCGCAGCGAGGCCGACCTGAAATCCGCGCGCCGCAACATGCAGGTCGTGTTCCAGGACCCCTACGGCTCCTTCGACCCGCGCCAGAAGGCCGAACGGCTGGTGGCCGAGCCGCTGCACGTGCTGGAGAACAAGCCGTCGCCGGCCGGCCGCCGCGAGGCCGTCGCGCAAGCCCTGCACGAGGTCGGGCTGGCGCCGTCGGACATGGAGAAATACGCGCACCAGTTCTCCGGCGGCCAGCGCCAGCGGCTGTCGATCGCGCGCGCCATCATCACCCGCCCGAAGCTGGTGATCGCCGACGAGCCGGTTTCGGCGCTCGACGTCTCGATCCGGGCGCAGATCCTCGACCTGTTCGCGGACCTCAACGGACGGCTGGGCATCGCCTATCTGTTCATTACCCACGACCTCACGGTTGCGCGCGCCATCACCGACGAGGTGATGGTGATGCATGAAGGCAGGATCGTCGAGCGCGGAAGAACCGCCGAAGTGCTCGACCACCCGCAATCACCGGCCGCGCAGGCCCTGGTCAGCGCCGCCCCCGATCTCCACCGTGCCATCGCCAAACGCCTGCGCGAGCAAGGCTGACGGTACGCGAGGCTTCCGGCCCGCAGTGCCCGGAATTGGCCTTGCATAAGGCAGGCGCCTGTGATCGAACGCGTGACGCCCTCCGGATTTCCCGCCTCGCCATGTTCGATCTCACCGCCGAAACCGTTGCCATGCTGGCGCTCGCCGGTTTCGCCGGCGGCTTTGTCGATTCCATAGCCGGCGGCGGCGGGCTGATTACGGTTCCGGCGCTGCTTCTGGCAGGCCTCCCGCCGGTCGAGGCGCTGGGTACGAACAAGTTGCAGGGTCTGTTCGGGTCGGGTTCGGCGACACATGCCTATGCCTCGAAAGGCCATGTCGACCCGCGCCGGCAACTGCCTTCCGCGCTGATGGCGTTTGCCGGCGGAGCGCTCGGAGCACTGGCGGCGACGGTCGTGCCCGCAGACATCCTCAGCGCCGCGCTGCCCATCGTTCTGGTCGCCATCGCGCTCTATTTCGCCATCAAGCCCAGCATGGGCGACGTCGACCGCGCACGCCGCCTGTCGCCATTCCTGTTCGCCCTGCTGCTCATTCCCGCCATCGGTTTTTACGACGGTATCTTCGGACCGGGCGCCGGTTCCTTCTACATGCTCGCCTATGTCGCGCTTGCAGGCTATGGCGTCCTCAAGGCGACGGCCCACACCAAGCTGCTGAACTTTTCCTCCAACGCCGGCAGCTTTGCCGTATTCGTGGTGGTCGGCGCCATTTCCTGGAAAGTCGGACTGTTGATGGGAGTGGCGCAGTTCCTCGGTGCGCGCGCCGGGGCGCACTTCGCCATCCGCAACGGCGCCAAGCTGATCAAGCCGCTGCTGGTCGTCATGTGCGTGGCGCTGGCGGCCAGACTTCTGGCCGACCCGGCCAATCCGCTGCGCTTGATTCTAGACGTTTGAGAATCGACCCAGGAGACTGATCGGAAAAGACTATTCGAGCTTTTCCTCAAGCAGGCCGGAGACGAAATCGAACAGGCCCGGGCGGCGGTCGCGGCGCAACCGCTCGGCGACGACGATGGACTTCACCTGGCTGAAGGCCCGGTCGAGGTCGTCGTTGAGGACTACGAAATCATATTCCGTCCAGTGCTCGATCTCGGTGCGCGCGTTCTTCAGCCGCGTCTCGATCGCTGCTTCCTGGTCCTCGGCGCGCCGCTTCAGCCGCGCTTTCAGTTCCTTCATCGAGGGCGGCAGGATGAAGATCGAGACGATGTCGCCGCGCATCTTCTCCTTGAGCTGCTTGGCGCCCTGCCAGTCGATGTCGAACAGCATGTCGCGCCCCTCGGCCATCGCCTTCTCGGCAGCCGCGCGCGGGGTAGCATAGAAGTTGCCGTGCACTTCGGCCCATTCCAGCAACTCATCATTGTCGCGCATGATGTCGAAGTCGCGCTGCGAGCAGAAATGATAGTGGACGCCCTCGATCTCGCTGCCGCGGCGCGGCCGCGTCGTCACGCTGACCGACAGTTCGAACCCCGGGTCGCTCTCGATCAGGTTCCTGGCGATGGTGGACTTGCCTGCCCCGGAGGGAGACGACAGCACGAGCATCAGCCCCCGGCGGCGGATGCGGGACCCGGCATCTTTGGCAACCATCGGTTACTCCAGGTTCTGAACTTGTTCGCGAAACTGGTCGACGACGGCTTTCAGTTCCAGCCCGATGGCCGTCACCGTCGCCGCATTCGACTTCGAACAAAGCGTATTGGATTCGCGGTTGAATTCCTGTGCCAGGAAATCGAGCTTGCGGCCGACAGCGCCGCCGCCAGACAGAAGCGCGCGGGCCGAAGCCACATGCGTCTTCAGCCGGTCGATCTCCTCGCGAATGTCGGCCTTGGTGGCAAGGAAGGCGGCTTCCTGGTGCAGCCGCGCCTCGTCCAGGTTGGCGGCGGCGTCCAGTAGCAGGCGCACCTGCCCGGCTATTCTCTCGCGGATCGCCGCCGGCTCGCGCGACGGGTCGGCCTCCGCCCGCAGCGTCAGCGCCTCGATGGCGGCGACATGGCCGCTAAGCAGCGTGCGCAGCGCCTCGCCCTCCGCCCGGCGCGCCGTTTCCAGACCCGACAGGGTTTCGTCCAGCGCCACAAGGATCGCCGCATCGAGCGCATCGCGCGATTCGCTGGTCTCGACCGCCTCCGGCATGTCGAGCACGCCGCGCAGCCCCAGGATGCCGTCGGCGGTGGCCGGCGCCAGGCCGAACTGTTCCTCCAGCCGCTTGGCAAGCCCTGCGATATCCTTCAGGAACGCCTCGTTGATGACAGGCTGCACCGGCGTCGCGGCGACGCGGCCGACGGTCAGCGTCGCCTGGAAATTGCCGCGCGAAAACCGCTTCTGCACGGTCTGGCGGACCACCGGCTCCAGCCGTTCGAACCCCTGCGGCACACGCAGCCGAAGTTCGGTACTCTTGCCGTTGACGGACTTGACCTCCCACGCCAGCACCGCGCCCTCATGCTGGGCGGTGGAGCGGGCAAACCCGGTCATACTCTGAACGCTCATACGCCCCGCCCCCAGCGGCTTATTGCCCGGTGTTCTCACCGGCGTTTTCGGAAGCCTTCGCCGCTTCTGCTGCCTGCTGTTTCTGCCATTTCCGATAACGCGCGACGTTTTCGTTGTGCTCTTCCAGCGTCGACGCGAAGACATGGCCGCCGGTGCCGTCGGCCACGAAATAAAGATCCTTGGTCTTCGACGGATTGGCGACAGCCTCCAGCGCCGCCCGCCCGGGATTGGCGATCGGCGTCGGCGGCAGCCCGTTGATCAGGTAGGTGTTGTACGGCGTCTGCTTGTCGATGTCCGACTGGTAGATCGGCCGGTCGGCCGGCTTTCCCTTGCCGCCGAAAAGACCGTAGATGATGGTCGGATCGGATTGCAGGCGCATGCCCTTGGCCAGCCGGTTCAGGAACACGGCCGCCACCCGCGAGCGTTCGTCGCCCCGGCCGGTTTCCTTCTCGACGATGGAAGCCAGCGTCACGAATTCATCGATATTGGCCAGCGGCAGGTCGGGCGAGCGGCGCTGCCAAACGTCCTCGACCAGTTCCTTCTGGTCGGCCAGCAGCTTGTCGATCATCTGCTGGCGGGTCGCGCCGCGCGTGAAGCGCAGCGTATCGGTGGCCAGGCTGCCTTCCGGCGGCATCGTCGCCGGCATGTCGCCGGTCAGCGCGTCCTGTTCGGCGATGCGCTGCCACGCCTGCTCCACCGTCAGCCCCTCGGGAATGGTCAGCGAATAAAGGACCGACTTGCCGCTCTTCAGCAGTTCCATGATGTCGCGCATCGAAGCCTGCGGCTTGATCTCGTACTCGCCGGCCTTCAGCGCCGTCTCGTTGCCGTAGGCGCGCACGCCGAGCCGGAAGATCCGCGCGTCGCTGATCAGGTCGCGCCGCTCCAACTGGTCGGCGATGTCGGCCACCCCCATTTTTGGCTTGACCAGGAAGGTGTCTCCGGTGGCCGACGGACCCGGCTCGATGAAGGCCTGGCGGCCGAAATAGACGCCGATGCCGGCGCCGAGCACGACCAGCATGACCAGCGAAACCAGGAAGTTCAGGAACACGACGAACTGGCTGCGCGAGGCGCGCGAACGCTTCGGCGGCGGCGTGCCGGCTTCCGGCCGCAGCGCCTCGTTCGCCGTCTTGGGGACGATAGGCCCGGACGCTGCCGCGCGCGGGGCGAATTCTCCAGGGTTATCCGGCGTATTGCTCATGAGGGTCTATCGTTTGATCTCGCGACGAATCCATGCCGGAACAGTAGAGGCGAATATGGCAAAATTGCCGGAACGGTCGATCACGGCCGAGGGCGGAGACCCGCCCGGTCAGCCGTTGAAGCGTTGGAAAACGAGCGACGCGTTGGTGCCGCCGAAGCCGAAGGAATTGGACAACGCCACGTCGATCTTGCGCGCACGCGGCGTGATCGGCACGAGGTCGATTTCCGTCTCCCGTTCGGGATTCTCCAGATTGATCGTGGCCGGCGCGATGTTGTCGCGAATGGCCAGAATGGAAAAGATCGCCTCCGCGGCGCCCGCAGCCCCCAGAAGGTGGCCGATGGATGACTTGGTGGACGACATCGAGACCTTCGAAGCGGCATCGCCGATAAGGCGTTCCACCGCGCCGAGCTCGATCGTATCGGCCATGGTCGAGGTGCCGTGGGCGTTGATGTAATCGAGGTCGGACGGATTCAAGTTAGCCCGCTTGAGCGCCGCCGTCATGCAACGGAAAGCGCCGTCGCCGTCCTCGGCCGGAGCCGTGATGTGGAAGGCGTCGCCGGTCAAGCCGTAGCCCGTCACCTCGGCATAAATCCTGGCGCCGCGCGCCTTGGCGTGCTCCAGTTCCTCCAGCACGACCACGCCGGCGCCCTCGCCCATGACGAAACCGTCGCGGTCGCGATCATACGGGCGCGAGGCCTTCTCGGGCGTATCGTTGCGGTCGGTCGAAAGCGCCCGGCAGGCGGCAAAGCCAGCCAGCGACAGGCGCGTCACCGGCGATTCGGCGCCGCCGGCCAGCATCACGTCGGCGTCGCCGAACTGGATGAGCCGCGCCGCGTCGCCGATGGCGTGCGCACCGGTGGAACAGGCCGTCACCACCGCATGATTGGGGCCTTTCAGCCCGTGGCGGATGGAAACCTGGCCGGAAACGAGATTGATGATGTTGCCGGGGATGAAGAACGGGCTGATGCGGCGCGGACCGCGCTCCTTCAGGATGATCGCGTTTTCCGCGATTCCTTCCAGCCCGCCGATGCCGGAGCCGATCATGACGCCGGTGGCGCAGCGCTCGGCCTCGCTCTTCGGTTCCCAGCCGGAATCCTTCAACGCTTCGTCGGCGGCTGCGATCCCGTACAGGATGAAGTCGCCGATCTTGCGCAGTTCCTTCGGCTCGAGCACGGCCTCGGGGTTGAAGGTGCCGTTGCTGCCGTCGCCACGCGGAATGACATGAGCGACCTGGCAAGCCAGGTCGTCCACCTCGAATTCGGTGACGCGCTTGGCGGCGCTACGGCCGCTCAGCAATTCCTTCCACCCGTGCTCGAAGCCCATTCCGAAGGGCGAAACCAGACCGAGGCCTGTGACGACGACGCGCCTCATCGCAGGTCCTTCCTGTCAGAAGCGTAGAGTTTAGGCCGAAGCCTTGTCGATGAACTTCACGGCGTCGCCGACGGTCAGGATCGTCTCGGCCGCGTCATCGGGAATCTCGACGCCGAATTCTTCCTCGAAAGCCATGACCAGTTCGACTGTGTCGAGGCTGTCCGCGCCCAGATCGTCGATGAAGCTCGCCTGGTCCGTTACCTTCTCGGCATCGACGCCGAGATGTTCGATAACGATCTTCTTGACGCGCTCTGCGGTGTCACTCATGTGGGCATCCTCGTCTTCATGTTTGTCTGTCTTCGTTAGCGGTCGCAATGCCGCTAATCAAGCTGAAAGATGGTCCTGCCGAAAACACGACGGCAACAGGACGGTCATATCCCCAACCGCCGGGGCCTAGGCCCGCATACACGAGAATCGGCCGGGGTCCAACGCGAAATGGGGATTTTCCCCACCCCTCAGATCATCGCCATGCCGCCGTTCACATGCAGCGTCTGCCCGGTGACGTAGCCGGCCTCGTCGGAGGCCAGGTAGGCGACCGCCGAGGCGACTTCGGCGCTGGTGCCCATGCGCCGCGTCGGGATCGCGGCCATGATCGCCTCTTTCTGCTTGTCGTTGAGCTTGTCGGTCATCGCCGATTCGATGAAGCCCGGCGCCACGCAGTTGACGGTGATGCCGCGGGTGGCGATTTCCTGCGCCAGTGACTTGGAAAAGCCGATCATGCCGGCCTTGGAGGCACAATAGTTCGCCTGCCCCGGGTTGCCGGTAACTCCGACGACGGAACTGATGTTGATGATGCGACCATGCCGGCGGCGCATCATCGGATGGGTGAGTTCGCGGGTCAGGCGGAAAACAGCGGTCAGGTTGACCTCGATGACCGCGTCCCAGTCGGCGTCCGACATGCGTACGAACAGCCCGTCCTTGGTGATGCCGGCATTGTTGACGAGGATGTCGACGCCTTCCAGTTCGGCCTCCGCTTTCTGGCCGAGCGCCTTGACCTCGTCGCGGTTGGAGAGATTCGCGGGAAACAGCCTGACCCTGTCGCCCAGTTCGCTCGCCAGCCCCTCGAGTTTCTCAACCCGCGTGCCGTGCAGGCCGACGACGGCCCCCTGCGCGTGCAGTATCCGCGCGATGGCCTCGCCTATTCCCCCCGATGCGCCGGTGACGAGCGCCTTGCGGCCGGTCAGATCGAACATCTTTTTCTCCTTGTTGGCGCACTCCCTTGGTCAAGGGAGCGGTCAAAATAGCCTTGTTACGACAACGCCGCCAGCGCGGCCTCGATATCGGCCGGCGTACCGATGTTGGCGGTGGCGATGTCGCGGTTGATGCGCCGCGCCAAGCCGGACAGGACCTTGCCGGCGCCGACCTCATAAAGCGTGGAAACGCCATTGTTGCCGAACCAGTCGACGGTTTCGCGCCAGCGCACGCGGCCGGTGACCTGCTCGACGAGCTGGCGCGTGATCTCATCGACATCGCTCGACGGCTTCACTGAGACGTTGGCGACCACCGGAACGACCGGCGCGTGCCGCGGCGCCTTGGCCAGCGCCTCGCGCATCGCCTCGGCCGCCGGCAGCATCAGCGCCGAATGGAAAGGCGCCGACACCTGCAGCATCAGCGCGCGCTTGGCGCCTTTCTCCGTGCATAGCTTCGCGGCGCGCTCGACGGCGGCCTTCGCCCCGGAGATCACCAGTTGCCCGCCGCCATTGTCATTGGCGACCTGGCAAACCGACCCGGCCGCCGCTTCGGCACATGCCGCCTCCACGTCCGCCTGCTCCAGCCCGATGATGGCCGCCATGGCACCCTCGCCCGCCGGCACCGCCGCCTGCATGGCGTTGCCGCGAATGCGCAGCAGCCGTGCCGCATCGGCGATCGAGACGAATCCGGCAGCGGCGAGCGCCGAGTATTCGCCGAGCGAATGCCCGGCGACATAGGCCACCTCGTCCTTCAGCGAAAGGCCTCGCGCTTCAAGCGCTTTCACGGCCGCCAGCGACACCGCCATCAGCGCCGGCTGGGCGTTGGCCGTCAGCGTCAGCGTCTCTTCCGGCCCTTCCCAGATCAGCGTCGACAGCTTCTCGCCGAGCGCCTCGTCGACTTCCTCGAACACTCTGCGTGCCTCGGGAAAAGCCTCGGCCAGGTCCTTCCCCATGCCGACGGCCTGACTGCCCTGCCCCGGAAAAGTGAATGCGACGGCCATGTCCTGTGCTCCAGCGTAGCTTCTTCCCGCCTGCTGTTGCGCAAGCCGCCGGTTCAAGTCAAGTCACCCGACGCGCTGGAACCAGACGCGAACGAGGCCAAGCTCCGGGTTTTAGACGCTTTTTGCCGATCACACCTGGTTAAAACCGCACACGATTCGTTCGCCGGCTCTTCCTATTTTCGCCACACGCGATAATTCAACATGACGTTAAGATGACAGTTCCATGACCGCAGGCACTGGCCTGCGCAGACCGGGGAAGTTCGAGTGGCGAAGAGTATCGCAGGCACCGCCCGCGAGGTGCCGGATCAGTTTGGCAAGGCAAGGCGACCGGCCGGGCGCGCCGGCGCGGCTTGGAGCGTGGCCTGCTACGGCCTCGTCTCGCTGCTGAGTTCGGCCGTCCTCGTCTTCGCCATCGAGCTGATCTTTCGCGGCGACCTCGCCGCCACGATCAATTTCTTCTCGCAGCCGTTCAAGCCCGGCTGGACCACGATCATCCTGTTCGCGCTGATCATGATCGGGCTCGACGCCGTTTTCGGCCGCAGGCACCAGAGCCTGATGTTCATTGCGCCGCTGACGCTTGGGCTCGCCTTCGTCGGGCACCAGAAGTCGCTTTACCTTGGCGATCCGCTCTACCCGACGGATTTCCTCTATGCCCGCCAGATCCTCGAGTTGATGCCGCTTCTGGTGCGCGAGCGCCCGATGACCGGCCTCGCCATGGCCATCGGCATCGTCCTTGCGGCGGCGTTGCTGGTCTATGGCTGGCGCCTGTGGCGGCGTCTTACACCGGCGCTGACTTACAAGGGACGCCTCGCCCGGCTGGTGCTGACCCTGCCGCTGCTCGCCTTCTTCGTTTCCCTGATGGACTACGCGAGCTTCTCGTGGACCCGCGACCGGCTGCAGATCATCCCGATGATGTGGGACCAGAAGGAAAACTACAATTCCAACGGCTTTGCGCTGGCGTTCGCGCTCAACGTGCCGATGGCGCACGTCACCGCGCCCAAGGGCTATTCCGAAAACGCGATCGCCGCGATCAAGAAGCCGGCCGTCGTCACCTCCCTCCCCCCGGAAAAGCCCGACATCATCGTCGTCATGAGCGAATCGTTCTGGGACCCGACCGTGCTGCCCGGCGTTTCCATCAAGCCGGATCCCATTCCCACGGTGCGTGACCTGCGCTCCGGCTCGGTGTTCTCGCCCGAGTTCGGCGGCATGACCGCCAATGTCGAGTTCGAGGCGCTGACCGGCTTCTCCAACGCTTTCCTGCCGGCCGGCAGCATCCCCTACCAGCAGTATGTGCGCGCGCCGATTCCCTCGATGGCCACGTTCCTGAAGAACGAAGGCTATGAGACGCGCGCCATCCACCCCGGCACGAACTGGTTCTGGAACCGCACGCCGGTTTACGCCGATTTCGGTTTCGACAGTTTCCGGTCGGAAGAAAACATGCCGCCGATGCAAAAGCGCGGCCCGCTGGCCTCCGACGCAGCGATGACCGACGAAGTCATCCGCGAGGCGGACGCAACCAGCGATCCGTTCTTCTTCTTCGTGGTCAGCCTGCAGAACCACGGCCCCTACGAACCGCAGCGCTATCCGGACGCCTCTCACACGGTGGACGCCTCGACCAGCCAGTGGGCGCGCGATTCGCTGCAAAGCTACGCCGAAGGCGCCGCCGATGCCGATCACGGCCTCCGGCGGCTGCTCGACTGGGCCAAACAGCGCGAGCGGCCGACGGTCATCGCCTTTTTCGGCGACCATCTGCCGCCGCTCGGGCCGGTCTATGTCGAGACGGGTTTCCTGAAGAACAACGTCGCGCCGCGCAATGAAGAGCCGGAAAAGATGCTGGAGCATCGCCAGACCCCGCTCGTCGTCTGGTCCAACAAGACCGGTCCGGTGAAGGACATGGGTGCGATCAGCCCCGCGTTCCTGCCCTACCATGTGCTGACGACGGCAGGCATCACGCATCCCTACTACACCGGCTTCCTGGGCGAGCTGAACGAACACTACCGGGTGGTCGACCGCAACCTGCTCCTGTCGGCTTCCGGCGAAGCGACGCCCGACTGGGGGCGCGCCAAGGAAATCGATCCGGCGATCCGCGACTTCCGCTTCCTCCAGTACGACATGATGTTCGGCAAGCGCCGCGCCGCGCCGAGCTTCTTCCCGGAGACGATCAACAAGCTCGTCGCCCACACGAGCTGACCGGAACGCCCGATTCCGCGGCCGAATGCCGGATTAGACCGATCCGGCACCGGCTGCGGACTTGACTTTCCAGGCGTCTCCTTTATGTGTCGCGCCAAGTTTCCCGCGTCCGGGCGTTTTCCCGTGCTCAAGCGGCGCGAACCCCACGACAAAAACGGACGAACATCATGGCCAAAGCCGCAAACATCAAGATCAAGCTCCTGTCGACCGCCGACACCGGCTTCTTCTACGTGACCAGCAAGAACAGCCGCACCAAGACGGACAAGCTGTCCTTCCGCAAGTACGATCCGGTCGCCAAGAAGCACGTCGAATTCAAGGAAACCAAGATCAAGTAATCCGGCCATACCGGAATGCCAGAACGCCGCCTTCGGGCGGCGTTTTTATTTGGCGCGATGCCTGACGGGCCATGCCAAATCCGAACGGTACAGGAAAATCGGGGGTCGGCCGGCGTTTGGCAGCGGTACGAGGAGGCCACTATATGCCAGTGCCGGCCGACCGACCCCACGGACCCAGGAGATGCGGCGGACCTGAGCATCATGGGGTATGCTGAAAACGTCCCGGAACTGGCCGGTGGACGTTTTGGAGCCTTGGTCCGGGGAAAATCCCGGATCCTTCCAACGCTCAATCAACGTATCGGAGCACCCGTGGCGCGTCCCTGAAGCACATGGCCTTCTAGCGCCGCCAATCCGCTATTGCGCGTGCGGCGCGCCTCGATGCTGCTCTCGGACACCCACCCTGACGCGAAAACCGCTTTCACCCCAGGCAGACATGCTCTGGAATGACATTTGCGCAAAGGCTTATATAAATCAACACTTTCTTAACCACCGCGACCGAATCGCCCGGGTTAAGGTAAATCGCTAACCTTACGCGCTTGACGGGCCCGGCAGCGGCGAAGCGTTCAGGCCGCCTTGGCGACCACCCGGTTGCGGCCGCCGCTCTTGGCCTCGTAAAGGGCAAGGTCGGCCCGCTTCATCATCGCCTCGATCGTATCCGGGCCTTTCAGCAGCGACGAAACCCCAACGCTGACCGTGACCTCGATGGCCTTGCCGTCATGGCCGATCGCGAAGGGTTCACGCGCGATCTCGGCGCGGATGCGCTCCGCCACCTTCTCCGCCACGAAGCCGTCGGTATCCGGCATCACCACGACGAATTCCTCGCCGCCGAACCGGCAGGCGAGATCAATGCCGCGCACGTTCTTGCGCAGGCGCTGTGCGAATTCGCGCAGCACGTCGTCACCGCCGTCATGGCCGTGCGTGTCGTTGATCGCCTTGAAGCGGTCGAGGTCCGTGATCATCATCGACAGCGGCCGCTGGCGCGCCACCGCGCGCTCGAACAGCGTCTGCAGGTGGCTGTCGAGGTAGCGGCGGTTGTGCAGGCCCGTCAGGCCGTCGGTCACCGCCATCTCGATGGTCTGGGTGACGCTGGCGCGAAGCTGGTCGTTGTAGCGCTTGCGCCGCACCTGCGTGCGCAGTCGTGCGGTGAGTTCGTGCGGATCGACGGGCCGCACGAGATAATCGTTGATGCCGAGTTCGAGCCCCCGGATGATGCGCTGGTCCTCGCTCGCCTCGGCAAGCAGGATGATGGGCAGGAAGCGGGTACGGTCGAGCGAGCGCAATTGCGAGCACAGCCTGAGCGGATCGAACTCGTCGAAGCCCGTCGAGATGATGACGCAGTCGTAAGGTGCCTCCGTGGCCTGGAACACCGCCGTATGAGGGTCCGTGGAGACATCCAGGTCGGCGCCGCCGCGCAGCATCTTCTGGATACGCTCGACTGACGATTTCCGCTCGTCCACCAACAGCACCTTCGGCGTGGTGTCGGCCGGCGTGAAGGTCCGGCTCAGCAGTTCCTCGATCCCGATGTTGCGTGTGGTGGAGGCGCGCAGCCGCAACTCGTCGGTCAGCGACTTCAGCCGCACCAGACTTTTCACGCGCGTCATCAGTTGCAGGTCGTTGACCGGCTTGGTGAGGAAATCGTCCGCGCCGGCCTCCAGGCCGCGCACCCTGTCGGCGACCTGGTCGAGCGCAGTGATCATCACCACCGGGATATGCGAGGTGGCCGGGTCGCTCTTCAGGCGCCGGCACACCTCGAAGCCGTCCATGCCGGGCATCATCACGTCGAGCAGCACCACGTCGATCTTGCCGTTCTCGCAGGTCTCGATGGCGTCCGGCCCGTTGGTGGCGGTCAGCACCTCGAAATATTCGGCCAGAAGCCGGACTTCGAGCAGTTTCACATTGGCCGGGATGTCATCGACGACCAGGATGCGAGCAGTCATGTCAGCGAACTCCGGGGCAAAACCTGGTGACCATCAGGCATCGCCCAGATAGGACTTGATGGTCTCGATGAAGCGCGGCACCGAGATCGGCTTGGAGATATAGGCCTCGCATCCGCCCTGCCGGATGCGTTCCTCGTCCCCTTTCATGGCGAAGGCGGTAACGGCGATGACCGGGATGACGTGCAGTTCGTCGTCCTCCTTCAGCCATTTCGTCACCTCCAGCCCGGAAACCTCCGGCAACTGGATATCCATGAGAATGAGATCCGGTTTGTGGCGGCGGGCGAGTTCCAGTGCTTCCAGCCCGTCGCGCGTGCGCACCGTTTCATAGCCGCTGGCCTCGATGAGGTCGCGAAAGAGCTTCATATTGAGCTCGTTATCCTCGACGATCATGACCTTTTTTGACATATCGCTCCCGTCCGGGGCAGCATCCGTAGCCGGCCGCTGCTGCCGTGCGTTCCTTCGAGAACGCGCCAAACCCGAGGGCTACCCTACACCGATATCCTTGACGAAACGGTAACCCGAGGGTCGAAAACCGCCCGGTTCTGCCCGTTCGGCACAGTTGTCGGGCCGACGGCTTGCCGCCGCTGTCCCAAAGCATTACTTCGGGGTCGCAAACCGGGAGTTCAAGGCAGAAGGCAGCAATGGCCGAACACACGTCGACACGCGGGAATGCCGAGGCGCTGGCCATCGGTGCGCTCGGCTTCATTGCCGGCGACCCCGAGCTTCTGCCCCGCTTCCTCGCCATCACCGGCATCGAAGCCGGCGCCATCCGCCAGGCAGCGCGCGAACCGGGCTTCCTGGCGGGCGTGCTGCAGTTCATCCTTGCCCACGAGCCGACGCTGCTGCGCTTCGCCGAGGAAACCGGCACGGCGCCGGCAGCCGTCGGCGCCGCGCTGCGGGCCCTTCCCACCGGCAACGACATTTACGAGGCTTCAACATGAGCGACGATCCCGAAACAGCGCGCCAGATCGAGGAACTGGCGCATGACGACCGCCCCTTGCTGGTACTCGACGTCGATGACGTGGTGCTGGAATTCATCCGCCCCTTCCCCAACTTCCTCGAAAAGCGCGGCCTCCAGCTGACGCTGAAGTCGTTTCACCTGACCGGCAACGTCGCCGAAACGGCGACCGGCAGGCTGGTCGAGCAGGCGGAGGTAACGGCGCTGCTCGACGAGTTCTTCGACGCCCAGGCAGAATGGCAGAGCGTCACCATCGGCGCCGCCGATGCGCTGGCGGAAATCGACAGGCACGCCGAGATCGTGCTGCTGACGGCGATGTTCCACCGTCATCGTGCGGCGCGGCGAGCGCATCTCGACGCGCTCGGCCTCGCCTACCCGCTATTGACGACGGAGATGGCCAAGGGGCCGGCCGTGGCCAAGCTGCGTGGTGCCACCCGCCGGCCGATCGCCTTCGTCGACGACCAGCCCGCCAACCTTCTGTCGACGCGCCAGTCGGTTGCCGATGCCCATCTGTTCCACCTGATGGCGGACAATTCTCTGCGCGACTTCCTGCCGCCGATCCCGGACGACATCACCGTGGTCGAGGACTGGGACGATGCGCTGCCGAAGATCGTCACGGCCCTCGGCATCTGACCCGGGCTAGCCGGCGTGCGAAAGCACGTTCAGAACCTTGCCGAACGGGTCGCGCATGTAGAAGCGGCGCACGCCCCAGGGCTCGTCGGCGATGCCGTACAGGATTTCGTGTCCGGCATCGGCGGCGCGCCGAAACGTCTGGTCGACATCCTCCACCTCGATCGAGACATCCGGCACCGGCGTCCCCGAGCCTCCTTCGCTGGCGACGCTGATCTGGGGCCGCGTGGCGGTATCGGCGGCAAAGGTGACGATCCAGCCAATGTCCATCGCGATATCGAGGTCGAAAACCTGCCGGTAGAACGCCTTCGCCCGCTCCAGGTCGGTCCCCGCGATGTTGGGGACGATGCGCAAAACACCCATATCCACAGCCTCTCGTTCGCCGCCTTGCCGCCCGTCCCGCCCTGACGTAGGATAGCGGTCGTTCTCTTTACGTTCGCAAACCATGGCAGCCCCTGTCAACGATCCCGCTCACGGTTTCTGCCGCGACTGCCTGACCCTTCAGCGTGGCGCGGCCCGCCGTTGCGAGCGCTGCGGCAGCCCCCGGCTGGTCCGCCATCCCGAACTCTACCGGCTGCACCTCGCCCATATCGACTGCGACGCCTTCTACGCGGCGGTGGAAAAGCGCGACAACCCGGAACTGAAGGACAAGCCGGTCATCGTCGGCGGCGGCAAGCGCGGCGTGGTCTCGACGGCCTGCTACATCGCCCGCATCAACGGCGTCCGCTCGGCGATGCCGATGTTCAAGGCGCTGGAAGCCTGCCCGGACGCCATCGTCATCAAGCCGGATATGGAGAAATACGCCCGCGTCGGGCGGCAGGTGCGCTCGATGATGCAGGCGCTGACGCCGCTGGTCGAACCGATCTCCATCGACGAGGCGTTCCTCGACCTCGGCGGCACGGAAAAGCTGCACGGCCTGCCGCCGGCGCTGGTGCTGGCACGCTTCATCCGCACGGTGGAACAGGAGATCGGCATCACCGCCTCGGTCGGCCTCTCCTATTGCAAGTTCCTGGCCAAGGTAGCGTCGGACCTGCGCAAGCCGCGCGGCTTCTCGGTCATCGGCGAGGCAGAGGCGCCGGACTTCCTAGCCGGGCAGCCGGTGACCATGATCTGGGGCGTCGGCAAGGCGTTCGCGGCCACGCTGGAACAGGACGGCATCCGCAGCATCGGCCAGTTGCAGAAGATGGAACGCGGCGACCTGCTGCGCCGCTACGGCACCATGGGCGACCGGCTTTATCATCTGGCGCGCGGCGAGGACGACCGCCGCGTGACGGCGGACCGCGATTCCAAGAGCGTATCGGCCGAAACCACCTTCGACACCGACCTGGCCGGCGCCGCCGACCTGGTGCCGGTGCTTCGCGCCCTGTCGGAAAAGGTGTCGGCCCGGCTGAAGAAAGCGAACCTCGCCGGCCGCACGGTGGTACTGAAACTGAAGACGCAGGATTTCAGGATCAGGACCCGCAACCATCAGCTGGACGACCCGACGCGGCTTGCCGACCGTATCTTCCAGACCGGCCTCTACCTCATCGGCAAGGAACTCGACGGCACGAAATACCGGCTGCTCGGCATCGGGGTCAGCGACCTTTCGGATGCCGGAAGGGCCGACCCGCCCGACCTTGTCGACGTGCGGGCGAGGAAGCGCGCGCTGGCCGAAGGCGCCATCGACACCCTGCGCGACAAATTCGGCGGCAAGGCGGTCGAGACCGGCTACACTTTCGGCAAGGGCCATCGGGGCCGCCCCGCCCGCCCCGACGAGGACGACGGGCCGGAAATCAAGCATCCGTGGGAGCGTATCTGAGCGGCGCGTCAGGCAAACGGCCGGTCGCTCTCGCCTTCCTTTACCCGGGTCGGAAGGCCGATCCGGCCGAGCAGGTCGAGGAACGGACGCGGCGGCAGTTCCTCGACGTTGACCATCTTCCTGGCATCCCACTCGCCCGAGGCGATCAGTATCGCGGCCGCGACCGCGGGAACGCCGGCTGTGTAGGAAATGCCCTGGCTGCCGACCTCTTCATAGGCCTGCTTGTGGTCGGCCACGTTGTAGATGAAGACCTCGCGCGGCTTGCCGTCCTTCGTGCCCTTGACCAGATCGCCGATGCAGGTCTTGCCGGTGTAGCCGGGCGCCAGCGAAGACGGGTCGGGCAGCACCGCCTTGACAACCTTGAGCGGCACCACTTCCAGCCCCTCCGCGGTCGTGACCGGCTGCTCCGACAACAGGCCGAGGCTGTTAAGCACCGTGAAGACGTTGATGTAGTGATCGCCGAATCCCATCCAGAAACGGATGGTCGGAACGTCGAGGTGGTGGGACAGGGAATGGATCTCGTCATGCCCGGTCAGGTAGGACGGGCTCTTGCCGACCACCGGCAGGTCCCAGTCCTTGCGGACCTCGAACATCTTGTTGATCTTCCACTCCCGGTCCTGCCACGTCATCACCCGGCCGGTGAACTCGCGGAAATTGATCTCCGGATCGAAATTGGTGGCGAAGTAGCGGCCATGGCTGCCGGCGTTGATGTCGATGATGTCGATCGAATCGACCGTGTCGAAGTAATCGTCCACGGCAAGGCGCGCATAGGCGTTGACGACGCCCGGGTCGAAGCCCGCGCCGAGAATGGCGGTGACGCCTGCCTTCTCGCATTCCTCGCGCCGCTTCCACTCGTAATTGGCGTACCAGGGCGCAGACTCGCACACTTTCGCCGGGTCCTCGTGGATGGCCGTATCGAGATAGGCCGCGCCCGTCGCGATACAGGCCGAAAGCACCGTCATGTTGACGAAGGGCGAACCGACATTGATGACGATGCGCGAGCCGGTCCTCTCGATCAGGGCCTTGGTCGCCTCGACGTCCATGGCGTCGAGTTCATGCGCCTCGATCGCGCCCTGCCCTTTCAGGCTCTTTTTCTCGTGCACCGAAGCGACGATCTGACGGCATTTTTCAGCCGTCCGTGAAGCGATATGGATATCGCCGAACACATCGTTGTTTTGCGCGCATTTATGCGCCACGACCTGCGCCACACCGCCGGCGCCGATAATGAGCACGTTTTTCTTCATTTCCCTGTCAAGCATCCTTTTGCGATGGGTGGCAGTTGGCGCAGAGCTTTTTAGGAAAGGCTCTGCTCGTAGTCCGCATAGGTGAACTCGCGGACCAGGCGAACCGATCCGTCGCGTTGACGGATCGCAATGGCCGGCATCTTGACGCCGTTGAACCAGTTCTTCTTGACCATGGTGTAGCCGGCAGCGTCCTGGATCGAAATCCGGTCGCCGACCTTCAGTTCCCGCTCGAAGCGGAAGGTGCCGAAAATGTCGCCCGCAAGGCAGGATTTTCCGCAGACCATCACTTCGTGCGGCCCCGTATTCGGTTCCACCCGCGCGTTCTCGCGGTAGATCAGGAGGTCGAGCATGTGCGCCTCGATCGAGGAATCGACGATGGCGAGGTGCTTGCCGTTGAACAGCGTATCGAGAACCGTGACCTCGAGCGTGGTAGACCGGGTGATCGAGGCTTCGCCCGGCTCCAGAAAGACCTGCACGCCATAGCGGCCGGCAAAGGCTTTCAGCCGCTCGGCGAAAGCGTCCAGCGGATAGTTTTCGCCGGTAAAATGGATGCCGCCGCCGAGGCTTACCCATTCCGCCCGCTTGAGCAGCGCGCCGAACCTGTCCTCGATCTGCGTCAGCATGCGGTCGAACAGCGAAAAATCCGAGTTCTCGCAGTTGTTGTGGATCATGAAGCCGCTGATGCGGTCCATGACCGTCTCGACGCGCGTCACGTCCCATTCGCCGAGCCGGCTGAACGGCCGGGCCGGATCGGCGAGGTCGAAGCTGGAGGAACTCACCTGCGGATTGAGCCGCAAGCCACGGCGGATGCCGGAAGCCTTGTCGGCGAAGCGCTGCAACTGGCCGATCGAATTGAAGATGATCTTGTCGGCATGGGAAACCACCTCGTCGATCTCGTCGTCGCCATAGGCGACGCTGTAGGCATGGGTCTCGCCGCCGAATTTCTCGCGGCCAAGCCGCACCTCGAACAGCGAGGACGACGTGGTGCCGTCCATGTAGGGGCGCATCAGGTCGAAGGCCGACCAGGTCGCGAAGCATTTCAGGGCGAGCAGTGCCTTGGCGCCGGATTTCTCGCGCAGGCGGGCGATCTTCTCCATATTTTGGAGAAGCCGGGCCTCGTCGATCAAGTAATAGGGGGTGGAAAGCACGGTCATTGGCTTCGGCGCGTTCATTGAAGGGAACGCGCCTTATAGGCAACGTGGCCGAAATGGCAAATCCGGGGTCCGGATGCCGGCCGGATCAGTCGTTGTTGTCGGGGATATTGAGCAGATGGCCGCAGGCCTTGCAGTGGACCGCATCCGGTTCGTGGCGCTGCAAGCCGCATTCCGGGCAAGGAAAAAACACCTTGTTTGGCCGGAACACCGACTGCGCCAGCCGCACGAACAGCGAAATGCCGATGATCATGGTGACGATCGCCGTCAGCTTGCCGCCGATTCCGGGCAGCACGATGTCGCCGAAGCCGGTGGTGGTCACCGTGGCGACGGTGAAGTAGAGCGCATCGACATAGCCGGCGAAGCCGGAGCCGTCGCGAAAGAAGAAGGTGTAGACGAAGCCAGCGACGACCAGCAGGAAGGTCAACAGGTTGACCACCGCCTGGCTGGCGTCGCGCCAGACCTTCAGGCGCCGCATTTCCAGGTGCCGCCACAACGCCCCGCTGCGCGACAGCGACCATAGCCGCAGGATACGCAGGAAGCCGAGATTGGCGAGCGCGGTCGGAAACAGCAGCGTCAGGAGAATGAAGAAATCGACCAGGAAGGTCGGCTGCCGCATCAGGCGCGGCATGTCGGTGGAAGCAAGAAGCCGAGCGATCATGTCGGCGGCGACCAGCGCGGCGACCGCATAATCCAGCCACAGGAACGTCGGCGTTTCCTGCAGGACGGGCGTGGCGATGAAGAAGGCGATGATGGCGATATCGACGACCATCGTCGCCAGCCGGAAGCGGAATGCCAGCGGCGTGGTGCCATGATAGATTCGGCGCAGCCTGTCCCTCAGCGCGGCAAGCCCGGTCGGCTCCGCCGCTTCGGCGTCCTTGCTCATACCGCCCCTATACCAGTTCCACCTCCACCACCCCCGGCACCGCGCCGATGGCTGCGGCAATGCGGTGGTCGATGCGGTAGCGGCTGGGCAGCGCCACCTCGACCTCGCCCTGCCCTTCCTCCTTCAAGACGACGATGCTGACCTGGCCCTCGCCACCTTGCCCAAGGCGGGCGGCGAGCGAATCGACGGGAGCGGCACCGCGTACGAAAATGCGCAGCTGCTTTTCCACCCGGCCGGCGGCGTCGTCCAGCGACTGCACGCTGTTGATGCGCAGGTTGACGCCTTCCGGACGGTCCTCCGCCGAAACGGTGATGACCACCGAGCGACCCGGTTCGAGCAGGTCGCGAAACTGCGCCAGCGCCTCGGAAAACAGCACCGCCTCGTATTGGCCGGTGTTGTCGGAAAAGATCACGACGCCCATCTTGTTGCCGGTGCGCGTCTTTCGCTCCTGCTTGGTCGAGACGGTACCGGCGAGCCGACCCGCGGAAGCCCCGCGCTTGACAGCCGCCGAGAACTCCGCCCAGTTTTGCACCCGCATCTTTTGCAGCGCCGCCTTGTACTCGTCGAGCGGGTGCGCCGAGAGATAGAAGCCCACCACCTGGAATTCCCGGTGCAGCCGGTCCGCCGCAAGCCACGGCTCTGTCGCGGGCAGGTGCAAAGCCTGCGACTGCGCCCCCAGCGACGCGCCAAAAATGTCGGCCTGCCCCGAGGTCGCGTTCTGCTGGGCAAGGGCGGCGAGCCCCATCATGCGCTCCACCCCGGCCATCATGGTGGCGCGGTCCTCGCCGAAGCAATCGAGCGCACCCGCCATGATCAGGCTTTCGAACACCCTCTTTCCCACGATCTTGGGATCGATGCGCTCGCAGAAGTCGGCAAGGCTCTTGAATACGCCGTCCTTGCGCTTTTCCACGATGTGCTCGACCGCCGCGTCGCCGACGCCCTTCAACGCCGCCAGCGAGTAGAAGATGCGGTTCTCGCCGACCTCGAAGGCGCGGAAACTGGACTGCACCGAGGGCGCAACGACCTCGATGCCGAGGCGCATCGCGTCCTGCCGGAAGTCGGCCAGCTTATCGGTATTCGACATGTCGAGCGTCATCGATGCAGCGAGGAACTCGACCGGGTAATGCGCCTTGAGGTAGGCCGTCTGGTAGGACACCACCGCATAGGCGGCCGCGTGGCTCTTGTTGAAGCCGTAGTCGGCGAACTTCGCCAGCAGGTCGAAGATGAAATCGGCCTGCGGCTTGGTGACGCCGCGCTCGACCGCGCCCGAGACGAAGCGCTCGCGCTGCTTGTCCATCTCGGCGCGGATCTTCTTGCCCATGGCGCGGCGCAGAAGGTCGGCTTCGCCCAGCGAATAGCCGGCCAGTTCCTGCGCGATCTGCATCACCTGTTCCTGGTAGACGATGACGCCCTGCGTCTCCTTCACCAGATGGTCGATCTTGGGGTGGATCGACGCGATCTCCTCCTCGCCGTGCTTACGATTGTTGTAGGTCGGGATGTTCTCCATCGGCCCCGGCCGGTACAGCGCCACCAGCGCGATGATGTCCTCGATGCAGTCGGGCTTCATGCCGAGCAGCGCCTTGCGCATGCCGGCACTTTCCACCTGGAACACGCCGACCACCTCGCCCCGCGACAGCATGGCATAGGTCTTATCGTCGTCGAGCGGGATGTGCGCGAGGTCGATGTCGACGCCGCGCCGGGCGATCAGCTTGACGGCGGTGTCCAGCACCGTCAGCGTCTTCAGACCGAGGAAGTCGAATTTCACCAGCCCGGCCTGCTCGACATATTTCATGTTGAACTGGGTGACCGGCATGTCCGAGCGCTGGTCGCGGTACATCGGCACCAGTTCCGACAGCGGCCGGTCGCCGATGACGATGCCGGCAGCGTGCGTGGAGGCGTGGCGGTAAAGCCCTTCCAGCTTCTGCGCCATGTCGAGCAGCGTCTGGACGATCGGTTCCTTCTCGACCTCCTCGGCGAAGCGCGGCTCGCCCTCGATCGCCTGCCCCAGCGAAACCGGATGCGCCGGGTTCTGCGGCACCATCTTGCACAGCCGGTCGACCTGCCCGTAGGGCATTTGAAGGACGCGACCTACGTCGCGCAGCACCGCACGTGCCTGCAACGTTCCGAAGGTGATGATCTGGCCCACCTGGTCGCGGCCATAGCGGCCCTGCACGTAGCGGATCACCTCTTCGCGGCGGTCCTGGCAGAAGTCGATGTCGAAGTCCGGCATCGACACGCGCTCGGGATTGAGGAAGCGCTCGAACAGCAGCGAGAAGCGCAGCGGATCGATGTCGGTGATGGTCAGCGCATAGGCGACCAGCGAGCCCGCGCCCGAACCGCGCCCCGGCCCGACGGGAATGCCGTGCGCCTTCGCCCATTTGATGACGTCCGAGACGATGAGGAAGTAGCCCGGGAATTTCATGCGCTCGATGATGCCGAGCTCGAAGGCGAGCCGCTCGCGATATTGCTCCTCGGTATGGCCGGCGGTCGGGCCATGGACGGCAAGGCGCTTGTCCAGCCCCTCCCACGCCTGCCGGGTGAGTTCGGCGGCTTCCGCCCTGACGACCGCTTCCGCGTCCTCGACGTCACCGCCGGTAAAGCGCGGCAGGATCGGCTTGCGGGTCTGCGGATAGTAGGAGCAGCGCAGCGCGATCTCGACCGTATTGTCGAGCGCTTCGGGCAGGTCCGCAAACAGGGCCACCATGTCGGCCTGGCTGCGCAGATAGTTGTCCGGCGACAGGCGGCGGCGGTTGTCGGCGGCCACCACCGAGCCATCGGCGATGGCCAGCAGCGCGTCATGCGCCTCGTAGTCCTCCCGCGACGAGAAAAAGGCCTCGTTGGTGGCAACCAGCGGCAGCTCGTGCTTGTAGGCCAGGTCGATCGACGCCTGCTCGATGGCGCGGTCGTAGGCGCCGACGCGCTCCAGTTCGACATAGAGCCGGTCGCCGAACATCGCCTTCAGCGCAAGCAGGCGGGCCTCGGCAAGGTCGCGGCGCTCCTGCTTCAGCGCATGGCCGATTGGCCCGCGCGGCCCGCCCGTTAGGCAGATCAGGCCCTCGCAGCCTGCCTCCACCATGGCCGTGGTCAGGTGCACCGGTTCGCCGGACGGCGTTTCCAGATAGACGCGGCTGACCAGCCGCACGAGGTTGGCATAGCCCGCTTCCGTCGCCGCGATCAGCACCAGCGGCCGCAGTTCCGGCCCCTGCCGGCGCCGGTCGCGCTGCCCCTCGGCTTCCTCGCCCGAGAACGCCAGGTCGACCTGGCAGCCGATGATCGGCTGGATGCCGTCCTTGACCGCCTTCTGCGCATATTCCAGCGCGCCAAACAGGTTGTTGGTGTCGGCAATCGCGATGGCCGGTGCCCCGTCCTTCACCGCATGGCCGATGATCTTGCCAAGTTGCAAGGCGCCTTCGAGCAGCGAATAGGCGGAATGGACGCGCAGGTGGATGAACGCCCGCCCGCCGGGGGCTGCCGCCTGTGGCGGCGTGTCGTTCTGAAATCCGTCTTCTGCCATCGTCAATCGCTCGCGGGACTCGGGGGGAAAGATCAGGTCCATTGTCCGGAACCCTGCCCCATCCGTCCAGCAAAATGGCTGCGTCGGCCCAATTGCCTGTGGGTTATGCGAATTCCATGATTATCGCATCGACGGCGAGGCTGTCGCCCGGCTTGGCGGCAAGCTTCGCCACGGTCAGGTCGCGCTCGGCGCGCAGCACGTTCTCCATCTTCATCGCCTCGACCACCGCCAGCGTCTCGCCGGCCTTGACCTCCTGCCCCTCGGCGACGGCGATCGAGATGACCAGCCCCGGCATCGGGCACAAAAGCAGCTTCGAGGTATCGGGCGCCACCTTCTCCGGCATCAGTTTTTCAAGCTCGGCGGTGCGCGGCAGCATCGCATGGGCGTCCACCGCCATGCCTTTCCAGGCGATACGCACGCCGTTGGGCAGCGGCCGCGACTGCGCCGAAACCGCGCGGCCGCCCACGGTGCCGCGCCACACCGCGTCGCCCGGCCGCCAGTCCGACGAAACCGTCAGCGCCTTGCCCCCGGCGATCGACAGGTCTACCTCCATGGGAATGGAAATCATGCCTTCGAGGATTTCGGCCGCAAGATACTCCTCGCCGAGTTTCACCACCCAATGGCGCTTCAGCGCACCCGAATGCGGCGCAAGCCGCCCGCCGAGCCGGTCGAGCCGGTCCTTGCGCAGCAGTTCGACCGCGATCGCGACCGAGGCAAGCACCGCCTTTTCCCGCGCGTCGGGCACGATCGGCGAAAACCCGTCGGGATATTCCTCGGCGATGAAGCCGGTCGAAAGCCGCCCCTCGCGCCAGCGCGGATGCTGCATCAGCGCCGACAAGAACGGGATATTGTGCTCGATGCCATCGACGACGAACTCGTCCAGCGCCTGCGACATGGCGTCGATGGCGGCAAGCCGCGTCGGCGCCCAGGTGCACAGCTTGGCCAGCATCGGGTCGTAGAACATGGAGATTTCCGACCCTTCGGTGACGCCCGTATCGTTCCGCACGACGATGTCGCCTTCCCTGCCTTCCTCCGGCGGCCGGTAGCGCGTCAGCCGCCCGATCGAGGGAAGGAAGTTGCGGTACGGGTCTTCCGCATAGAGGCGGCTTTCGACGGCCCAGCCGTTGAGCTTTATGTCGGCTTGCCTGAGGGTAAGTTTCTCGCCGGCGGCGACGCGGATCATCTGCTCGACCAGGTCGATGCCGGTAACGAGTTCCGTCACCGGATGCTCGACCTGCAAGCGCGTATTCATCTCAAGGAAGTAGAAGTTCCTGTCGGCATCGACGATGAACTCGACGGTGCCGGCGCTCTGGTAGTCCACCGCCCTGGCCAGCGCCACCGCCTGCTCGCCCATGGCCTTGCGGGTTGCGGCATCCAGGAACGGCGACGGCGCCTCCTCAACGACCTTCTGGTTGCGGCGCTGGATCGAGCATTCGCGCTCGCCGAGATAGATGCAGTTGCCATGCGCGTCGCCCAGCACCTGGATCTCGATATGGCGCGGATCGACCACGAACTTTTCGATGAAAACGCGGTCGTCGCCGAACGAGCTTTTCGCCTCCGAGCGGGCGCGGTCGAAACCGTCGCGCACTTCCGCCTCGCTCCACGCGATGCGCATGCCCTTGCCGCCGCCGCCGGCGGAGGCCTTGATCATCACCGGGTAGCCGATCTCGCCGGCTATTTTCTCGGCGTGGTCGGCATCCTCGATGACGCCGAGAAAACCCGGCACCGTGCTGACCTTGGCCTCGCTGGCGAACTTCTTCGATTCGATCTTGTCGCCCATGGCGCGGATCGCCTTCGGCTTGGGACCGATGAAGACGATGCCCTCAGCCTCCAGCGCCTCGCAGAAGGAGGCGCGCTCCGACAAGAAGCCGTAGCCGGGGTGAACGGCCTCCGCACCGGTTGCCTTGCAGGCGGCGATGATCTTTTCGGCGACCAGATAGCTCTGCGCCGCCGGAGCCGGCCCGATATGCACCGCCTCGTCGGCCATGGCCACATGCACGGCCTGCCGGTCCGCATCCGAATAGACCGCGACCGTGGCTATCCCCATCTTGCGCGCGGTCCTGATGACGCGGCAGGCGATCTCGCCACGGTTGGCGATCAGGATTTTCGAAAACATACCGGCGATATCCCCTCCGAAAGTTCTTCTTGTATGGGTTCCCGCAGCAACGCTCAAGCAGGCAATAAGCCGGCGACAGTGTCCTGTCGTGTGGACAGGACGTGCCCAGGGTTCCCGCCGACGCCCTTGGCTGCTAGCCTTGCGGCCAACCCATCCAATTTATCGAATCGTACTGGAGAATTGCCTGATGAAGACTCGTGCCGCCGTAGCCGTGGGCGCCGGAAAGCCGCTGGAGATCATGGAGGTCGACCTCGAAGGCCCGCGCGAAGGCGAGGTGCTGGTCGAGATCAAGGCGACCGGCATCTGCCACACCGACGAGTTCACCCTGTCGGGCGCCGATCCGGAAGGCATCTTCCCCGCCATCCTAGGCCACGAGGGCGCCGGTATCGTCGTCGACGTCGGCAAGGGCGTGACTTCGCTCAGGAAGGGCGACCACGTCATCCCGCTCTACACGCCCGAATGCCGCCAGTGCCCGTCCTGCCTGTCGCGCAAGACCAATCTGTGTACGGCGATCCGCGCCACGCAGGGCCAGGGCCTGATGCCCGACGGCACCAGCCGCTTCTCCGTCGGTGGCGAGAAGCTGTTCCACTACATGGGCTGCTCGACCTTCTCGAACTTCACCGTGCTGCCGGAGATCGCACTGGCCAAGGTCAATCCGGACGCCCCCTTCGACAAGATCTGCTACATCGGCTGCGGCGTCACCACCGGCATCGGCGCGGTCATCAACACCGCCAAGGTGGAGATCGGCGCGACGGCCATCGTCTTCGGGCTGGGCGGCATCGGGCTCAACGTCATCCAGGGCCTGAGGCTCGCCGGCGCCGACATGATCATCGGCGTCGACCTCAACAACGACAAGAAGGAATGGGGCGAACGCTTCGGCATGACGCATTTCGTCAACCCGAAGGAAGTCGACGGTGACATCGTGCCCCACCTCGTCAACATGACCAAGCGCGGGGCGGACCAGATCGGCGGCGCGGACTACACGTTCGATTGCACCGGCAACACCAAAGTCATGCGCCAGGCGCTGGAAGCCTCGCATCGCGGCTGGGGCAAGTCGGTGGTCATCGGCGTCGCCGGCGCCGGCCAGGAAATTTCCACCCGCCCGTTCCAGTTGGTCACCGGGCGCAGCTGGATGGGCACGGCCTTCGGCGGCGCGCGCGGGCGCACCGACGTGCCGAAGATCGTCGACTGGTACATGGAGGGCAAGATCCAGATCGACCCGATGATCACCCACACCATGCCGCTGGACGACATCAACAAGGGCTTCGACCTGATGAACCAGGGCAAGTCGATCCGCTCCGTCGTCGTCTACTGAGGTTACTTGCCCGTGGCGCAGCCCACCATCTTCGTCGATGCCGACGCCTGCCCGGTGAAGGCCGAGGTGGAGAAGGTGGGAGAGCGCCACGGCATCGCCGTCACCTATGTGGCGAACGGCGGCCTGCGGCCATCGCGCAACCCGATGATCCGCAACGTCGTCGTCTCGAAGGGTGCCGATGCGGCCGACGACTGGATCGTCGAAAATGCCCGGGAAAACGATGTCGTCATCACGGCCGACATCCCGCTCGCCGCCCGCGCGGTGGCGCTCGGCGCGCATGTGCTGGGGCCGACCGGGCGTCCCTTCACGCCTGAAACCATCGGCATGGCGGTGGCCATGCGCAACCTGAAGCAGCATCTGCGTGAAACCGGCGAAAGCAAGGGCTACAACGTTGGCTTTTCGCCGCAGGACCGCTCGCGCTTCCTCGGCGAACTGGACCGCATCTTGCGGCGTGCGCTGAAATCCGCCACAGCTTCCTGACCATGGTTTCCGCGCCGGAAAAGAGACCCTTGCATCGCCACATGCAGTTCGCCGTCTCGGCCTGCATCGGCGTGCTCGCACTGCTGGTCGCGCTGCTTTTCCACGCGCCGCTGGCCTATTCCATCGGCGCCAACGCCTTCTTCATTGCCTATATCGCGCTGGTGCTGTGGCAGATGCCGCTGCTCAGTGCCGACTATCTGAGCCGCAACGCCCGCGCCACCGACCAGCCGGTCGTCGTGATCTTCCTGGTGACGCTGATCGTCGTCGGGGTGGCTACGATTTCCCTCTTCCAATTGATCAACAGCAAGGAAAGCGCCGGGGCGGCGGCGCTCACCTTCGCGCTGCTTTCGATCCCGCTCGGCTGGTTCACCATCCATACCATGGCCGCCCTGCACTACGCCCACATCTACTGGATGGACGACGAAAAGGCAGCCACGCAAGGCAAGCCGGGCAGGAAGATTCCGGTCGGCGGCCTTGAGTTCCCCGGAACCGAGCGGCCGAAAGGCTGGGATTTTCTCTATTTCTCGACCGTGATCGGCATGACGGCCCAGACCGCCGACACTGCGATTACCACGACGCGGATGCGCAGAATCGCGCTGCTGCACTCCATCGTCGCGTTCTTCTTCAACACCGTGATCGTCGCCGCAGCCGTCAACCTCGCCGTCAGCCTGGGCGGCTAAACGACCCGAAACAGCATTTACTTCCAAGCGATTCCAACAGCTTAGGGAAAATCCTTGATCTGAACCTTGCACCTCGGGCCTCCGCCCTTATGCTTGTCCGTTCGGCGGGATCAATCAAACACAAGCCATCAGGAGGTGCATCGGGTGTCCGACACACCGAATATTTTCGAACAAAAGCCGGATAACGATACGTTCGGCGGCCGTTTTTCGCGAGCCCGCGACGCTGCCGGGCTTACCACCAGGGAACTGGCCTGGCGTCTCGGCGTAAAGAGCGCAACCATCAATGCCTGGGAAACGGATCGTTCCCAGCCCGGGTCGCGGCGACTGTCGCTGCTGTCAGGCGTCCTGGGGGTCAGCCTGTCCTGGCTGCTCCATGGCATCGGCCTGGGTCCGAAGGAAACCGAATCGAGCGCCTTCGACGACGCGTTCGAGAACCGGTTGATCCGGCTGAAGCAGTTGCATGTCGAAACAGGCCATCTCATCGGCCAGATCGAAAGCGAACTGGATAGGCGGGTACCCGCCTACGGCCGCTGAAAACGCTGCTCTCCATAGCTTCGTGAATAATTCTCGCCGCTTGTGTCGCCCCTAGGTGACAAAGCGTCGCCCCTAGGCTATGGAGAGCGCGTCAGGGGCCTTCACCGGTCCTACCGTTTGCGGGAGAGAGCAGCGAAAGCTGCCGCCGAAGGGGAAATCGCCCGAAATCTCTCAGGCAAAAGAACCGTCGACGGGAAACGACGCTCTGGAAAGTCGAGGCGCGAATGCCTCGCGCCGAAGGTGTAAGCGCAGCCGGGATTCCGGCGGTGCCAGTCTCTCAGGCTTCAGACAGAGGGGCACGAACCGGTCGCCACCGTGCGGCTGATCACGTGCTTTTTCTGGAGACGACATGACGGGCGATGACACAAGACACCTCCCCCTAGAAGACATTCACCAAGCCGCCGGTGCCAAATTCGGCCCGTTCGCGGGCTGGTCGATGCCGCTGACCTATCCGGCCGGCGTCATGAAGGAACACCTTCACGTGCGCGAGCACGCCGGCCTGTTCGACATCTCGCACATGAAGCTGTTCGAGGTGGAGGGGCCGGATGCGATTGCATTTCTCGATCGCGCCTGCCCGCTCGATGCTGGCGCGCTCACGCCCTCGCAATCCAAATACACGCTGCTTCTGGACGAAAGGGCCGGCATTCTCGATGATCTGATCGTCACCCGGCTTGGCGACACCCGCTTCATGGTCGTGGCCAACGCCGGCAACGCGGCCGCCGACGAAGCGCATCTGAAGGCCGTCGCCGTCGGCTTCGACGTGCGCGTCACCCCGCTCGACCGCGTATTCCTGGCGCTTCAGGGGCCGGACGCGGCGGCCGTGCTTTCGCGCGCCGGCATCGAGGCCGGATCGCTGGTGTTCATGCACGGCATCGAGCCGGAAAAGGACTGGTTCCTGACCCGCTCGGGCTACACCGGCGAGGACGGCTTCGAGATCGGCCTGCCGGAAGCAGACGCCCGCGAACTGATCGCAAGGCTGTTCGAGGACGAGCGCGTGCAGTGGATCGGCCTCGCCGCCCGCGACAGTCTTCGGCTGGAAGCCGGGCTTTGCCTGCATGGACAAGACATCGGCCCCGACACCAATCCCGTCGACGCCGGGCTGATGTGGGCGATCCCCAAGGAAATCCGCACTACCGGCACCTTCGTCGGCGGCGACGCCCTGCGCGCCGCCATCGCGGCCGGGGCGGCCCGCAAGCGCGTCGGCCTCAAGCCGGAAGGCCGCCAGCCGG
>JBASAA010000044.1:0-41228 GCA_049650385.1 Mesorhizobium sp.
AGGCCAACCGGCTGCGGCCCGGTTTCGAGCCGGCGGCGGCGACGGCGGCCCGGGCGCTGTTTCGCAACAACGATGTGCGCAAGGGCTCGAAAATCCTCGAAGCGGCGTGGAAGGCCGAGCCGCATCCCGAGATCGCCGACCTCTATCTTCACGCCCGGCCGGGCGATGCCGCGCTGGATCGGCTGCACCGCGCCCGCAAATTGCAGGATCTGAGGAAGAACAACGCCGAATCGGCGATGGCGGTGGCGCGCGCCGCGCTCGATGCACAGGAATTCGCCGAGGCCCGCCGCTCGGCGGAAGCGGCGATTCGCATCGACCGACGCGAGGGCGCCTATCTGCTGCTGGCCGATATCGAGGAAGCCGAGACCGGCGATCAGGGCAAGGTGCGGCAGCTTCTGGCCAAGGCCGTGCGTGCGCCGCGCGATCCTGCATGGGTGGCCGACGGCGTGATTTCAGAGCGCTGGGCACCGGTTTCGCCGGTCACCGGCCGGCTCGACGCCTTCGAATGGCGCGCGCCGGTGGAACGGCTCGGCCAGTTGATCGAAAGCGATGAAGCGGAAGCCGGCGCGCCGGTGCTCGCCGCGCCCGTGATGCCTGCGGCGCCGAAACCGTCGCCCGCGACGGTGGATGCCGGCGAGGACGACGCCGGAGAGGTCATGGCGCCCGTGACGGCAGCCGAACGTGCTGCCGCTCCCGCCGAGGCCGAGGAGCCGGAGGAAGCGCCGGGCTTGCCCACACGGCTCCCGGACGACCCCGGCATCGATCCGGAGGAAGCGGAAATGCAGGAGAAAACGGCCAATCGCTTTCGTTTGTTTTGATCGTGATCCGTTTATTCGCTACATCCTGTAGCGAATCGGGATGAAACGGATGTTCGAGCGCGTATTATCCTTCCTGAGGGATTTGCCCGGCGGGCGCGGGCATGACGGTGCGCGCGAGGAAGATCCGCGCGTGGCAGCCTCGGCCCTGCTCTACCATGTCATGGATGCCGATGGCTTACGCCAGGACGTTGAGTGGGCGCGTTTCAAGGCGGTGCTTTCCAAGACCTACGGGGTCGTAGGGGGCGAACTCGATGCGCTCGCCAAGGCCGGCGAAGAGGCCGACAACGAGGCGATCGACCTCTATGCCTTCACCAGCGTGCTCAAGCGCCATCTCGACGCCGACGCCCGAAAGGCCTTCATCGGCATGATGTGGGAGATCGTCTACGCCGACGGCGAATTGCATGAGCTGGAAGACAACGTGGTGTGGCGCGTCGCCGAACTGCTCGATGTCGAGCGGCGCGACCGGATAGAGGCGCGGCAGAAGGCTGCTGGCGGGGACGCGTCCGGCGACGATTAGGCCGGACGCAGGAATTTCGGGGCTTTTTCAGGAATATGCCAACACCGACTGACCGGCCGCAGATTCTGATCGTGCTGCATCAGGAAACGTCGAGCCCGGGGCGTGTCGGCCAGATGCTCGCCGAAGCGGGGTTCGATCTCGACATCCGCAGGCCGCCGCTTGGCGATCCGCTGCCCGACACGCTGGAAAACCATGCCGGCGCGGTGATGTTCGGCGGCCCGATGAGCGCCAACGACAGCGAGGAATTCGTCCGCCGCGAGACGGACTGGCTGGCGGTTCCGCTGAAGGAAAACCGACCCTTCCTCGGCATCTGCCTCGGCGCGCAGATGCTGGTCAACCATCTCGGCGGCAAGGTGGCGGGCCACGGCGACGGGCTGGTGGAAATCGGCTGGTATCCGCTCGAGGCGACCGACGAGGGTGCCCGGCTGATGACGTGGCCGCGGCACGTCTACCAGTTCCACCGCGAGGGCTTTTCGTTGCCGCGCGACGCCGTTCTGCTGGCGAGGTCGCAGGCCTATCCGAACCAGGCCTTCCGCT
Organism: Mesorhizobium sp.; assembly: GCA_049650385.1. Lineage (GTDB taxonomy): Bacteria > Pseudomonadota > Alphaproteobacteria > Rhizobiales > Rhizobiaceae > Mesorhizobium. Next base: position 1,873 of record JBASAA010000044.1, read on the forward strand.
ACGGGCAAAACGCCTGGGGCATCCAGTTCCATGCCGAGTTGACGCGCATGATGATGCATCGCTGGGTGGTGCACGGCGCGCATCGCTTCGTGCTGCCGGGCGCACAGGCCGGCCGCGAGCATCTGGGCGGGCGGCTGGTCTGGGACATGCAACTCAGGCGCTGGCTGGGCGAGTTCCTGACGACAGTCTTCGGCAAGCCGATGCCACGCTGACGCTGAGTTTAGTGGCGGCCGTCGAGATGCTGCACCTTGCGCAGCGCCGGGAACAGCCACGCCCACAGGCCGGCGACCGCGACCGCGCCGATGCCGCCGACCACCACCGCCGGCACCGTGCCGATGAGGGCGGCCATGGCGCCGGCGCGGAATTCGCCCAGTTCGTTGGAGGCGCCGACGAACACCTGGTTCACCGCGTTGACGCGCCCACGCACCGCGTCCGGCGTCCATAGCTGGATCAGGGTTTCGCGCACATAGACGCTGAACATGTCGGTGGCGCCGAGCAGCGCCAGCGCCAGGATCGACAGCCAGGTGACGGTGGAGAGGCCGAACACCACGGTGACGACGCCGAACAGGCCGACGAAGCCGAGCATGGTCGCGCCGGCGTGGTTGCGGATCGGGTGGCCTGCGAGCCAGATCGCCACGCAGATGGCGCCGATGCCGGGAGCCGAGCGCAACAGGCCGAGGCCCCACGGGCCGAGTTCGAGGATATCGCGCGCATAGACCGGCAGCAGCGCCGTCGCGCCGGACAGGAGCACCGCGAACAGGTCGAGCGAGATCGCGCCGAGCACGACCTTCTCACCGCGGATGTAGCTGAAGCCGGCGAACAGGGTTTCCAGCGTCGGCCGGGCGGTTTCGCCGCGCTGCGCCGGTTTCGGGATGGTGAAGATCAGCGCGGCGGCGATCACCATCAGCATGGCCGCCGTGGCATAGGCGGCCTCGGCCGACAGGCCGTAGAGCAGGCCGCCGGCCACCGGCCCGGTAATGGTCGCCATCTGCCACGCCGACGAGTTCCAGGCGATGGCGTTGGCGAAATCCTCGGGCGGGACCAGGTTGGCGAACAGCGAGGACGAGGCGGGGCCGTAAAAGGCGCGGGCGACGCCGAACATGGCGAGCACGGCGAAGATGGGCAGCGCCCCCATGCCGCCATGCAAGGTGAGCGCGAGCAGGGCGGCGGCGCAGGCCGCTTCCACCGCGATCGCGCTTGCCATGATCAGGCGTCGGCCGAAGCGGTCGGCGATGACGCCGGTGACCAGCACGAGGAGCAGGGAAGGCAGAAACTGGACGATGCCGACCAGGCCGAGGTCGAACGGGTCGCGGGTCAGGTCGTACATCTGCCAGCCGACGGCGACCGAGACGATCTGGGTGGAGAAGTTGCCGAGGAAGCGCGCCGCCCAGTAGCTCAGGAACGGCCGGTGCCGGAAGGCCGCATAGCGCCCGGCCTCGGGCGTCTCACCGACGGCGGCCATGCGCCGGCTAGCCGGCCGGCGAGGCGGTGGCTGCCGCCGCGTCGCTCATGCGGCGCTGAGCTTGGCCAGGGTTTCGTCATCCACCTCGAAATTGGCGTAGACGTTCTGCACGTCATCGTCGTCTTCCAGCGTGGCGACCAGCTTCATCAGCGATTGCGCCCGCTCCTCGTCGACCGGCACGTTGTTCTTCGGCTTCCAGATGGCCTTGACTGTCTGAGCCTCGCCAAGCGCCGTCTCCAGCGCCTTGGACACGTCGCCGAGCGCCTCGAAGGCGCAGTAGACCGTGTGGCCTTCCTCGTCGGATTCGACATCGTCGGCGCCGGCCTCGATGGCCGCGTCCATGAGCTTGTCGGCGTTGCCGGTGGAGGCCGGATAATAGATCTCGCCGACGCGGTCCCACATGAACGACACCGAGCCGGTTTCGCCGAGCGCCCCGCCCGCCTTGGTGAAGGCGGCGCGCACGTTGGAGGCGGAACGGTTGCGGTTGTCGGTCAGCGCTTCCACGATCAGCGCGACGCCGCCGGGGCCGTAGCCCTCGTAGCGCACTTCCTCGTAGCTCTCGGTGTCGCCGCCGGCCGCCTTGTTGATGGCGCGCTGGATGTTGTCCTTCGGCATCGATTCGGCCTTGGCCGCCTGCACGGCGAGCCGGAGGCGCGGGTTCATCGCCGGGTCGGGCGTGCCCATCTTGGCGGCGACGGTGATTTCGCGCGCCAGCTTGGAAAACAGCTTCGACTTCACCGCGTCCTGACGACCCTTGCGGTGCATGATGTTCTTGAACTGTGAATGGCCGGCCATGGGACTCCTGTCGTCTTCGCGGCGGTCGGGCTGTCGGGCACCGGCGGAAGGGCGCACAGGGACAGTCCGAGGCGTTTCGATAATGGCGTGGCTTATAGATAAATCGGCTCAATTCGTCCAGCAGGTCGATCGGTACATGGCCGTTTTGCGTTCGGGCGGCCGGTCCCGCTCAGAGGCTGTCGCCGCGCTTTGCCTTGCGGTTGCGCGCCAGCATGTTGAGCGCCTCCACCAGCGCCGAAAAACCCATCGCGGCGTAGATGTAGCCTTTGGGCACGTGGAAGCCCATGCCGTCGGCGATCAGCGTCATGCCGATCATCAGCAGGAAGCCGAGCGCCAGCATGACGATGCTGGGGTTCCTGGCGATGAAGTCGGCCAGCGGCGTGGCCGCCAGCATCATCACCGTCACCGCCACGATGACGGCGATGTACATGATGGCGATCTCGTCGGTCATGCCGACGGCGGTGATGATGGAATCGATCGAGAAGACGAGATCGAGCAGCAATATCTGGAAGATGGCGCCGCCGAGCGACAATTGCAGCGTCTTGCCCAGCATCGCCTCGCCGTGATCTGCCGGATCGACCGTGTGGTGGATTTCCCTGGTCGCCTTCCAGACCAGGAACAGGCCGCCCGCGACCAGGATCACGTCGCGCCATGAAAAGCCGTGGCCGAAGGCGGAGAACACCGGTTCGGTCAGTTGCACGATGAAGGAGATGGTGGCGAGCAGGATCAGGCGCATGACCAGCGCCGCCGAGATGCCGAGCCGGCGCGCCGGCTTGCGCTGCGCCTCCGGCAGCTTGTTGGTCAGGATCGAGATGAAGATCAGGTTGTCGATGCCGAGAACGATTTCGAGCACGACCAGCGTCGCCAGCGCCACCCAGGCGGTCGGATCGCCGACAAAGGCGAAGTGCGGCGCCAGAAAGTCGATCATCGGCATCATGGCGGCGTTCCTGCTGTGGCGTGTCTTGGAACTTTATATATCTCGGAATTTCAACCGAAATAGGCGCGCTTTTTTCTTCTTCAACCGCCGGCCGCCGAAATTTTCAGGTGGCGTTACCAGAAGGAGGGGGCCGTTTCTTCTAGCCTCGGCCCGCGGCGGAACGGCGCGATCCTTTCGGCCAGGCCGGTGCGGTCGGAAATGTCGACGCCGACGCCGCACAGGGTAGCAGGACCGTTGGCCGCTTCGAAGCGGCCCTTAGGCACTTTCGAGAGGAAGCGGTTGAGCGGCTCGTCCTTGTCCATGCCGAGCGAGGAATCGTAGTCGCCGCACATGCCGGCATCCGAAATATAGGCTGTGCCGCCGTTGAGGATCTGGTGATCGGCGGTCGGCTGGTGCGTATGCGTACCGACCACCAGCGACACGCGGCCGTCGACGAAATGGGCGAAGCACATCTTTTCCGAGGTCGCCTCGGCGTGGAAGTCGACGATCGCGGCGTCGGCCTGCTCACCGAGCGGGCAGGCCGCAAGCTCCCGCTCGCCGGCCTGGAACGGATCGTCCAGTTCGGGATGCATGAACACCCGGCCCATGATGTTGGCGACCAGCACGCGGGCGCCGTTCTTCGCCATGTAGACGCCCGAACCCTTGCCGGGCGTGCCCTTCGGGAAATTGGAGGGGCGCAGGAAGCGCTGCTCGCGCGGGGCGAAGTTCAGGGCGTCGCGGTTGTCCCAGACATGGTTGCCGGTGGTGACGACATCGGCGCCGGCGCCGATCGTCGCCTGGAAAATCTCTTCCGTGATGCCGAAGCCGCCGGCCGCGTTCTCGCCGTTGACGATGACGAAATCCAGCCTGAAGTCGGAAATCAGCCCCGGCAACTGCTCCTGCACCGCCGTGCGCCCGGTCTTGCCCACCATATCGCCGAGGAAGAGAAGTCGCATGCCATGATCCCGAAAAGCTGCATGACTTTTCGCCAAAGATCATGCGTGACAAAGAAAGGTATCTAAGGCCGTGGCGCGAAGCGGCGCAAGCCGCTTTCGGTCAGGATCTCGGCCAGCATGACGTCGTGCGGTTCTTCCGGAACGCGCTCGACCTCCTGGCAGTCGAAGGCGATGCCGATCAGGTGGGGCGGCTTGCCGGCGCCGACGAGCCGCTCGATGGCCCTGTCATAGAAGCCGCCGCCATAGCCGATGCGGTGGCCGCGCGCGTCGAAGGCGGCGAGCGGCACCAGCATCACGGCGGGGTCGAGCACTTCTGCCGTCGCGTCGGGGCCGAAAGTGCCGAAACCCATCGCTACCAGCGGTGCGCCGCGCACGAGTTCGCGAAAAACCATGGTGGTCTTGTCGAGGATGGCCGGCAGGCAAAGCCGCGCGCGCCGCTCGGCCAGGGAATAAAGCAGCGGGCGCACGTCGATCTCCGAGCGCATCGGCCAATAGCCGGAAACCACCTGGCCGGGCTCGACGGCGATGGCTGCCGACATGGTCTCGGAGATGTGCAGCGCCTGCTCGATCCGCCATACGGGGTCGAGATTGTCGCGGCGCGCCAGCGCCTCTTTGCGGAAATGCTGCTTCAGTTCCTTGGGTGACGTCATGCGCGCAAAGGTAGCAAGGATTGGCGCGAAGGGAAGGTCCGGAAACGACGTAGGGAATGTCTCCCCAAGATTCGCCGCGCCCCTGCCACCCCGAACATCGGGAGGGGTGACGATCCATGCAACCGGTGGAGAAGCGATCCCGGGAACCTACAAAGTAGGTGGGCGCCGTGTGCCCAAACCCACGAGTCTGGACAGGGACAGCTCCCTAGGGATCAATAAGGCCCCGGGGAATATGAACTCCTGCCGCGAGACACAGACCGTCGCCGCCAATATAGGCCTGTCGCGACGGTTCCGCCAGATGGCGATCGCTTCCGTGGCTTCATGGCGCAGAGGCCACCGGCCCTTGCGGCGGCTGCCCGGCCTTCATAGGTTCGCTCTACCAACGGGAAGAAAAAAGAATGCGCTTCGAAGGCACGGCGGCCTATGTCGCCGACAAGGATCTGATGGTGGCGGTAAATGCGGCGATCGCGCTGGAACGGCCGCTGCTGGTCAAGGGCGAGCCGGGCACGGGCAAGACGGAGCTTGCGAGGCAGGTGGCGGCGTCGCTCGGGCTCGACCTCATCGAATGGAACATCAAGTCCACCACCAAGGCGCAGCAGGGGCTCTACGAATATGACGCGGTGTCGCGATTGCGCGACAGCCAGCTCGGCGACGAGCGCTTCAACGACATCGGCAACTACATCAAGCGCGGCAAATTGTGGGACGCCTTTGCGGCGGGCAGGAAGGTGGTTCTCCTGATCGACGAGATCGACAAGGCCGATATCGAGTTTCCCAACGACCTGTTGCAGGAACTCGATAGAAACGAGTTCTTCGTCTACGAGACCGGCGAGACGATCCGCGCAGCCGTGCGCCCCATCGTCATCATCACCTCCAACAACGAGAAGGAACTGCCCGACGCCTTCCTGCGCCGCTGCTTCTTCCACTATATCCGCTTCCCCGACGTGGAGACGCTGCACCGCATCGTCGAGGTGCATTATCCGGGCATCAAGCAGAACCTCGTGCGCGCGGCGCTGACCCGCTTCTACGAGATACGGGAAGTTCCGGGCCTGAAGAAGAAGCCGTCGACATCGGAAGCGCTCGACTGGATCCGGCTGCTGGTCGCCGACGACATCGCACCTGAGGATTTGCGCGCCGATGCCAAAAGCGCGCTGCCGAAGCTGCATGGCGCGCTGTTGAAGAACGAGCAGGATGTGCATTTGTTCGAACGCCTCGCCTTCATGGCGCGAAGGCAGGGGTGAACGTCCGCAGCACGGGTGCCAGGGAGAAAGCCGAATGACCGCCATCACCATCCGCCCCCTCGAACAGGCCGACCATGCCGAGTGGCGTCGCTTGTGGAGCGCCTATCTCGATTTCTACAAGACGAAACTGCCGGACGAGGTCTATGCGACCACCTGGAAGCGGCTGTTCAGCGGCGGCGAGTTCGAGCCGAAGGGTTTTATCGCGCATCTGGACGGCAAGGCGGTCGGGCTGACGCATTACCTCTACCACCGCTCGGGCTGGTCGCTGGTCAACAACTGCTACCTGCAGGACCTGTTCGCCGACCCCGAGGCACGCGGCAAGGGTGTCGGCGCCGCCCTAATCGAGGCGGTGCGGCAGGAGGCAGCGAAAATCGGCGTCACCAACGTCTATTGGATGACGCACGAAACCAACGCCACGGCGCGAAAACTCTACGACCGCGTGGCGCGGCGGACCGGCTTCATCGAATACGATCTGCTCTAGAATGTTCGTCCCCTTCTTCCTCGAACTGAAAGCGGCGAAAATTCCAGTTTCGCTGCGGGAATACCTGTCGCTGCTGGAAGGGCTGCAAACCGGGCTGGTCGACTACGACGTCGAAGGTTTTTATTACCTCGCCCGCGCGGCGCTGGTGAAGGACGAGCGCCATATCGACCGTTTCGACCAGGTCTTCGCCCATGTCTTCAGGGGAGTGGAGGCGATCGGCGGGCAGGGGGGCGTCGATGTCGCCGAAATTCCCGAGGAATGGCTGCGGCGGCTTGCCGAAAAGCATCTTTCCGAGGAGGAGAAGAAGCTTGTCGAGGCGCTCGGCGGCTTCGACAAGCTGATGGAAACGCTCAAGGCGCGGCTGGAGGAGCAGAAGGGGCGCCACCAGGGCGGCTCGAAATGGATCGGTACCGGCGGCACCTCGCCCTTCGGCGCCTACGGCTACAACCCGGAAGGCATCCGCATCGGCCAGCACGAAAGCCGCAACCGCCGGGCGGTCAAGGTATGGGACAAGCGCGAATTCAGGAATTTCGACGACACGGTCGAACTCGGCACCCGCAACATCAAAGTCGCGCTGAAGCGCCTGCGCCGCTGGGTGCGAGAGGGCGCGCAGGAGGAATTCGATCTTCCCGGCACCATCCACGCCACCGCCGAGCACGGCTATCTCGACGTGAGGACGCGGCCCGAGCGGCGCAATGCGGTGAAGCTGTTGATGTTCCTCGATGTCGGCGGGTCGATGGACGATCACATCCGGGTGGTGGAGGAACTGTTTTCGGCAGCCAAAGCCGAGTTTCGCCAACTCGATTTCTTCTACTTCCACAACTGCGTCTACGAAGGCGTCTGGAAGGACAACCGCCGCCGTTTCGAGACCGTCCCCACCTTCGACCTGATCCACAAATACGGGCCGGACTACAAGGCGGTGTTCGTGGGAGATGCCGCCATGAGTCCTTACGAGATTATGCAGCCGGGCGGCTCGGTGGAGCACTGGAACCAGGAGGCCGGCAGCGTGTGGTTATCGCGCATGCTGGTGCAGTGGCCGCATGCGGTATGGCTGAACCCGGTGCCGGAAAAGCACTGGGGCTACACGCATTCCACCGGCATGATCCGCGAGATTTTCGGCAACCGCATGTTCGGGCTGACGCTGGCCGGCCTGGAGGCAGCCACCCGGCAGTTGTCGCGAAGGCACTGATTTGGCGGCGGCCTTGCCGCCCTACGCCCGGCTCTTGGCCAGCGCGCCGCGCTCGCACAATTCCGCCTGGATGGCGTCCTGGAGGTTGAGGATTTCTTCCCGGATCGCGCCGTCCTCCAGCCCGTCGGCGCGCATGCCGGCGACGATTTCGGCGATACGGGTGCGCCAGAATGCGTTCGCGGCGGGACCATGCACGCATTCAAGATCGTCCACGATGGAGCGGACGAGCGCGGTGCGCGAACCAAGGGGAAAGGGAATCAGGTGTGCCATGCCGGCAAGGTCGGCCAGTCATGGTTTACGGAGCGTAAACGCAGGCGCGCGCTTTGGCCGGCGCGAGAAGTTTTGCCTGAGGGCCTGTGACATTGGCGGCCGGCCGGCGCTTCGGAAAAAATGGTGTCCACGGCAGGATTCGAACCTGCGACCCCAGGATTCATCCCACTTCGGCTTTCGCCGCCGCCACCCGACCGGGCGGCGTTCGTGGTCTGGACTGTCCCTTCACCATGGGCCCCAAGGCCTTAAGGTGCTGCCCGTCCAGTCTCTACACCTTCCCGGTTCTCACCGGGCTTGGCTCGGGATTGGCAGGCTGCCGAAGCAACGTGAGCTTTCCCCGACTTTGAGCAGATCCGCTGCGCCGTTTCCGCGCGCAGCGCCCAATTCAATAGGAATCCTGTGCTCTATCCGACTGAGCTACGTGGACCTGGCCGACCTGTACCAACCTTCTTACCAGAAATCATCCGAAAAATGCCGGCGGTCGTCCGTGCAGCATCAGGCTGCCAAGGCGCTCTCGGCGATCTTCACCCAGTAGCTGACGCCGTGCGGGATCACCTCGTCGTTGAAGTCGTAGGCGGGATGGTGAAGGCCGGCGCTTTCGCCGTTGCCGATGAAGATGAAGGCGCCTGGCCTTGCCTCCAGCATGTAGGAGAAATCCTCGCCGCCCATGACCGGCGGCATGGCGCGGATCACCTGCGCCTCGCCGGCGACGGAAGCCGCCACGTCGCCGGCGAAGGCGGTCTCCTCGGCGTGGTTGAACGTCACCGGGTAGTTGGCGTCGTAGTCGAGGTCGATTTCGGCGCCGTAGGTAGCGGCGAGGCCGGCGCAGATTTCGTGGATGCGCTTCTCGGCCAGCTTGGCCACTTCCTTCTTCAGCGTGCGCACGGTGCCGGCGATTTCGGCCTCCTCGGGGATGACGTTGTAGGCGTCGCCGGCATGGAACTTCGTCACCGATACCACCAGCGCCTCGACCGGATCGGCGTTGCGCGAGGGGATGGTTTGCAGCGCGGCGACGAGATGGCTGGCAATGACGATCGGGTCGATGGTGGTGTTCGGCATCGCCGCATGGCCGCCGCGGCCCTTGACGCGGATGGTGAACTCGGCCGTCGCCGCCATGATCGGGCCGGGGCGGATGGCGAAATGGCCGACGGGCAGGCTAGGCATGTTGTGCATGCCGAACACCTTTTCGATCCCGAACCGGTCCATCATGCCATCCTTGACCATTTCGTTGCCGCCGCCGCCGCCTTCCTCGGCGGGCTGGAAGATGACGGCGACCGAGCCAGCGAAATTGCGCGTTTCGGCGAGGTACTTGGCGGCGCCGAGAAGCATGGCGGTGTGGCCGTCATGGCCGCAGGCGTGCATTGTGTTGGGGGTCGTCGAGGCGTAGGGCTTGCCGGTGATCTCGTTGATCGGCAGCGCGTCCATGTCGGCGCGCAGCCCGATGACCGGCCCTTGGCCCAGACGACCGCGGATGATGCCGACCACCCCGGTCCTGCCGATGCCGGTCGCCACTTCGTCGCAGCCGAACGCCTTCAGTTTCTCAGCGACGAAGGCCGCCGTCTTGAAGACGTCGAAATTGAGCTCCGGATGCTGGTGCAGGTGCCGGCGCCAGCCGGCGATTTCCTGCTGCATTTCGGCGGCGCGGTTCAGGATTGGCATGGTGAGCTCTCGCTGTTGACTTCCCTTTGACCCGGCCTCTCGGCCCGGAGCGCCGCACTGTGACCCTCCGGCGCTTTGCCATGTTACCGTCACATACGCTAAATAGCACGGGGCCAAATAGCGCCGGACAGACCGACCGGATCGTCGGCCCCTGGTCCCCTGGTTTGCAAAGCTTACGGAAAGTGCGACGATGACGGCAAGAGGCGATTTCGGAACCCATCATGCCTGCTAAACACTTCCTGAAGTTGCTTTGTGCTGTCGGTGCCGTGCTGCCGTTGCTTTACGCCCCGGCCCGCGCCAATCCGACCATGCTGTTCGACCTCGACACCGGCCGGATCATCGAGCAGCAGGATGCGTTCCAGCGCTGGTATCCGGCCTCGTTGTCCAAGCTGATGACGGCCTATGTGACTTTTCGCGCGATCGACGCCGGCGAGGTGCAACTCGATTCGCCGATCAAGATAAGCCGCCACGCTGCCGCCGAGCCGCCGGCCAAGATGGGCTACAAGGCAGGCTCGGTGCTGCGGCTCGACAACGCCATGAAGATGATGCTGGTGAAGTCCGCCAACGATATCGCCATGGCGATCGGTGAGAATATCGGTGGCTCGCAGGCGGAGTTCGCGGAGCGCATGAACGCGGAAGCGCAGCGCCTGGGCATGACCGGCTCGCACTTCGTCAATCCCAACGGGCTGTTTTCGCCGCAGCAGTACACCACGGCGCGCGACCTCGCCTTGCTGGTGATGGCGATCCGCAAGGAGTTTCCACAGTATGCGCCCTGGTTCCGTATCGAGGGGCTTGCGGTCGGCAAGAATTCGATCCCGAACTACAACCTCCTGGTCGGCCGTTATCCCGGTGCCGACGGCATGAAGACCGGCTTCGTGTGCGAATCGGGCTTCAACCTGATCGGTTCGGCGACGCGCGGTGGGCGCACGGTGGTGGCCGTGGCGCTGGGCGAGTCGTCCGGCCTGGCGCGGGCGGAAAAGGTCGCCGGCCTGCTGGACCACGGCTTTGCCACGCAACCGGGGCCGCTCACGGTGGCCACGCTGCCGAGCTATGGCGACACGACGATAACGCACAGCATGCGCGCCGATATCTGCGAGAAGAAGCCGGCGCAGTCTGAAGCCTCGGTGGAAGGCGGCAAGGACGAAGCGGGCAAGAACAAGCCGAAGTCGCCCTATCAGGTGAAACTCACCGCCCCGACGCTGGTCGCGGTGGGCCTCGGCGGCGCCACCGGGCCGTTGCCGAAGGCGATGATCGGCCGGGTCGAATATGCCGACGTGCCGGTGCCGACATGGCGGCCGGACAAGCCGGCGCCGTTCGCCGGCACCACGGCGACGGCCGAGGGCGACCAATAGGCCACGATCCAACAGGCCAACCTTCAACAGGCGATGTCGATGACAGGTTTTCCCATTCCCGTTTTGGTGCTGACGGGCTTCCTCGGCTCGGGCAAGACGACGCTGCTGAACCGCCTGCTGCGCGACCCGGCGCTGACCGACACCGCCGTCATCATCAACGAGTTCGGCGACGTCGCGATCGACCACCTCCTGGTCGAGCAGGCTTCGGACGGCGTCATCCAGCTTTCCGACGGCTGCCTGTGCTGCACGGTGCGCGGCGAACTGGTCGACACGCTGGCCGATCTCGTCGACCGGCTGCAAACCGGCCGGCTTAAGCGGCTGGCGCGGGTGGTGATCGAAACCACCGGCCTTGCCGATCCCGCGCCCGTGCTGCAGGCGATCATGGCGCATCCGGTGCTGGTGCAGGCGTTCCGGCTGGATGGCGTCATCGCCACGGTCGACGCCGTCAACGGCGACGCCACGCTCAATGCCCATGTCGAGGCGGTGAAGCAGGCGGCGATGGCCGACCGCATCGTCATTACCAAGACCGATCTGGTCGACGATCAACGCGGCCTCGATGCGCTGCGCCAGCGCCTGCGCGGCCTCAATCCCGGGGCGCCGCTGATCGATGCCGCCGATCATGAGGCCGGCGCCGCCGCCCTGTTCGATTGCGGCCTCTACAACCCGGCCACCAAGAGCGCCGACGTCCGCCGCTGGCTCGGCGAGGAAGCCGCGCACGATCACGAAGCCCATGAGCATGACGGGCATCATCACCATGGCGACGGGCATGAGCATCACGACCACGCTCATCGCCACGATGCAAGGGTTCGGTCGGATACGCTGGTGCATGACGGACCGGTGCCGTTCTCGGCCATCGAGATGTTCCTGGACCTGCTGCGCTCGACGCATGGCGAGCACCTGCTGCGGATGAAGGGCATCATCGAGCTTGCCGAGGACCACTCGCGGCCCCTGGTCATTCATGGCGTGCAGAAGACCCTGCACCCGCCAGTGCGGCTGCCGGCGTGGCCGGACGAGCGGCGCGGCACGCGCCTGGTGCTGATCACGCTCGACATGCCGCAGGATTATGTCCAGCGGCTGTTTGCGGCCTTTACCAACAAGCCGTCCGTCGACACGCCCGACCGAGCCGCGCTGGAGGCCAACCCGCTGGCGATCCCGGGGCGGTAGCGGTTCCTGATCGCGACTTCAGGGCAGCGGGCGCATCCACGCCCCGCGCTCGACGAGAAACCGGTGGAATCCGTCCACGGCCGCCATCTCGATCAGGCGGTGGGCTTCTTCGTTGCAGAAGGCGGGGATGTCGATGACGGCGAGCGGGTCGGTGGTTTCCAGCCAGATGCGGCGGCCCGGCTGCATGCCGGCCAACCGCTTTTTCGCCTTCAGCACCGGCAGCGGGCAGTTCAGCCCCTTGAGGTCGTAGATCTCGATCGCGTCGTCGGCCAAGGCTCGATCAGCCGCCGAACATGCCGAGCAGCCTTTTCTTCAGCTTCGAGGCGGCACTGTCGGACTGCGGCATCGGGGCTTCGGCTGGCGGGGCGGCCTCGACCATCTGCTGCTGCTGGGCGGCTTCCTTTTCGGCGAGCGCCTGCGCCTTGGCTGCTTCCTTCGCCGCCTTGGCGGCCGCGACAGCGGCGGCTTTTTCCTGTGCCGCCTTCTCCTTGGCGGCCTTCTCGGCATCGAGCGCGGCCATCTTGCGGCCGGCGGGCGAATCGATGCGGCCCATGCGCGTCGTCTCGGAGACGGTGCCATCGGCGTTCAGGGACGGCGGCTCGATCGGCACGCGTTCGCCGCGCGCACGCTTCTTGGTCCAGTCCGAAACCAGCGCCGCTTCCTTGACGCCGGCGATCGTCGGCTTGGGTGCCGGCGTGCTCGCCTTGACGGCGCTGTTGTAAGCGGTCTCGTAGGTGCTCTGGTAGGATTTATAGGCGGTCTTCAGCGAGTCGGGCTGCGTCGTGGCCGGGCAGGCGCCGGTCGGGTTGAAGGCCTGGCCATCGGCCGGGATCTGGTTGAAGACGTAGCGCTTCTCGCAGACGTCGACCTTCGGCGGCACCCTGGTGATCTCGAACTGGTCGTAGCCGACCTTCAGCATCTTCCAGAATTCGTAGTTCGGGTCGTTGCGGTAGCGCGCCATGTTGGCGGCGGTCATGCGGAACGGGAACGCCTGGATCTGGAACTCGGTCTGTCCGCCCTGGAACGCGTCGCGGCCAAAGGCATAGATTTGCTCGATCTGCGCGTCGGTCATCGAATAGCAGCCCGACGACGAGCAGGCGCCATGCACCATCAGGTTGGAGCCTGTACGGCCGTTGGCGCGGTCAAAGGCGTTGGGGTAGCCGATGTTGAAGGCCAGGTGATAGTTCGAGTTCGGATTCATCTGCGACGGGCGCACCGTATAGAATCCTTCCGGGGCCTGGCGGTCGCCCTCGGTGAATTTCGGCCCGAGCTTGCCGGACCATTTGCAGATGTCATAGCTGGCGACCATATCGTAGCGACCGTTGGTCTTGGCCTTCCAGATTTCGAGCTTGCCCTCTTCCTTGAAGATACGTGCCATCACCGAGGAATTGCGCAGCATGCCCTTGGCCTTCATCTCGGCGAGGATGCTGTCCGGCAACTGCTTGTTGGCGACTTCGGAAAGGTTCTTCACGGAGGAATCCGTGCAGCCGACAACGCCGAGCGCGGCAAGCACGAGTCCGATACGGGCAAGCTTTGCGTACATGGGATCGATTGCTGTTCTCGTTCTGGCGCCGCAGCCTCGAATGGTCGCGTCGCTCGCTGACTATCGGCGAACCATAGGTTCGTTAACCTTGAAAATTCCTTACCGCAAGCGCGATTGCCGGCTCGTTGCCGCGCCGCAATCTACCCGATGCAGCGGCATTTTTGTGGCGAAGATGCGGCATCGGCCGCAATCGAGGCTTTTAGGCCGGGTCCTTCACAGGGTACGGCCCATGGCTAGGTACTTTTCGCGGCGCTGCTCGCGGAAATCGGCATTGGAGGCGGAAAATTCCTTCATCGTGCGCGAGATGATGTCTCCGGCAGCGGCGATGACCGCCTGCGGAGCCCGGTGGGCGCCGCCCAGCGGCTCGGGAATGATCGCGTCGATGATCTTCATTTCCAAGAGGTCCTGCGCGGTGATCTTCATGTTGGTCGCCGCGTCCCTGGAGCGCGTGGTGTCGCGCCACAGGATCGAGGCGGCGCCTTCCGGCGAAATCACCGAATAGATCGAGTGTTCCAGCATGTAGACGCGGTTGGCCGTGGCGATGGCGATGGCCCCGCCCGAACCGCCCTCGCCGATCACCACGGAGATCGACGGCACTTTCAGCGCCAGGCAGGCCGAGGTGGAGCGGGCGATGGCTTCGGCCTGGCCGCGCTCTTCCGCGGTGACGCCCGGAAAGGCGCCGGCGGTATCGACCAGCGTCAGCACGGGAATATTGAAATGGTCGGCCATTTCCATGACGCGGACCGCCTTGCGGTAACCCTCTGGGCGCACCGAACCGAAATTGTGCTTCAGCCGGCTGGCGGTGTCGGAGCCCTTCTCCTGGCCGATGACGGCCACCGATTCGCCCTGGAAGCGCGCGAAGCCGCAGACGATCGCCTGGTCCTCGCCGAAATTGCGGTCGCCGGCGAGCGGCGTGAAGTCGGTCAGCAGGCCGTTGATGTAGTCGAGGCAGTGCGGTCGGTCCGGATGGCGCGCCACCTGCACCTTCTGCCACGGCGTCAGCGCCTTGTAGGCGTCGCGCAGCGCGTCTTTGGCACGCTTCTCCAGCCGTGCGATCTCGTCGGCGACATCGACCGCCTCGCCGCTTTCGGCGAGCTTCTTCAGTTCGATGATCTTGCCTTCGAGGTCGGCGACAGGCTTTTCGAAGTCGAGATAATTGTACATGCGTGAGTGGACCGATACGCCAGAAAGAATGCGCGCAAAGCCGAAAATGCAGGGCTGCGCGCCGCGGAATGTCGCTTTCACATAGCTGGATGAGGCCTAGTCGGCAAGCGGATGATGCTCGTTGACCAGCTGGACCAGCCGTTCTTCCAGGACGTGGGTGTAAATCTGGGTGGTGGAAATGTCGGCATGGCCGAGCAGTTGCTGCACAGCCCTGAGATCGGCGCCGTTCTGCAACAGATGGCTGGCGAAGGCATGGCGCAGCACGTGAGGCGATATTTTCGCCGAGGCGATACCGGCGCGCGCGGCGAGGCCCTTGAGGTCGCGCGCGAACACCTGCCGCGACAGCGCTCCGCTTTCCGAAGCCGCCGGAAACAGGAACGGGCTTTCCGCCCAGGCGGGAACCGTCTTGCGCGCGGCAAGCCAGGCCTTCATCGCCGCTTTCGCCTTCCCCGACAGCGGCACCATGCGCTCCTTGCCGCCCTTGCCGCGTACCATGAAGAAGCGGTCGTCGCGCTGCGCCACCGTCACCGGCAGGCCGACCAGCTCCGAAACGCGCAGGCCGGTGGCGTAGAGCACCTCGACCAGCGCATGCATGCGCCTCGCGTCAAGCGGATCGTTCTCGCCCTCGGCCGGATTTTCCGCTTCCCGCGCGGCGCGGTCGAGCAGGCGGCCGGTATCGGCCTCGCTCATCGTCTTGGGCAGCGGCCGGTCCTTGCGGGGGCTGTCCAGCGTGCCGGTCGGGTCGTCGCCGCGCAGCCCTTCGGCGTAGAGGAATTTAAAGAACTGGCGGAGCGCCGAGAGCTTTCGCGCCTGCGAGGTGGCGGCAAAGCCGCGCGCGGCGATGTCGTCCAGGTAGCTTCTGAGGTCGGCGGTACTGGCTGCGGCGAGCCCGCCTTCGACCTGTTCGGAAGCGTCCTCCAGGTCGCGGCGATAGCTGGCGAGCGTGTTTTCGGCGGCGCCGCGCTCGGCGCTCATCATTTCGAGGAAGGCTTCGATACGGGCGGCGCTGTTCATTTGGCCGGCTCGAGCTTGGCCGGCGTGATCCGCACGCTGATCTCGGTCGTGCGCGGCTCTACGAACATGACCAGCCCGAACATGACGCCATAGGCGATGCCCGCCAGGATCAGCAGCGTCACGACAAAGCGAAACAGGGTCGGCATCGATCTCTTTTCTGCCCCGGACTCCGGGCCTTTGCGCGCAGGTGCGTGCCGTTATGGGACGCCGGCTTTTGCATTTCAAGCGTCAGGCCGCGTTCACGCCGTGCTTGACGCAAACGGCCTTTTCATGTCGATACGGCTGCGGAGGTCTGAATGAACGCTCAACTCAAGGATCACCGGGTTGGCGACCATGCCGCCCTGCTCGGACGGCTGGGGGGGCAGTCCGTCGTTTTCGTCGGGCTGATGGGCGCCGGCAAGACGGCGATCGGCCGCAAGGTCGCAACCATGCTGTCGCTGCCGTTCATCGATAGCGATCATGAGATCGAAACCGTTTCGCGCATGACCATACCGGAATTGTTCGAGCACTATGGCGAGGCCGAATTCCGGGCGCTGGAACAGCGCGTCATTCTGCGCCTGCTGGAAGGCGGGCCGCAGGTGCTGTCCACCGGCGGCGGCGCCTTCATGAACGCGCAGACGCGCGGCGAGATCGCGGCGCACGGCGTTACCGTCTGGCTCAAGGCGGAGCTCGACCTGTTGATGGAGCGCGTCTCGAAGAAGCAGAACCGGCCGCTCCTGAAGAACCCCGACCCGCGCGGTGTGCTGGAACGGCTGATGGGCGAGCGCTATCCGGTCTATGCGACAGCCGACATCACCGTGCAGACCCGCGACGAACGCAAGGAAATCATTGCCGCGGAAGTGATCGAGGCGCTGGAGAGGCATTTTGCGGCAACGCCGCCCGTTGCCGGCGAGATGACCCCATGAGCGAACCGGTTACCGTCACCGTAGGGCTCGGCGAGCGCGCCTACGATATCGTCATCGGTCCGGGCCTGATCGAGCGTGCCGGCGAAGAGATCGCAACCCGGCTGCCGGGCACGCGTGTCGCCGTCGTCACCGACGAGAATGTGGCCGGCGCGCATCTCGGGGCGCTGAAGGCCGGGCTTGGGCAGGGCGGCATGGACGCCGCGATCGTCACGCTGCCGCCCGGTGAAAAGACCAAGAGCTTCGACCATCTGCAGGACGTCGTGGACGCCGTGCTGGCGGCCAGGCTGGAGCGCCGCGACACCGTCGTCGCCTTCGGCGGCGGCGTCATCGGCGACTTGGCCGGCTTTGCCGCCGCCATCACCCGGCGCGGCATGAATTTCGTGCAGATGCCGACCTCGCTGCTGGCCCAGGTCGATTCTTCGGTCGGCGGCAAGACCGGCATCAACTCGCCGCGCGGCAAGAATCTGGTCGGTGCCTTCCACCAGCCGAAACTGGTGCTGGCCGATACCGATGTGCTCGATACGCTGCCGATTCGTGAATTCAGGGCCGGCTATGCCGAACTCGCCAAATACGGGCTGATCGACCGGCCCGACCTGTTCACCTGGCTGGAGAAGAACTGGCCGGCAGTGTTTTCCGGCGGCCCGGCGCGCATCACCGCGATCGCCGAGGCCTGCCGCGCCAAGGCCGATGTCGTCGCCCGCGACGAGTTCGAGCAGGGCGACCGCGCCTTGCTCAACCTCGGCCACACCTTCGGCCATGCGCTGGAGGCGGCCACCCGCTATGACAGCGAGCGACTGGTGCATGGCGAGGGCGTCGCCATCGGCATGGCGCTGGCGCACCGCTTCTCCACCCGCATGAACCTTGCCAGCATCGACGATGCGACGCGCGTCGAGGCGCATCTGAAAGCCGTCGGCCTGCCGTGGCGCATGGCCGACATCCCGGGCGAATTGCCGGATGCCGAGACGCTGCTTTCCTTCATCGCGCAGGACAAGAAGGTGTCGCGCGGCACGCTTACCTTCATCCTCACCCATGGCGTGGGGCAGTCCTTCATCGCCAGGGACGTGCCGGCCTCCGAGGTTCTTTCCTTCCTCAGGGAGAACCATCCCGGTGCAGAGGGACGCGACAGGGGATGAACGGGGCAGGCTGGATCGTTGCCGGTGCCGTTCTGGTGCTTTGCATCGCCGCCTTTGCCCTGCGCTCGCGCCTGCTGGCCGCGTTCGGGCTTGAACTGAAGGCGGCGGCCGGCCACGACGAGCCGCGCAGCGGCGGGACGGGCGAGCGCAACGGCCAGCCGGCCGGCCCTGCGCGCAACCGCCTGGACGACCGGTTCGAACTCAACGAACTCGAAGTCTCCGACGTCATGGTCCATCGCACCAACATGCGCTCGGTCAATGCCGACAACGCGCCGGAAGCGGTGGTTCGCGAAATCCTGCAAAGCCCGCATACACGCATGCCGCTGTGGCGCGGCTCGCTCGACAACATCGTCGGCGTGCTGCACGCCAAGGATTTGCTGCGGGCCCTGAACGAGGTCGAGAACGACTTCTCCCGCATCGACGTGATGAAGGTGGCCGCGAAGCCGTGGTTCGTGCCCGACACCACCACGCTACAGGAGCAGCTCAACGCCTTTTTGCGGCGCAAGGCGCATTTCGCCATCGTCGTCGACGAATATGGCGAGGTCGAGGGGCTGGTGACGCTGGAGGACATCATCGAGGAGATCGTCGGCGAGATCGCCGACGAACGCGACATCGACATGCAGGGCGTCAAGCGGGAGGCCGACGGCTCGGTGGTGGTCGACGGCACGGTGCCGATCCGCGACCTCAACCGTGCGCTCGACTGGAACCTGCCCGACGACGAGGCGACGACGGTCGCCGGCCTCGTCATTCACGAGGCCCGCTCGATCCCCGAGGAAAAGCAGGCCTTCACCTTCCACGACAAGCGCTTCATCGTGATGAAGCGCGACAAGAACCGCATCGCCCGCATCCGGATCAAGCCGGTATCCGTCGAGGTTGCCCCTCCGCCTGCCGTGCCGAAGTAGCGCGCGGCCAGAAATACCGCCCGGCCGCGATCGCGAGCCCTGCGCCTGCGAGTTGCGCGGCGACGAAACCGGGGACATGCGCGGGCAGGATGCCGGCCGGGGTGGCGGAAAAGGCACGCACGATCGTCATCGCCGGATTGGCGAAGGCGGTCGAGGCGGTGAACCAGTAGGCGGCGGCGATGAACAGCCCGACGGCGGTCGGGACGACCGTGGGCGTGCGGGCGGCGCAGCCGATGATGACGAGGATGAGGCCGAAGGTGGCGATCCCTTCGGCGAGCCAGATGCCGGAACCTGTGCGCGCCATGTCGGCCCACTGCAGGACGGGCAGGTCGAACATGGCATGCGCGGCCCCCATGCCGAGCACGAAGCCGGCGAGCTGGGCGGCGGTGTAGGGCAGCAGGTCGCGCCATTTCAGCGCGCCGGTGGCGGCGAAGGCGAGGCTGACGACGGGGTTGAGATGGCCGCCGGAAACCGGGCCGAATAGCCAGATCAGTACGACCAGCATGGCGCCGGTCGAGGTCGAGGTGACGAAGAGGGCAAGGGCTGCCGAACCGCCGGCAAGCCCGGTGCCCATCACCGTCGACCCGACGACCGTGGCAAGAAGAAAGGCCGAGCCGATCGCTTCGGCCGCAAGTCGCCGGACAAGGGATTGGTCCATCGCGGCCCTACCAGCGCACGGTTTCGCCGGGTGCGGCGGTTTCGATCGCCAGTGCATGCAGGTCGCCCCGCAGTTCCTCTTCGAACAGCGAGTTGACGGCGCGGTGACGCTCCAGGCGGCTCATTCCGGCGAACTGTCCGGCCATGATGCGGATGCGGAAATGCGTCTCGCCCTTGCCGTCGAATTCGGCGACCTGGCCGTTCATCACATGGTGGTGGCCGGCGTGAAGATGGCTTTCATTGATGACGTGGAGCCTCTGCGGCGAAAACGCCGCCGTCAGCTTGTCTTCCAGCGTCGACTGCATGGACATTTCGGTTCCTTTCCCCATATGTGACCAGCGCGTGCCCGGTCGGGATTTTCCGTCGAGTCGGGTCGGGCGCCAGCGCGCCATCAGGCCATAGCGGTGTTTCGTCCGTCCAGTGGGTTCACGGGCTGTGGCCGCGACAAAATAAGCCGGACGTCCGCTTTTGGCCACGATTCAGCGGTTAGGGCGACCGTCGCGCCAAAGTCAATTCTTGTTTTGCGGCGCGAACCGATCATAGATGCAGCCAAATGAAGCCGTACCCTAAATACTTCGACAAGATTCGCATCCGCCCCGAAAAGGAAGCGGCGGCGAAGCCGCAGACGCCGATCTGCCAGTGGGACGGCTGCGACCAGGCCGGGACGCATCGCGCGCCGGTCGGGCGCATGCGCGAGGGCGAGTATTTCCGCTTCTGCATCGACCATGTGCGCGAATACAACAAGAGCTTCAACTACTTCTCCGGCGTGCCCGACAGCGAGGTTGCGCGCTTCCAGAAGGAGGCGCTGACCGGCAACCGGCCGACCTGGAAGATGGGCGTCAACGGCGGGGCGGCGCGCTCCTCGCCCGATTTCGCGCAGGCCCGCTCGGGGCGGGCCGGCTACTACAACCGCATGCGCGACCCCTTCAACCTGTTCGACGGGCAGCAGGCCGGCCAGCCGCCGCGCGAACGCAAGGCCAAGCCGCTTGAGGCCAAGGCGCTGGAAACGCTTGGTCTTGATACAAAGGCGACTGGCAAGGACATCAAGGCGCGCTATAAGGAACTGGTGAAGCGCCATCATCCGGACGCGAATGGTGGCGACAGAGGTTCGGAAGACCGGTTCCGCGATGTGCTCCAGGCCTATCGTGTGCTCAAGCAGGCGGGCCTGTGCTGAGTGTGTCCGTAGTCCATGCCTTTTTCCAACTTTCATCCGGCTGGAAAAGGCTTTAAGACGCCCCCGAACAAAACCGATTGCCGGGCAAGCACGACGGCTTTGCCCCTGGAGACGTTGAGACGTTATGAACAAGGTCGATCGCGATATCGCTAACCTGCCGGACACCACGGTTTCGGTGAAGGAAAAATTCGGTTTCGATTCCAAGATGGTCGTGCCGGCCTATTCGGCGACCAGCGAGCACGTGCCGGACCTCGACCCCGACTACCTGTTCGACCCGCAGACGACCACGGCCATCCTCGCCGGCTTCGCCTATAACCGCCGCGTCATGGTGTCGGGCTACCACGGCACCGGCAAGTCCACCCATATCGAGCAGGTCGCCGCCCGCCTCAACTGGCCGTGCGTGCGCGTCAACCTCGACAGCCATGTGTCGCGTATCGATCTCGTCGGCAAGGACGCCATCGTCCTGAAGGACGGCAAGCAGGTGACCGAGTTCCGCGACGGCATCCTGCCCTGGGCCTACCAGCACAATGTCGCGCTGTGCTTCGACGAATACGATGCCGGCCGCCCCGACGTGATGTTCGTCATCCAGCGCGTGCTGGAAGCCTCCGGCCGACTGACCCTGCTCGACCAGAGCCGGGTCATCCGTCCGCACCCGGCCTTCCGCCTGTTCGCCACCGCCAACACGGTCGGCCTCGGCGACACCACCGGCCTTTACCACGGCACGCAGCAGATCAACCAGGCGCAGATGGACCGATGGTCGATCGTCACCACGCTGAACTACCTGCCGCACGAAAACGAGGTGAACATCGTCCTCGCCAAGGCCAAGCATTATCGCGATGCCAAGGGCCGCGACATCGTCGGCAAGATGGTGCGCGTCGCCGACATGACGCGCTCGGCCTTCGTCAACGGCGACCTGTCCACCGTCATGAGCCCGCGCACGGTTATCACCTGGGCCGAGAACGCCGAGATCTTCGGTTCGGTCGGCATGGCATTCCGGCTCACCTTCCTCAACAAGTGCGACGAACTGGAGCGGTCGGTGGTGGCCGAGTTCTACCAGCGCGCCTTTGGCGAGGACCTGCCCGAGAGCGCGGTCAACGTCGTTCTCGCCTAGAGAAAGGACCAAGGACATGGCCTATCAGGGCGGATGCCACTGCGGGAAAGTGCGTTTCAGCGTCGACGTCGACCTTTCGCATCCGATCACCTGCAATTGCTCGTACTGCTCCAAGCGCGGCAGCATCCTGGCGTTCACTCCGGCGACCAATTTCTCGCTGGAAAAGGGCGCCGACGACCTCACCGAATACCGTTTCAACACCAAGACCATCGCGCATCTGTTCTGCGCGGGCTGCGGCATGGAATCCTTCGGTCGCGGCAAAGGGCCGGACGGCACCGAAATGGTGGCGGTGAACGTTCGCTGCCTCGACGGGGTCGACCTCGATTCGCTCAAGCCGCAACCGTATGACGGGCGGGCGCGCTGACAGGCAGGCAGATGGCGGGTCCCGGAGACAATACGCGAGGCAAACCGAAGACGGGCTCCGAAGCAGACAGCTTCAAGCGCGCCATAACCGTTTGCATGCGCGCCATTTCAGGCGACGGCGAAATGGAAGTTGCCTTCGCCAAGGACAAGCCGGCGCTGGCCGGCAACCGGGCGCGGCTGCCGGAACTGGCCAAGAGACCCTCGGCGAACGACATTGCCGTTACCCGTGGCCTCGGCGATTCGATGGCGCTGAAACGCGCCTGCCATGACCAGCGCATCCACACCAAACTGGCGCCGGAGGGCAAGCAGGCCCGCGCCGTCTTCGATGCCGTCGAGCAGGCGCGTGTCGAGGCGATCGGTTCGCGCATGATGGCCGGCGTCGCCGACAATATCGGCTCGATGCTGGAGGACAAATACGCCAAGGCCAATCTCGCCGGGGTCGCGGACCGGGCCGATGCGCCCATCGAGGAAGCGCTGGCGCTGATGGTGCGCGAGAAGCTGACCGGACGGGCGGCGCCCAAGAGCGCCGAGAAGGTAGTCGATCTGTGGCGCCCGTGGGTGGAGGAAAAGGCCGGTGCCGATCTCGAGGGCCTCGCCGACAAGCTCGGCGACCAGCAGGCGTTCGCGCGCGTCGTGCGCGACATGCTTGCATCCATGCAGATGGCCGAGGAACTGAGCGACGACCAGGAGACCGAGGAAAGCGAGGACGACGAGGACAACCAGCCGCAGGGCGAGGAGCAGAGCGAGGACGGCGGCGAGGACGATTCCGGCTCCGAGGAATCGCAGTCCGAGGATGCCGAGGCTTCGACCGAGGAAGAGCAGCCGGCGGAGTCGGAAGCTTCGGATGCGACGGCTGACGACATTTCCGACGACGACGACCCCGACGCCGAAACTCCCGGCGAGGCCAAGCGCAACGACAATCCCTTCGCCAACCTGACGAAGGAGATAGACTACAAGGTCTTCACCACCACCTTCGACGAGACGGTGGGTGCGGAGGAGCTTTGCGACGAGGACGAACTCGACCGGTTGCGCGCCTTCCTCGACAAGCAGCTCGCCAATCTTTCCGGCGTCGTCGGCCGCCTTGCCAACCGCTTGCAGCGCCGCCTGATGGCGCAGCAGAACCGGTCGTGGGATTTCGACCTCGAGGAGGGCTATCTCGATCCGGCGCGGCTGGTGCGTGTCGTCCTCGACCCGATGCAGCCGCTGTCGTTCAAGCAGGAGCGCGACACCAAGTTCCGCGACACGGTGGTGACGCTGGTGCTCGACAATTCGGGCTCCATGCGCGGTCGGCCGATCACGGTCGCGGCCACCTGCGCCGACATATTGGCGCGTACGCTGGAGCGCTGCGGCGTTTCGGTCGAGATTCTAGGCTTCACCACGCGGGCGTGGAAAGGCGGGCAGGCGCGCGAGAAGTGGCTGAAGGACGGCAAGCCGGCCAACCCCGGCCGCCTCAATGACCTGCGTCACATCATCTACAAGTCCGCCGACGCGCCATGGCGGCGCTCGCGGCGCAACCTCGGGCTGATGATGCGCGAGGGGTTGCTGAAGGAAAACATCGATGGCGAGGCGCTTTTGTGGGCGCATCAGCGCCTGATCGGCCGGCCCGAGCAGCGCAAGATCCTGATGATGATCTCGGACGGCGCGCCAGTCGACGATTCCACGCTGTCGGTCAATCCCGGCAACTATCTGGAACGCCATCTGCGCGCGGTCATCGACCTGATCGAGACGCGCTCGCCGGTCGAACTGCTGGCGATCGGCATCGGCCACGACGTCACCCGCTACTATCGCCGCGCCGTCACCATCGTCGACGCCGAGGAACTGGCTGGCGCCATGACCGAACAGCTTGCCTCGCTGTTCGAGGAGGAAGCCGCGCACGGACGCCGCGGCGGTTTGCGGCGCGCCGGATGAAAAACCGGCCGTTTTCGCGGCTCGTAACATTCCTTTGCATGGCGCTTTTCCTGGCGCTCGCGCCGCCTGTCTTCGCCGGCGGCTCCGCACCGGTCGAGGCGATGGAGGTTTCCGCGCGGCCGATCACGCAGTTTCGCATCGGTAGCGACGAGAAGCAATTCGGGCCGCTGGAATTCGTCGGCGGACTGGAGATGACCTCTTACAGCCGCCACTTCGGCGGCCTGTCGGCCTTCCGTTTCCTGGAACCGGGCGGTGATTTCATCGGTGTCGCAGATACCGGCTTCTGGTTCTTCGGCACGCTCACGCGCGATGCCGCGCTGCGCCCGACCGGCATGGAAAATTTCCGCATGATGCGAATGGTCGATGCGGCCGGCCGGCCGCTCGACACCAAGGGAGAGGCCGACGCCGAGGGGCTGGCCGTGCGCGATGGCATCGCCACGGTCGGTTTCGAGCGCAACCATCGCATCGCCCAGTTCAGGATCGATCCGGCCGCGATGGCGGCGCCGCTCCGGCAACTGGACTTCCTGGTGCCGAGGCGGGAATTGCGCCAGAATCGCGGCTTCGAAACCGTTGTCGCTTCCGACCCCGCCGGGCCGCTCAAGGGCGCGCTGGTCATCGTTTCGGAAAAAAGCCTCGACCCCGCCGGCAACAATTTCGCCGCGGTCCTGTCCGGCCCGCACAAGGGCGTTTTCACGGTCAAGCGGGATGGTACGGCGTTCGACATCACCGACGGCGCGTTTCTTTCTAATGGCGACCTGCTGGTCCTGGAACGCAGTTTTTCCCTGATGGCCGGTGTGAAGATGCGGCTGCGCCGCCTTGGCGGCGCGGGGATCGTCGGCGGCGGTGTCGCCGATGGGCCGGTATTGATGGAAGCCGACATGAGCTACCAGATCGACAATATGGAGGGGCTCGACGTGTGGCGGCGCAGCGACGGCGCGCTGATGGTGTCGCTGGTTTCGGACGACAACAACTCGATCCTCCAGCGCAATCTCTATCTCGAGTTCATTCTGCACGCGGAGTGAACTCCGGAATCAGGCGTCTTCCAGTGCAGGTAGTCGGTTCGCCCGCCCGGCTTTCGGCCGGGCGGACTTTGCCGCTCAAGCGTCAGCCTCCGAAGGCGGCCTTGCATTCCCAGCCGAAAGTCGTGGCCATCAGGCTCGTGCAGCCTACCAGGAAAATGTCGGCGGCGATGAAGACGGCGGTGGTGAAGACGATCAGCGCCAGCCACCCGAAGGCGGCCTCGCGCCGTGCCGCCCAGACTTCCTGCGGCGTCCTGTGGTCGCGTGTGTAGATATATTCGTCGTGATGGTCTTTCATTGGGTTACCCCGGCTTGATGACTTGCGGTGAAGCCATGCGGATGTTTCGTGCAGCAGAAGCGCCATCCCCGAGGGAAGGCGGTCTGGCCCGTCGTGTGAATGTAGGAGAGTGCCGGTTGCGGCTACTGCCGGTTAAGCGGGGGGAGCCTGCGCGTCGAAGGGGCGGAACCGGGGGGCGTCGTCGACCGCGACATGGACGGTGCGCGGCGCGCCCGTATACGGCCGCGCGGCGGCTATGCGCACCGCGGCGGGAACGATGCCGTAGTCGCCGGACGGCTGGGCGGGGCCGTTTCGCTCCGTGGGGCGCGACCATCCCGCCTTAGAGCCGTAGTCGGACAAGAGGTTGAGCGGGACATCCTGGCGGGGGATCGCCAGGTTATCGCCCCGCTTCGACGTGGCCGTCGGCGACCTGTCGAAAGTCAGTTCGGTCGTGGTCGGAACCGAGACCGTCAACAGGATGAGGGCCAGAAACACCAGCCAGAACCCGCGGCCACATCTGCCGGCGAATTCCGCGACGCGTTTTACATCGAGCCCGATGATGGCTGCCTCGTTCTGTCTCGCCCCTTCACGGGCAATGGAATGCCTTCAATGGCCGCTGCCGGCTTTTCGGTGCGGCTGTGGCGCTTCAGCCGGCTTTCGGCTTCCTGGCGCGCTTCGCGGGCGTTACGACGGTGTCGGCCTTCGGCTTGCGACCAAGCCCCATCTTCTTTGCCAGTTCCGAGCGGGCCGCGGCATATCCGGGAGCGACCATGGGATAGTCGGCGGGGAGATTCCACTTCGCGCGATAGTCTTCAGGCGACAGGCCATGATGGGTCATCAGGTGGCGCTTGAGCGACTTGAACTGCAGGCCGTCCTCCAGGCAGACGATGTGGTCGTCGCGCACGGAGCGCTTCGGGTTGACGGCAGGGGCCTGCACCTCGATATCGGCCTTGACCGGGCTCGCCAGCCCGGAGATCGCGGCGCTGATGCTGGCGATGAGCGAAGGTAGTTCCGCTGCCGGAACCGGGTTGTTGGAAACATATGCAGAGACGATGTCCGCGGTCAGTTCCAGAAAGCCATCGTTATTGTCCGGCGTGTCGCTCATCGGTGTCCCATGATCGGGGGTTGCTGGGTATCGCACATGATTAAAGCTTATTGCCGACGATGGCAACCAACCCCGCCTGGCGGGTGGCCGTGGTCGCGACGTTCGCCCCGCCCAATATAGCCGACTTTTGCTTGCAGGAAGGATCGTGGGTCGAGCCCGTTGCTAAAGAGCACCATGGCCCGCCCGGTGATGGACATCAGATCAACCGGGTACGGCTCCCAGCGGGCGGGACCGTCGACCAGCCACCAAGGCCCGGGTAAACCGGGACGATCGCGCTAAGGGAGGGTGCAGTACCCCTCGGCACGACCGCTCAAGCGATCGGAGGCGGCGTCGATCCCGAAGCCGCAGGCGCAGCCGTCACG
Source organism: Mesorhizobium sp. (assembly GCA_049650385.1). Classification (GTDB taxonomy): domain Bacteria; phylum Pseudomonadota; class Alphaproteobacteria; order Rhizobiales; family Rhizobiaceae; genus Mesorhizobium. The sequence continues at coordinate 28,642 of JBASAA010000044.1, forward strand.
GTGCCGAGCTTCGTCGCCGGCGACGCGTTCTAGAACTTGTAGTTCAGACCGAGGCGGATGCTGTCATCTCGCCATTGCCCGCGGGATTCATCGACAGAGCCCCCAAAATAAGTATCCTTGCCGAGATCAACGTGCAGGTACTCAAGCTTAACCGTCAGATGATCGGTGAAAGCGTACTCCACGCCTGCGCCCGCTGCCCACCCGATGGCTGTACGGCTATCGGAAATGGCTGGCAAAATAGCCGCTGGTGACCACAGTTTCACCCTTCCGAAGGCTGCACCGCCCGTGACATAGGGCATGAAACGGTCCATCGCATAGCCGAGGCGCGGACGAACCGTTCCCAGCCATGTCACTTTCGAATGGCATTCATAGGCGGGGTTCGGGCAAACGGTATCACCCTCGGCACCCAGCCACGACAGGTCACCTTCGATCCCGAGGACGACATTGTTGGGAAACTGCCAATTATATCCAAAAGTGACTCCGATGCCGCCTCCATCGGAGTCATGATCGGCATTCGTGCCGCCGGGATTGACGAAGCCCCATCCTGTATGCCCCCAGTTGTAGTTGCCCGCCACGCCTATATAGGCGCCGGTCCAATTGAATGAAGCGACCGGCAGCGTGTCCACTGCATCTGCGGACAATGCTGGCGTCGAAGCGGCAAGAAGCATTGCGGCTCCAACAAGTAGAAAAGTCCTCATGATTAGCCCCCGTCGCAGAGACGGCAACGTACACACGCGTTGCCAACCAGTCCAGCAACCTTTCTTAAGGCGGCGGCACCCGGTTTGATCAATCATCCCCGGACCCACTCCACGCTCCGATCGAAGGAGTACTGGATGATGAAGGTAAGGCCAGGCGCGCCAATCGGTGCCTCTGCAAGAGTGGGTCAGGCACGTTCGTCATGGTCTTTCCTGTCAGATTTCTTGCGCGAGCAACCGGTGCGTGTTACGCAAAATCACTAGAGGGTATCTGCCAATGCAACCGCTATTGCTTGCAACGACCGTGCTTGCGCCCGGCGTGGGGGGTGCTGCCGCGCAGGATCAAGTCTATGACTGGTCAGGCGCTTATGTCGGCGTGCAGGCTGGATATGGATGGGGAGACTACGACCGGTTCACCTCGATTGGGACAGGTCCGAACGTTGACGTTAAAGTTTCGTCCGGTCGCTCATCCCCTCCGACCGCCCCATGGCCCGGTCGCAAACACCAAGCAGCGGCTGGGTTTTTACAGCCATCGTGCTGACGCGAAGGAAACCGGGTTGATTGAGGTCCGGAGACCGGCAGACATCCCGGCTGATGAAATGCAGGCTATTAGCGCCCTGGTTGCCAGCGGGAACGAGGTCGCGACCGACGCTCTCGCGGAAGCGCTGGCTCGGGCGTATCTCATCGTGACGGCAAAGGACGCCGGACGCATAATTGGTACAGCCACCGTTAAAATCCCACTTCCAGGTCATGTGAAGCAACTCAAGAAATTGAGTGGTTTTCGGCAGCTTTCCAAGATCAAGTATGAATTTGGCTATGACGTCGTCGACCCCGCCTATCGAGGAAGGGGCATTTATGCACAGATGAGGGCAGCTAGAAATGCGTCAGTCAAAGAGCCGGTTTTTGCGACCGTTCGGGTCGCCAAAACCCAGACGCTCGATCATATGATGGCTAATGGATGGGTTCGCGAAGGAAGAACGTGGACCGGTAGACAGGGCGAGGTCTGCCTCTTGTGCCGATCTTTCGTCAGACGCCCTTTCCGAGCGGAAGTGGGGGATTTCATAGCCGGCTTAACGAGGTTCTGGGCCGGTAAGCGCTGAAGATCAATCTTGTGGCATCTCCTACTACGGACTGATCAGGTCGGCCCGTCGATTTCGGCAGTGGAGGTGATGGTCAATAATTTCAATGCGCTAGATTGATTGGCGGGCGACAGACTAAAGCTTGGTCATGTCCGGGTTGAGGACCACCATGGTCGAGGTTTCGGCCACCGACGGGATGGATTGCAGCACGTTGCTGATGAATTCACGCAGCGCCGCGATGTCCTTCACCCATACGCGCAGCAGATAGTCGATGTTTCCTGTCACCAGCAGGCATTCGGTGATTTCGGGATGCCGCGCCACCTCGTCCAGGAACTGACCCGCCCCTTCGGGACCTTGCTGGCCCAGCCGCACCGAAACCATCACGCAGACGCCGAAACCCAGCGCCGCCGGATTGATGCGCGCCGCATAGCCCTGGATCACTCCCGTTTCCTCCAGCCTTTTCAGCCGGCGTGCGCAAGGCGTCGGCGAAAGGCCGACGCGCTCGGCCAGTTCCACCGTCGAGATGCGGCCGTCGCGCCGCAGTTCACGCAGAATCCTGTGATCGATGCCATCGAGGGAAGGCATGGTGTTTTCAGCTACCATTTCGCTTGTCCGTGGTGACTTTATGCGCAACTACGGCGATCACAACCGAAATTTGTCGTGAACCCGCTTCGATAAAGCGATAGGCTCGACCGGAACCAAGGAGGAGGCCATGGCCGCATATATGATCTGCACCATGAGGGTCCACGACCCCGAAACCTACAAGAAGTACACCGCGCTCACCCCGGCGACGCTGAAAAGATATGGCGGAAAGTTCCTGACGCGCGGCGACCCGGTGACCACCTGCGAGGGCGAGGCCTTCACCGACCGCATGGTCATCCTCGAATTCCCGGACGAGGCCGCGGCTCAGGCCTGGTACAACGACACCGACTATCAGGCGGCATCGAAGTTCCGGCGCGCCGCCGCCGATCACGGCCGGATGATCCTGCAACAAGGGCGCGGCGACAGCGCGGCTCCCGATCCGCTCGTCTGAGCAGCCAGAACGCGACCCGGGGGGCGCGCCTTGCGGCCCCCGGAAAAATTCGTGCTACAAACGCAAGCGGAGCAGGGCGGCAGGGGCTTTGCTGAAACGCCGGTCTGCTTCCGGCCGAACGCGCGAAGCAGGAATTGGCTCGGTGGAGGCCGATCATGAGGGCCGAGGATTTGCAGTTCGCGCGCGGAGCGTATGAGAGCTATGCGGAATTCTACCGCACGTCCTCCTATTCCGCCTTTCCCCAGCAGCACCGCACCATCCAGGGCACCGGCCGATCCAGCATGATCCTGGTCGAGCAGGGAAGGCATGAGCTTGCCGACCCGGCCGTGGAGGAGATCGTCATCTCGACGCCCTTGTCGGCGCCGGCCTGTTCCTACGACTGGAACATGGGAACCGGCTGGGCCGGAGGAAAGTCGCGCACCGGCGATCTCATCATCGTGCCGCCGAACGTCGAAAGCCGCTGGCGCGTCGGCGGCCCGCGCAAGCTGGTCATCCTGGCCGTACCGGTCGATCACGTCAAACGCCTGCTCGGACCCGAATGCCCGGACGACCTGGCGACCGCGCTTGAGCCGCTTTCAGGCTCCACCGCGCCCAACACCATGGCCATAAGCGCGCTTCTCCAGCAACTCTGGTCGCTCGGCGACCAGGAGGAACCGCTCAGCCGCATCCTGGCGGACAGCATGGTGCTGGCGCTGGTCTGCCAGGTCCTTCTCCTGGCCAGGGCCGGAACGCCCTCTCCGACGACAGGCGCCTTTTCCTCGCGCGACTGGCGGCAGGTCTGCGATTACATCGACAGCCACCTGCAGGAAGAGATCGCCCTGCCGGACCTCGCCCAGACGGCAGGGTGGAGCGTGCGCCACTTCGCCCGCATGTTCCGTCAGTCGACGGGACAGACGCCGCATAATTTCATCGTGCGCAGACGCATCGAGCGCGCGAAGGGCCTGCTGAGGAAGCCGGACCTGCAACTGGCCGACATCGCGCTTACCTGCGGCTTCGCCGACCAGAGCCATTTCACGACGTCTTTCCGCAAGGCCACCGGCTTGACGCCGCTGCGCTGGCGGCGCGAACTTATCTGATCGGCCGAGGCGGATGCCGACAGAGTCCTTCCTGTAAAATCCTGTCCCAAAAGGACAATACAGGCTTTTGCGTTGTTATAACTATGCCTGCTTGGGTTGCAAACCGGGCATGGTTGGGTAGCATGCGCGGTTCCCGGTTGGGGTCGCAAGCGCTGGCCTCCCCGGTTTGACCACATATCTGCAGGCCGGGAGACGTCATGTATTCGGGACCGATCATCGATCCGCATCATCACCTGTGGGATCTTTCCATGGGCAAGCATCCGTGGCTGCTGCCGACGGACCCTTCCGTGCAGGCGGTTGCCGGACTTTCCCAGATCGCCACCAACTATCTGGTGGACGACTATGTCCGCGATTCCAGCGGGCACAATGTCGTCGCCACCGTCCACATCGAGGCGCTGTGGGCGGGCGATCCGCTCGGCGAGACGCAATGGCTGGAAACCCTGGACAAGTCGCAGGGCGTCGCCTCGCGCTATGTCGGCGGCGCTTCGCTCGGCACGCCGGCGGCGGCCGACGCCATCGCCCGGCAGGCGGCTTTCGAGCGGATGACGGGTATCCGCGGCATCCTGAGCTGGCATCCCGACCCGAAGAAGTGCTTCGTGGCCGACCCCGAACTCGGCCGCAACCCGGCCTGGCGCAGCGACATCGCCCGGCTGCGCGAACACGGGCTCAACCTCGAACTGATGATGTACCCGTACCAGGCCGAGATCGTGCGCGAGATCGCCGAGGCGCTGCCGGACCTGCAGATCATCATCAACCATTGCGGCAGCCCGATCGACCGCGACCCGGAGGGCATGCAGCGCTGGCGCGACGGGCTGAAGCTGATCTCGGCCTGCCCGAACATCGCCATCAAGATCTCGAACCCCGGCGCCTACGACCATGACTGGACGCTGGAAAGCGTGCGCGACGTGGCCATGCATTGCATCGACTGCTTCGGCTCCGAGCGCAGCATGTTCGGCACCGACTATCCGGTCTCGAAGATCCAGATGAGCTACGACCAGATCTATGACACCTTCAAGACGATCGCGGCCGCCCTGTCACCACAGGAGCAGTCGCGGCTGTTCCACGACAACGCCAAGCGATTCTACCGGCTGTGATCGGCAGCAGGCGAGTGGAGCGGGAACACGCAATGACACATCTTTCCGAGATCGAACTCCTGGACCGGCTGGTCGGCTTCAACACCGTCTCCAGCCGTTCGAACCTGGACATCGTCGATTTCATCAAGACCTATCTGGCTGGCTTCGGGGTGGAGAGCGTCATCATCCCTGACGCGACCGGCACCAAGGCCAACCTGTTCGCTACGATCGGCCCCGCCGACCGGCCCGGCTACGTGCTGAGCGGCCATACCGACGTCGTGCCGGTCGACGGCCAGAACTGGTCGCGCGACCCGTTCGCCATGTGGCGGGAGAACGACCGGCTCTATGGCCGGGGCACCTCCGACATGAAGGGCTTTCTCGCCTGCATGCTGGCGGGCGTTCCCGCCATGCTGAAGGAACCGCTCGCAGCGCCCATCCACCTCGCCTTTTCCTATGACGAGGAGGTCGGCTGCCTCGGCGTCTACGACATCGTCGAGCACATGACGAAGGCCCTGCCGCCGCAGCTTGCCGTCTTCGTCGGAGAACCGACCGGCATGGGCGTCGTCGGCGGCCACAAGGGAAGCACCGGCCTGATGACGACGGTGACGGGCAAGGCGTGCCATTCCTCGCGCCCCGACCTCGGCGTCAACGCCATCTTCCATGCCCATGACCTCGTCGGCGAACTGCGTGGCTATGCGGCCGAACTGCGCGCGGCGCCCGAGGCCGGCTCGCCCTTCGAGCTGCCCTATACGACGGTCAGCGTCGGCGTGATCCAGGGCGGCACGGCGCGCAACGCCATTCCCGGCGACTGCGCCTTCCAGTGGGACATCCGCGCGACCAAAGGTGGTGTCGTCGAGACGCTGGTCGAGAGATTCCGCGCCTTCTCCGACGAGAAGGTCGTCCCCGCCATGCGGGAAGGCTTTGCCGATTCCGCCGTCGCGACCAGCTTCGCCTATGACGTGCCGCCGCTCGTGCCCGATGCGGGCTCGCATGCCGAAACGCTGGCCAAGCGCTTTGCCGGCCGCAACGAGGTGACGACCGTGAATTACGGCTCCGAGGCCGGCATCTTCCAGGCCGCCGGCATGCCGACCATCGTCTGCGGGCCGGGACGCGACAGCGAAGCGCACATCACCGACGAATGGATCGCCGTCGAGCAGCTCGAACGCTGCGTCGGTTTCATCGACAAGCTGATCGACCACGCGCGGCACGCCTGAAGCCGGCAGGCCGCGCAATTGAACCGTGCAAAAATGGGGGAATGATCCGGTGCACAAGCAGGGACTATTGAAAAGGCTGCTTCTCGTCGGCGCGCTGGGCGCCTCGACGCTCGGGGTGGCATTGGGCGCGGCAGCTGCCGACGTCGTCAAGATCGGCGTGCTCGCGCCGCTTTCCGGCCCGTCGGCTTCCGACGGATCGGATTTCGTCAAGGGCGTCGAACTCGCCGTGGAGGAGCGCAATGCCAAGGGCGGCGTCGCTGGCTATACCTTCGAGATCGTCTCGGCCGACGTCAAGGACGGCTCGCCCGACAACGTCAGCAGCGCGGCGCAGCGGCTCATCAACACCGACGGCGTCGAGGTCGTTCTGACCGGCTTCGCCAGCCTGTCGCTGTTCGAGGTCGACCTGTTCGCCGACGCGAACATGCCCTACATCTCCTCCGGCCCGTCCGGCTCGTTCTCCGGCATCGTCGCCAAGGACCCGGACAACTACACCTGCTGCTGGTCGCTCTCGCCCTCCTACGCGGGCTACGAGACGGATGTCCTTCCGCTGGTGGACGGACTGGTCGCCGACGGCAAGTTCAAGCTCACCGCCGGCAAGAAGCTGGCCATGATCTCTTCCGACAATCCCTATTCCAAGGTCATCTCGGAGGGCATGAAGAAGTCCTTTTCGGCCGCCGGCTGGACCGTGACCGTGGACGAGATGGTGCCGTTCGGGCCGGTCAACGACTGGCGCGCCATTCTCGCCAAGGTGCGGCAGGACCCGCCGGACCTCGTCGTCAACACCGACTTCCAGCCGTCGAACTCGGCGCTGTTCCTCAAGCAGTTCCTCGAACAGCCGACCCAGAGCCTTGTGTTCCTGCAATACGCCCCCTCGGTGCCTGAATTCGTCGACCTGACCAAGGAGCAGTCGAACGGCGTCCTCTACAACCTGATCGGCGGCGCCATCGATTCGCCCGGCTGGCCGCGCGGGCAGGAAGTGCTGAAGAAGTTCAAGGACAAGTACGGCGTTTTGCCGGGCGTCTACGGCTCCGCGCTCTACGAGGAGGCGGAAATGTATTTCGCCGCGCTGGAGAAGGTCGGCGACCCCACGGACCACGACGCGATCGGCAAGGCGCTCGGCGAGACCAAGCTCGACACCGCTCCGGGACCGGTGGAGTTCGACCTGGCGACGCACCTCGCCGTCCAGGACGATGACCACATCCCCGTCACCTTCTACCAGATCTGGGACGGTACCCGTGTCCTCGTCGGGCCGAAGAAATACGCGACGGGCGAGTTCAAGCTGCCGCCGTGGATCAAGCAGTAGCATCACCCTGCCGGCGGGCACGGATGTGCCCGCTCTGCCGGCGCGGTTGACCGCGCCGGCGCTTTGTCCAGATGCGGGATGCGCCCGGCGCCCCGCCTTCGCTAAAGCAGTCCCGCATGATCCTCACGGCTGAAAACCTCTCCAAGTCCTTCGGCGGATTGCGCGCCGTGGATGGCGTCAGCTTCACGCTCGCCAAGGACGAGATACTCGGCGTCGCCGGGCCTAACGGCAGCGGCAAGAGCACGCTGTTCAACATCCTGACCAGCATCCCCTTCCCGGCCGACAGCGGCCGCATCGTCTTCGACGGCAGGGAAATCCAGCGCCTCGCGCCGGAGGAGATCAGCCGTTCCGGCCTCGCCCGCACCTTCCAGCGCGAAAGCATCTTCGCCTCGCTGAGCGCGATCGACAACGTGCTGGTGGCCGTCGAGCACAGCGGCAAAAGACAGGGGCAGAAGGAGAACGAGGCCGCCGCGATCCGCGTGCTCGACATGGTGGGCTTCCCCCAGACACTGCACAACGCGCAGACGGCCACCCTGCCCGTCTTCTTCCGCAAGATCCTGATGATCGCCAGCGCGCTCGCCATGTCGCCGCGCGTGCTCCTGCTCGACGAGCCCGCCTCCAGCCTCACGCCCGGCGAGATCGAGCACATGAAGGCGCTCATCCTCGACTTGCGCCAGCGCGGCATCGCCATCCTGCTCATCGAGCATGTGCTGCCGCTGCTGATGTCGGTCTGCGACCGCCTGATCGTGCTCGACCAGGGCCGGATGATTTCGCAGGGCCTTCCTTCCGAAGTGGTCGCCGACCCCAAGGTAATCGAAGCCTATCTGGGGCAAGCGCGATGACGAACACGCTCCTTCTCGACGTCAAGGGCCTCGACGGCGGCTACGAGCCTCTCCAGATCTTCCGCAAGATCGACCTTTCGCTAGCCCATGGCGCGAGCGTGGGGCTGTTCGGCCCGAACGGCCACGGCAAGACCACCTTCCTGAAGACGCTTTCCGGGCTGATCGACCCATGGGGCGGGGACATCTTCTTCGACGGCGTGCTGCTGAACAGGCCGGGTGCGCGCGGCAGCCGGCGCTGGCGCAACTTCAACTACGATGCCGTCACCCGCCGCCGCATGGACCCCAAGGCCGTCGCGCGGGCGGGCCTCATCCACGTGCCGCAGGGCAACCTGCTGTTCCCCGACATGACTGTGGCCGAGACGCTGTCGATCGCGCCCTATGCCTCCGGCGGCCGTGCCGACGCTGCCGAGACGCTCGACAAGGTCTTCCGGCTGTTTCCGCGCGTGCACGAACGGCGCAGCCACAAGGTCCGCTTCCTGTCGGGTGGCGAGCGCCAGATGGTGGCGATCGGCGTCGGCCTGATGGCGGCGCCCAAGCTGCTCATCCTCGATGAGCCGACGCTCGGCCTGTCGCCCAAGATGCGCGGCGAACTGGCGGCTGCGATCCAGGTCATCCGTGGTTCCGGTGTGCCGCTGATCGTGGTCGACCAGGACATCGCCTTCCTCGGCGAGTTGATCGACACGCTCTATCTGTTCGATCACGGCCGCATCTCGCGGCGTATCGAGAAAGCGGACATGCCCACGCATGAAGAGATCATGAAACTGATGTTCGGCGAGGATCACCATTGACCCTTGAGACGCTCAACCTGATCCTGCTCGGCGGCGTCGTGCTGGGCGCGCTTTATGCGCTGATGGCCACCGGCCTCGCGCTGGTGTGGACGACGCTCGGCATCTTCAATTTCGCCCATGGCACCTTCATCGCGCTCGGCGCCTATATCGCCTGGCAGGTGGCCAGCACGGAAGCCGCCGGCGCCGGCCTGCTGGTCGGAGCGGGGGCCTCCATCATCGGCATGTTCGTCATCGGCATGCTGATATATTACGTCCTCATCAAGCCGTTCGAGCGCAGTGCCGATATCGTGGTCAAATCCGTCATCACCACGCTGGCGGGCGCAACCATCCTGGAAAACGTCATCAACCTGGTCTGGGGACCCCGCAACAAGCAGCTTTCCCCGCTGATCGGCGGCGACATGTCGGTCTTCGGCATGACGATATCGCGCAACGAAATGGCCGTGGTGGCGCTGGCGCTGATCATCCTGGTGGCGCTCGGCCTCTTTCTCCAGCGCACATCGCTTGGCCGCGCCATGCGCGCGGTGGCGCAGAACCGCGAGGCGGCGCAGCTCATGGGCATCGACGTCGAGCGGCTCTTTGCCGTCGCCTTCGGCCTGTCCGCCGCCCTTGCCGCCCTTGCCGGCATCCTCATCGGCTCCACCCGCTTCATGAACCCGTCGATGGGCTCGGACCCGCTGATGAAGGCGCTGATCGTGGTGATCTTCGGCGGCATCGCACGCTTCACCGGCCCCATCTACGCGGCCTTCATCGTCGGCCTGCTGGAAGCGGTAATGACCTATTTCGTCGGCCTCTACTGGAGCCCGACCGTGCTCTTCGCCATCATGATCGTGGTGCTCGTCGCCAAGCCAGAAGGCCTGTTCGGCCGCCACAGGAAATCCGTCTGATGCGGTACAACCCGTCCTTCGTCCGCGGTTCGGGCTTCATCCCCGTTCTCCTCGCCCTGGCTGTGCTCGCGCTCCTGCCGCTGCTGACGTCCAGCATGTATCTGCGCCACCTGCTGGTGCTGGCCTTCGTGTTCGGCATCGTGGCGTCGAGCTGGGACCTCAGCCTCGGCTATGGCGGCCTGTTCAATTTCGCCCATGTGGCGCTGTTCACCATCGGCACCTACGCTTTCGGGCTGATAGGCCAGACGCTCGGGCTCTCGCCATGGCTCGGCATCGCGCTTGCCGGTGTCGCCGCCGGCCTGGTCGCAGCCGTCATCACCCTGCCGATCCTGAGGCTTTCGGGCATCTATATCGTCCTGGTGACGATCGCGGCGTCGCAGGTGCTCTACCAGATCGTCATCAGCCAGTCCGACATCACCGGCGGCACCTCCGGCATGGTCAGCCTGCCGGCGCTGAACCTGTTCGGCTACCGCTTCAATCGCGGCGGTAAGATCGGCTATTACTACCTCGCGCTGATGATGCTGGTGGCCTCCACCATCATCCTCTACAAGATCACGCGCTCCCGCTACGGCCGCGCCATCGTGGCCATGCGCGACCACAAATACTACGCCATCTCGCGCGGCATGTCGGAAACCCGCATCCGTCTGTTCACGCTCACCGTCAGCGCGGCGCTGAGCGGCATGGCCGGCGGCTTCTACGGCTCCTACATGCGCGTCGCCTCACCCGACAATTTCGGCCTCGGCCTGCTCGGCCTCCTGCTCTCCATGCTGCTTCTGGGCGGCGCCGGCACGATCTGGGGGCCGATCCTGGCGGCCTTCTTCGTCACCATGGTGTCGGAAGTCTTCGCCGCCTACGGCGCATGGCGAAACATCATCATGTCGCTGCTGCTGATCGTCATCCTGATCTTCTATCCCGGCGGCCTGTGGGCATTGTTGCAGACGCTGCGTGAGGCGTTCGCCGTGGCCCGCTCGCAGGCGATGGCCAGCCTTCGCCGCCGCTTCGGCCTGAAGAGCCGGGAAGCGATGACGGGCGCGCGAGAAACCCTGATGCGCACGCGCCACGGCCGGATCGCCGTCGCCGACACGGGCGGCGACAAGCCGGCGCTGCTCCTGATCCATGGCAACTCCTCCGCCAAGGAGGTGTTCGCCAACCAGTTCAAGGCGCTCCGCGACCGCTACCGGGTCGTCTCCTTCGACCTGCCCGGCCACGGCGTGTCCGACAACGCCGACCCGGAAAAGGACTACAGTGTCGAGGCCTTCGCCGACGTGGCCGAGGACGTGCTCGAGGCGCTCGGCGTGCGGAATCCCGGCGTCTTCGGCTGGTCGCTTGGCGGCTACATCGCCATCGAGCTAGCCGCGCGCGGTTACCCGGTGCGCGCGCTGGCCATTTCGGGCACGCCACCGCTCAGGGTCGTGCCGGAAGATGTCGGCCGCGCCTATGACGCGACGAGCCATTTCGTGCTGGCCGGCAAGCTGTTCCTGTCGCCGGCCGAGGTGCGCGACTTCGCCACTTCGACCACCGCCGCCAAGGGACCCGAAACGATCCATCTCCACCGCGCCGTAGGCCGGACGGACGGGCGCGCCCGCGCCTATACGCTGGGCAAGCTCCAGATCGTCGACTGGCCGCGTCAGATGCGCTTCCTGCGCTCGACCGTCACGCCCTTCGCCATCCTCAACGGCTCGAACGATCCGTTCCTGAACCACCGGTATTTCCGGGACCTCAAGCTCGAGCAGTGGACCGGCGAGCCGGACGACATCGAGGACGGCAAGCACGCGCCCTTCCTCTTGAAGCCCGCGATCTTCAACAGGAAACTCGCCGCCTTCCTGCACGCCGCCGAAGCAACAAGCCGGCGCGACGCCGACGTGGTCGCGTAGATAAGGCCATAAGGAGTCGGCGGCTTCCATCCGCATCCGTGCGTAGCCGGCGACCTATTGCAAACTGGAACCGTCGCGCCCCTGCCAGTGCTTCGATCCGCGCCCGCGCGTGGCGGGCGACCCGTCATGATGGTGCACCACAAGCCGAGGAACGGGTTTCGATCCGCGCCCGCGCGTGGCGGGCGACGTCCTGCTGATGTCGGTCAATATCCGCGTGATGACGTTTCGATCCGCGCCCGCGCGTGGCGGGCGACACAGCGGTCGAGGTGAAAAGGTCCGGCCGGTCAAGAGTTTCGATCCGCGCCCGCGCGTGGCGGGCGACTATCTCGGCTGCGACAGATTGAGTGTGATTTATAATGTTTCGATCCGCGCCCGCGCGTGGCGGGCGACCATTCTGGTGCGGTTCAGGGCGATAGAGGCTTGGGAGTTTCGATCCGCGCCCGCGCGTGGCGGGCGACCCCGCTGCTGGTATCCTTGCATGTATTCGCGGGTGTTTCGATCCGCGCCCGCGCGTGGCGGGCGACTCAAGGTGGCGGAACAGTGCGGCGTCCGTCTGCTGTTTCGATCCGCGCCCGCGCGTGGCGGGCGACCGCCGTTCGACGCGCGCATGGATGAGATCGTTTCGGTTTCGATCCGCGCCCGCGCGTGGCGGGCGACGTTCATCGCCACCCAACTGATTGGCGCCCCTTCCGGTGTTTCGATCCGCGCCCGCGCGTGGCGGGCGAC
>JBASAA010000045.1:0-62404 GCA_049650385.1 Mesorhizobium sp.
CCGTTGGCGCGGGTGGCGGACGCCTTCGCCGAGCTGGAGCCGCATTTGGCGTGGCGCCGCCGCACAGGCAGTGGTCCCAACGCCAGCTCGAACTTCGACGATGGCCATGCCAACGCCATGCTGGCCGGCCCGGGCGGCTTCGAGCCGCGCGACGACCTGTGGATCGGCGTCAGCCTGATGGCGCCGCATGTGCGCTATCCCGATCACCGCCACAAGCCGGAAGAAACCTACCTGGTCCTGTCCGAAGGCGAGTTCCGGCAGGGCGACGCGCCATGGTTCAGGCCCGGCGTCGGCGGGACGCTGTTCAATGTCCCCGACATCAAGCATGCCATGCGCGCGGGCGACGCTCCGCTTTTTGCCATCTGGTGCCTGTGGGCCGGCAGGGCTTAGCGCGCTGTCCTCCGCGACCCCGGATCATGTTTCCCGAAAGCGGGCGGCGGTTCGGGCAGGCATGCGCCGGCGGGCGGCCTATTTGAGTTCGAGCAGGCGCTCCAGATAGTCGCGCTCGATCTCGGGCGACAGGGCGTTGCCGAGCCGCTTGCGGATGGCATCGAGAATCCGGCGCGCGCGCTGCACGTCGATCTCGTCGGGGACCTTCACCGAGTCGCCGAAGTCGGGACCCTGCGTGGCGCGCGGCCGGCCGAGCGGGTCGCGGTCGGCGCCCTGCTGGTTGCCGCCGTCGCGGCCGCCACCCTGGTCGCCCTGCATGGCCTGCAATTGCTGCATCATGTCCTTGGCGCCCTTGCGCAGCGCCTCCAGCGCCTTGCCTTGATGGCCGACGGCGTTGTCGCCCTCGCCCTTGCCGAGCGCCTTGCCGGCATCGCCCATGGATTTTCCGGCATCGCCAAAGCCCTTGTTCGGCTCCAGACCCATGCCTTCGAGGCTCTTTCCCAGCTTTTCGAGGTCGTCTTGCAGCTTGCCCTGTCCCTGCTGTAACTGCTTCAGGGCCTCGGCGTATTCCTCCGGCGTCATCGGCTTGCCGTTTCCGTTCGGGTCGGTCTTGCCCTGCTGCTGGTCACCTTGCTGTTGTCCGGGCTGGCCCTGGTCGTCGAATTCGCCGAACGGGTTCATCTCGCCCTGCTCGCGTTGTCCCTCGCCGCGTTGTGCCTGGTCCATGCGGAACGTCTCGTTCATCATCTCCTGCTGGCGCCGCATGATCTCGCCAAGCTTGTCCATCTGCTGGCGTATCTCGCTGTCTTGCTCGCCCTGCGGCTGCTGGCGGCGGGCCTGCAGATTGTTCATCATGTTTTCGAGCTGCGACAGCAGTTCCTGCGCCTTGTCGCGGTCGCCGGACTTGGCCAGGTTCTCGATCTGGTCCATCATCTTCTGCAGGTCGCTCGAGCGCAGTTCCCGGGCGTTCGGGTTGGCGAGGGCCGGGTTGCGGTTCTGCTGGCGCTGGGCGAGTTCCTTGAGGAATTCGTTCATCGCCTCGCGCAGTTCCTTCATCTTCCTGTCGATTTCCTCGTCGCTGGCGCCGTTCTTCAGGGCGTCCTGCAGGGCCTGCTGCGCCTGGCGCAGGCGCTTCTCGGCCGCCGACAGGTTGCCTTCCTCGATACCGAGGGCGATTTCCCACAGATAGCCGACCTCGTCGCGCAACTGGTCGTCGTTGCCGGCAAGCTTCAGCCGGGTGCGGGCGCTGGCGACGGCGAGGAAATGCGCCATGTTGTCGAACGTGTCCTCGGGCCTGAGCATGATGGCGTCCATCAGGTCGAGCACGCGCGGCTTGGCGTTGGCGTCGAGGCCGAGCAGGCGGCGCTGCTCCAGCACGGCGAGCGCCAGCGGATTGCCGAAAGGCCTGGCCGGCATCGTCAGCGTCCGCGTCTCGCTCGTGGCCGACTGTCCGGCGCCATCGGTCGCGACCAGATGCAGCGTGACCGGCAGCCCGGCCCAGACATGCTCGGTCAGGTCCTTGGTCGTGCGGGCGGCGTTTGCTGCCTTGCCGTCCGGTGTCCTGGCCCTCTGGCGCGGCAGCGAGAGCGGCATGTCGGGCGGGCCGTAAAGCGGATGTGCGTTCGCCGCCGGGGCGTCGGCCAGCGCGAAGACCGCCTTGGCAGAGGTGGCGCCATAGTCGTCGTCGATCTCGTAGGTGAGTTCGATCGTGCCGTTGACGGCCTGCTTCGGCTCGCCGACGAAGCGGATTTGCGGCGGCTTGTCGGGGATTACCGTAAAAGCCCAGCGGTCGAGTTCGCCGTTGGTGGCTTGCAGCACCAGGGCGCCGTTCGTGGTCAGCTTGCCCGCGAACTGGCGCACGTCGGAGTCCTTGGTGGCGGCCGGGTCGGCGCCGGCGGCCGCACTGGCGGGGTCGATGGTGCGGCTGTTGCCGTCGGCCTCGACATAGGACAATGCCGCGCCGGCCGCGCCGCCGGTTATCCTGAGCGAGAAATCGCTGCCCGCCGGCACGGCGATGGGCGCGGTCTGGCCGGCCCCGGCGGTGAGGAAGATGGGCGGCTTGCCGGTATAGGCCGGCGGCGTCACCCAGGCGTCGATACGCGGCGGCACGGCGTTATGCGCGGCGGCGGGGCGGAACCCGTCGCCGAGCCGGCCGCCGAGCGACCCGAAGGAGAAGGCGAACGCCACGACCAGAAGCAACACCGGCACGGCGCGAAGGCCCCACGGGTCGCGCTCCGGCACATGCGTGCGCGGCATGTCGCCGCCGACGCGTTCGAGTGCGGCCGCCATGCGCTTCTGGTGCTCGCGCCACAGCGCCCGCGAAAAGCCCGTTTCCTCGCCACTCAGGCTTTCGGTCTGCACCTGCACGGGGCTGTGCGGCAGGGCGTTGGCGGTTTCGATGCGCCGGTCAACCTCGGCCAGGCGGGGCAGGCGGAAAAACCGCAGCGGATAAAGGGCGGCCAGAAAGCCGATGCCGAAGGCGGCAACCGTGCCGAGCCGCACCATATCGGGCATGCGGGCAAAGAGGCCCAGCCAGGAAACGCTGGCGAAGAGCGCCGCGACGAGAAGGGCCGGCAGCAGCAGCGGCCAGCCGCGCTCGACAACCATCGCGCAGCGCGTGAGTACGCGGCTCGCGGCGAGTTTCGCGGCAAGGCTGCGTTCCATCCCGATGCTGGGTCGCTCTGTCATTGGCCTCTTGTCGGTTTGCACCGGCCGGCCAGGCGGCGCGGTCCTTGTTCAAGGATAGCAGCAAACACGGCAAAGGCGAGGCATCCACCGGCCGTGCCGGGGCTTTTAGGCGTGCGAGGCGGGAGCCGGGTTACGAAAAACCCGGCTCCAACGGATCGTCGGCTCCGGGCTGAAACGGCGGGATCGCTGCCTGCCGTCTTTCTTGCTGAAAGACTGAGGTTGGTTCGATCCGACTCAAGCTCGTGGGCGGGGGGCTTGGGGTTTACGAGCAGGTGCCGGACCGAACCGTCTCAGGCAACACGTGCAGAGTCGTCGGACATTGGGGCGGCAGCGCGGGTAAAAAAGGGCGAAACTGTGGCGCGGAATCACCAATTCCAACATACGGGTCGGAAAAAGTGACTGGACGATTCGGGAAGGGCGCATTTGGGCGCATCGCAGGCCGGGGTTGCAATTGCCAGGGGAAAGCGCGACCTTGGACAGGACAACCAGCTTTGAAAGGCTCCTCGGCATGATCGATGGTGGTTCGGAGGGTGGGGACGCATCGGCAATATTGATTCCCTTCAACGAGGCGCGTCGCGAACGGCTCGATCTGCCTGTTGCTTTCGAACGCAGGGAACTGGAACAGATATTGAGGCTCTACGGGCGCATGGTCGCGGCCAACGAATGGCGTGACTACGCCATCGACCACCTGTCCGACCGGGCCGTCTTCTCCGTCTTCCGCCGCACCAGCGAGGTACCGCTGTTCCAGATCGTCAAGGATCCGAAACTGGCGCGCAAACAGGGCGCCTACAGCGTCGTCGCCGCCGGCGGGCGCATCCTCAAGCGTGGCCATGAACTGGCCCGCGTGCTCGGCGTCTTCGACCGCAGCCTCAGGCTGGTCGAGGCGTGAGCGCCCGCGCCCCAGCGCGCGGCTCTTCCGGCTGATTTCCCGCAGGGTTCGTCAGGACGCCTCTTCCTCGATCGGCAGTTGCGCCACCTCGGGCGCGCCGCCGTTCATCAGCGCAGCGACCTGGTGACCGATCGCGACGGCCGCGACGCACAGGACGACCGATGCCGCGACGTTGACCAGCGCCCGGCTCAACGCGCCCTGCCGCAGCAGGTCCAGCGTCTGCAGGCTGAAGGAGGAGAAGGTCGTGTAGCCTCCGCAAATACCGATCATGACGAACAGCCGCCAGTTTTCCGACACCGGAAAGCGGCCGTGCGCCAGGGTCAGCGTGCCGAAGAAACCGATCAGGAAAGAACCGGTGACGTTGACGGCGAGGGTGCCCCACGGCATCTGCCCGCTGACCGGCAGGGCAAGGGCGGAAACGACATAGCGCGCCAGCGTGCCGAGCGCGCCGCCGGCCATCACGATCAGGCAAGTGGTGAAGGACATCGACCTTTTCCTCTCGAGGGCGGGCAACAAAAAAACCCGCCATGCGGCGGGTGCCTCCAGACGCACCCCTGCCGCCGGTTGCAGCGACAGGAGTCATCAGCCCTCATGGGCGGTTTGGCCTTTCGACCTTGGGGGAACCCCATCCCCATGGCGGCACCATAGCATCGATCCGCTCCCGCCACCAAGAGGCACGAGAGCGAAATTGAATAGCCGCAGCCGCCTTGCGCCCGAAGGCAGGGCCTCAGCCGGCCGACTTCTCCTGCCAGGCCTTCAGCGCGTCGTCGAACACCTTGTCGCCGGGAATGCCCTTTTCCATGGTGATCAGGGCGCGCCGCCCCGACTTGTAGATGATGGGGATGTCGATCCAGTCCTGGTTGCGCAGCAGCGTCAGGTTGGCCTGCTCGTCGGCCTTGGTGTCGTTGAGCGCGACCAGGAAGAAGCCGTCGGCGATCTTGGCCGGGATGCCGATCAGCGGGCTGCCGGCATCCTGCTCGGACGTCTTCATGGCGATGCGCAGGATGTTGTCGATGCCACCGCCTTCGAACCCTTCGGGCGTCAGGAAGATCAGTTCGACGATGTGGCTCGCCGGCAGCGTCTCGTCGGTGTTGCGGCGGATGGTCATGCGCAACTGGATATTCTTGCCGGGGATATTAGCCTCGGCGCGGATCGCCGGTTCGGGCGGCGCCTCGCCGCCGGGCGATTCCTGCACCAGCGACCAGACGATGTTGCCCGGCTCCGCGGAGCCTTCGGCGGTGCTGGTGCGCTCCTCGTAGAAGATCGCCTTCTGGCCGACGGCGAGCGCCGGTTGCGTCGCCTCGGGCGCGGGCGCATTTTCCGTGGCGGGCGGCGTCGCGGGGCCGTTTGCGGCTGCGTCGGGTTCGGGCGTCGCCGCTTCTGCCGGCGGGTCCGCCGGTGCCGGGCCGGACGGCTGGGTGGTCAGCGCGACGACGGACGTTCCTTCGCCGATCGAACTTTCACCACCGGCCGGGCCGGGGTCGATCTCTTTTCCTTCCGGCGTCAGGCGCTGGGTGAATTTGGGCTGGTCGGCGGCCTCCGGCGCGGCGACGGGTGGCTCGGAGGTTTCCGGCGACGTGGTGGCAGGCTTTTCCGCGGCGGCGGTCTGCTTGGCCGGGGCCAGCGGTTCCACCTTGACGGCCTGCGGCTTCGCCTCGTTGCCGCCGATCATGTCCTTGAAGGCGTCGCCGTTGAGCCAGATGCCATAGGCGGCGCCGGAAACCACGACGAGCGCGGCGACGGCGGCGGCCAGGCGACCCCAGCGGCGCGGGCGGCCGGGCTCCTGGAAGAGGTCGCCGGAACTGCCCGGCAGGTGATGCGTCGAGAATTCCTCGTCGCGCGGCTCCGGCTTGAACACCGGTGCCTCGGCGGCAGCGGCCGGCGCCGGCTTGCCGTTGGCGACGGGCGCCTTTGGCGTCGCGGCCTTGGCTGCCGGGGGATAGGCGGCAGGTACGGGTTGGGCGGGCGGCGGCGGGGGCGCCTGCCGAACCGGCTCGGCGGCCTTCACCGACGGCGGTGCGGGCCGCACGTGGCTTGGCGTGTTGCGGTTGCGGTCGATGGAGGAAAAGATGTTTTCCAGTTCCGCCAGCGGATCGGATACGGGTGCCGGCGCAGGCGCCGGCGCCGGCTTGGCGTAGCTCTTTTCGACCGATGCGATGGCGTCTTCCAGCGTGCGTTTCTGGCGCTCGGCGACTTCCCGGGGCGGCGGTGGGACGATGGCCGCAAGCTTGGCCGCGATGGTCGAGCGCGCCTTGTCGTAGACGCGCTCGCGCATCTGCGGGGTCGTCTCGCCCATGCCGTCGATTGTCTTTTTCAGAACAGCAACGAAATCTGCCATGCTTCGGTCGACCTGTACTTGCTTCCTCCCACCGTATCGCTCGTCCGGCGGGGAATTTCGGTTAATCCTGGAACGGATCGGTCACCAGGATGGTGTCGTCCCGTTCCGGGCTGGTGGAAAGCAGCGCCACCGGCGCGCCGATCAGTTCCTCGATATAGCGGACATACTTGACCGCCTGCGCCGGCAGGTCGTTCCAACTCCGCGCGCCGGCGGTGGTGCCCTTCCAGCCTTCCAGCGTCTCGTAGACGGCCTCGACGCGCGCCTGCGCACCCTGGCTGGCCGGCAGGTAGTCGATCACCTCGCCATCGAGCCGGTAGGCCGTGCAGACCTTGATTTCGTCCAGCCCGTCGAGCACGTCAAGCTTGGTCAACGCAATGCCCTTGATGCCGTTGACGGCGACCGCCTGGCGCACCAGCACCGCGTCGAACCAGCCGCAGCGGCGCTTGCGCCCGGTGACGACGCCGAACTCGTGGCCGTGCGTGCCCAGGAACTCGCCGATCTCGTTCTGCTGCTCGGTGGGGAACGGCCCTTCGCCGACGCGGGTGGTGTAGGCCTTGGTGATGCCCAGCACATAGTCGATCGCGCCGGGGCCGACACCCGAACCGGCGGCGGCCTGACCGGCGACGGTGTTGGACGAGGTGACGAAGGGATAGGTGCCGTGGTCGATGTCGAGCATGGTTCCCTGCGCGCCCTCGAACAGGATGCGCTCGCCGGCGCGCCGGCGCTCGTCCAGCACTCGCCAGACGTGATCGACATAGGGCAGAATCCGGCCGGCTACCGAGGTCAGTTCCTCCATGATCGTCTCGTGCGCCACTTCCGGGTGGCCAAGCCCACGGCGCAGCGCATTGTGGTGCGTCAGAAGCCGGTCAACCTTCAGGGGGAGGGTTTCCAAATCCGCCAGATCCATCACCTTCACCGCACGGCGGCCCACCTTGTCCTCATAGGCGGGGCCGATGCCGCGGCGGGTCGTGCCAATTTTGGTTCCGGAATTGGAGGCGGCGTCCTCGCGGAATCCATCCAGTTCCCGGTGCACGGACAGGATGAGCGCCGTATTTTCGGCTATTTTCAGGCGGTCGGGCGTTACTTCCACGCCTTGCGCCTGCAATTTCGCCATTTCGGCCACGAATGCATGCGGGTCGAAGACGACGCCGTTGCCGATGATGGAAAGCTTGCCCTGGCGCACCACGCCGGAGGGCAGCAGGGACAGCTTGTAAACGGTCCCGTCGACCACCAGCGTATGGCCGGCGTTATGGCCCCCCTGGAAGCGGACCACCACATCGGCCCGTTCCGACAACCAGTCGACGATCTTGCCCTTGCCCTCGTCGCCCCACTGGGAGCCGACGACCACCACATTGGCCATAGTGTCTTTCCTTCAATTCCTGCAAAGAAGCGCAGCCGTAGCTGCGAAACGACAGGCCTCTATAACGTCAAGAGTGGGCGAGTGCGACCATTCTTTACCGCTCCGGTCATGCCGAGGCACAACAAAAACTGCTTTTCGTATCATTTACTTGGCGCAGGCCGCATCCTAGAGCCTGTCGCGAGAAAAAAGGATTCGCGCGATAGCTGCAGGCTTCCGCCTTTGCGCATGTCTTCGTCCCGGAACCCTGCGCACTTTCGGGAGGCATGCGACAGGCGCGAGGCCACCCGATCCGGTGGAACGAACCCATGCCGAAAAAGGCCTATCTGCTCCTGCTGGCGACCATGCTGTTCTGGGCCGGCAACGCGGTGGCGGGCAAGCTCGCCGTCGGCCACGTCTCGCCGATGATCCTCAACCTGTCCCGCTGGGGCTTCATGCTGGCGATCCTGCTGGTGATCGGCGGCAAGCACCTGCGGCAGGACTGGCCGGCCATCCGCCGCCACTGGTGGTTCCTGCTTTTCACGGGCGCGATCGGCTTTACCGGCTTCAGCGTGGCCATGTACAGCGCGCTCGTCTACACCTCGGCCACCAATGTCAGCATCGAGCAGGGGGGTATCCCGCTGTTCGTGTTCGTCGCGTCCTTTCTCCTGTTCGGGACGCGAACCACCATCGGGCAGATCGCCGGCTTCCTGCTGTCCTTCGCCGGCGTCGTGGTCACGGCCGTCAACGGCGATATCGAGGCGCTGCTACACCTGACGATGAATTTCGGCGACGCGCTGATGCTGCTCGCCATCGTCGCCTTCGGCCTCTACACGGCCATCGTGCGGCGCAAGCCCGACATGCACTGGATGAGCCTGATGACGGCGCTGTGCATCGGCGCGGTCGCGAGCGCCCTTCCGTTCGTCGCCGCGGAGGCTCTGGCCGGCGATACCATCCTGCCCGACCGCCAGGGCTGGCTGATCATCGCATACGCCGTGATCCTTCCTTCGCTGCTGGCGCAGGCCTTCTATGTCCGCGCGGTCGAACTGATCGGCTCCAACCGGGCCGGCATCTTCATCAACTTCCTGCCGGTTTGGGGAGCGCTGCTTTCGCTCGTCATCCTCGGCGAGGCGTTCCACGTCTACCATGCCGTGGCGCTGTCCCTGGTCGTGGCCGGCGTCCTGCTTGCCGAGATAAGCGGCCACCGGGCGGAAAGCAGGCGGCAGGCCGTGCCCAGCTAACGCGTGTCGCGATCTTCCAGGTTCGCTTCATACGCGTTAGCTTTCTGATTTAATGCATGTCTTTGTCCCAAAACCGGTTTCCACTTTTGGGAGACATGCATTAACGGAGTGGCTAACCGGAAAAACAAAACCCGGCGCGAGGCCGGGTTTTGCAGCAGATTCGTTCGGGCTGAAACTCAGGCGGCCTCTTCCTGCTCGGCTTCCTCATTGTCGGCCTTGGCGCCGCGCTTGGGACCCTTGTTGAGGTTGACCTCGATCAGCCGAACCGCTTCCGTCTCCGACATGCGGTTGACGGCGGCGATCTCGCGCGCCATCCGGTCGAGCGCGGCCTCGTAAAGCTGACGCTCGGAATAGGACTGTTCCGGCTGGTTGTCGGCACGGTAGAGGTCGCGCACCACTTCGGAAATGGAAATCAGGTCGCCGGAATTGATCTTGGCGTCGTATTCCTGCGCGCGGCGCGACCACATGGTGCGCTTGATGCGGGCACGGCCCTGCACCACTTTCAGCGCACGCTCGACATAGTCGCCTTCCGACAGCTTGCGCATGCCGATGGACGTTGCCTTGGCGACCGGCACCTTCAGCCGCATCTTGTCCTTCTGGAAGTCGATCACGAACAGTTCCAGCTTGTGGCCCGCGACTTCCTGCTCGTCGATGGAGACAATCTGGCCGACGCCATGCGCCGGATAAACGATAAACTCGCCAGTCTTGAAACCATGCCGCGCTGGA
Source organism: Mesorhizobium sp. (assembly GCA_049650385.1). Lineage (GTDB taxonomy): Bacteria > Pseudomonadota > Alphaproteobacteria > Rhizobiales > Rhizobiaceae > Mesorhizobium. The sequence continues at coordinate 9,609 of JBASAA010000045.1, forward strand.
GTCGCGGTCTTCTTCTGCGGGGTCGTCGTTGCCATTACGCCTGAACTCCTTCGTTGTGCGCCGGCACCGCCGGCCTGACCCGGATCGCGGGAATCGATCCGGCCTTGCTGCCAGACACAGGCGACCCATCCGAAAGAAGACAGGGGCCGGCAAGCCGCAAACGTGCGGTCGCCCTGCCCGGATCGCTCCGGTTCAGATAGGAAAGTCCACCTTTCAGTGATTTAGGCGTTTTTCGCCGTAGATCGACATCGTGTCTGGCATATTGTCAGTGTAGATAACACAAAAGGTCGCCAGAATCAAGATTTTGCTGCATGCGCGAAGGTATGCAGCCGCAATCAGCCGGCAAACGGCCCGGTTGTCGTCCGGTCGGTCGCCCTGCTCCGTCGGGGGTCGTCAGTTGCCTTCGCCGGGCTCCGGAGAAAAATATTTCTCGAACTTGCCGGTTTCACCGTCGAAGGACTTGGCGTCGGCGGGCGGCTCTTTCTTGGCCGAAATATTGGGCCATTTGTCGGCATATTCGGCGTTGAGCTGCAGCCAGTTGTCGAGGCCGGGTTCCGTGTCGGGTTTGATGGCGTCGGCCGGGCATTCCGGCTCGCAGACGCCGCAGTCGATGCATTCGTCAGGATGGATGACGAGCATGTTCTCGCCTTCGTAGAAACAATCGACCGGACAGACCTCGACGCAATCCATGTATTTGCATTTGATGCAGTTATCGGTGACGACGTAGGTCATGGCAGGCTCCGGGATATCCCGTACGGCAGGCTATCTTTGGGTGAGGTAACGCCTTTACCGGGCGCTTGCAAGGGACAGATCGCCCCGCAAATCAGCGCAGGCGAGCTCGCACCCGGCACTTGCCGGTGCCGTCAATCCTTGCCGAACAGCCGGTCGGTCTGGCGGCGTTCCTTCTTGGTCGGCCGGCCGCTGCCGGCCTCGCGCAGCGGCACGATGGCGCTGGCGACGGCTTCCGCTTTCGGCACGGGCGGCGGCGACAGGTCCTCGTAGAGCCGGCGCGCCTCCTCGGCCGGGCCGCGCCGCATGCCGGTCCCGGCGACCTTCCAGACGTGAATGGTGCGGTCGAGCGTGATGGTCAGCACGTCGCCCGGCTTGACCAGGTCGGAGGCCTGCGCTGCTTTGTCGCGATTGATACGCACCCGGCCCGCTGTCACCAGCTTGGCCGCCAGCGAGCGCGATTTAACCGCCCGCGAGAAGAACAGCCATTTGTCGATGCGCTGTCGGTTTTCGGGAGCCATTGTCGGCGACCGAGCCGGAGCCGGTTACTTCTTCAACTGCTCGCGCAGCGCGGCAAGCTTGGCGAAGGGCGAGTCCGGGTCGAAACGGGCGGGCCGCTCCTCTCGGGGCTTGCCCTGGAACGCCGGCCTGCCGGGCGCGCCGCCCTTGCCCTCAGGCCGGCCGCCCTGACGGTTCGGCTTGCCCTGACTGCGGGGCGCGCCTTCGCCCTGCTGCGCCGGCTTGCCCTTGAAGCGGTTGCGGTCGAAGCGCGGGCGGCCGCCCTTGCCGTCACCCCGGGCCTCGCCCTTCTCCGGATCGCGCGCCGGCTCGCCGGACTGGGCGCCGCGGCCGTGGCCGCCATGGTGGCGGTGATTGCCGCGTGGCCGCTCGAAACGCGCCTGCCGCCACAGCAGGATCGGCTTCGGCTGCTCCTCCTGCGCAGCAACCTCTTCCGTCTTGGCTTGCGTCTCGGCCGCCGTGTCATCGCCGGCGGGCGCGGCGACATCGGCAACGGTTTCGCTGCCCGGAACGTCGGTCTCCGTCGTCTGAAGGGCCGGCTCGTGCGCAAGGGCGCCGTCATCCGCCTGATCGGTTTCTTCCGTCAGAAGGCCGGCGGTGGCGTCCGCCGTCATCGCCGCGGCCTCTTCCTCTACCAGTTGGGTCTCGGCCTCGCTGACGGCCTCAGGAACCTCCTGCGGCTCGGCCGCAACGGGTGTTTCCGGCGCGGCAGCGTCCGGGGCAGGGCTGGCATCGGCCGGACGCCCGGCTTCCTCGGCCGACAGGCCCGCGGTCGCATCCGCTTCGATCGCCTCGGCTTCCTTCACCGCCAGCCTGGCTTCCGCGGCGGCGCGGTCGGCGGCGTCCTGCGCCTCCAGCCTGGCCTTCACTTCCACCGCCGGCTTGGGCTCGGCGCGGTAGCCGAGGCCCTTGAGGATTTCCTCCATATCGTCGGCATTGGCGCCGAGGATCGACATCATCGCCGGCGTCACCGTGAAGGCGTGGCCGTCATAGGCGCCCTCAGGGCGCGGTCCCAGACCCGGCTTCCAGTTGGTGGCGGGGCGGATGAGGTCGGCGAGCCGCTCAAGAATATCGACGCGCACGGCGCGGCGTCCGAGGTTGCGATATCCCGCCAGCGTATAGAAGGCGGGGTCGAAGGCCGGATCGATGACGACGGACGTGCGGCCGGAGGCCAGCGCATGCACCACGTCGCCGAATCCGGGCTTGTCCTTGCCGTCGTTCTTCAGCGCCCATAGCAGAGTGATGAGCCCCGCCGGGGCCGGCTTGATCAGCGAAGGCACGAAGACGTGGTAGGCGCCGAAGCGCACGCCGAGACGGCGAAGGGCGGCGCGGCCTTCCTGCTCCAGCGACTTCATCTCGGCCGCGATATCGCGGCGGTTCACCAGCCCGAAATTCTCCACCAGTTGGAAGGCGATGCCGCGCGCGATGCCCGACACCTGCTCGGCATCGCGCAGGTCGACCAGCGGCTTCAACAGGCTTTCGATCTGGAAATTGACGAAGCGCTCGGCGCGCGCCGCGACCTTGTCGCGGGCCGGCCCGGTCAGTTGCTCGTCGGCCAGCAGCACGAGGCGCGGCTTCAGCGCGTCCTCGCCGGCCACCAGCGTGCCGATCGGCGCACCGATCCAGCGCAGCGTACCGTCCGAACCCAGCGCGATATCGCCATTGGCGCAAGCGGCGAAGCGCTCGGCACGCGCCTCGAACTCGGCTCCCAGCGCCTTTTGGGCGGCGGCCTTCACCGCCTTGGCATCCTCGCCTCCGGCACTCTGGTCGGCGGTAAAGCGGAATCCCTGCAACTCGCCGACATGATGGCCTTCGACAAGGACGGTTCCGGTAGCGTCTATTTCGGCATCAAGCATGGTGTTTTCTCTAAGGCGCCGCATGAGGACGGAAGTCCTGCGGTCTACGAAGCGTTTCGTCAACCGCTCATGCAGGGCATCCGACAATCTGTCTTCGATTTCCCGTGTCTTTTCCTGCCAGTGTGCCGGATCGGCCAGCCAGCCGGGGCGGTTGGACACGAAAGTCCAGGTGCGGATCTGCGCGATCCGGTGCGACAGTGTGTCGATGTCGCCTTCCGTGGCGTCGGCGCGCCGGACCTGCTCGGCCATGTAGTTTTCATCGACATGGCCGTCCCGGGCGAGGTCGGTATAGATGGAGGCGATCAGGTCGGCATGCTGGGCGGGCGCGATGCGCCGGTAGTCGGGCAGGGCGCAGGCTTCCCACAGCAGCGCGACGCGCTCGCGGGTTTTGGCCAGCGCGCGGATTTCCCCGTCGCGGGAAAGGTATTCCAGCGCCTGCGCGTCGACCGCCGGCAGGGCGCGGGTCAGGCCTTCGACCGGGGCGTTGGTTTCGATGGAACGTTTCAGCGCGTCGAGCGAGGCAAAATCGAACGCGGCGGTGCGCCATTGCAGCACCTTCACCGGCTCGAAATCGTGGCTCTCGATCTTCTGGATCAGTTCCTCGTCGAACGGATCGACCTGACCGGTGACGCCGAAGGTGCCGTCGCGCAGGTGCCGCCCGGCGCGCCCGGCGATCTGGCCGAGCTCGGCGGCGGTCAACTGCCGGTACTGAAAGCCGTCGAACTTGCGGTTCTGGGCGAAGGCGACATGATCGACATCAAGGTTGAGGCCCATGCCGATGGCATCGGTGGCGATGAGGTAGTCGACGTCGCCGGACTGGTAGAGCGCCACCTGCGCGTTGCGGGTGCGGGGCGACAGCGCGCCGAGCACGACGGCGGCCCCACCCTGCTGGCGGCGGATCAGTTCGGCGATGGCGTAGACCTCGTCGGCGGAGAAGGCGACGATGGCCGTGCGGCGCGGCAGCCGCGTCAGCTTCTTCGACCCGGCATAGGCGAGATGCGAAAGGCGCGGCCGCGTGACCACGGAAACGCCCCTGAGCAGCTTCTGCAAAATGCCCTGCATCGTCGCCGCACCCAATAGCAGCGTTTCCTGCCGGCCCCGCAGGTGCAGGATGCGGTCCGTGAAGATGTGGCCGCGCTCGAGGTCGCCGGCCAGTTGCACCTCGTCCAGCGCTACGAAGGCGGCGTCGGTCTCGCGCGGCGTGGCCTCCACGGTACAGACGAAATATTTCGCTCCCGGCGGCTGGATCTTTTCTTCGCCGGTGACCAGCGCCACCTTGGCGGAGCCGATCTTCTCGCAGACGCGGGCATAGACTTCGCGCGCCAGCAGCCGCAGGGGCAGGCCGATGACGCCGCTTTCATGCGCCACCATGCGCTCAATGGCGAGATGGGTCTTGCCGGTGTTGGTCGGCCCGAGCACCGCCGTCACGTCACGGCCAGAAAGGATCAGCGGCTCGGCAGGCTTTGGCTGGATGTTCATCGGCCCGGAAGAAAACCTTCTTGCCCTGCGATGCGGGGGAATGGGCGCGTCAGACGGCGCGGGTGACACCCGACACATAGGGGCTTGCCGCGCCAAGCGAAAGTGGAATGTTGTCGCCCCTTGCCCGATCGCACCGGCGGATGGGAGTGCAATCCCGAAGATGGAACGGGACTGGAACGAATCGGCGACGAATCGCTGACTCTCGTCGATTCAGGGTTTGTTCACGGCTACATATGGGTTTCACCGCCCGCTGTTTCACCACATGCTGAATCGGCAGGACCGTCATTTCCCGCGTGAAACGCCTTTGCCGCCGATGGATGCCGGCAAATGGCTGCGCGGAGGCGGCGTTTCTGCCTAACATTCTGAATTTGTTTATTTTCCTTAACAGAAGGTAAGTGCTTTGCGCGCCCGGCGCCTCGTTTCCGTTAAGGGTTCGGCCAAACCCGGAACGAACAGGCGACGAATCAGCGATTGCATCCCGTTTCTGGTTCGTTCGCTACCATATCTGGTATTATCCACAGCTTGTCCACCGAGGGTGCGCAGGTTGGGCGGCTGCCCGGGCTTCGGCAGGAAGGCCTGCGTTAACTTCTGTGTGCCGGATCGGGACGTAGAAAGCGGGCCAAAAGGCCCGCTTTGGAGGAGGTGACGGTTGCCGGTCAGGTAAAGTACTGGCCGCCGTTGGCCGTAATGGTCGAGCCGGTGATGAAGCCGGCGTCGTCGGAGGCCAGGAAGACGACGCAGCGCGCGATTTCCTCCGGTTCGCCGAGGCGCCCGACCGGGATCTGGGCGATGATGCTTTCGCGCACCTTCTCGGGCACGGCCATCACCATGTCGGTGCCGATATAGCCGGGGCAGATGACGTTGACGGTGATGCCGGCGCGGGCGCCTTCCTGGGCCAGCGCCTTGGTGAAGCCGATGTCGCCGGCCTTCGAGGCCGAATAGTTGACCTGGCCCATCTGGCCCTTCTGGCCGTTGATCGAGGAGATGGTGATGATGCGGCCGAACTTGCGGTCGCGCATGCCGCTCCACAGCGGATGGGTCATGTTGAAGGCGCCGGAAAGGTTGGTGTCGATCACCTCTTTCCACTGCTCGCGCGTCATCTTGTGGAACATGGAGTCGCGGGTGATGCCGGCGTTGTTGACCAGCACCGAGACCGGGCCGAGATCGGCTTCGACCTGGGCGATGCCCGCCGCGCAGGCGTCATAGTCGGCGACTGACCATTTATAGGTCTTGATGCCGGTGTCGGCGGTGAATTTCGTCGCCGCTTCGTCATTGCCGGCGTAGTTGGCCGCAACCGAATAGCCGGCGTTTTTCAGCGCGATGGAGATGGCGGCGCCGATGCCGCGCGACCCCCCGGTAACGAGTGCGACTTTGGTCATGATGGTTCTCCTCCAGAATTTCCGGGGAGTAGGGGAGAGCGGTTGGTTCCGTGCCTTCCCTTACTCCCCTACTCCCTTAATTCATCGCTTCCACGCACATGGCGACGCCCATGCCGCCGCCGATGCACAGCGTGGCGAGGCCCTTCTTGGCGCCGCGCCGCTTCATCTCGAACACCAGCGTGTTGAAGATGCGCGCGCCCGACGCGCCGATCGGGTGGCCGATGGCGATGGCGCCGCCGTTGACGTTGACGATAGACGGGTCCCAGCCCATGTCCTTGTTGACGGCGCAGGCCTGCGCGGCGAAGGCCTCGTTGGCCTCCACCAGGTCGAGGTCGCCGACCGACCAGCCGGCCTTCTCCAGGGCGCGGCGAGAGGCGGGGATCGGCCCGGTGCCCATGATGGCCGGGTCGACGCCGGCGGTGGCCCAGGAGGCGATGCGCACCAGCGGGGTGATGCCGCGCCGTACCGCTTCGGCCTCGGTCATCAGCAGTGCGCCGGCGGCGCCGTCGTTGATGCCGGAGGCGTTGCCGGCCGTCACCGTGCCTTCCTTGTCGAAAGCCGGCTTCAGTTTCTGCATGGCCTCGATCGTGGCGCCATGGCGGATATATTCGTCATCCTCGACCACCGTGTCGCCCTTGCGCCCCTTGACAGTGAAGGCGACGATCTCGTCCTTGAACCGGCCGGCCTTCTGGGCGGCCTCGGCCTTGTTCTGCGAGGCGAGCGCGAAGTGGTCCTGCTCGTCGCGGGTGATCTGGAATTGCTTGGCGACGTTCTCGGCCGTCGTGCCCATGTGGTAGCCGTTGAAGGCGTCCCACAGCCCGTCCTTGATCATGGTGTCGATCAGCTTCAGGTCGCCCATCTTGGTGCCGGAGCGCAGGTGCTGGGCGTGTGTCGACAGCGACATGGATTCCTGGCCGCCGGCGACGACGACGTCGGCGTCGCCCGAAGCGATCTGCTGCATGCCGAGCGCGATCGCCCGAAGGCCCGAGCCGCACACCTGGTTGAGGCCCCAGGCGGTCGTCTCCTTGGGCAGGCCGGCGTTGATCGAGGCCTGGCGTGCCGGGTTCTGCCCCTGGGCCGCAGTCAGCACCTGGCCGAGGATGACTTCGTTGACTTCGGCGGCCTCGACCTTGGCGCGCGCCAGCAGTTCGCGAATGACGGCCGCGCCGAGATCGTGCGCGGGGGTAGCGGCGAATGCCCCGTTGAAAGAGCCGACGGGCGTGCGCGCGGCGCTGGCGACGACGATGGCATTGGCAGCAGGCATTCTTTTTCTCCGGTCGATGGTACAATTCAGGCGTGTCTACTTTTCTTGCCCTTTCCCATCGGCGAGTCAAACCGGAAATAGGTCGAGCGTCGTCGGGCTCCCGGACCTCGCCGCAGGCGGCGACATTTGCCGGCATAAGCGGCATCGGCGCTCCCGCACTGCACAAAGCGCTTGGAATTGCATCGCCTTTGCGCATATCCTCGCCCGCAGACGCAATTGCCACCGGCCTGTTCGATCGAGGGCGGGCCGGTCGCCGGAGGAGACTGATGGCGGCAAAAGACGAACCGGTGGTGATCAAGAAGTACGCGAACCGGCGGCTCTACAACACGGGCACGAGCACCTATGTGACGCTCGAGGACCTGGCCGAGATGGTCAAGAAGGGCGAGGAATTCACGGTCCAGGACGCCAAGACGGGGGAGGACATCACCCACCCCGTGCTGACGCAGATCATTTTCGAACTGGAGAACAAGGACGGGCAGAACATGCTGCCGGTGTCCTTCCTGCGCCAGTTGATCGCCTTCTACGGCGACCAGATGCAGGCGGTGGTGCCGAGCTTCCTCGAACAGTCGATGATCGCCTTTTCCAAGGAGCAGGAGCGGTTCCGTGCGCAGATGAAGGCGTCGCTGGCGCAATCGCCCATCGACGTCATGAAGTCGCCGATGAAGGCGCTGGAAGAGCAGACGCGCCGCAACATCGAGATGTTCCAGAACGCGATGCGCATGTTCACGCCGTTCCCGCAGGCCGGCGGCGCCGCTGAGGCCGCGCAGGGCGAGGAAAAGGGCGAGCCGGGCAAGGACGAGACGGAAAAGGCCGGCGACCTTCAGGAGCTGAAGGAACAGATCGCGGCCATGCAGCGCAAGCTGGACACCATGTCCTGACGGGGTTTTCGTCCGTCACCGCGCAGGGCAATCGCCTATAGTCCACACACAGGGCGATCAACTGCCCTTGTTCGCGGCCCCGGAAGGACGGCCGGTGTGCAAACTTCTTGGATTTCCAACTGTCCACATCGCTAGCCGAAAACGTTCCGGAAGCGTTCCCGTAGCGCGTTCTTCTGCACCTTGCCCATGGTGTTTCGCGGCAGTTCCGCGATGGAAAAGACGCGGCGCGGCTGCTTGAAGCGTGCAAGTTTCGGGGCAATGGCGGCAAGCAGCGCCGCCTCGTCCAGCGTCGCGCCCGCCCGAGGCACCACCACGGCGACCACGGCCTCGCCGAGATCGGGATGCGGCACGCCGATCACCGCCGATTCCAGCACGCCGGGCTGTTCGTCCAGCAGGAATTCCACTTCCTTCGGATAGATGTTGTAGCCGCCGGCGATGATGAGATCCTTGGCGCGGCCGACGATGGTGACGTAGCCGTCCGCGTCGAGCGTGGCGAGGTCGCCGGTGATGAAGAAGCCGTCGGGACGAAATTCCTCCCGCGTCTTTTCCGGCATTTTCCAGTAGCCCTTGAAGACGTTGCGGCCCTTGACCTCGATGATGCCGACCTCGCCGGAGGCCACCGGCCGGCCGCTCTCCGGCTCGACGATGCGCAGGTCGACGCCCGGCAGCGGGCGGCCGACGGTGCCGGCGCGACGCTCGCCGTCATAGGGGTTGGAGGTGTTCATGTTGGTTTCGGTCATGCCGTAGCGCTCGAGGATCTTCTTGCCGGTGCGCCGCTCGAACGCGACATGGGTGTCGGCGAGCAGCGGCGCGCTGCCGGAGACGAACAGCCGCATATGCGCCGCCAACTCGCGGGTCAGGCGCGGATCGGCGAGCAGGCGGGTGTAGAAGGTCGGCACCCCCATCATGGTCGTCGCCCGCGGCATCAGCGCGATCAGGTCGTCGATGTCGAGGCCGGGCAGGAAGATCATTGAGCCGCCGGCAAGCAGGATGGTGTTGGTGGCGACGAACAGGCCGTGCGTATGGAAGATCGGCAAGGCGTGCAGCAGTACGTCGCTTTCGGTGAACCGCCATGCCTCGACGAGCGCCTCGGCGTTGGACAAAAGGTTGTCCTGCGTCAGCATCGCCCCCTTCGAACGGCCGGTGGTGCCCGAAGTGTAAAGGAAGGCGGCGAGATCGTCGGCGCGCCGTTCCGCTGGTTCGAAGCGTTCCGGCTGGCCGCGCGCCAGGTCGGCGAGCGTCCCGGACCCGTCGCCGTTCAGCGTCAGCAGCCGCGCGCCGGCCTTTGTCGCGACAGGCTTCAGCGCCGGTACGCCGGTGCCATCGCAGATCAGAAGCTTCGCTTCGGCGTCGCTGACGAAATAGTCGACCTCGCTTGGCGTATAGGCGGTGTTGAGCGGCAGGAACACGGCGCCCGCCGCGACGCAGGCGGCATAGACCGCCAGCGCCTGCGGCGACTTCTTCGCCTGCAGCGCCACCCGGTCGCCCGGCGCGACCCCACATGCCCTCAGCGCATGGGCAAAGCGCGCCGTTTGCCGCAGGAACGCGCCGTAGCTGATGGTATCGCCGTCCTTCAGCGCCAGGAACGTCCGTTCGCGGCCCTCATGGGCAAGAAAAAGCGCATCGTAGAGCGTGTTGGCCATGGCTGTTCCCCCGGGGCATCGCTGTTCAGCCCTTTCCAGCACTCCGGCCGCGCCACCACAAGGGTGAAGTTGAAGACGGGGGGGGTGAAGTTGAAGACGCCATTTGCGCAGGTCCGCTCTTGTGCCTAAACAGGAGGGACCCTCCCCATGAAACGAGTTGCCCCGATGTCACAAGCCTCTCTCGTTCCGGTCTTCGACGGCCATAACGATACGTTGCTCAAGCTCTACATGACGCAGCAGGCCGACAAGGAAAAACTGTTCATGGAAGGTGCGCCGTCCAACTGGCACATCGACCTGCCGCGCGCGAAAAAGGGCGGCTTCGCCGGCGGCATGTTCGCGCTGTTCCCGCCGCCGGTCGAAGAGCGGCCGGCCAAGCCCGTGGGCGCTTCGACCATGCCTGGCAACGACGAGCCGATGGCGTCGCGCCTGTCGATCGACGAGGCGCGGACCTCGACGCTGGGCATGGCCTCGATCCTGTTCCGGCTGGAGCGTGCCGGCGCGCTCACCGTCTGCCGCAGCGCCGCCGACATTCGCGCGGCGATGGCGCGCGGCTCGCTCGCCGCCGTGTTCCATATCGAGGGCGCGGAAGCGATCGATACCGATCTCGCCGCGCTGGACGTGCTGCATGCCGCCGGCCTGCGCTCGCTCGGCATCGTGTGGAGCCGGCCCAACGCCTTCGGCCATGGGGTGCCGTTCCGGTTTCCGGCCTCGCCCGATATCGGTGATGGGCTGACGGATGCCGGCAAGGCGCTGGTGAAAGCCTGCAACCGGCTGAAAATCCAGATCGATCTTTCCCATCTCAACGAAAAGGGTTTTCGCGATGTCGCGGCGCTCAGCGACGCGCCGCTGGTCGCCACCCACTCCAACGTCCATTCGATCAGCGCCAGCGCGCGCAACCTGACCGACTGGCAGCTTGGCGCCATCCGCGACAGCAAGGGCATGGTCGGGCTCAACTTCGCCACCGGCTTCCTGGACCCGCGCGGGACATCGAACCGCAAGATCGGGCTCGACATCATGGTGCGCCATGTCGATGCGCTACTGGAGGCGCTGGGCGAAGACGGCGTCGGCTTCGGCTCGGATTTCGACGGGGCGGGGATTTCCGATGAGATCGGCGATGTCGCCGGCCTGCCCAGGCTGATCGACGCCCTGCGCAAGCATGGCTACGGCGAAGAACTGATCGAAAAGATCGCCTGGAAGAACTGGATCGGCATGCTGGAACGCGGGATCGGCTAAGGTTCTGCTTCTATCTTTTCGAGCCATCTCTTACCCACGCCGCGCTCGCGGATGATCGGCAGCGGGTCCTCGCGGTCGAGCCGGGCGCAGATGCGGTAGACTTCCAGCGTGTCCACGTCCATTTCGCCGCGCTTGAAAAAATACATGGCGGCCGCATAGCGGGTGCGGCCGGACCATTCCTCGCCGAGCGGGGTGTTGACCAGCCGCCACTGCTCAGCGGCTTCCGCGTCTTCGGCCATAGCGGTCAAAAGTCCGCCGGCGGGGTGGCGGTGCGCCGCTCTAGCCGGATGAAGGGGCGGGGCACCACCTTCGCCCGCTTCATCATCTTCTCGTATTTCAATTCGCGCATGGCGTAGATTTCCACCCAGAGATCGTCGGTCACGCTGTCGCCATAGGGGCGCTCCAGCGAGGCGATGGCGATGTTGCGCTTGGCCATCGGCGACCACATGGCGGCGCTGACCAGCCCGACTTCCCGCGACTTCCTGTGATAAACGATGGCGTGCTCGGCCGGAATATTGCCTTCGATCTCCAGCCCGACCAGTACATGGCGCAGTTTTTTCCTGTCCCGCGCTTCGAGGATGGCGCGGCGGCCGTTGAAATGGCCCTTGGCCGGATCGACCATGAAGCCGAGGCCGATCTCGTCGGGCATGCGCAGCCGGTCGGCACGGATCGCATGCTCGGCGGTGACGAAGTCCGAATTGGCGACGATCAGGCCGGCCTCCAGCCGCGCGCGGTTGAGCGCGGTGTAACCGATGGCGCGGATGCCGTGCAGTGCGCCGGCCTTCATCAGCCGGTCCCACAGTGACAACGCCCGTTCGGCCGGCACGAATAGTTCGTAGCCGAGGTCGCCGGTGAAACCGGTGCGGGAGATGGTGACGGTTGCGCCGTCATGCGCGAATTCGGCGATGTCGAAGGCCTTCAGCCGCTCCACACCGGAAAAGCCGGCATCGCGCAGCACGGCGAACGAGGTCGGCCCTTGCAAGGCGAGCCCGGCGACGGCTTCCGTTTCCTCCTCCACTGCGACGTCGAAGCCGATGGCGGAATCGAGCAGCCATGGCAGATGGCGTTCCTGCGCGCACAGCCGGAAGCGGGTCGGCGAAAGCCGGAACAGGGTGCCGTCGTCCAGCACGTGGCCGGCATCGTCGCACCAGGCGGTGTAGTGTACGCGACCCGGCTTCAGCCTGGCCACGTCGCGCAGCGTCAGCCGGTTGCAGAAAGCCTCCGCCTCAAGGCCTTCGATGCGGTATTTGGTCATCGGCGAAATGTCGAACAGCGCGGTCTGGCTGCGGATGGCGAAATATTCCAGTTCCTCGTCCCACAACGAAGCGGGCGCGCGGTATCCGGACCAGTCGTACCAGTCCTGCGTCTTCGCCAGTTCGTCGATGCGCGGCTGAAACGGGGTGCCTGCCCGCAACGTGTGGAAATGAAGCTGATCGGCGCGGCGAGACGAAACCGGGATATCCATCACCTGTCCCTCCTTTCCATCACCCGCCTTGCCGCGTTCAGGCCCGGCAGGCCGGAAACGCCGCCGCCCGGATGCGAGCCGGCGCCGGCCAGGAACAGGCCGTCGACCGGCGTATCGTAGCCGGACCATCCCGCGACCGGGCGCGACACCAGCATCTGGTCGGCCTGCAATTCGCCATGATGCCAGTGGCCGCCCGGCATGCGGTAGCGGGTTTCGATGTCGGCCGGCGTCAGCAGTTCGGCATGGCGCACCAGCTTGCCGATGCCGGGCGCATAGGCTTCCAGTTGCGCCATGATCGCGGCCAGAAATTTCGGCTTGCCGGTTTCCCAGCCCTCCCTCAGGGCGTAGGGCGCATACTGCACCACGGCGGAAAGCATGCAGGCGCCGTCGGGCGCCAGCGACGGGTCGGTGAGCGAGGGCAGGGTGATCTCCATCACCGGCTCGGGCGAGAACTCTCCGTATTTCGACGGGTTGAAGGCGCGTTCGACATGGTTGGTCGAGGGGGCAATGACCAGCCGGCCCGCCAGCGCCGCCTCGTCCAAACCGGTGAACTGAGGTGGCCGGTCCAATGCCAGATGGAGTTTGGCGGCATCGCCCTTCATGCGGATGTTTTGTACCTTGCGCACGAATCCGGTGTCGAGTTCCCGCGCCCCGACAAGGTCGAGAAAGGTCGTCGCCGGGTTGACTGCCGAGATGACGGTTCGCGCGCGGATTTCCTCGCCGGCGGCAAGCACAACGCCCGTGGCGTGGCCACCTTCCACCGTGACCTTAAGCACCGGCTGGCCGACCCTGACGCTTACCCCAGCCTTTTCCGCTGCCGTGCGGATCGCATCGATAATAGCACCCATCCCGCCGCGCGGCATGGCCTGGGCACCCGCAACGCCGTCGATCTCGCCGGTGAGGCGGTAATAAAGGCCGAGCAGCGAGGTCGGCGAGCGCGGACCGAGATGCGCGCCGAGCACGGCGTCGAAGGCCAGCAAACCCTTCAGCCGGTCGTCCGCAAGCTGTTCGTCGACAAGGTCGGCGACGTTCATCAACAGTACGCGCAGGAAATCGCGCATGTCCTCGCGGCCGAGCCGCTTCAGCGCCAGCGCCGTGCCGCCGAGCGAGAGCTTGTCGCCGAGCGACAGGCCGGCAAGATCGGGCGGGCGGCGGGAAAGCATCGGCTTCAGCACCCCGGCATAGCGCAGAAGCTGCGCGCGCAAGGCCTGCCATGCCGCCTCCTCGGTCGCGCTCGCGCCGGAAAGCGTCTCGCCATAGGCGCCGTGCAGGATGAGGTGGTTGCCGTCGGGGGCCAGGGCGACCGAGGGTGCTAAGGGGGCGGCGCCGATACCCCCACCCCTGACCTCTCCCCACAAGGGGGAGGGGGATTCGGAGAGGTCGCGCCCAAGTTCCCCTCCCCCTTGTGGGGAGGGGTCAGGGGTGGGGGTCTGCGCCGCGACTCCTGGCCCCTGCCTGTCCAGTTCCAGCGTCCGCACCACCTCGGCACTCAGCCGGTTCAGCACATGCGCGGTCGAGGCTCGAAAACCGGGGAAAAATTCCTCCGTGCGGGCACAGCCGCCTACCTCGGAGGCTGCCTCCAGCACCAGCACCTTGCGCCCGCTTCTGGCGAGCGTGGCGGCGCAGACCAGTCCGTTGTGGCCGCCGCCGACGACAACAACATCCCATTTGGGCAAATCAAATGACGTCATGGGCGGGGCTCATATGACGGGTCGGTCTGGCAAGGTCGCGCAGGATCTCGGCGGCGGCGTTGCGGCCGGGGGCGCCCATGACGCCGCCGCCCGGATGGGTGGAGGAGCCGCAGATGTAAAGCCCGCCGACCGGCGAACGATATTGCGCGTAGCCCGGCACCGGACGGTTGAACAAAAGCTGGTCGAAGGTGAGTTCCCCCTGGAAGATGTTGCCCTCGGTAAGGCCGACTTCGACCTCCAGTTCGCGCGGCGTGCGCACTTCCATGTGTACGATGCGGTCGCGGAAGCCGGGCGAATAGGCGGCGATCTGCGAGACCACGCTTTCGGCGAAGCCGTCGCGGTCGGCATCGGTCCAATCGCGGCCGTGGATCTTCGGCGGCGCGTATTGCACGAAGCAACTCATGAAGTGTTTTCCCGGCGCGGCCATGGTCGGATCGAGCGTGGTCGGGATCATCATGTCGAGGAAGGGGTCGGCCGACCAGGTGCCGGCTTTCCAGTCGTCATAGGCGCGCTCCATGCGCTCCACGGAATCGGTGAAGTGAAGGTCGCCGCGCAGGCAGGGCGAATCCTTCGGCAGGGCCGGGAACTCCGGCATCGAGTCCAGCGCGATGTTGACCTTGCCCGACGAACCCCTGATCTTGAAGTTCCTCACCCGGCGCAGGAAAATTTCCGGCAGTTCCTTCTCTTCCACCAGCTTGAGGAAAGTGCGCTTCACATCGGCGTTGGAGACGACCAGCCGGCAGTGAATTTCCTCGCCCCCGACCAGCACCACCCCGGTTGCCTTGCCGCCCTTGACCAGCACCCGCTCGACCTCGGCGCCGGTGCGAATGGTGCCGCCAGAGGCCTGGAAGGAGGCGGCGAGCGCTTTCGTCACCGCGCCCATGCCGCCGCGCGCATAGCCCCAAGCGCCGACCGAGCCGTCGACCTCGCCCATATAGTGGTGCAGCAGCACATAGGCCGTGCCGGGCGACATCGGTCCCAGTGCCGTGCCAATGATGCCGGAAATGGCGAAATTCGCCTTGATGACGTCCGTCTCGAAATATTCGTCGAGGAACTCGGCGATGGACATGGTCCAGAAGCGTAGCGTCAGCCCCATCTCTTCCGGGCTGAGATCGGCGAATTTCCTGCCGAGATAGAGCAGTTCGCCGATGTCGCGCGGGCGAAAACTGGTGGGGTCAGGCGCGGTGCGCATCAAAAGCGGCTGGATGAAGCGGCATTGCCGGGTCACGTCGCGCGCATAGCGCTCATAGGCTTCGGCATCTCGTTTCGAGAAACGGGCGAACTCGCGCCGATGCGCATGATGATCGCGATAATTGCCGAGATAGTCGCCGTCTTGCGTCAGCACCGCGCCGCCTTCATAGGCGATGACCTGCAACCCGAAGCGCGGCAGTTCGAGGTCGCGCATGATTTCCGGCCGGAACAGCGAGCAGACATAGGAGCAGTTGGAGTAGACGAAGCCCGGCGTATGCGAACGGCTGGTCGCCGCGCCGCCGACCCAGTCATTCTTTTCCACGACCAGGACGTCGAGCCCTGCCCGTTGCAGGTAGCAGGCGTTGACGAGCCCGTTATGGCCGCCGCCGATGACGATCGCGTCCCATTTCTTCATTTCGGCTCCCGCACTCCGCAAGCGTCGAACGCAGGCCGGCAACGGCGGTCCGCTTCGGTGCGGCCCACTGCCCTCCCTTCAGGGAAAGTGGCATGACCGGCGTTCCCCTGTCCAGTCATATTGAATGAATGTTCAACAAATGATATTGCGTTTCCCGGTCGATGGGATAGGCTCTTGCTTCGGCTGCGACAGCCAGGTGTCGAGATTGGACGCATGAATCGGACCGATGAGCGAGAGCGGGCACATCCCGGGGCAACCGCCGGGACTTTCCGCCACCGGACCCATTATGGCAAGCCGCCCTCGCCTCTTGACAGCGCCCCAGCATGTCCTGCTCATCTGAGCGGACGGAAAGCCGGATAACCGGCCATGCTGGAGGCCTTTGCCCTGATGAACACCGGAGCGCCGCCGATACGCGACACCTCGAAGAAGAGCGACAAGGAGAAACGCAGCCGCAAGGCTTCCAAGGAAGTACGCCGCCAGCAACTGATCGAGGCGACCATCGATTCGCTCGCCAAGCGCGGCTATTCCGACACGACGATGGCGGATGTCGCCGACGGCGCCAAGCTGTCGCGCGGCATCGTCAATTTCCATTTCGAGAGCAAGGAGAAGTTGCTGATCGCAACGCTCCAGTACATGTACGACGAGTACGCCGCCCATTGGCGCGCGGCGCTCGACAAGGCCGGCGCCGATCCGGCCTCGCGGCTGCGGGCGCTGGTCGCCGCAGATTTCGATCGCGCCGTGTGCAACAAGCGCAAGCTTGCCGCCTGGTGCGCCTTCTGGGGCGAGGCCAAGTCGCGGCCGACCTACCTGGCGCTGAGCGGTGCCCGCGACCAGGCCTATCAAGGCACCGTCGTGGAGTTGTGCACCCTGCTCAGGGACGAGGCCGGCTACGACTACGATCCGGAGCCGATCGCACTGGCGCTGAGCGCCATGCTGGAAGGGCTGTGGCTCCGGCTGATGATGGGAACCGAAGACGTTTCGCGCGAGACGGCGCTGGCCGGGGCCAACGCATTCCTGGCGACGGCCTTTCCCCGGCATTTTGCGCGTGCCGGCACGGGGCTGGAAGCCACTGAGCCATAAATATCGGAACCAAACGGGAGGATGGAACGATGAAACGACTGACCCGACGCCTGACATTGACGCTGGCGCTGGCAGGTACAATGGCGGCCTCGGTGTCTTTCGCAAGGGCCGACGACCAGAGCCTGACGATCTTCGACTGGGCCGGCTACGAGGACCCGAGCTTCCATCCCGAATATGTCGAGAAGCACGGCGATTCCCCCACCTTCGCGTTCTTCGGCGACGAGGACGAGGCGTTCGAGAAACTGCGCTCCGGCTTCAAGGCCGATCTTGGCCACCCTTGCTCGCAAAGCGTGACCAAGTGGCGCGAGGCCGGACTGTTGCAGCCGCTCGACACTTCCAAGATCACCGGATGGAACGATCTGTTGCCCGGCATCATGGCGATGAAGGACCTTGCCACCACCGCGGACGGCAAGGCCTGGTTCATGCCGTGGGACTGGGGCGATACGCAACTCACCTACAATTCCGAGAAGGTCGACGAAAAGGACGTCCAGTCGCTCAGGGCTTTCGCCGATCCGAAGTTCAAGGACCGCGTCTCGATCGGCGACAATGTCGACGACGCCTATGCGCTGGCGAGCCTTGCCATCGGCCTCAAGGACTGGACGAAGATGACGGACGACCAGTTCAAGCAGGCGTCCGACTTCCTGCGCCAGGTGCACAAGAACGTCCGCCTCTACTGGTCCGACACTACCGATATCGTGCAGGCGCTTTCCGGCGGCGAGATCGATCTGGCGTGGGCGTGGAACGACGCCACCGCGCAGTCGGTGCTGGCCGGTGCGCCGATCAAGGGCAAGAAGGACACGGACGAGGGCATATCGACCTGGGTCTGTGGCTACGTGCTGTTCAAGGACGCGCCCGGCAGCATCGACAAGGCCTACGACTACCTGAACGCCGTCAACGATCCCGAGGTCGCCAAGGTGCTGGTCGGCGACTGGGGCTATGGGCAGGCCAACGTGAAGGGCATGGAAGGGGTCGACCCGGCCGTGCTGAAGGAAAAGGGCTACGACGACGTACAGAAATTCGTCGACAAGACGTTGTTCCAGTCGCCGGTCCCCGCCGACCTCAAGCTCAGGATGATCGCCGAGTTCGAGAAGATCAAGGCCGGGTACTGAGGGGAAAACGGTTTGCTTCGAGGGCTTCAGCACCCCCACCCCTGACCCCTCCCCCCAAGGGGGAGGGGGATTCTGGCGCCGCGTTTCCGCTTCCCCTCCCCCGGTCAGGGGCGGGGGTATGAAGCCCACGACGAAAGGGGATTCCCATCAAGGGACGCGGCGGCGGGTTAGTCCGCCATCGCCACCAGCGCCTCGGGGTCGTAGGCGATACGGATGGTCTCGCCGATGGGCAGGTCGTCGGCGCCGAAATCGTTGGTTTCGATGACCGACAGGGGTTTTTCGAATCCGGGTATCGCGACGATCAGGTGCGTCACCTCGCCGAAATAGTGCCGCTCCACGACCTCGCCGGCGACCTCGAACTCGGATGTCTCGTCGTCCCACAGGACGCGCAGCCGCTCCGGCCTGATCCCCAGCGTGGCGCCGTCGCCATTGCGCGCGAAGGCCGGCGGCTTGTCGGTCCGGACGCGGCCGAAGCCGAGGGTGTCCACGGTCAGCGACGTGCCGGTTTCCTCGACGATATCGGCCCGCACGAAGTTCATGCCACCGAGAAAGTCCGCGACCTGGCGGTTGACCGGGCGCTGGTAGATGTCCTTCGGCGAATCCACCTGCGCGATCCGGCCGCCGAACATCACCGCGATGCGGTCGGACATGGCCAGCGCCTCGTATTGGTCGTGCGTCACCAGCACGAAGGTGATGCCGACGGCTTTTTGCAGGCGCCGCAGTTCCACCTGCATCTGCTCGCGCAGCTTCTTGTCGAGCGCCGACAACGGCTCGTCGAGCAGCAACACCTTAGGCCGCATTACGAGCGCGCGGGCGAGCGCCACGCGCTGGCGCTGGCCGCCGGACAATTCGGTCGCACCCCGTTTGCCCAAGCCGGTCAGCGAAACCTGCGCCAGCGCTTCCTCGACCCGGCGCTTTTCCTCCGCCTTGCCGAGTTTCAGGCGCTTCAGCCCATAGGCGACGTTCTGCTCGACATTGAGATGCGGGAAGATTGCGTAGCTCTGGAACACCATGTTGGTCGGCCGGCGATTGGCCGGAATGCCCGCCATCGGCTGGCCATCGACGGCAATCGTGCCGCTGGTCGGGTTGTCGAAGCCGGCAATCATCCGCAAAAGCGTGGTCTTGCCGCAACCGGACGGCCCCAAAAGCGAAAAGAACTCTCCTTCGCGGATCGTCAGGTTGGCGTCGTCCAGCGCCTTGAACGCGCCGTAACTGCGGGTGACGCGGTCGATTTCGATCATGACGCGATCCGGCATTGCGCGATCCGATATCGTCCGCTCAGGCATAGACGCCTCCTTCGGTATGGGCGCGGCCCGCGGCGCGGCGGCGCAGGATCTCGGCGAGCGTCATCATCAGGAAGGAGGCGGCCAGAAGAAGCGTGCCCAGCGCCAGCACGCCCGGCAGCTTGGCGGCGAAGCGCAACTGACCCCAGATATAGATGGGCAGCGTCGGCTCGGTCCCGGTAAGAAAGAAAGCGATCATGAATTCGTCGAGCGAAATGGTGAAGGAGACCAGCAGGCTGGAAATGATCGCCGGCGCCACCATCGGCAGGGTCACGCGCCGGAATGTGCCGAAGGCGGTCTCGCCGAGGTCGGCCGAGGCTTCCTCGAGGCTGCGGTCGAACCCTTCGAAGCCGGAGGTCAGCACCGTCATCGAATAGGGGATGCAGATGAGGATATGGCCGAGCACCACCGTAAACAGCGACAGGCTGAGGCCCAGTTGCAGCATCACCAGCAGCATGGAAATGGCGATGATGATCTCCGGCAGCACCAGCGGCGCCATGATCAGCCCGTTGATCGGGCGGCGGCCGGGAAAGCGGTAGCGGGTGATGGCGCGGGCGGCGAGAATGCCGAAGACGGTCGACAGCACCGAGGCGGAGACGCCGACGACCAGGCTGTTCCACGCGGCGTCGAGCAGGGCCGGCGTATGCGGCAATTGCTCGTACCATTTCCAGGTGAAGCCGGTGAGTGGGAACTTCGGCGTCGCCGCCGTGTTGACCGAAAAGATCGGCAGGAAGATCACCGGCAGATAGAGAAAGATCACATAGACCAGCGCATAGGCGCCAAGCCAACTGCCGCCGGGGAGGAAGCGGGCGAGCCGGCCGCTCATCGCGCCAGCCTGGCGGCGCGGCGCAGGATCAGCACGGCCGCCCCCGCCATGGCGGTGACGATCACCATGGTGGTGACGGAAAGCGCTGCCCCTAGCGGCCAGTTGGCGGCCTTGCCGAACTGCGCCTGGATGGCGTTGGCGATCATGACGCCGTCCTTGCCGCCGACCAGCTTGGGCGTCACATAGTCGCCTACGGTCGGGATCATCACGATCAGCAGGGCGGAAATGACGCCGGGCATCGAGAGCGGCAGCGTTATCCGCAGGAAGCTGCGCAGCGGCCCGTCGCCAAGGTCGGTGGCGGCCTCGACCAGCGTGCGGTCGACCTTTTCCAGCGACACGAAGATCGGCAGTACGGCGAAGGCCGCCCAGGCATGGGTCAGCGTGATGATGACGGCGCTCGAATTGTAGAGCAGCGCCGTGGTCGGCTCGCTGGTGATGCCGAGGCCCATCAGGCCGGAATTGAGCACGCCGTTATAGCCGAGGATCACTTTCCAGGCCATGACCCGCAGCAGGTAGCTGGTCCAGAACGGGATGGTGATGAGGAACAGCCACAGGCCTTTGCGCGCGCCGCCGTGGAAGGAAATATAATAGGCAATGGGGTAGGCGAAGACGACGGTGAAGATGCTCACCATCACCGAGATGTAGAGGGAACGCCACAACAGGTCGCGGTAGATCGGCTCGGTCAGCGCGATGCGGTAGTTCTCCAGGGTGAAGGTGCGGTCTATGGTGAGGTAATGCTGCGTCCAGAACGAGTGCGCGATCACCACCAGGATCGGCACGAACAGGAACACCAGCGCATAGAGCAGGGTCGGGCTGATCAGCGCCAGTCCCTGTGCGGATTCGGATTGCAGGATGGCCTTGCGGCCAGTCCGGGCGGCAGCAGGTCGCAACGGCCGTTCCGCCACCGCGGTCATCGTGGAAGACCCTGCGCGACAGGCTTTGCCGGACTGAGCATTGCCACTATGCTGTCCTCCCGAGGGAGCCGGCTTTCCCCGGCCGGCTTTCTTTCATCATGAGCGTATTCGCACGTTGAAATCAAGCGCTATTTCTGTAATATTGATTGAATGGACATTCAATATGGCGTGAAGGGAAGGGCAGTTTCCAACGCTTGGAGATCGTGCCGGCGCCGGCGGGAATTCGGTCCGCAGAGTAGTACAAATAGAAACGGAACCATCGATGGCGGCAGTAGGCAAGATCACGGTGACGCAACGGGACGGCTCCGCCGGCGAGGCGGACGACGCCGTGGAACTGGCCACGCGCCATCTCGTGCAGCCCTGGCCTTATGCCGGCTCGGCCGGGGCGGAGGCGCGCACGCTGATCGGCGAGGGCGACGGCATCTACATCACCGACGCCATGGGCAAGCGCCTGATCGACGGCCCCGCCGGTATGTGGTGCACCAATGTCGGTCACCGCCGCGAAGAGCTTGCAAGGGTCATGTACGACCAGTCGATGCAGCTTTCCTACAACACGCCATGGTACACGATGAACGCGCCGTCGGCGCAACTGGCGCAACGCATCGCCGCCCACGCGCCCGGCGACCTCAGCCATGTCTTCTTCACCACCGGCGGCTCCACCGCCGTGGAAACGGCGCTGCGCTTCATGCAGTTCCACAACAACGTCAGGGGGCGGCCGGACAAGAAGCTGATCCTGTCGCGCGGCGGCGCCTATCACGGCTCCACCTATCTGTCGGCCTCGCTCAACGGGCGCCCGCGCTCCCACGACTGGATGGACGGCCTCGACGAGATCGCCGTCAAGCTGACGTCGCCCGATCCGTTCCGCCGCCCGCAGGGCATGAGCGTCGAGGCCTTCGGCGATTTCCTGGTGGACGAGTTCCGCGACACGGTGGCTCGCATCGGCGCGGAAAGGATCGGCGCCTTCATCGGCGAGCCGGTGCAGGCCTCGGGCGGCGTCATCGTGCCGCCGGACACCTACCTGAAGCGAATCCGCGAGATCTGCCGCGCCAACGACATCCTGTTCATCGCGGACGAGGTCGTCACCGCCTTCGGCCGTCTCGGCTCGGTCTTCGCCTCGGGCGACGTGTTCGGCCTCGACCCCGACATGATCACCTTCGCCAAGGGCGTCACTTCCGGCTATTTCCCGCTCGGCGGCGTTGTCATTTCGGAACGGCTGCTGGAAGATTTGCGCCGTTCCAACCATCCGGACGCGCTGTTCGGCCATGGTCTGACCTATACCAGCCATCCGGTCGGCTGCGCCGTGGCGCTTAAGAACCTCGATCTGCTGGAAGGCGGCTTGCTGGCCCATGCGCGCGAAGTCGCCCCCTATTTCCAGGCGCGGCTGAAATCGCTGGAGGAACTGCCGCTGGTCGGCGAGGTGCGCGGCATGGGGCTGATGGCCTGCGTGGAATGCGTGGCCGACCGCGAGAGCAAGAACCCGCTTGAACTGGACAGGAATGTCGGCGAGCGCATCGACCGGCATTGCCAGGAGCTGGGGCTTCTGGTGCGGCCGCTGATCAACATGTGCGTGATGTCGCCGCCGCTCATCATCACGCACGGCCAGATCGACACCATGGTGGACATCCTGCGCGAAGGCATTTCGCGCACCATGGAGGAGTTGCGCAAGGAAGGCGTCTGGCAGGGCTGATGCAGGCGGCGATGTCGCCGGTTCAGGACCGGCGACGGGGCAGGACGCCGAGCACCAGCATGCAGCCGACGACGATGATGGCGGCGCCGCCGATCTGGATCGGAGTAAGCGGTTCCTTGAGCAGCAGGGCTCCTACCAGCACGGCAATGACCGTGACCGCGAATTCGACGCTGATGGCCCGCGTCGGCCCGATCGTCGACACCAGCCGGAAATAGATCACGTAGGTCAGGGCGCTCATGACGCAGGCCAGGATGACCAGATAGAGGAAATCGACCGGTCCCGGCATGACGGGGACCGGCACCACGAGCAGCAGCGGCAGCGTCATCAGGCCGCCTGCCAGGAACGACCCCGCCGCGACTTCCAGCGAGCCGGCCGTCCGCAGGTGCAGGCTGGCGTAGTTGCTGCCGAAAGCCGCCGAAAACGACGCCGATATGCAGGCTGCGCAACCAAGCAGGAAAGTGGGCGTCACCGGCACCGCCGGGAATCCGACCAGGAGCACGATGCCGCCCATGCCCAGCAGCAGTCCGATCAGGCGGGGCGTCGTCAGCCGCTCCAGCCCCCAGAACTGACTGATCATCATGGAAAACAGCGGAATGGCCGCCACCAGGATCGCGGCCATGGCGGTGCCGATCAGCGGCGTGCCGTAGGACAGGCCGATCAGTTGCCCCGCCACCGTGGTTGCGCCGACAACGGCGTAGGGGCGCCAGCCGAGGCTGAAGGAGAAGTTGCGCCGCAAAACCCGGGTCATGCCCATCAGCGTCGCGCTTGCCAGAAGGCAACGCAGCGTCACCGCGCCTACCCAGCCGAAGGCGGTCACGACCTTGACCAGGACGAGAAAGGACAGACCCCACGCCACGGCCAGGAACAGATAGTCGACGATATCGCGGACACGCATGGAGAGGGGATGCCTTTGGCTGCGGCAGCGACGCTGCTGCCGGCGGCTCCTAGTGCCTCACGCGTGCCATGGCAAGCGTGTGGTCGGCTTTGTAGAGGGCGCCTTGCCTTTGACGGTCAGCGCCCGTTGGCGGGTGTCGCGCGTCTGACAGAAACCGGTCGATCCGGGACAGCCTGGCGCGGGGATTCCATGGCAGAGGCGGCGGGTAAACTGTCCCGGTGCCTCGATGACCAGAACCTTCTCCACGCTGATCGGCTTCGCCGCGATCCTGACATGGTCCTTCCTGGCGCTGCTGTCGACCGCGTCCGGGCCGGTGCCGCCGTTTCAACTGGCGGCGATGACCTTTTTCCTCGGCGGCATGGTCGGCGCGGGAAGTTGGCTGTTTCGTCCGCAGGCCATCCGCTCGCTGCGGCAGCCATGGCCGGTGTGGGCGCTCGGCGTCGCCGGGCTTTGCATCTATCACTGCGCCTATTTCTTCGCCATCCAGTCGGCGCCCCCGGTGGAGGCCAGCCTGATCGCTTATCTGTGGCCGTTGCTGATCGTGGTGTTCGCCGCCTTCCTGCCGGGCGAACGGCTGCGCGCGCATCACCTCGTCGGCGTGCTGCTGGGGCTTGCCGGCGCCGTGATCGTCATTACCAGGGGCGGCAGCGTCGGGTTGGCCGACGGCATCCGGACCGGCCACGTCATTGCGCTGTTCTGCGCCTTCGTCTGGTCCGGCTATTCGGTGTTGTCGCGTCGCTTCGGGGCGGTGCCGACCGACGTGGTCGCCGGCTACTGCCTGATCACCGCCGCCGTCGCCTTTACCTTGCATCTCGGGCTCGAGACGACGGTGATGCCGCAGACCGCGACGCAATGGGTGGCGATCGTCGTGCTCGGCACGATCCCGCTCGGCGCGGGCTTCTACGCCTGGGACTGGGGCTGCAAGCACGGCGATATCATGGTGCTCGGCGCGCTGTCCTATGCCGCGCCGCTGTTTTCCACCGTGGTGCTGCTCGCGGCCGGCTACGGCGTCTATCACTGGTCGGTGGCGGCCGCCTGCGTGCTGATCACCGCCGGCGCGCTGATCGCGGCCAAGGACATGTTTTCGAGACGGCCGAAGCCGGCCGACCCGGCTTCCGCGCAGGCGTAGCGTCCTATCGCGCCTGTTGGGCGCGCAGCGCCTCGTTCAGCGCCGCCATGTCCTTTTCCTCGGGCGCGGTTTCGCGGGTAAGCACCGGCAGCACCTTGCGCAGATGGTCGTGGTGGGTACGCACGCCATATTCGAGGTCGGACAGATAGAAGCCGTTGAAGGAGCGCGACAGCATCGATTCGTTCGACCAGACGGTCAACTGCACGTCCTCGCTCATCGTGTCGCGGTCGATGCGGTAGGACAGGTAGCGCGCCGCCGCCTGCGCGCGCGATTCGTCGCGGTAGCGGTAGACCGCGCCGCGCAGCAGCGTCTGCCCGGTCGACAGCGGAAACTCCTGGTAGAACTGCACCGATTCCGGCATCAGCGAAATGACGGCGTTGGGGAAGATGCCGTAATAGACCCAGGCGTTCTTCAGGTAATCCGGCAGGTGCGCCTGCTCGGGCGCGAGCGTGGTGTAGCGGCGCACGCTCCAGCGGCGGCCGGCATTGCGGTTATAGGTGGCGAAGGAGCGCGAGAGGCCGTTGACGAAGGGTTCGTCGAAATAGGTCGGCCCGTAAAGGTCCTGCAATGCCGGGTGCGCCATGGCGACGTGGTAACCCTCGTTGTCGACGTCGCGCACCGATTTCCAGTTCACCGGCGAAGTCTGGGTCCAGACGCCGGAAGCCGGCACCATGGTCTCGGATCGGTAATGCGCCATCTCCGCCTCGACCGGTTTCATCAGTTCGGCGACGGACGGTTGCGGGCCGTTGCCGAAGCGGATGAAGACGAAGCCCATCCAGATTTCCACGTCGAGCGGCAGCAGGCCGAACTCGTTCTTGTCGAGTTCGGGGAAGGTGGCCGGGCGCGCCGCCCCCCGCAGCGTGCCGTCGAGATTGTAGACCCAGCCGTGGAAAGGGCACACCAGCGCGTTGCGGCAATGGCCCTTGTCGTCGGCGACGACGCGGCTGCCGCGATGCCGGCACATATTGTTGAAGGCGCGCACAACGCCGTCCTTGCCGCGCAGAATCAGCGCCCTCTCGCCGACCACGTCCATGGCGATATAATCGCCGGCTTCCGGTAGGTCCGAGACATGGCAGGCGATCTGCCAGTGATTGCGGAAGACGTGCTCCTTCTCCAGTTCGAGAAGGGCGTGCGAGTGGTAGCTCCAGCCCGGCAGGCCCCGGCGATCCCAGTCGTTGGGCACGGCCACGTCAAGCAGATGCGCGTTCATCGAAGCTTCTTCCATATTGAATATTTGTTCAATATAATCACATTTATCTTTTAAATGCAATGCTTTGGATGATCATGGCGTTCTCCAGATCGACAGTCACGGTCCCTATTCCGCCCGAAACCGCCGACTTTTCCATGACTTAGGCAAGAGCGCCGAGGCGTTTCGCTGCGTGCGGCAACGGACGGGAGCGGTGAAAAACGCGACCGCGACGGCGCGGGTATCTTGCATTCGCCCGGCACGCGTTTATGGTTAAGAAACTATGAACACGTTGACGATCGATATCCGCAAGGCCGAACCGCGTGACGCCGTCGCGATCGCAGACGTGCATCAGCTGGCCTGGCAGGGGGCTTATGCCGGCATCATCCCGCACAAGGCCCTGATGGCGATGATCAACCGGCGCGGTCCCGACTGGTGGGCCAACGCCATCCGCCGTGCCGCCACTGTGCTCGTCATCGAGATCGGCGGCCGCATCGCCGGCTACACCACGGTCGGCCGCAACCGGGCCCGCGAACTGAAGCAGCAGGGCGAAATCTACGAACTCTACTTGCGGCCGGAATACCAGGGCCTCGGGCTCGGCAGCCGGCTGTTTGCCGCCGCGCGCGCCAGGCTGGCCGACAACGGCCTGAAGGGACTGGTCGTGTGGGCGCTGGAGGAAAACCAGAACGCGCTTTCTTTCTATGCCGGCGCCGGCGGCCGCGACATCGCCGAGGGCGTCGAGGTGTTCGAGCAGAAGGCGCTGAAGAAGGTCGCTTTCGTCTGGGAATGATCCCGGGCGCGTGTCGTTGCCCGCGCTTCTTTTTCAATCCGACATCGATCTTGAACGAATCGCCGCATTGCCTGCCGCGACACCAACCGCTATCGGATCGGCAACGATAGAGGAAACACCACCATGCGCATGGAAGCGATCACCACCGGAAGCAACCCGCCCGAGGATGTCAACGTCATCATCGAGGTGCCCGTCGGCGGCGAGCCGATCAAATACGAGATGGACAAGGATGCCGGCACGCTGGTCGTCGACCGCTTCCTGTACACGCCGATGCGCTACCCCGGCAATTACGGCTTCGTGCCGCATACGCTGTCGGGCGACGGCGACCCGATCGACGTGCTGGTCTGCAACACGCGTGCGCTCATTCCCGGCTGCGTCATCAATGTGCGGCCGATCGGCGTGCTTTTGATGGAAGACAACGCCGGCATGGACGAGAAGGTCATCGCGGTGCCGTCGCCGCACCTGACCAAGCGCTACGAAAACGTGTCCAACTACACCGACCTGCCGCAGATCACGCTCGACCAGGTCGCGCATTTCTTCGAGCACTACAAGGATCTGGAGCCCGGCAAGTGGGTCAAGCTCGGCGGGTGGCGCGACGCTGCCTACGCCAAGAAGATGATCGTCGAGGCCATCGAGCGCGCCAAGGGCAAGTAACACCGCCTGTTGCCGGACAACCGGTGCAGCCTTTGGCTACCGGCTGGTGAAGGCCTCGCGGATCGCCTCCGCCATGCCGTCGATCGCTTCGCCGACGGCGAGCGGGTTGCGCCGCAGCACCACGTTGGAGGAATCGATGTCACCGAAGCCGTCGGCCGCCGTCAGTTCGCGGCAGCCGGCCGGAATGTTGCTGCGCGAGATCGGCGCGATGGCAAGGCCGGAAGTGACGGCGAGCTTGAGCCCGCCGGTGGTGTCGCTCATATAGGCGATGCGATGGTTGAGGCCACGCTGTTCCAGCGAGCGCATGGCGAAGTCGCGGCACCAGCCGTCGCGGCTGTAGAGCGCGATCGGCACCGGCCGCTCCTCGTGGACGGGGTGCAGCATCGACGTCACCCACACGGTTGGGTCCTGCATCAGCACTTCGCCGCCGCCGAAATCCTGCCATTCGAAGACGACGGCAAGGTCGAGCTCGCCCTCGGCCAGCGCCTGCATCTGCGCCGGCGAGTGAGCGTAGCGCACGGTGACCTCGACCTGGGCGTGGCGCCTGGAAAAGGCACTCAGCGCCCGTGACAGGATCGCGTGGCCGTATTCCTCGGGAATGCCGATTCGCACGGGGCCGTCGAGCGGCGGCGCCCGCATGGCCGCCGCGGTCTCGTCCAGCATGGTGACGATGCGCCGCGCGTTCTCGATCAGGTCCGCGCCCCGCTTCGTCAGCACGACGCCGCGCGAGCCGCGCTCGAACAGCGTGCCGCCGACGATCTCCTCCAGCTTCTTGATCTGCATCGAGACGGCCGATTGCGTGCGGCCCGCCTTGCTGCCCGCCCGGGTGAAATTGCCGGTCTCCGTCACCGCGACGAAGGTCCGTAACAGGTCGCTGTCCAGGGGAGTCCGCATCGGCTTTTTGCCATAAGAAATTTTCATCATAGCTATGATTTCAATTCGTTTGAACTATGTCAAACGCTGGCAGATAGTTCGTCGTCCTCACTCGCACCCGCTGCCGCCCGGTGGCGGGTTCTTTTTACGCCGACGGCCTGACGCCGGTGTCGGAGAAGAACACGATGCATAGCGGCCTGCTGCGCGGTATTGCCTGCCTGTGCGTAGGCATATTGGTGTTTTCCCTGCAGGACCCGATCATCAAGGCGGTTTCGGCGCGCTACCCGCTGACCGAGGTCATGGCCATCCGCTGCCTCGTGGCCTTTCCCATCCTCATGGCCATCGTGTACCGGGAAGACGGCCTGCGCGCCCTGCTTTCGCCCCGCCTCAGGCTGCTGGTGCTGCGGGCGACGATCCTGTTCTTCTCCTACACGTTTTATTACCTGGCGATCGCGGCGCTGCCGCTGGCCGACGCGATCGCGCTGTTCTTCACCGCGCCGCTGTTCATCGTCGCCATGGCCGGACCCTATCTGGGCGAGCGCATTACCGGCCGTACGTTTGCGACCATCCTGCTCGGCATGGCCGGCGTCTTCTTCATGTTGCGCCCCGGTGCGGGCCTGTTCGAATGGGCGGCGCTGCTGTCGCTGGCCTCGGCGGCGTTTTACGGGTTCGGGCAACTCATGGCGCGCAAGATGGGCGATTGCGAATCCGCCAGCGTCATGACCTTCTACCAGAACGGCATCTACCTGGTCGGCGCCATGGTCGTGGCGGCCTTCTTCGAGACCGCCGGCCTTACCCACGCCGTCCATCCCAGCCTGGAATTTCTGGTGCGGCCCTGGACCTGGCCGACGCTCTCCGATTTCGCCCTGATGGCGGCCTGCGGCTTCATCGCCTCGGCGGGCATGATGCTGTTGTCGCAGGCTTACCGGCTGGCGTCCGCCAACCGCGTGGCGACATTCGAATATACGGGCATCCTGTGGACGCCGCTCTGGGGCTTCGTCTTCTTTGCCGAAATACCGCGGCAGACGACCCTTATCGGTGCGGCGCTGGTGGTGGGCGCGGGCCTGCTGGCGCTGGGTGCGGGCAGGCGGCGGCACTCGGCAGTCGCCTGAGCGTCTGATCCAAAAGTCAACAGACCTGGCTGCAAAAGGCGATTTTCTGCGCTTCGGTGCTCACGTACTTTATGTACGCTCCGCTCCGATGCTCGAAAATCACCCTTTTCACTCCGGTCTGATGCTTTTGGATTCAGACGCTTGGGTAGCCCTGGTCAGGCGAAGCAGACCAGCGCCCGTTCGACGCGGGCGCGGATTTCGGCCAGCGTGAAGGGCTTTTGCACGACGTCGAGGATGACGCCGTCGAGTTCCTCCGCCCGTTCGCGCTGGTCGGCGTAGCCGGTCATCAGCACGATCTTCAGGCCGGGAAACCGGGAGGCGGCGGCCTTGGCCATTTCGATGCCGTCCATCGCCGGCATGCGGATGTCGGAGACCACGATATCGTAGCTGCCCTCGGCGGCGGTGATCAGGGACAGGCCCTGCATACCGTCCTCGGCGATATCGACACTGTGGCCGGCGCGCTCGAACGCGCGGGCGGAAAGGGTGCGGACGGACGCGTCGTCCTCGACGATCAGAAGCTTTGCCATGCGCCGACTCTTGCCGGCAATAAGTTGAATTTTCCTGAAGCCGGCCGCAATCAGGCGTCGCCGCGCACGATCCCCACGAACGGCAGTTCGCGGAAGGCGTGGCCGGCATCCATGCCGTAGCCGACGACGAAATGGTCCGGGCAGTCGAAGCCGACATAGTCGGCGTTGAGGTCGGTCTGGCGGCGCATGCGCTTGTCGAGCAGCACGGCGATCGAGCAACTGCGGGCGCCGCGCGACAGCATCAGTTCGCGCGTGTATTTCAGCGTCTTGCCCGATTCGAGGATGTCGTCGATCAGGAGGATGTCGCGCCCGGCGACCTCGTTGTCGATGTCGCGCAGAACGCGGACCTCGCCGCTGGTGGTGCCGGCGCCGTAGCTGGAGATGAAGATGAATTCCATCTCCGGCGACAGGCCGACATCATGCATGGCGCGGATGAGGTCGGCGGCGAAGATGAAGGAGCCTTTCAGGATCGAGATGACGAGAAGGTCGTTGTACTCCTTCCCGGCGATCTCCTTGGCCAGTTCCAGGTTGCGCCTGGCTATGGCCGACGCTGCGAACAAAACTTCGATTTCCTTGCCGCGAACAACTGGCATGGTCGGCATTCTCCGGGGTTGTCGCCTATTCGGCAAAGGCGACCGAAACGGTCCTTACCCCGTTCTTAGGCAGGTCGAGGCGGCTCGAAAAGGCAAATCTTTCGCCGGGCGCCAGTGCACGCCCGGCTGTCCCCAACGTATAGCGGGTGACGCGGCCGTCCTCGCCGGTGACCCTTATCTCCAGCGGCGGCAGGGGCAGGGTGCCGGCTCCGTCGTTGGCGGCCTCGCCGTCGACGAAAAGCAGTGGTTTTGCGCCCGAGGCATCGACGTGCGAACTGACACCCGAAAGGGTGAACGCCGCCGCTTGCGGGATGTCGGCAAACAGCGGCAGCCGGCGCACGATGACGTCGCCGCCCGAAACCCAGAAGGCGGCCAGCGCGATGCCGATGCCGACGCTCCAGAAAACCGGGCCGCCACGCGATGCGGGCTGCCGGGGCGGCGGCGCATCGGGGGTGCGCAGCATCGCCATTCCTTCGACCGGAGGCGGCGCCTCGGTCCGTTGTGGGGGCCGCGCGGGGGCGGAATTGCGCGGGCCTTGCGGCAGGACTTCATAGTCGGCGTCGATGATCTCATGCACGTCAGGGGCGGAGATGCCGGCGGCCGCCGACGGTCCTGCCGCGTCAGTCATGATTTCGCCGGAAACCGGGCGTGCCTTGTGCGCGTCAGCCATGCTGGCCTTGAAGTGCCCCAGTTTTTTTCCGTGTCTTTCGTTTCCGTAAATGGAAATGGTTAACATTTTCCGACCGGAGTGCCCGTGACGAGCCACAAACGCCAGGAAATTAACCGGCGCTTAACCATACCGACCCATGGTCGGCCGGAAAAACAGGGTGGTTCGCCGCTCGAAACAGTCCCAGGTCGTCGAACGTGATCCGCTTCGAAAATGTCGGCCTCCGCTATGGCATGGGTCCGGAAATCCTCCGCGATATCTCGCTGCACATACCGGAGCGCTCGTTCCAGTTCCTGAGCGGCCCCTCGGGTGCCGGCAAGACGACGCTTTTGCGCCTTTTGTTCATGTCGCTGAAGCCGACGCGCGGGCTGATCACCATCTTCGGCAAGGATCGCGCCCGCATCAGCCGGGCCGAACTGCCGCTGCTGCGCCGGCGCATCGGCGTCGTCTTCCAGGATTTCCGCCTGCTCGACCACATGACCACCTATGAGAACGTGGCGCTGCCGCTCAGGGTGCGCGGGCGCGAGGAAGCGAGCTACCGCACCGATGTCGTCGAACTGCTCAAATGGGTCGGCCTCGGCGAGCGCATGCATGTGCTGCCGCCGGTGCTGTCGGGCGGCGAAAAGCAGCGCGCCGCGATCGCCCGGGCGCTGATCGAGCAGCCTCAGATCCTGCTTGCCGACGAGCCGACCGGCAATGTCGACCCGCCGCTGGCGCGCCGCCTGCTCCGGCTGTTCATCGAACTCAACCGGCTGGGTACCGCCGTCGTCATCGCCACCCACGATCTCGGCCTGATGGAGCAGGTGGACGCCCGCCGCCTGATCCTCTCCGGCGGAAGGCTGGACGTCTATGACTGACACCTTCGCCGTCGAGCCGCATCAGGAAGAGGCCGGCTTCGAGGCTGGCAATGAGACCGTTGTAGGGAGCGCCAGGCAGGGCACCCACCGCAAGACGGCCTCGATCGTGCCGGCGCAGAACATCGCCGGGCGCGCGCTGGTGCTGGTCATCGCCATCATGACCTTCCTGTCCTGCCTGACCTTCGGCGCGGTGACGCTGGTGCGCGATACGGCGTCCGTCTGGGAAAACCAGATTTCGCGCGAGGCGACCATCCAGATCAAGCCGGTCGACGGGCTCGACATGGAAGCCGCGCTGACCGCTGCCGAGGGAATCGCCAGCGGCTTTCCCGGCGTGCGGGGGGCCAGGACCATCGACCGCGCCGCCACTGCCCGGCTGCTCGAACCCTGGCTCGGAAGTGGGCTCGATATCGACGAACTGCCGGTGCCGCGGCTGGTGATCGTCACCATCGACGAGAACAACCCGCCCGACTTCGCCGCCATGCGCGCCGCGCTGGTGGCCAAGATACCGAGCGCCAGCCTCGACGATCATCGCACCTGGGTGGACCGGCTCGTCGCCATGGCGCGCACCACGGTCACCATCGGCGTTTCGGTGCTGGCGCTGATGCTGTCGGCAACCGTGCTGACGGTGGTATTCGCGACGCGCGGCGCCATGGCCGGCAACGGCCACATCATCGAGGTGCTGCATTTCGTCGGCGCCGAGGCAGGCTTCATCGCGCGCCAGTTCCGCCGGCATTTCCTGCTCACCGGCATGAAGGGAGCCGCTGCCGGCGGCCTTGCCGCCATCGTCGTGTTCATCGTCTTTTCCTGGTGGTCGTCGCGCAACATGGCGACCCCTGAAGCCGACCAGGCGACCGCCCTGTTCGGCAATTTCGCCATCGGCTCGGCTGGCTATCTAGGCGTCGCGGTCATGGTGCTGGTGATCGGCGTGCTCACCGCCGCCACCTCGCACGCCACCGTGGTCGCCTATCTCAGCGACATCGAGGTGCGCCAGCATGATCCATCCTGATCACGCCCCGCTACGTGACGTAACGGAAAGTGCGCAATTCTTCTACCAACGGTCGCCTTTCGCGGGTAACCATCAGCATATGAGTGGGCAGGATTCGGTGAGATCGGCTGCCGTGGGGCTCACGAATTGGAGCGACGGGCAGCGAAAGCAGCGTTTACGACTGGTCGCGCGCGCCGGCGCGCTGGGCTTTGCCGGCGCGGCCGTGCTGTTTGCCGCCGGATTCGGCTGGTTTGCCAGCCATGTCAGCCATCTGGCGACGCCGGCGAACCCGCAAAAGGCGGATGCCATCATCGTGCTTACCGGCGGCACCGCGCGCCTCGACGCGGCGATGGAACTCCTGGAGACGGGCAAGGGGCAGCGCCTGCTGATCAGCGGCGTTCATCCCTCGGCCACCAAGCGGCAGTTGCGGATCGCCACCGGCAGCGACAAGAACCTGTTTTCGTGCTGCGTCGACATCGACTATGCCGCGCTCGACACCATTGGCAATGCCGAGGAAAGCGCGAAATGGGTGGAACGCCATGCCTATGGCAGCGTCATCCTCGTCACCAACAACTACCACATGCCGCGCAGCCTGCTGGAAATGGGGCGGCTGCTCGGCCATGCGCGGCTGGAGCCCTATCCGGTGGTCAACTCCAACCTCGAATATGGCGGCTGGCTGACCAAGCCTGCGGCCCTGCGGGTGCTGTTCACTGAATACAACAAGTACCTGTTGGCGCTGGCGCGCGGCATCGTGCCGGTGCGCCCGACCGCCGACGGCATTTCCTTCGCTACCGCAAGCAGCCGCTGACATTAGTAATTGCGGCTACCCCTCGGGGCAGGTCAGCTGCCGAGGGCGGCTTCGATCAGGCGCTTGGCGTCGGGGCTTGCCCATTCGGCCGGGCCGTTCATGTGGCCGATCAGGCAGCCTTCTGCGTCGATCAGCATGGTTGCCGGCAGGCCGAGCGCCAGCCCGCGCGTCTTCAGGTCGTTGAATACGCCCATCGAGGCGTCGCGGTAATGGCCGAGCGCCGTGACGCCGGTTTCCTCAAGGAATTTTTTCGGCTTGGAGTCGTCGCCGGTGTCGACGTTGACGGCGACGACCTCGAAGCGGTCGCCGCCCATTTCCTTCTGCAGCGTGTCGAGCGCCGGCATCTCGGCGCGGCAGGGTGCGCACCAGGTCGCCCACAGGTTGAGCAGCACCGTCTTGGCCGTACCCGCCTGGCCGTTGAGGTCGGCGATGGTCATCGGCTGGCCGTCCGGCCCGTTGAAGCTGAGGCGCTTCAGCGATTGCGGCGGATCGGCGGGCAGCAGCGCCGCCACGTCGCCGGTGGCCGATGCAACGATCGTCCTGGCCCGGTCGGCCTTGGCGGCGCAGGCCGTGTCGTCGGGGCCGTCGGCGGCAGCCACCTGGTTACCGGGTGTGTTGCCAGAACCGGCTTCCCTGACATATACCGCGACCGCGCCAGCCAGCACGCCAGCCAGCAGGGCGACAACGATGAGGCGCGGGGCCGGGAAGAGTTTTCTGTTTTCTGCCATTTCAAGAACCACTCTGCGAAAACGGGTTATAGCGATGAGCGACACAAAGGCCAGCAACCAGATGTGGGGTGGACGTTTTGCCTCGGGCCCGGCCGCGATCATGGAGGCGATCAACGCCTCCATCGGTTTCGACAGGAAGCTTTATGCGCAGGATATCCGCGGCTCGCTCGCCCACAGCGCCATGCTGGCGCAAACGGGCATTATTTCGGCGGCGGATCAAGAAAAAATCGCTCACGGCCTGAACACGATTTTGCAAGAGATCGAGGCCGGCAAGTTCGTCTTCTCCAACAAGCTCGAAGACATCCACATGAATATCGAGGCGCGGCTGGCCGAACTCATCGGCCCGGCGGCGGGGCGGCTGCACACCGCGCGCTCGCGCAACGACCAGGTGGCGGTCGATTTCCGGCTGTGGGTCAAGGACGAGTTGTTCCGCGTCGCCGAGGCGCTGAAGGGGCTGATCGCCGCCTTCCTCGAGCGCGCCGAGGAGCACGCGGCGACCGTGATGCCCGGCTTCACCCACATGCAGGCGGCGCAGCCGGTCACCTTCGGCCACCATTGCCTGGCCTATGTCGAGATGTTTTCGCGCGACCTGTCGCGCGTGCGCGACGCGATCGAGCGCATGGACGAAAGTCCGCTCGGCGCCGCCGCCCTTGCCGGCACCGGCTTTGCCATCGACCGGCACATGACTGCCAAGGCGCTCGGTTTCCGCGAGCCGACGCGCAATTCGCTGGACAGCGTTTCGGACCGCGATTTCGCGCTGGAGTTCCTGTCGATCGCCGCGATCTCGGCCACCCACCTGTCGCGGCTGGCGGAAGAAATCGTCATCTGGTCGACGCCGCAGTTCGGCTTCGTGCGGCTGTCGGATTCCTTCTCCACCGGCTCCTCGATCATGCCGCAGAAGAAGAACCCGGACGCGGCCGAACTGGTGCGCGCCAAGACCGGCCGCATCAACGGCCATCTGGTGGCGCTGCTCACCGTGATGAAGGGCCTGCCGCTGACCTATTCCAAGGACATGCAGGAAGACAAGGAAGCGGTGTTCGACGCGGCCGAGACGCTCGACCTGGCGCTGGCGGCGATGACCGGCATGGTGCGTGACCTGGCGGTCAACGTCGCGGCGATGAAGAAGGCGGCTGGCGCCGGCTATTCGACGGCCACCGACCTGGCCGACTGGCTGGTGCGTACGCTTTCGCTGCCGTTCCGCGAGGCGCATCACGTCACCGGCCGCGCGGTGGCACTGGCGGAAGCGCGCAAGGTCGGGCTGGAAAAGCTGTCGCTGGCCGAATTGCAGTCGATCCACCCAGGCATCACCGACGGCGTCTTCTCGGTGCTTTCGGTGCAAAGCTCGGTGAAAAGCCGCACGTCGTTCGGCGGCACGGCGCCGGCGGAAGTGCGCAAGCAGATACGCTATTGGAAGAAGCGGCTCGCCAAGGCCTGAAGGCGGGGTGCAATGCGCCGGAAATTGGGCTAGAAGCGGCTTCACGGAATTTGTCAGGTGGATCGATGACCGCAAGCAGGATGATGGTGACGCTCACGCTTCTGGCGGCGCTGGCGACGGTCGTCGGCTGCGGCCGCAAAGCCCCTCTCGATACGCCCTACGAGGCCGGCGTGCAGGCGCGCAAGGACGCGGAGAAGGCCAACAAGCCGCTGCCGCCGGAGCCGCAGAAACCGAACCCCGACAAGCCCTTCATCCTCGATCCGCTCATCTAAGCGGGCCGTTTTGAAACGTTCGATACCGCGATCCTTCGGGAGCGCCTGAGTCTCCGGAAGCACCTGTCATGAACCATTTCGACTACCGCGACGGCGTGCTCTTTGCCGAGGACGTGGCGATCCCCGATATTGCGGCGAAGGTAGGTACCCCCTTCTATTGCTATTCGACGGCGACGCTCACCCGCCATTACCGGGTGTTTTCGGAAGCGTTTTCGGGACTCGACACGTTGGTCTGCTATGCCATGAAGGCGAATTCCAACCAGGCGGTGCTGAAGACGCTGGCACGGCTCGGCGCCGGGGCGGACGTCGTCTCGGAAGGCGAGTTGCGGCGCGCGCTGGCCGCAGGCATTCCCGCGACCAAGATCCTGTTTTCCGGGGTCGGCAAGACGGCGCGCGAGATGGATTTCGCGCTGGAAGCGGGCATCCTGTGCTTCAATGTCGAGTCCGAACCGGAACTGGAACTGCTTTCGGCCCGCGCCGTGGCGCTCGGCAAGACCGCGCCGGTGTCGCTGCGCATCAACCCCGATGTCGACGCCAGGACGCACAAGAAGATCTCCACCGGCAAGGCCGAGAACAAGTTCGGCATCGCCTGGCAGCGTGCGCGCGCGGTCTATGGGCGTGCGGCGCAACTGCCGGGCATCAAGGTGACGGGCATCGATACCCATATCGGCAGCCAGATCACCGACCTGCAACCGTTCGACGACGCCTTTTCGCTGCTCGTCGACCTGGTCGGGCAGTTGCGCGCCGACGGCCACGTCATCGACCATGTCGACCTCGGCGGCGGTCTCGGCATTCCCTATCGCCTCGACAACGATCCGCCGCCACTGCCGGACGCCTATGCGGCGATCGTGAAGAAGCATGTCGCGTCGCTGGGCGTGACGACGATGTTCGAGCCGGGGCGCATGATCGTCGGCAATGCCGGCATTCTCGTCTCCGAGGTGATCTACCTGAAGGAAGGCGCGGCGAAGAATTTCCTCATTGTCGATGCGGCGATGAACGACCTGATCCGGCCGACGCTTTACGAAGCGTTCCACGATATCCGCCCGGTCGTGCAGCCGCCGGCCGCCGCGCCGCGCATGAGGGTGGATGTGGTCGGGCAGGTCTGCGAGACCGGCGATTTCCTCGGCCTCGACCGCGACCTGCCGAAGCTGAAGGCAGGCGACCTGATCGCGGTCGGCACCGCCGGCGCCTATGGCGCGGTGCAGGCCGGTACCTACAACACCCGGCTCCTGGTTCCGGAAGTGCTGGTCGACGGCGATCGCTTCCATGTCGTGCGCGAGCGTCAGAGCTACGACGAACTGATCGGGCTGGATTCCGTGCCGGACTGGCTGGCGTAAAAAAGAGGCCCGGAGCAGGTCCGGGCCCCAAGGGCGTCATTCTCCCGGGGAGGAAGCCACGCCGAACGGTTTTACGGCACCACTTCGCCGTGCTGGCTGATGTCGAGCCCTTCGATCTCCTCCTGCTTGCTGGGCCGCAGGCCGCCGAGCGCCAGCTTGACCCCCTGCAGGATCACGAAGGTCGCGATGCCGGTCCAGAGGATGGTGAAGACGATGCCGTAAAGCTGCGTGAGGACGGAGGCGTTTTCGCCGGCGCTGTTGATCGCCGGGTCGGCGAGCACGCCCGTCAGCAGCGCGCCGACGATGCCGCCGATGCCATGGACGCCGAAGGCGTCGAGCGAATCGTCGTAACCCAGCGCGTGCTTGAGCTTCACCGCCCCGAAATAGCAGACGACGCCGGCGGCGAGGCCGATGAAGAAAGCGCCGGTCGGGTTGACGAAGCCGGCGGCCGGCGTCACCGCGACGAGGCCGCCGACCGCGCCCGAGATGATACCGAGCACGCTCGGCTTCTTCGCCACGATCCATTCGGCGAACATCCAGGTCAGCGCCGCCGCGGCGGCCGCGACCTGCGTGTTGAGCATGGCGGCCCCGGCCAGCCCGTCGGCGGCGAGTTCGGAGCCGGCGTTGAAGCCGAACCAGCCGACCCATAGCAGGGCGGCGCCGATCACCGAATAGACGAGGTTGTGCGGCGCCATGTTGGTGCTGCCGTAACCCTCGCGCTTGCCGAGCACCAGCGCGCAGACGAGGCCGGCGACGCCGGCATTGATGTGGACGACCGTGCCACCGGCGAAGTCGAGCACGCCGGCCGAGGCGAGGAAGCCGCCGCCCCATACCCAATGCGCGATCGGCGCGTAGACGGCGAGCAGCCACAGCGCGGTGAACAAAAGCAGTGCGGAAAACTTCATCCGCTCGGCGAAGGCGCCGCAGATCAGCGCCGGAGTGATGATGGCGAAGGTCATCTGGAAGGTCGAGAAGACGAATTCAGGGATGTTGGCGACCCCCGGCGCCCACAGCGTCGATACGGTGATGCCCTGGTGGAACAGCTTCGAGAAGCCGCCGATCCAGGCATTGACCGCCCCGCCGTCCGAGAAGGCGAGCGAATAGCCGACCACGAACCACAGGACGGTGACCAGGCAGCAGATGGCGAAGCTTTGCATGACGGTCGCCAGCCCGTTCTTCTTGCGCACCATGCCGCCGTAGAACAGGGCGAGCCCCGGAATGGTCATCATCAGCACCAGCGCGGTGGCCGTCAGCATCCAGGCGGTGTTGCCGGTGTCGAGCGCCGCCGTCGTCTGGGCATGGGCGCCGGTAGGCAGGGCCAGGGCAAGGATCGCCAGGGCGGATCGCGGCGTTTGGCGCGGCGAGCTGAAAAGGGCAAGGGCAGTCATTGGCTTCTCCATGGGCATGGCTTGGCGGGGCAAGCGCGTCGCTGTCTGTCTCGCCGGATCGGCCGGGAGCGACATCCATGGATTCAAACGCCGTGCCAATTGCTCGGCGCAGGGGGCAAGTCTTTGTAAAAAAGTCGTTTTCCGCCAACTGAAGGGTTGACGCCTGAAGTGCGTGTGTGCACTTTCTGCTTAAAATATAGTCACTATTTCAAAAATGCCTATTCGGAAGGCGGTCGTCGCAGGCGGATAAGACCTTCCTGCGCCACCGAGGCGATCAGCGTGCCGTCGCGCGCAAACAATGCGCCGCGGCTGAAGCCGCGGGAACCGGAGGTGGAGGGGCTGTCCTGCGTATAGAGCAGCCAGTCGTCGAGCGCGTGCTGGCGGTGAAACCACATGGCGTGGTCGATGCTCGCCGCCTGGATGTCGGGGTCGAACAGGCCGCGTCCGTGTGCGAAGGTCGAGGTATCGAGCAGCGTCATGTCCGACAGATAGGCGAGCAGCACCGATTGCAGCGAACGGTCCTCGGGAACCGGGCCGGTCAGCCGGATCCAGACGTTCTGCCTGGGAGGCAGCTTGTCGCGGCTCTCATAATGGCGTGTGTTGACCGGCTTCAGTTCGAGCGGCCGCTCCCGCGCCCAGAAGCGGCGGATCGCCTCCGGCACATGGGCCGCCTTTTCCAGTAATTCGCGCTGGTTCTGCAATTCTTCCGGCGGCGGCACGTCGAGCGGCATCGGAAACTGGTGCTCGAGGCCGGTTTCATCAACCTGGAACGAGGCTTCGAGCGAAAAGATGGCCGCGCCATGCTGGATGGCGACCACGCGGCGGGTGGTGAAGGAGCCGCCGTCGCGGATGCGGTCGACCTCGTAGACGATCGGCACCCGGATGTCGCCGGGCCGCATGAAATAGCCATGCAGCGAATGGACGTGGCGGTCTGCCGTCACCGTGCGCTGGGCGGCGACCAACGCCTGGGCTATGGTCTGGCCGCCGAAAACGCGCTGCCAGTTCACTTGCGGGCTGCGACCACGATACAGGTTGTGTTCCAGCTTCTCCAGGTCGAGAATGCCAAGAAGCTGGTCCATGGCCGTCGTCATGTTTTCGCGCCCTTGCATCGGTAGGATGTGTCGGTTTCGGCCAGGAATGAAGGCCAGTCAAGGCAGGATGCGCGAGCATTGCCCGCAACAGAAGGTTCGGACATGGCGGCAGGCAAGACGGATAGCAAGAAAGCGGCCCTCGATGTGCTGGTGGCCGGCGCCGGTTATGTCGGGCTGTCCGCCGCCGTCGCCATCAAGCAGGCGCGCCCGAGCCTCGGTGTCGCGGTGGTGGACGCAGCACCCCCCGGCGTCTGGCAGAAGGATGGCCGCGCCTCGGCCATCGCCGCCGCTGCACGGCGCATGCTGGAGCGACTTGGCGCGTGGGAAGAGATCGAGCCGAAGGCACAGGCGATCACCGAGATGATCATCACCGATTCGCGCACCTCCGATCCGGTGCGGCCGGTGCTGCTCACCTTCGACGGCGAGGTCGCGCCGGGCGAGCCTTTTGCCCATATGGTCGCCAACCACGACCTTAACGGCGCGTTGCGCCGGCGTGCCGGCGAACTCGGCATCGACATCATCGAAGGGGTCGGCGTCAGCGCCTTCGACGTCGCCGGCGGCGGTGTCACGGTTCATCTTGCCGACGGTGCGACGGTTGCCGCGCGCCTGCTGGTCGCCGCCGACGGGGTCAAGTCGAAGCTGCGCGACATGGCCGGCATCAAGACGGTGACGTGGGAATACGGCCAGTCGGGCATCGTCTGCACGGTCGGGCACGAGCGCCCGCACCATGGCCGCGCTGAGGAGCATTTCCTGCCTGCCGGCCCATTCGCCACCCTGCCGCTCGCTCCCGACGAGCACGGCCGCAACCGTTCCTCGATCGTATGGGTGGAGCGCACGGCGGATGCCGATAGGCTGGTTGCCGGCGACGAACTGGTGTTCGAGACAGAGCTGGAGCAGCGTTTCAGCCTGAAGCTTGGCGAAATTCGCGTCGAGACCAAGCCGCGCGCCTGGCCGCTCGGCCTGACGTTGGCGCGGGCTTTCGTCGCGCCGCGCATCGCGCTGGCGGGCGATGCCGCGCACGGCATTCATCCGATCGCCGGGCAGGGTCTCAACCTCGGACTCAAGGACGTGGCGGCGCTGGCCGAGGTCGTGGTCGAGGCCGACCGGCTCGGCCAGGACATCGGCGCGCTCGACGTGCTGGAGCGCTACCAGCAATGGCGGCGCTTCGACACGGTGCAGATGGGCGTCACCACGGATGTTCTTAACCGGCTGTTCTCCAACGATATCGGGCCGCTGCGGGCGGTACGCGATCTCGGCCTCGGCCTGGTCCAGCGCATGCCCAGCCTGAAGGATTTCTTCATCCGCCAGGCCTCCGGCCTGTCGCGCGGCACGCCCCGCCTGCTCAAGGGCGAGGCGATCTGACTTTTTCTCCATCCGTCCTTTCGACTGTCTGCATCCAGGGTTTTCGCATGTCTCTTGAATCCGTCCGCGCCTTTTTCGCCACCCATGCTCCGGACATTGAGGTTTTGGTCACCGAGGTCAGTTCGGCGACGGTGGCGCTGGCGGCCGAGGCGCATGGCGTGGAGCCGGCGCAGATCGCCAAGACCATCTGCCTGCGCGCAGGCGAGGCGACCATGCTGGTGGTAGCGGGCGGCACCACGCGGCTCGACAACCGCAAGTTTCGTGACCGCTTCGGCGCCAAGGCGCGCATGCTCGACGCCGACGAAGTGCTGGCGGCGACCAGTCATCCGGTCGGCGGCGTGTGTCCGTTCGGGTTGCCTGCGCCGCTGCCGGTCTATTGCGACGTATCGCTGCGGGCGTTCGACGAAGTCGTGCCGGCGGCCGGCGCCACCAACGCCGCCGTGCGGCTTGACCCCGCCCGGATGGTGCAACTGACCGGGGCGGAATGGGTCGATGTATGCCGCGAACCGGAACCGGTTGCCTGAGTCCGGCCCGGCGCTATCGGCGGTTTCATTGATCTGGCGCAAAGACGGCGGTGGGATTCGAGCAGTCTCGATCCTATAGTGGGTGCGATACCGACACTGCTGGATTTTAACGCAAGGAGAAAATCATGAACCGTCATGCCACCGCCGTCTGGAAGGGAACGCTCACCGAGGGTTCCGGCACGCTCGACGTACAAAGCGGCGCTTTTTCCAGGCAGCCCTACTCGTTCAAGGGCCGTTTCCAGGACGAGAGCGGCAAGTCCGGCACCAATCCGGAAGAACTGATCGCGGCGGCGCATGCCGGCTGCTTTGCCATGCAGCTTTCGCATTTCCTGGCTGAGAACGGCACGCCGGCGAGCGAACTCAACGCCGAAGCGGTGGTCATCTACGGCCCGGCGGCAGGCGGCGGTTTCGAGATCACCGAGAGCTCGCTGAAGCTGACCGGCAAGGTGCCGGGCATCGACCAGGCGAAATTCAAGGAACTGGCCGACAAGGCCAAGGCCGGCTGTCCGGTCTCCAAGGCGCTCGGCGCCATCAAAGTGACGCTGGACGCCAAGCTGGCGTAATAAGCCCCTCGTCCGGCCGCGAGCGGCCACCTTCTCCCCGTCGGGGAGAAGGGATTGCGGTCGCGGCTTCTTCCTTGGGGAGAGGCTGCCCCGGAGCCGAGTGCCGGTTGGTGGACTACGCGCCTTTCCGCTGAGCTTAGGCGGTAAGCTGGTCGAGGCGCGCCGTCAGGCTTGCCACCTGTTCTTCCAGCGTGGCGATGCGGGCTTCGAGTTCGGCGACGGCGTTCGATGCCGGTACAGCGGAAGCGGCGGCTGGCACGAAGCTCGACGCCTCGACGTCGCCGCACAAAAGATGCGCGTAGCGGTCCTCGCGCTGGCCGGGGCCGCGGCCGATCTCCTTGACCAACGCCGGCCGCTTGCCGATCAGCATATCGAGTTCGTCCTTGAGCGCCTCGGCCGACTGGAACCGCGCCATGCGTTCGGAACGGGACAGGAGTTCGTAGGCCGTCTGCGGCCCGCGCAGCAGCAGAAGGCCGAGGAGGGCGGTCTGCGGCGTGGTCAGCGAAAAGCGCTGGGCGGCCAAGTGCTCGTAGCGCTCGACGCGCGAGCCGAACACCTGGCGCACCAGTTCCTTCTGCTCCAGCGTTTTCAGCGCGTGATGGATCTCGCCCTGCTCCAGCGCCATCGCCGGCTCACGCGCCGTCTTCTGGTTGGCGGCGGCCTGCGCGGCGTTGAGGGTGAGCGGATAGACGTCCGGCGTCAGCAGTTTCTTCTCGATGAGGCAGCCAAGAATGCGCGCCTCGGTGGCGGTGAGGATGGGAAGGTCGGCAAGGTCGGTCATGTATATCTTCGGCTCTGCTAATATGGTATCGTTCGGGGGCAGGTGGCATCAGGAGGATACGATGTTCTTCGGTGTTTCGTCACTTCAGACCTTCCATGTGCTGGTCAGCCTGGTGGGTATCGCGAGCGGGCTCGCCGTTGTCTTGGGGCTTTTCTCCTCCAGCCGCATGAGTTCGTTGACGGCAATCTTCCTGCTGACGACCTTTTTGACGAACCTCACGGGTTTCCTGTTCCCGTTCAAAGGCTTTACGCCGGCGATCGACGTCGGCATCATGGGCACGATCATCATAGCGGTGTGCTTGGCGGCTCGATACCTGAAGCGGATGGAGAACGGATGGCGCGGCGTTTATGTGGTGACCGCCGTGCTCTCGCTCTACTTCAACCTGTTCGTTCTGGTGGTGCAGCTTTTCCAGAAGGTGCCCGCACTCAATGCCTATGCGCCGACGGGCACGGAACCGCCTTTCGCGATCGTCCAGGGGCTGGTGCTGCTTGCCTGCCTCGCTGCGGGCTTTGTGGCGTTCAAGCGGTTCCATCCGCTGCCCAGGATTCAGGTGCGCGCGGCCTGACCGCTATCGAAGCGCAGGGGACGGCGGGTCAGACCCTCCGTTCCACCATCATCTTCTTGATTTCGGCAATCGCCTTGGCCGGGTTCAGGCCCTTGGGGCAGGTCTGCGCGCAATTCATGATGGTGTGGCAGCGGTAGA
Organism: Mesorhizobium sp.; assembly: GCA_049650385.1. GTDB lineage: Bacteria > Pseudomonadota > Alphaproteobacteria > Rhizobiales > Rhizobiaceae > Mesorhizobium. The sequence goes on from JBASAA010000045.1 coordinate 53,510, forward strand.
GGCGGAAGGGGTCTTCCAGGTTGTCGAGCCGCTCGCCGGTTGCTTCGTCACGGCTGTCGATCAGCCAGCGATAGGCCTGCAGCAGCGTTGCCGGGCCGAGATAGCGGTCGCCGTTCCACCAGTAGCTTGGGCACGAGGTCGAGCAGCAGGCGCACAGGATGCACTCATAAAGGCCATCGAGCTTTTCACGGTCCTCGTGGCTTTGCAGCCATTCCTTGGCCGGTTCCGGCGACACGGTGTGAAGCCACGGCTCGATCGAAGCGTGCTGGGCGTAGAAATTGGTGAGGTCCGGAACCAGGTCCTTGACCACGGGCATGTGCGGCAGCGGGTAGATCTTGACCGCGCCGGAAATCTCGTCGGCGCCCTTGGTGCAGGCCAGCGTGTTGGAGCCGTCGATGTTCATGGCGCAGGAGCCGCAGATGCCTTCGCGGCAGGAGCGGCGCAGCGTCAGCGTCGGATCGATCCTGTTCTTGATGTAGAGCAGCGCGTCGAGCACCATCGGCCCGCAATTGTCCATGTCGACGAAATAGGTGTCTATGCGCGGATTGGCGTCGTCGTCCGGCGACCAGCGATAGATGCGATATTCGCGCAGGTTGGTCGCGCCTTCCGGCTTCGGCCAGGTCTTGCCCTCGGTGACCTGCGAGTTCTTGGGGAGTGCTAGTTCGACCATGTTCTTACGCCTGTATTTGTCGCCCGTTGCTTGGGTCCCGGGTCAAGGAACGTAGCCCAGTCCGGTGAAGTCTTTCTCATAAATCTCGTAGACCAAGGCGCGCGTCCGCTCGTCATGGACGGCGCCCGACGGATGCGATGGATTGGCCCGGGGAATGGGCAGGATCTCGTCAAGCTTGTCCTGCGAGACGCCCAACCGGGTGAGCAATGCCGGCAGTTCTTCCGACAGGGTCTCCAGCCGCAGCACATGATCGTAGCGGACGCGGTCCAGGAAGATCAGGTCGGCCTGCGGCACGAAGTGCACGTCGAAGCCGGTTCCGCTGCTGCGCAGGCCGTGCATGAAGTCGGCGAAGGAAATGCGCCGGCGGATGGCATTGCGCTGGGCGCGCTTGCGGTCACGGCCCGAAGCCAGCGCCAGGAACTTCGAGACACTCCCGGCGAGATAGGGACCCTTCGCGTGCCATTTGGCGTATTTGCGCAGGTCGTAGTTGTAGATCGACAGTGCCCGCGCGTAGGGATGCCGCACGACCGTAAACCAGAGATAGTCGCTGTGGGCCGTGTGGAACTCGGCCGCATCCCGTTTGAAAACTTCATACGAAACGAGTTCACGCCCGCGTTGCAGGCTTTGGGGACCGGCATAAGGGACGGGGCCGTCCGGCATCAAGCCGGCCCCGTTCCTGTTCAGATCGTGGATGCCCGCGATGACCGCCTTCAGGGTCGACGATCCGCATTTGGTCACCGGTGCGTAGACGAACCGGAAGCGTTCCGAAACCACCGGCCGGAAAGAGCCGGCGGCTTCGGTATCCTGTCTGCGGTTCGGGCGGCCGGCCATCGTGTCAGTACACTCGCGCCTTGGGCGCGATCTTGGCCCGGCTGATACCGCCGTCGGCCTCGCTCAGCAGCGGCTCGGTATGAACCGGCCGGTAGTCGAGCGTGACCTTGCCATCTTCGCTGACATACGCCAGCGTGTGCTTGCGCCAGTTGGCGTCGTCGCGGTCGGCGAAGTCCTCGCGGGCATGCGCGCCGCGGCTTTCCTTGCGCGCCTCCGCTCCGTAGACGGTGGCGATGGCGTTGGTCATCAGGTTTTCCAGTTCCAGCGTCTCGACCAGATCGGAATTCCAGATCATCGAGCGGTCGAACACCTTGATGTCCTTCAACTCGCCCCAGATTTCCGAAATGCGCTTGCAGCCGGCCTCCAGCGATTCCTGGGTGCGGAAGACGGCGGCGTCTTCCTGCATGGCGCGCTGCATGCGCTCGCGGATGACGGCGGTCGGCGTCGAGCCGTCGGCATGGCGCAGGCGGTCGAAGCGATCCATGATCCGGTCGGTCGCCGCCACGTTGAGGTTGGGAACGGCAGCCGCCCTGTCCACCACCTCGCCGGCCCTGATGGCCGCGGCGCGGCCGAACACGACGAGGTCGATCAGCGAATTGGAGCCGAGGCGGTTGGCGCCGTGCACGGAGGCGCAGCCGGCCTCGCCCACCGCCATCAGCCCGGGCGAAACGCGGTCCGGCTCCTTCGCGGTCGGGTTCAGCACCTCGCCCCAATAGTTGGTCGGCACGCCGCCCATGTTGTAGTGGACGGTCGGCAGCACCGGGATCGGCTCCTTGGTCAGGTCGACGCCGGCGAAGATGCGCGCCGATTCCGAAATGCCGGGCAGCCGCTCGTGCAGCACCGCCGGGTCGAGATGGTCGAGGTGCAGGAAGATGTGGTCCTTGTTCTTGCCGACGCCGCGACCCTCGCGGATTTCCAGCGTCATGCAGCGCGAGACCACGTCGCGCGAGGCGAGGTCCTTGGCCGATGGCGCATAGCGCTCCATGAAGCGCTCGCCCTCGGAGTTGACCAGATAGCCGCCTTCGCCGCGCGCGCCCTCGGTGATGAGGCAGCCGGCGCCGTAGATGCCGGTGGGGTGGAACTGCACGAATTCCATGTCCTGCAGGGGCAGGCCGGCGCGAGCCGCCATGCCGCCGCCGTCGCCGGTGCAGGTATGGGCGGAGGTGGCGGAGAAATAGGCGCGGCCATAGCCGCCGGTCGCCAGCACCACCATCTTCGCCGAGAAGCGGTGGATGGTGCCGTCGTCGAGGTTCCAGGCGATGACGCCGGTGCAGGTGCCGTCGTCCTCCATGATCAGGTCGAGGGCGAAATACTCGATGAAGAACTGCGCCTTGTGCTTCAGCGACTGGCCGTAGAGCGTGTGCAGGATGGCGTGGCCGGTGCGGTCGGCGGCGGCGCAGGTGCGTTGCACGGGCGGGCCGTCGCCGAAGTTCATCATGTGGCCGCCGAACGGGCGCTGGTAGATCTTTCCTTCCTCGGTGCGCGAGAAGGGCACGCCGTAGTGCTCGAGCTCGTAGACGGCGGCCGGCGCCTGGCGCACCAGATATTCCATGGCGTCCATGTCGCCCAGCCAGTCCGACCCCTTGACGGTGTCGTACATGTGCCACTGCCAGTTGTCGGGGCCCATGTTGGAGAGCGAGGCGGCGATGCCGCCCTGTGCGGCAACGGTATGAGAACGGGTCGGGAAGACCTTGGTGATGCAGGCGGTCTTCAGGCCCTGCTCGGCCATGCCGAGCGTGGCGCGCAGGCCGGCGCCACCCGCGCCGACGACGACGACATCGAACTTATGGTCGACATAGGTGTAGGCGGAAGCGCCGCCCGTGCTTTTTGCGTCCTTGGCCAAGACTCAGCCTCCGAATGACAGCTTGGCGAGGGCAAAAACCGAGACGACGCCGACCGCTATGGTGAAGAAAGTGTTGAAGACGAACAGCGTGAGCTTGGCGCCTTCGCCGTGGACGTAATCCTCGATGATGACCTGCATGCCGAGCCGCATGTGGATCAGCCCCGCCACCAGCATGACGGCGAAGACCAGCGCCACCAGCGGATGGGCGAGGGCGGAGCGCACGGCGGCGTAGTCGGCCCCGTTCATGCAGACGAGGAAGCCGACGAAGAACAGGGTCAGCGGCACCAGCGCGACCCCGGTCAGCCGCTGCCGCCAGAAATGACCGGTGCCCTCGCGGGCCGAACCCAGGCCGCGCACCTTGGCGAGCGGCGTGCGCATGTCGGTGTTGTTGGCGCTCATGTTCAGGCCCCCCGCGCGACGTAGCCGACGACCCAGATCAGCAGGGTCAGCACCACCGAGGCGATGATGTTCGCCCAGGCGATCTTCGAGGCGGTGTGCTTTTCCATCGCCGTAGCCGTGTCCCAGACGAAATGGCGGATGCCGCCGAGCATGTGGTGTACCAGCGCCCAGGTGTAGCCGAACAGGACCAGCCGGCCGATCCACGAGCCGAAGATGCCGTTGACGAAATCGAAATAGGCCTGCGGACCGGCGGCGGCCGTCAGCCACCAGGCGACCAGCAGCGTGCCGACATAGAGCGCGCCGCCGGTGACGCGATGCAGGATCGACATCGTCATGGTGACGGGCCATCGATAGACGGTCAGGTGCGGTGAAAGCGGGCGCGGCTTCGCCGCTGCGCGGGTGGCTGGTGATCGGCTCATGGCTCCCCCAATACGGTATCCTTGGGGCCTCAATCGGAAAACGGCGTCGCCGCTTCCGTATGCGACTTCGGATACCGGGTTTCTAAAACTCTTTTTGCAGCGCGTCAAAGCCGGAAAGCTCTTTCCGGCTAGGAATTTAGCCCAATCCCGGCAGGGCGCGATGCTTCAATCGATTGAGACGCCGGGGCAATCGCTGCATTGCGGTAAGGCCGATGGGCGCTGCCGAATCATCGGGTGCAGGTCAGCGGCGTGTGGCCGCCCCGCATCACCAGCGCCTCGCGCCCGTCGAGGACGATGGCATCGTGCGCCTCGCCGTAGCGGCTCTTCTGGTTGGCCGGCGAGGCCGGCAGGTCCTCCTCCACGCCGTTCGGGCCGAGCAGGCGTATGGAGGTGCCGACATTGCGAATGGTTATCGAGCCGCCATTGTCGCAGGCATAGTTGGCGATGGGCGGTTGCGGCGCGCTGTCGCCGGGCGGGAGGGGCGAGACGCTTGCCACGGGTGACTTTGATGGCGTCGAGGTGCAGGCGCCGACGAGCACGAGCGGCCATAGAAGCAAGGCCGCACGGACGCTCCGGCTGGCCATTTTCGCAGTCTTCTTCACTCGGGGCCTTTGTCGCGGGCGCGGGTCCATCCCGAAGCCTAAACTTTTTGCGGCCTTCACATCAAGGGAGGGCGTCGGCGCCTGTGGACAGACGAGCTGCCGCCTTATTGCGGACCGGCCGCTGCCGGTCGCCGTTAACCATGTTCCCGCTTCGTGCCGCGCTGCGGCCGGTTGCCTCTTAACAATGGTTAATAAACGGTTAATCCTGCCGAATCGAGGGGACGCGCCTCTCGATGAAGGAGAACGCAGATGCGTCTGAACACAGGCCTTTCCCGGAAATACCTCGGCACGCTCGCGGTGGCGGCGATGGCGGCGGTGGCCTGTGCCGCGCCCGCCTCGGCGGGAACGCGCCAGCAGGACCAAGTCTATGCCGATTCGTTCGGCAACCTCGTCATCGACAGCGCCGCCGGTTACAAGCGCATCCTCGTCGGCGAGGGAAGGCTGGCCAAGGAGCTTTCGGCCTATACCGGGTCGGGGCAGCCGCGTGTCGTCTATACCGACGAATACGGTCATCGGGATTGCTACCGCCCGCCGGTGTTCGTGAAGGGCCGCAGCTATATGTACGGTCTGTCCGACGGACAAATGCCGGAACTCAGCCCCTGCCGGTAAGCGGCATGCCATCGGTATCCGGCGCCACGGCGAGGCGCACGCAGTCGCGGCCGCCTTTCTTGGCGTCGTAAAGAGCCTGGTCGGCGCGCCGCATCAAGGTGTCGAAATCGCCCCCGGGGCGCAGTTCGGCGACCCCGAAGCTCGCCGTGCAGCGGCGATCCGCCGGCAGGCTGGCGATCGGCAAGGCGCTGAAGGCGGCACGGGTGCCCTCGGCCAGCAGGCGGGCCGCCGCCAGGTTCGCGCCGGAAAGGAGGATGGCGAATTCCTCGCCGCCGATGCGCCCGGCGACGTGGCCGTCGCCTGCGGTTTCATGCAGCAGGCCGGCGAAGACCTTGATGACATGGTCGCCGCAGGCGTGGCCGAAACTGTCGTTGATGGTCTTGAAATGATCGAGGTCGGCGATGACCAGCGACACCGGGACGCCGTGCCGGACGGCGCTGCGCAGCGTGTCCCGTGCGTGATATTCGAAACCGCGCCGGTTCATCAGTCCCGACAGGGCGTCGGTTTCGGACTTGTTGGTTGCGTCGGCGAGCACGTCGCGCACGATCATGACCAATAGGAGCAGGGCGATGGCGACGAGGAAAACCGCTCCGAGCGCCTGCGATACCGACGCGTAGCTGCTTTCGACATAGGTTTGCGGGCTGGCGCCCCAGCCGCCGAGCGCCTGGGCGATGAATGGCTTTGCCGCAAACTGGAGGCCGGTTGCGGCGAGCAGGACCATGAGCAGGCTGTCCAGATGCTGGCGCTTGAGCGGCGAGGACCGGATGATGCCGATCGCCCGGAAGGTCATCAGCGCGTAGGGAAGCTGGTAGGCCATCATCCGCGCCAGCGAATGGCGCGGCAAATCCTGCACGAGAGAGACGACGACGGTCGCGACAACGAGAAGACCGAGCATCAGGCGCCAGGGCGGGGCGACGTCGTATTTGTGGGCGATGGCGACGTTGAACGCTGCGATGCCGGCAAGCATGACCGCAAAGGCCACGACCACCACGGGAATCGCATTCGAAAAGGCGGGAATGCTGAATTCGATGATGAAATAGGCCGCGCCGAGCAGGTAGCCCACGGCCATCCAGCGCGCCGAGACGCGCCGCACGTCGTAAACCGCGATCGTCATGAAGGCCGCAGCCAGAAGGCCGGCGACCGCCATGTTGATCGCTAGGATGAATGCTACGCCGGTCATCGAGTTTTCCGCCCTGCGCCAAGCAAACCACCGATGAGCGAAGAAGGCGTTAACGGCAGGCCCGTTTCACGGGCACCGGTCCCGGCTCTATTCGTCGCCGGTGGTGCGGCCGCGAAAGGGCATCTCGGGCCTCAGGTAGGAAATCCGGACGCTGTCGCGCCCGTTCTGCTTGGCCTTGTAGAGCGCTTCGTCGGCCCTCGCCATCAACGGGGCGAGGGGTTCTCGCCCGCTGCGCGCGGCGACGCCGAAACTGGCGGTCACTTTCGGGCCGAGGGAAAGGCCATCCGTGTGGCCGGTAGAAAACAGGGTGCGGACCGTTTCGGCAAACAGGCGGGCGGTGCCGAGGTCGGCAAGCGGCAGGACGACGGCGAATTCTTCGCCGCCGATGCGACCGGCGACGCCGCGCGTGCCTGCGACCAGGCGAAGCTTGGTGGCGAAGTCGACGATGACGCGGTCTCCGGCGGCATGGCCATGCCTGTCGTTGACGGCCTTGAAGTGGTCGAGATCGGCCAGCACCAGCGCCACCGGCAGGCTGTTGCTGGCCGAGCGCTCCAACAACGTGGCGGCCCGTTCCTCGAAGCCGCGCCGGTTCAGAAGCCCCGACAGCGGGTCGGTATCGGACTGGGCCTTCAGCCTGCCCATCACGTCGAGCATGGTTGCCGTGAGCAGGCAAAGCGCGATCATCAGGGAAAACGTAGCATGGGCCAGTTGCGTGGTCGTCCAGTAGGCGGACGTGTAGAAGCCGTCATACGAAACGAAGGGGCCATGCAGGGCGACGGCGATCAGCGTGCGTACGAAGAAGTTGCCGGCGGCGACCACGGTGAGCCAGAGCAGCGCCACCTGGATCGGCCCTTCATGGCGGACCGGCCGCAATTCGGCGGCGCACAGCAGGCAAAGGCCGCCAAAGGCGAAATTAATGGCATAGATGCGCCAGGTGAGGTCGGGCTCGACGAACAGGAACCACGAGAAAGCGACGATGCCGCCGCTCGCCAGGGTGCCGACGGCGCCGTAGGGTATGCGCTTGGCGTAGCGGGACTGGATCGCGGTTGTGATGCAGACTACCGCGATGGTGAACGCCACGCAGGAAGCCAGCTTGTTGGTGGCGAAGGTCGTGAACGGCAGGGAAAAATACTGAAGCAGGAAGCCAGCCCCGGAGGCGGCGTAGCCGATGGCCAGCGTCAGCAGATGGAAGCTGGTGCGCTGGTAGGTCCATAGTGCAAGGAAGGTCGCCGCGAGCACGACCGCAATCGCCGGATTGAGCAACGCTATGGACAAGCCGGTTTGCAAGACGATCCGTTCCGCCGTTCTGGTCGAAGCAGCCTAACGGGTAAGCACGAACAACGGGTTAAACCGGCCGCCGGCCGCGGGTCGTCGGCGCGCAGGCAAGGTTGCGCCTGCGCGGGATATTGCGCCCACCAAGCGCCACCCGATTGCCAGAAAAAACCCCGGAGCGAGAACTCCGGGGCTTGCGCTTTAACGGGAAAGCGGGTCGGCTATTTCCAGTCGCGGATATCGACGAAATGACCGGCGATCGCCGCCGCTGCCGCCATGGCCGGCGACACCAGGTGGGTGCGGCCCTTGAAGCCCTGGCGGCCCTCGAAATTGCGGTTCGAGGTCGAGGCGCAGCGCTCGTGTGGGGCGAGCCGGTCGTCGTTCATGGCAAGGCACATGGAGCAGCCGGGCTCGCGCCAGTCGAAGCCGGCCTCGATGAAGACCTTGTCGAGCCCCTCGGCCTCGGCCTGCGCCTTGACCAGTCCGGAACCCGGCACGATCATGGCGTTGACGGTCGGCGCCACTTTCTTGCCTGCCGCGATCTTGGCCACGGCTCGCAGATCCTCGATGCGGCCGTTGGTGCAGGAGCCGATGAAGACGCGGTCGAGCCTGATGTCGGTCATCTTCGTGCCCGGCTCGAGGCCCATATATTCCAGCGCGCGCTTCTTGGAATTGCGCTTGTTTTCGTCGTCGATGGCGTCGGGATCGGGCACCTCGCCGGTCACCGCCACCACGTCCTCGGGCGAGGAGCCCCAGGTGACGATGGGCGGCAGCGAGGCCGCGTCCAGCACCACCACCTTGTCGAAATGCGCGCCGTCGTCGGATTTAAGCGTCTTCCAGTATTCCAGCGCCATGTCCCATGCAGCGCCCTTCGGCGCGCGCGGCTTGTCCTTGACATAGGCGAAGGTGGTTTCGTCCGGCGCGATCATGCCGGCGCGCGCGCCGCCTTCGATCGACATGTTGCAGATGGTCATGCGGCCTTCCATCGACAGCGAGCGGATCGCCTCGCCGGCATATTCGATGACGTAGCCGGTGCCGCCGGCGGTGCCGATCTCGCCGATGATGGCGAG
>JBASAA010000046.1:0-3386 GCA_049650385.1 Mesorhizobium sp.
TCTGGAAGCGCGCCATCGCCAGCCAGATGAACGCCGCCGAAATCGAGCGCACCACCGTCGAGATCGAGGCGGTGAACGGCTCGCGCACGGCCGCTCTTCGCGCGGTCGGCTCGGTGGTCCGTTTCGACGGCTTCATCGCCGCCTATACCGACCAGAAGGACGAGGATTCCGAAGACGAGGAAAACCGCCGCCTGCCGGAAATCCACAGCGGCGAGAAGCTTGCGCGCGAGGCGATCAACGCCACCCAGCACACGACCGAGCCGCCGCCGCGCTACTCCGAGGCCTCGCTGATCAAGAAGCTGGAGGAACTCGGCATCGGCCGGCCCTCCACCTACGCCTCGACGCTGAAGACGCTGGAGGACCGCCAGTACATCGTGATCGACAAGCGCCGGCTGATCCCGGACGCCAAGGGGCGGCTGGTGACGGCCTTCCTGGAAAACTTCTTCGAGAAATACGTCGAATACGACTTCACCGCCGACCTCGAAGAAAAGCTCGACCAGATTTCCGACGGCAAGCTTTCCTGGAAGGACGTGCTGCGCGACTTCTGGAAGGATTTTTCCAACGCGATCGACAATACCAAGGAACTGCGCGTCTCCGACGTGCTCGACGCGCTGAACGAGGCGCTGGCGCCGCTGGTGTTCCCCGAGCGCGAGGACGGCTCCAACCCGCGCATCTGCCCGAAATGCGGCACCGGCAACCTGTCGCTGAAACTGGGCAAGTTCGGCGCCTTCGTCGGCTGCTCCAACTATCCCGAATGCAACTACACGCGCCAGCTTGGCGGCGAGGCCAACGGCAACGGCGAGAACGGGGCGGCCGAGGACGGCACCAAGGTGCTGGGCAAGGACCCCTACACCGCCGAGGAAGTCACGCTGCGCTCGGGCCGATTCGGTCCCTATGTGCAGCGCGGCGAAGGCAAGGAGGCCAAGCGCTCCAGCCTGCCCAAGGGCTGGACACCGGCCACGATCGACATCGAGAAGGCGCTGGCGCTGTTATCGCTGCCGCGCGACGTGGGAAAACATCCTGAAACCGGCAAGATGATCTCGGCCGGCCTTGGGCGTTACGGCCCGTTCGTGCTGCATGACGGCACCTACGCCAATGTCGAATCGATCGAGGACGTGTTCTCCATCGGCCTCAACCGGGCGGTGACGGTGCTGGCCGAAAAGCAGGCCAAGGGCCGGGGCGCACGCGGCGGCACGCCGGCGGCGCTGAAGGAACTCGGCGAGCATCCCGACGGCGGCGGCAAGATCACCGTGCGCGACGGCCGCTACGGCCCTTACGTGAATTTCGGCAAGATCAATGCGACGCTGCCCAAGGGCAAGGACCCGCAGACGGTGACCGTCGAGGAAGCGCTGGCGCTGATTTCGGAAAAGGAAGCCAAAGGCGGCGGCAAGAAGCCCGCCCGCAAGGCCACCACGCCGAAGAAACCGGCGGCCAAGAAGGCCACTGCGAAGAAAACCGCAGCGAAGAAGGCGTAGACCAGGTGGCGCGCAGGATCTCCGGACAAGGCCACGGCGATCCCCGTAGCGCCGATACCCGCCGCGGCAACAAGGATCAGTATCGCCCCTCGCGCGACGAAATCCTGCGCTTCATCGCCGAAAACCCCGACCGTTCCGGCAAACGCGATATCGCCAAGGCCTTTTCCCTCAAGAACGAGGACCGCATCTGGCTGAAGGATTTATTGCGCGACTTGCAGGACGAGGGCCTGCTGACGAAGCAGCGTAAGCGGCTGGCGCGCGCCGGCGCCCTGCCCCATGTCGCGGTGCTCGACATTTTCGGCCGCGACGAGGACGGCGTGCTTCTGGCGCATCCGAGCGATTACGACGGCAACGGCTCGCCACCGGTGGTGGCGATCCGCGTTTCGCGCGGCGGCAATGGCGGGCAGGCTCCGGGCATCGGCGACCGCGTTCTGGCCAAGACCTTTGCCACCGACGACCCGTCCGGCCCCGCCTACACCGGCCGGGTGATGAAGATATTCGAGAAGCGCAACGACGCGGTGCTCGGCGTCTTTCGCGCTCTGCCGGACGGGACGTTCCGCATCGAGTCGGTGGAGCGGCGCCAGCCCGAACTCGTCGTCGACAAGGAATTTTGCAACGGCGCCAGGAGCGGCGACCTGGTCGAGGTCGAGCCGGTCCGCGCCGCCCGCTACGGCCTGCCGCGCGCCAAGGTGCTTGCGGTACTCGGCTCGCTGGCCAGCGAAAAGGCGGTCTCCATGATCGCCATCCACGCGCACGACATCCCGCATATCTTCCCGGCCGAGGTGCTCGCAGAAACGGAAGCGCTGAAACAGGTTACGGTGGATGCAAAGGCACCCCCATCCCTTGCCCCTCCCCGCAAGGGGGCGGGGGATTCTGAGACGCCGACGCCCCCCTCCCCCTTGCGGGGGGGGGCAAGGGGTGGGGGTCGACTGCACGACACGGCCGGCACTATCCGTGAGGATTTCCGCGACATTCCCCTGATCACCATCGACCCGGCCGACGCCAAGGATCATGACGATGCGGTGTTCGCCGAGCCGGATACGGACGAGAGCAACCGCGGCGGCGTCATCGTCACCGTCGCCATCGCCGATGTTGCCGCCTATGTGCGCTACGGCACGGCGCTCGACCGCGAGGCGCTGAGGCGGGGCAATTCGGTCTATTTCCCGGACCGCGTCGTACCGATGCTGCCGGAACGCATTTCCAACGACCTGTGCTCGCTGCGCGAGGGCGAGGAACGGCCGGCGCTGGCGGTGCGCATGACCTTTTCCACCGAAGGGCGAAAGCTGCGCCACAGCTTCCACCGGGTGATGATGAAGTCGGCGGCGAAGCTCGCCTACCCGCAGGCGCAGGCCGCCATCGACGGCGTAACCGACGAAAAGACCGCGCCGATCCTCGATACGGTGCTGAAGCCGCTGTGGGAGGCCTATGCGGTGCTGAAGCGCGGCCGCGAGGCGCGCCAGCCGCTCGAACTCGACCTGCCGGAGCGCAAGATCGTGCTGAAGGCTGACGGCACCGTCGACCGGGTGATCGTGCCCGAGCGGCTCGACGCGCACAAGCTGATCGAGGAATTCATGATCCAGGCCAACGTCGCGGCGGCCGAGACGTTGGAGGCGAAGAAGCAGGCGCTGGTGTATCGCATCCACGACGCACCGTCGCTGGCCAAGCAGGAATCGCTGCGCGAGTTTTTGCAGACCATTGGCCTGTCGCTGGCGCGCGGCGCGCAGATGAGGCCCAGCCAGCTCAACGCGATCCTGGAGCGGGTGCGCGGGCAGGACAACGAGGCGCTGGTCAACGAAGTGGTGCTGCGCTCACAGAGCCAGGCGGAATATTCGCCGGCCAATCTCGGTCATTTCGGCCTGCATCTTCGGCGTTACGCCCATTTCACCTCGCCGATCCGCCGCTATGCCGACC
>JBASAA010000047.1:0-19311 GCA_049650385.1 Mesorhizobium sp.
CTCCCCGCAAGGGGGAGGGGCCGGGGGTGGGGGGTTCGAGGGCGCGAACTTGGACGGAGTCGAATGAAGGCCGTACGTACCGACCAGGAACTGGAATGCCCCGGTATCGATGCCGGGCTGCGCGCGCGAGGCGTGGAACTCGTCACGCTGCCGGACGGAATCCCCGAGGCCGAGCTGATGCGCGAGGTCGCCGACGCCGATCTCCTGCTGATGTGCTACACGCCGATCACGGCGCGGGTCATCGAGGCCGCGCCGAAGCTCCGGGCGATCGTCAAATATGGCGTCGGGGTTGATGCCATCGACATACCGGCGGCGATCAGGCGCGGCATTCCGGTGGTCAACGTGCCGGAATATGCCGAGGAGACCGTCGCCGAAGGCGCCTTCGCGCTGATGATCGCGCTGGCCAAGCGGCTGCCTGCCATCGGTGGCGCGGTGCAGCGCGACGGCTGGGTCTGGCCGCAGCAACGCTGGCTCGGCCGTGATATTTCGGGTGCGACCGTGGGCCTCGTCGGCTGCGGCAAGATCGGCCGCTCGATGGCGCGCATGGCCGGGCAGGGGTTTCGCGCCCGCGTGCTCGGCTACGATCCGAATGCCGATCCGGCTGCCCTTGCGGCGCTCGGCATCGAGAAGGTCGGCGACCTTCGGACAATGCTTTCGGCCTGCGATTTCGTTTCCATCCACTGTGTGCTCAACGAGCGGACGCGCGGCCTGATCGGCCGGGCCGAGCTCGCCTGCCTGAAAAAGGATGCGATTCTCATCAACGTCTCGCGCGGCGCCCTCATCGACGAGGCCGCGCTGGTCGAGGCGGTGCTTGCCGGCCGGCTCGGCGGCGTCGGGCTCGACGTCTATTCGCAGGAACCGCTCACGTCGTCGGGCCATCCGATGAGCCCGCTGTTCGGCCGCGACGACGTCATCCTGTTTCCGCATCTCACCTTCTTCACCGTCGAGGCCATGCGACGCCTGGAGGAGGACACGCTGGCGCGGTGCTTCGAGGCTCTCGACGGCCGCCCGGTCACGGTGCGTTCGCGCGATCCCCGGCTGAGGGCACAGCGGGCCGGCGTGGCGTTCGCCTGAACCACGGTGGTGGCCGAGTGCGCCACGTCATGAAGCTGTCATCGTAGGGAAGCTATGTGGTTCGCGCCATCTTCGGCTCGGCGATGTGGCGTCGGGCCGGTGCGAGCCCGATACCGAACAATCCATAAGCTACACTTTCGGCTTCATAAATTAAATAGATTTTACTTATCTTTGTGTCGACAACACTATCCGGCGGAGGATGGCTTGGCCGCACGAGAACGGATCGCAACAAGCACGAAGCCATCGGGTCGCCTGGGTGTACTCAAACAAAGGGAGATATCATGAAATCGAGGTTTACGTTGGCCGCCGCGGCGGCCTGCCTGCTCGCTGCGACCGCCCTGCCGGCTTTTGCCGACGGCGTCGTCACCATCTACAGCGCCGACGGCCTGCATGATGGCGAGCCGAGCTGGCTCGGCAGCCAGTTCGATGCGTTCACGGAAGCGACCGGCATCAAGGTGCAGTTCGTCGAGGCCGGCTCGAGCGGCGTCGCCGACCGCATCGCCAAGGAGAAGTCCAACACCCAGGCCGACGTGCTCATCACCCTGCCGCCGTTCATGCAGAAGGCGGCGGCCGACGGCTCGCTGCAAGCCTATACGCCGGCGGGCGCCGACCAGATCAACGCCGGCAGCAAGGACGCTGGCGGCATGTTCTATGCGCTGGTCAACAACTACCCGAATTTCATCTACAACACCGCCGTCCTGAAGGAAGCGCCGAAGACCTACGACGACCTGCTCGATCCGAAGTTCAAGCAGAAGATCCAGTATTCGACGCCGGGCCAGGCCGGCGACGGCACGGCGCTGATGCTGCAGACGTTCCACGCCTTCGGCAGCAAGGAAGCCGGGCTCGACTACCTGAAGCGGCTTCAGGTCAACAATCTCGGCCCGTCCGCGTCGACCGGCAAGCTGACGGCGCTGGTCAACAAGGGTGAAATTTACGTCGCCAACGGCGACATGCAGATGAACCTTGCGCAGTCCGAGGCCAATCCGAACATCAAGATTTTCATTCCCGAAGGGCCGGACGGCAAGAAGAGCGTCTTCTCGCTGCCCTACTATATCGGGCTGGTGAATGGCGCGCCGCAGGCGGAGAACGGCAAGAAGCTTATCGACTTCCTGCTTTCCGAGGAAGCTCAGAAGCAGGTGAGCGTGGTCGCCAAGGGCCTTCCCTCGCGCAGTGACGTCCATCCTGAGGACGAAAACTACAAGAAACTGCACGAAGCGCTTGACGGCGTCGAAATCTGGACGCCCGATTGGAACAAGGTGCTCGAAACCCTCAAGGACGACGTAGCCGCCTACAACCAGGCTATCTCGAGCAACTGATGTCCGGGGCTATGACGGTGAGCGAAAAGGTGCAAGGTTCGGCCTCTGCCGCACAGGGAGCGGCTGCGGGAAACACCGGCAGCCGGATCGGCTTCGAAAACGTATCGGTCGCCTATGGCAGTCTGGTCGTCCTTGAATCCTTGAACCTCACCGTCAACCCCGGCGAAATCGTCGCCCTGATCGGCCCGTCCGGCTCCGGAAAGACGACGGCGCTCAGGGCCGTCGCCGGTTTCGTGCGTCCGTCCGCCGGTCGTATCACCATCGGCGACCGCGACGTCACCCACTTGCCGCCCTATGAGCGCAACATCGGCATGGTGGTGCAGAACTACGCGCTGTTCCCGCATATGCGGGTCGAGGAGAACGTCGCCTTCGGCCTGCGCGCCAAGGGCGCTTCGGAAGACATCATCCGCGCCCGCGTGCCGGAATCGCTCGCCATGGTCGGCATGGCGCCCTACACCAAGCGCTACCCGCGCGAGCTTTCCGGCGGCCAGCAGCAGCGCGTCGCCATCGCCCGCGCGCTGGCGATCCGCCCGCAGGTGCTGTTGCTGGACGAGCCGCTTTCGGCGCTGGACGCGCAGATTCGTCGCTCGATGCTGGACGAACTGGCCAAGCTGCATCGCGACCTGCCCAACCTCACCGTGCTGTATGTGACGCACGATCAGACCGAGGCCCTGACGCTCGCCAATCACATCGGCATCATGCGCGGCGGCCGGCTGAAGGCGTTCGGCAGCGCCCAGTCGCTGTTTCGCCACCCGCCTAACCGTTTCGCGGCGGAGTTCCTCGGGCGCGCCAACCTCATTCCGGTTACCGGGCTCGACGGCGCCGATGGCGCGCGCGCCGGCGTGAAATTCGGGGTCCAGGCGCTCAGCGCGCAGAACCACCACCGCCTGGCGAAAGGCAGCGATTGCCTGCTGTGCGTACGGCCGCACGACTTCAAGCTGCACAGGGGCGAAAACGACACCAACAGCCTGACGGGCGTGGTGCAGAGCGTGCAGTGGCAGGGCGACGTCCACAACATCACCTTCGAAGTCGCCGAGCAGGTGTTGCGCATGACCTCCGCGCCGATGAGCAACCCACCCGAGCCGGGCGCGTCGATCACCGTGCATTTCAACCCTGCCGACGTTACCCTGGTGCCGGAGGACAAGGTCGATGGCTGAGGCCGCCGCGACCGCGCTGGCGCCGCCAGCGCCGAAGGCCGGGCCGACCGGCCTGTGGGTGGCGCCGCCGCTGCTTATCCTGGCCGTCATCTTCTTCTACCCGTTGTCGCTCATCGTGCGGCAATCGCTGGGCGACAGCGGCGTCCTGTCGTTGCAGCACTTCCAGGAAGTGCTGTCGTCGCGGCAGTTCCTCGACGGGCTCTACTACACCATCGTCATTGCGGTCAGCGCGACGATCGGCTGCCTGGTGCTGGGCTTCATTCTGTCGCTGGTCATCGCCTTCGTCCCGTTCCCGGGGGCGAAAATGGCGGCAAGGCTGATCGACACCATCATCGCCTTCCCGACCTTCCTGGTCACGCTCGCCTTCACCTTCATCTACGGCTCGGCCGGCATGCTCAACGGCTCGCTGATGCACTTCTTCGGCTTCGAACTGCCGCCGATCGACTTCCTCTATTCGCGCTGGGGCGTCATCCTCGCCGAGATCACGGTATTCTCGCCGTTCGTCATGCGCCCGCTGCTGGCGACGTTCTCGCAGATCGACCAGGCGCAGATCGAGGTGGCGAGCAGCCTCGGCGCGCGGCCGCTGCGCATCGTGCGCCAGATCATCCTGCCGGCCTCGCTGCCGGCGCTGCTTGCGGGGGGCAGCCTGTGCCTTCTTTTGACCGTCAACGAGTTCGGCATCGTGCTGTTCATCGGCGCCAAGGACGTCATCACCCTGCCGCTGCTCGTCTACAGCAAGGCGATCCAGGAGTTCGACTACACCACCGCCTGCGTCATTGCCGTCGTCAATATCGTGCTTTCGCTCGGGCTTTACGGGTTCTATCGCACGGCCATCGGATATTTTGGAGGCGCCCGTGCTGGTGTGGTCTAGATCCGGTCGCCTGCTGACCTGGGCGCTCATCGTCCCGCTGTTCCTGATCGTCTACGGCCTGCCGATCGGCGTCATCGCGCTGGCGAGCTTCAGCGCCCAGTGGAACGACTTCCTGCCTTCCCACTACACCTTGTCGAACTATGCCGAGGCCTTCCGCAACGCCTCCTTCGACAGCCTGAAGGCGAGCTTCGTCACCGGCATCGTGGCGAGCCTGGCCGCGCTCGTCAGCGGCACCTGGGCGGCGCTGGCGCTGCGCAACATGAAAGGCGTGCCCAAGCGGGTGCTGGACATCTGCTTCTTCATCCCGAGCGCGGTGCCTTCCGTCTCGATCGGCCTTGCCATGCTGGTTGCCTTCAGCCAGCCGCCTTTCCTGCTCAACGGCACGACGATGATCGTCATGATCGCGCATTTCGTACTGATCTCGGCTTTCACCTACGGCAATGTCACCGCTGGCCTCAGCCGCATGCCGGTGGATTGCGAGCAGGTTGCCGAAAGCCTCGGCGCGCGCCCGTTCTACCGGCTGCGGCGCGTCACCCTGCCGCTGCTGCTGCCTTATCTGATCGCCGCCTTCAGCCTGTCCTTCGCGCTGTCGATGGGCGAACTTGGGGCCACCGTCATGATCTACCCGCCGGGCTGGATCACGCTGCCGGTCCGCATCTTCACGCTCTCGGACCGTGGCGCGATCTTCGATGCGGCGACGCTGGCCATGATCCTCGGCACCGCGACGCTGATCATGCTGATCGCCTTGTCGCGCATCTCGTCGAAGGCCTCGGTACGCTGAGGTTTGCGGTGGCGAAATCCTATCGCCGCCGCAAGCCGAGCATCCGCACCAGCGTTGCGTTCCTGCGCGCCACGTGATGGTGGAGCGCCGCACCGGCATGGGCAAGCGCCAGCAGCCCGGTGCCGTAGGCGAGCAGCGCATGCGCCTGTGACCAGAACGCCTCCATGGCATCCGAGCGCGCCAGCGGCAGGTCGGGGACGACCACGAGATCGAAGGCATAGCTCGGGATTCTCAAGGGCGAGGTCGAGGCGATCACCCAGCCGGCGAGCGGCACGGCGATCGTCAGCGCCAGAAGCAGGAAATGGACGGCCCGCGCCGCCACCGCCTCCCATCGCGGCATGCCGGGAACGGGGCGAGGACGGGTGCCCGAAAAGCTCCAGGCGAGCCGCACCAGCGCCAGTCCCAGCACCAGGAAGCCAAACGATTTGTGCCACTGGAAGAGGTTGAACTGCAACTGCGGACGGTCGGCCACCGCCTGCATGAGACAGCCGAGCGCGATCTGCCCGAAAAACAGCAGCGCGATGGCCCAGTGCAAGGCGATGGCCACCGTTCCATAGGACGCGCGGCTGTTGCGCAGCATCGGAGCTACCCCAGTTGCTTGTACGCCTGGGTGGCGATCTCCTGCAGCTTGTCGCGCGGCAGGTCGCCCACAAGGGCGCAACTGATCGCCTCGTCGGTCCAGAAGAAGGCTTCGAGCCGGTCGAGCGAGGCGTAGCGGAAGGAGGTTTCCCGGCCTTCCTTCGCCGGAATGATATAGAGCGTCACCCGGCGTCCGGTATTGTCCTCGTACATGAACTGGGCCGCCGGGCCGTTTGCCGCCGGCAACAGCCGGCCGCCGACGAGCGTGAACCCGCCGGCGCGGAGGTCGGGCACGTTGAGCGGGCGGGCCAGGCGCTTGGACAACCAGGCGCGAAGGTGGTCCTTCTCCCCTGCCCATACCTCCACGGGGTGGACGACTTCGCCGGAATACACCCGGTGTGCCTGCATCGCCTCGTCGACCAGAACCTGATCGCCCAGCGCGGCCTGCACCGGGCCTGCCGATGCGAGAAGGTCGCGCCCATACCAGCCGGCGGCCGTCCCGACGCCGAGCAGCAGCACGGCTGCGGCGGCCATGCGGCTCCAGCGGGTGGTTGCGATCCGACTTTCGCGCTCGAGGCAGCGGACGTCCAGGCGGGGCGGCACGGGTTCGGCCGCACCGTGACCGTAAAGCGCGCGCAGCGTTTCGTTCTGCCGCTTCCAGCTTTCGACTTCGCCGGCAATGGCAGGGTTGTCCGCGAGATAGGCTTCGACCGCCGCGCGCGCCGGACCGTCCAGCGCGCCGTCGACATAGGCGTGCAGGTCGTGTTCGGGGATCTTGCGTTCCTCGCGGCTCATTTTACGGACCTCAGTTTTGGCGCTCCCGTTTCCGTCAGGCCGCGCAATGCGGCACGCGCCCGCGCCAGGCGCGACATGAGCGTGCCGACGGGAATGGAAAGCACCGCCGCCGCCTCGGCATAGCTCATCTCCTCGACGGCGACGAGCAGCAGCACCTCGCGCTGTTCGTCCGGCAGCACCTGCATGGCCCGCGCCGTCTCGGCAAGCGCCAGCCGGCCCGGCTGCACGTCGGGGCCGGCCGGCTCATTCCCCGGCATGGCGTCGTCGAGCGACAGCGGCAAGGGCGAGCGCCTTGTCCGGCGCAGGTCGTTGCGGTGGACGTTGAGCAGGATGCGGAACACCCATGAGCGGACGGAACCCGATGGGCGCCAGAGGCCGCGTTTGCGGATGGCCCGCTCCAGGCAATCCTGGACGAGATCGTCGGCGCGATCGGGATCGTGGGTCAGCGCGCGTGCATAGCGCCGCAGCGCCGGTACGCAACCCTCGATCTCATCCAGGACCTGTGACATCGGTCGGCCTCTCGGGGCTACTCCTTGGCGACGTGCCAGACGCCGCCGACCCCGTCGCCGCTCACGTCTCCCGGCTTCTTGTCGTTCTGCCACAGATAGAGCGGCTTGCCATCATAGGCCCATTGCCTGGCGCCGTCCTTGCGATCGACGAGGGTGTATTTTCCGTCCGCCGCGGCGTCCGCCGCTGCCGCCAGGGGCGGCCATTTTTGCGCGCAGGCATCGTAGCAGTTCGAAGCACCGGCGGTATCCTTGTCGAATATATAGAGCGTCATGCCCTTGGCATCGGTGAGAACCTCGCCCTTGGCGGTATCCATCGACCTTATGGCGCCGGAGGCATAGTCGTCGGCGTGGGCAAGCGGCATCGAGGCCGCCATCACGGCGGCGGCCAACAGCAGGGAGCGCATGGTTGTATTCCTCTCTTTGCGGTTTCGGCGGGCGATTATGCGCCCGTATTCATCAGAACACCGCGCGGCTACGAATAGTCCCGCGGTCGCAGCTTTATTTGCGCCGGCCGTTCAGGATCATGTCGAAGCGGGCGACGTTGGAGTAGATCGGCGTCCCGACATCCATGCCGTAAGGCGAGCGCATCAGGTCGCCCACCACGTGGAACGCGATCGTGCGCCCCTGCTGCCTGACCAGCGTGGCCTCGAACGTTTCGCGGTGCGTGACGCCCCGGGCTGTCAGCACGCCCTGGATAAGCGCGCGGTTGGAACCCTCCTGGCGCACAGCGGTCGAACGGAAACTGATCACCGGATAGGCGGCTGCGTTGAAGACGGCGGAGGAGCGCAGGAAGTTTTCGACTCGGGGCTGATCCGTCACGACACTGCCCGGATCGAGGGAAAAAGTTACGCTCGAGCGCGCGATATCGTCGGGGCGCAGGTCGAAGCTGCCGGAAAAGCGCGAAAAGGCGCCGTCGATGCCGCCGCCGCCGACCTGCGCGACCGAGAACGCTATCCTGGAAGACGGATCGATGACGTAGCGGCCGTGAAGGGCCGACAGCGTGTCTGCATGGGCCGGAGCGACGGCCATCAGCACGAGAAAGCCAAGTGCGGGCGATGTCCTGGGCATCGGATTATCCTTCCGTGATCGCAAGGGGGCGGACTTGAAAGGACAACACCGGGCCGGCGGGGATAATCCGTCGGCCCCGCCGATATTTTTCTTCAGACCGGATTTTTCGGGCGGGCACGAACGCGGCCAGCGACGGGCGGCTGGTGTCCGGCGCCGCCGGGAAATTTCAAGCCGTAGGCCGGGCTTTCAGCCGCACGCCCGGTCCTTCCGTACCGGCCGCGAGCAGATGCACGCCGCCGTTTTCCAGCGCCCGGATAAGCAGCCCTTCCGTCGCGCGATGCAGCGCGTGACGGTTGCACTCGAAATCCTTGATCGTGCTGCGCGACACCCCGGCGAGCGCCGCCAGGTGTCCCTGCGTCCAGTTGAGCAGCCCGCGCGCGGCGCGACATTGCTCCGGAAACAGCTTCATCGATAAAATCCTTGAACAAGGCCCTTGCCGAATCCGGCCGGACTCAACCATAATGGGCGAGATTAGGCAAGATGGCCCAATCTCCTCTGGTCTGAACAACGGTAGGAAATGGCGAACGAAACATCGCTGGTGCTGATGATCGTGCTGCCCTTCGTGGGCAGCGTCTTCGCCGCAGTCATACCCTCGAACACCCGCAACCGCGAATTCTGGCTGGCCGGTTCGGTGGCCCTTGCCGTCCTCGTCCTTGCTTCGGCCTGCTATCCGGCGATTTCGGCCGGCTCGGTGGTGCGGGCGCATTTCGAGTGGGTGCCCAGCCTCGGCCTCGATTTCACGCTGCGCATGGACGGCTTCGCCTGGCTGTTTTCCATCCTGATCAGCGCCATCGGCCTCCTCGTCGTCCTTTACGCGCGCTACTACATGTCGCCGGAAGACCCGGTGCCGCGCTTCTATTCCTATTTCCTGTCCTTCATGGGCGCGATGCTGGGCATCGTGCTGGCCGGCAACCTGATCCTGCTCGTCATTTTCTGGGAGCTCACCAGCATCTTCTCCTTCCTGCTGGTCGGCTACTGGCACCAGAACGCCAATGCCCGCGACGGCGCGCGCATGGCGCTGACGGTGACCGGCATCGGCGGCCTGTCGCTGCTGGCCGGCGTGCTCATCCTCGGCCAGGTCGTCGGCAGCTACGATCTCGACCGGGTGCTCGATTCCGGCAATCTGGTGCGAACCAGCGACCTCTACGTGCCGATCCTGGTGCTCGTCCTCGGCGGCGCGCTGACCAAGAGCGCGCAGTTCCCGTTCCATTTCTGGCTGCCCAACGCCATGGCGGCGCCGACGCCGGTGTCGGCCTTCCTGCATTCGGCCACCATGGTGAAGGCAGGCGTCTTCCTGATGGCGCGGCTGTGGCCGGTACTGGCCGGCACCGAGGAGTGGTTCTGGATCGTCGGCCTCGCCGGCATGATGTCGTTCGTGCTCGGCGCCTATTTCGCGATCTTCCAGCAGGACATAAAGGGGCTTCTGGCCTATTCCACCATCAGCCATCTCGGCCTGATCACCATGCTGCTCAGCCTCGGCAGCCCGCTCGGCGCGGTCGCCGCCATCTTCCACATGATGAACCACGCCACCTTCAAGGCCTCGCTGTTCATGGCGGCCGGCATCATCGACCACGAGAGCGGCACGCGAGACATCCGCCGCTTGAGCGGGCTGTTCCGGTTCATGCCGATCACCGCGACGCTGGCCATGGTGGCGAGCGCGGCGATGGCGGGCGTGCCGCTGCTCAACGGCTTCATCTCCAAGGAGATGTTTTTCGCGGAGGCGGCCGCGACCCATCAGATTTCCCTCCTCGACACGGCCGCGCCCTACGCGGCCGTGCTCGGCAGCGCGTTCGCCGTCGCCTATTCGATCCGCTTCATCCACGGCGTCTTCTTTGGCCCGCCGCCGCATGACCTGCCGCGCACGCCGCACGAAGCGCCGTTCCTGATGCGCTTTCCCATGCAGTTG
Organism: Mesorhizobium sp.; assembly: GCA_049650385.1. Classification (GTDB taxonomy): domain Bacteria; phylum Pseudomonadota; class Alphaproteobacteria; order Rhizobiales; family Rhizobiaceae; genus Mesorhizobium. Next base: position 10,057 of record JBASAA010000047.1, read on the forward strand.
CTGGTGTTGGCCTGCCTGGTCGTCGGCATCGTCCCCGGCTTCACCATTGGGCCGTTCCTGCATGTCGCCGTCGCATCGGTGCTGGGGCCATCCACGCCGCAATACAGTCTCGCCGTCTGGCATGGCTTCACGCTGCCGCTGGCGATGAGCCTGGCCGCGCTCGCAGGCGGCGCCGCCCTGTTCTTCGCCCTCAAGAACTACCTCGCGCATTGCGCGGAAGGACCGCCGGTCTTCCGCAGAATCAGGGGGCAGTGGATCTTTGACCAGGCGATGGTGACGGTGTCGTGGCGCTGGGCGCGTTCGCTCGAAGCCCTTCTCGGCACGCGCCGCCTCCAGCCGCAGTTGCGGCTTCTGGTCGGGGTGGCGTTCCTGGCGGCGTTGCTGCCGCTTTACCGGACGGGCTTCGATCCGGGGCGCTTCACCTTTTCAGGTGTCGATCCGGCGTTCGCCGCGCTTTGGACCGTCGGCATCGTCTGCGCCATCGCCGCCGCCTGGCAGGCCAAGTTCCATCGGCTGGCGGCCCTTATCCTGATGAGCGGGGCGGGGCTCACCACCTGCATCACCTTCGCCTGGCTTTCCGCGCCGGACCTCGCCCTGACGCAGTTGCTGGTCGAGGTGGTCACCACCGTGCTCATCCTGCTCGGCCTGCGCTGGCTGCCGAAGCGCTTCGCCGACCCGTCGCTTGAGCGGAGCACGCTCGGCGCGCGGTTGCGCCGTTATCGCGACCTCGCCCTGGCCGTCTGCGCGGGAGGCGGCATGACGCTGCTCGCCTATGCCGTGATGATGGGGGAAGCGCCGGAAGGCATCGCCGCCTATTTCCTGAAGAACGCCTATGCGGAGGGCGGTGGCAAGAACGTCGTCAACGTCATCCTCGTCGATTTCCGCGGCTTCGACACGTTCGGCGAAATCACGGTGCTGGCCATCGTGGCACTGACGGTGTTCGCGTTGCTGCGCCGCTTCCGGCCGGCGCCCGACAGCGTCGGCTCGCCGGAGCAGCAGCGCATCCAGGCCGCCAACGACGAGGCGCGGCCCGATCGCAATCCCGGCGACACGGTGGGCGACTACCTGCTGGTGCCGGCCGTCATCATGCAGTGGCTGTTCCCCGTCATCATCGTGTTCGCCGTGTACCTGTTCCTGCGCGGCCATGACCTGCCGGGCGGCGGCTTTGCCGCCGGCGTCGCCATGGCGGCCGCCTTCATCCTGCAATACCTGGCGGCCGGAACGGCTTGGGTGGAGGCGCGGCTCAGGGTACTGCCGGTGCGCTGGATGGGGTTCGGCCTGCTCACGGCCGCCGGCACCGGCGCCGGCTCCTGGTTGGTCGGCTATCCGTTCCTGACCTCGCATTCCCAATATGTCGAGCTACCGCTGATCGGCGCGGTGCCGGCGCCGACCGGCGCGCTGTTCGATCTTGGCGTCTTCCTGCTGGTCATCGGCGCGACGGTGCTGATGCTGGTGGCGATCGCCCACCAGTCGGTACGCCGGTTGCGCGCCTCCAAAACCGCCGCCGCGGCAGAGCAGGAGGCCGCCTGATGGAACTCGTCCTCGCTCTCGCCATCGGCGGCCTGGTCGGCTCCGGCGTCTGGCTGCTCTTGCGCCCGCGCACCTACCAGCTGGTCATCGGGCTGTCGCTGATCTCCTATGGCGTCAACCTGTTCATTTTCTCGATGGGGCGGCTCAGGACCGGGGCGCCGCCGCTTCTCGGTTCGGACAAGGTGGCCGAGGCCGCCGCTTTCGCCGACCCCATCCCGCAGGCGCTGGTGCTGACGGCCATCGTCATCGGCTTTGCCACCACGGCGCTGTTCCTGGTGGTGCTTCTGGCCGCTCGCGGGCTTACCGGCAGCGACCATGTCGACGGGCGGGAGCCGCGCTGATGGGCTGGAGCGACCATCTGGTGATTGCGCCGATCATCCTGCCGCTGGTGACGGGGGCGCTGCTTTTGTTGCTGGACGAGCGCCGGCACGCGCTGAAGGCGATGATCAACGTCGTCTCCACGCTGCTTCTGGCGACGATCGCCATCCGGCTGCTGACAATGGCGGGCGAGACGGGAGTGGCGGACAGTCGCGTCTATCTCCTCGGCAACTGGCCAGCGCCCTTCGGCATCGTGCTGGTGCTCGACCGCCTGTCGGCGCTGATGCTGGTGCTGACTTCCATGCTCGCGCTTGCCGCGCTGGTGTTCTCGCTGGCGCGCTGGCACCGTAGCGGCCCGCATTTCCATACGTTGTTCCAGTTGCTGCTCATGGGGCTCGACGGCGCGTTCCTTACCGGCGACCTGTTCAACCTGTTCGTCTTCTTCGAGGTGCTGCTCGCCGCCTCCTACGGGCTCATCCTGCACAGTTCAGGCCCGTTCCGGGTCAGGGCGGGCATGCATTACATCGCCGTCAACCTTGCCGGCGCGGCCCTGTTCCTGGTCGGTGTGAGCCTGGTGTACGGAGCGTCGGGCACGCTCAACATGGCCGACCTGGCGGCGAAGATTCCCGAACTCGGCGCAACGGACCGCACGCTTCTGGAGGGCGGCGCGGCCATCCTCGGCGTCGCTTTCCTCATCAAGGCCGGCATGTGGCCGCTCGGCCTGTGGCTGCCGAACGCTTATACCGCCGCGGCTGCCCCGGTTGCCGCCATCTTCGCCATTTTGAGCAAGGTCGGCATCTATGTGATCCTGCGCCTGTCGATCGTGCTGTTCGGGGCCGATGCCGGCGCGTCGGCCAGTTTCGGCAGTTCGTGGCTGCTTGCGGGCGGGCTGGCGACGATCGCCTTCGGCGCCATCGGCGTGCTCGCCTCGCAGGCGATGGGCCGCCTGGCCGGTTTCTACGTGCTGGTGTCTTCCGGCACGCTGCTGGCGGCCATCGGCATGGAGAATGCGGGGGTCACCGCGGGCGCCCTTTACTACATGGTCTCCTCGACGTTGGCCGTCAGCGCCTTCTTCCTGCTGATCGAACTGGTCGAGCGCGCACAGGACCCCGCCGCCAACGTGCTGGCCGTCACCATGGAGGCCTATGGCGACGACATGGACGAGGAGGAAGAGGAGGAGGAGGTCGGCGTCGCCATCCCGGCCACGCTGGCGGTTCTTGGCGTCTGCTTTGCTTCCTGCGCCATCCTGCTTGCCGGCATGCCACCGCTGTCCGGCTTCATTGGCAAGTTCGCGCTGCTCGCTGCCGCCATCCAGCCAGCCGATGCCGCCCCCGCCATGCGCGTGGCGACGTGGACGTTCTTCGCGCTGGTTATCTTCTCGGGCCTGTCGGCCATGCTGGCGATGATGCGCGCCGGCATCCGCACCTTCTGGGCGCCGGTCGAGGGGGTGGTGCCGCGCGTGCTGGTCATGGAAATCGCCCCGGTCGCCTTCCTGTTGCTGCTTTGCCTGGCGCTGACCGTGCAGGCGGGGGCGGCGATGCGCTACATGGAGGCGACGGCGCAGTCGCTGCACCAGCCATCGGCCTATCTGCACGACGTGCTGTCGGCCACCCCCGTCCCGGGGGTGAGGGCGGGAGGGCATTGATGAGGCGCATCCTGCCCTATCCGCTGCTGTCGGCCGCCCTGCTTGCCATGTGGCTGCTGCTCAACGGCCTGTCGCCCGGCCACGTCATCCTCGGTGCGGTCATCGCGCTGGCGGCGGCCAAGGCGATGACGGCGCTGGAGCCGGCCAAGCCCAGAATAGGGCGCTGGATCAGCATTCCGATGCTGGCCGCCGACGTGCTGGTGGACATATTGCGCTCCAACATCGCGGTCGCCGGTATCGTGCTCAGGGGTCGGCGCGGGCTGAGGGATTCCGGCTTCCTCGTTATCCCGCTCGACCTGCGCGACAAGACCGGGCTGGCGGTCCTGGCCTGCATCATCACCAGCACGCCGGGGACGGCCTGGGTGGATTATCATTCCGGGCGCAACGAACTGGTGATCCACGTGCTCGACCTGCGCGATCCCGAGGGTCTCACCCGGGAAATCAAGCAGCGCTACGAGCGCCGGCTGATGGAGATTTTTCAATGAGCGCCATCGTCCTCATCCTCGCTTTGTCGCTGTCGCAGTTCCTGCTGGTGGTGGCGATGGGCTGTGCGGTCTATCGCATGGTGCGCGGGCGACGCGCGCAGGACCGGGTGCTGGGGCTGGATGCGCTGTACGCCGCCGGCATGATGCTGCTCTTGACGCTCGGCATCCGCTCGGGCTTCACGATCTATTTCGAGATGGCTCTGGTGATCGCACTGCTCGGCTTTGTTTCCACGGCGGCGCTGGCCAAGTTCCTGATGCGCGGCGAGGTGATCGAATGAACCAGTTCGCCGAAATTCCGCTGTGGGTGGCGCTGCTCGTCGCCTTCTTCCTGGTGCTGGGCTCGGTACTGACGCTGCTCGGCGCCATCGGGCTGGTGCGGTTCGAAACCTTCTACCAGCGCGTTCACGCCCCGACGCTCGGCACCACCTGGGGGGTCGGCGCCATCCTGATCGCCTCGATGATCTTCTTCTCGGTCGCCCAGTCGCGCCCGGTGCTGCACGAGATCCTGATCGCGGTGTTCGTGACGGTCACCACGCCGGTTACGCTGATGCTTCTGGCGCGCGCCGCCTTCTATCGCGACCGTGCCGAAAGCGGCAACCCGCCGCCCGGCATGCCGAAGCTGTAGGGCGCTTGCCGATAGACAAACGGCGTCGATAGGCAGATAGATTTCCGGGTGAAGCAAGGAGACGCCGAGGCCGGACGTCCGTTCCGGCAAGGCCCGTTGCGACTGGGAGGAAAACTGAATGAAGATACATGCAATGCTGCTGGCCGGCGCGGTCGCGCTTTCCGGCCTGGCCGGCCCGGCCATGGCCAAGGACTGGAAGACGGTCACCATCACGCTGGAAGGCGCCTATGCGCCGTGGAACATGACTAATCCGGACGGCACGCTGGGCGGCTTCGAGCCGGAACTGGCCAAGGTGCTGTGCGAGCGGGCGAAGGTCGAATGCAAGCTGGTCGCCTCCGACTGGGACGGCATGATCCCAGCGCTTAACGCCGGCAAGTTCGACATCATCATGGACGCGCTGTCGATCACCGACGAGCGCAAGCAGGTGATCGATTTCACCATTCCTTATGCCCAGACGCCGGCGGCCTTCGCCACCGTCAAGGACAGCCCGCTGGCCAATGCCGCCGGCAGCGGCACGGAAGTGAAGATGGATGTCGGCCAGACCGGCGTGAAGGAAATCGACGCGCTGAAGGAAGCCTTCAAGGGCAAGACCATCGGCATCCAGGCGTCGACCGTCTATGCCAAGTTCATCTACGACAATTTCGGCGATGCGGCCACGATCCGCGAATATAAGACGGGCGCCGACCGCGACCTCGACCTGCAGAACGGCCGCATCGACCTCGGCTTCGACGACAGCGTCTATTTCGAGAGCGCGTTCGAAGCGGCAAACGGCACGCTCGTCTTCACCGGCCCGCAGATCGTCGGCCCGATCTGGGGCGAAGGCGAAGGGCTAGGCGTGCGCAAGTCCGACACCGACCTGCGCGACATGTTCAGCGCGGCGATCAAGTCGGCGCTCGACGACGGCACCGTCAAGACGCTGTCGGAAAAGTGGTTCAAGACCGACGTTTCCCCGAAATAAACGGCCGCACGCATACCCTCCCGGCCAGCCGCCGGGAAGGCATGCCCGGTTTGCCGCTTTCGCGACGGGAAGCCCATGCTATTGTCCCCGCCGCAAGCGCGTTGCGTGAAGGGGAGGCTTCGCGATGTCGACACTGGAACTGCTCGGCTTCGGCTCGACCGGGTGGGGGGCGCTGCTCCTGGCCGGCGCCGGCATCACGCTGGCGGTGACAGCGGCGGCGCTGGCGATCGGCGCCGTGCTCGGCGCCGTCGTGGCGGCGGCCAAATTGTCCGGCAGCCTGGTGGCGAGGACGCTCGGCAGCGCCTACACCACCGTCTTTCGCGGCATTCCCGAACTCCTGATTATCTACCTCATCTATTTCGGCGGGTCTTCCGCCGTCACCGCGATCGGCCAGGCGATGGGCTATGAGGGTTTCCTCGGCCTGCCGTCCTTCATCGCCGGCGCGCTCGCCGTCGGCATCATCTCGGGATCCTACCAGGCGGAGGTGTTTCGCGGCGCCTATCTGGCCGTCGCAAGAGGCGAACTGGAGGCGGCGTCCGCCATCGGCATGAACCGGACCCTGCGCTTCCGGCGCATCGTCATGCCGCAGGTGCTGCGCTATGCGCTGCCCGGCATGGGCAATGTCTGGCAGCTCAGCCTCAAGGATTCGGCGCTGATTTCCGTGACCGGGCTCGCCGAACTGATGCGCACCAGCCAGGTCGCGGCTGGCTCGACGCGACAGTATTTCCTGTTCTTCGTGGTCGGCGGCGTGCTCTATCTGGTTCTGACCAGTTTGTCCGACCAGGTGTTCGACCGGGCCGAGCGGCGCGCCAATCGCTCCATGCCCTCGGCCATGGGTCAGGTCTGAGCGCCATGGATTTCGACTTTCTCTCCTCGACCATGCTGACGCTGATCAAGGCGCTGCCGGTGACGCTGGCACTGTTCGCGTTTTCGGTCAGCATCGGCTGCGTGCTCGCGCTGATCGTTTTATGGATGCGCGTCGGCGGCAACCGCTATCTGTCGGCCTTCGCCAAGGCCTATGTCTTCGTGTTCCGCGGCTCGCCGCTTCTGATCCAGATGTTCCTGGTTTTCTACGGGCTGGCGCAGTTCTCCATCATTCGCAACGGGCCGCTGTGGCCGTTCCTGCGTGAGCCTTTCGTCTGCGCGGTGCTGTCGCTGGCGCTGTGCACGGCCGGCTATTCGGCGGAAATCTTTCGCGGCGGGCTGCGCTCGGTGCCGCCGCGCGAGATCGAGGCGGCCCGCTCCATCGGCATGTCCGGCTTCCTCCTGGTGCGCCGCATCATCGCGCCGATCGCCCTGCGCTACGCGCTGCCGGCCTATTCGACCGAGGTGGTGCTCATGATGAAGTCGACCTCGCTGGCGAGCCTCGTCACCGTGTGGGAGGTCACCGGCGTTGCGCAGCGGCTGATTTCGCACTCCTACCGCACCATGGAAGTGTTCCTGTGCGCGGCGGCGATCTACCTCGTCCTCAATTTCATCGTCCTGCAGGCCATGGCCCTGCTCGAATACTCGCTTTCCCGCCATTTGCGCGCCGCCCCGGCGGTACGCAAGGCCTGAGGCATGAAGGAGCGCTCGCCCATGGCCGATACAGCCCGCCTCTCGGTTCGTGACATCCGCAAGAGCTTCGGCGCGCAGGAGGTGTTGCGCGGCATCTCGCTGGAGGCGAGGGACGGCGACGTGATTTCGGTGCTGGGCGCCAGCGGATCGGGTAAATCCACGTTCCTGCGCTGCATCAACCTGCTCGAAATCGCCGATGCCGGCGAGATCTGGGTGGACGGCGAACAGATCCGCATGGCGCAGAAGGGCGGCAGGAACCATCCGGCCAGCCAGAAACAGGTCGACCATATCCGCTCCGAACTCGGCATGGTGTTCCAGTCCTTCAACCTGTGGTCGCACATGACGATCCTGCAGAACGTCATCGAGGGTCCGGTGCACGTCCTGAAGCGGCCGCGCGCCGCCTGTATCGAGGAGGCGCATGCGCTGCTGAAGAAGGTGGGCATCGCCGACAAGGCCGACAGCTACCCGGCGCATCTTTCCGGCGGCCAGCAGCAGCGTGCGGCGATCGCCCGGGCGCTGGCCATGAAGCCCAAGGTCATGCTGTTCGACGAGCCGACCTCCGCGCTCGACCCCGAACTGGTCGGCGAGGTGCTGCGCGTGATGCGGGCGCTGGCCGAGGAGGGCATGACCATGCTGGTGGTCACGCATGAGATGAGCTTTGCCCGCAACGTTTCCAACCGCGTCATCTTCATGAAGGAAGGCCAGATCGAGAGCAGCGGCGCGCCCGACGCCATGTTCGGCGCCGACGCATCCCCGGCTTTTCGCCAGTTCTTCGGCCATTTCGGGGGCTGAGGCCCGCACATCCGCGGACGTGCGGGCCCCGTCGCCTGAGACGCCCCCGTGACCGGGTGCGCACAAAAATGAGCGAAACGGCATTCGGTTCCCCGGTTTGCCGAAAAGGCTGGCCGCCGCCCAAAATTCTCATGGTTAAAGCAGTCTTAAAGCCAAGGCATTGAAATCATTGCGGCGCGTTACCGCTATCCGAATTTGTGCAGTCGCCTTTGCCGATTTACATTCGCGCGGGCGCCGAGGGCATCGCGGCTAACGGGGAGTGACTATGACCGGTACTATCGAACCTCAAAATGAACCGGCACCTCTATCCCTCAGGCAGCTTCTGGAGAAATACGGCCATTCGCTTTGGCCGGAGGGAAGCCACAAAAGGAATGTCTACTCGTTCATTCTCCAGGCTGACGAAATCGTCTTCGGCCGACAGTTCAGCAGCTTCAGCAGCGCCGACCTGAGAGAAATCCAGGAAGCCTTTCGATCCAAGGGCAACACCGAGGCCACCATAAATCGAAAGACGATGGCGCTGAGTAAGCTCCTGCGTCACGCTTGGAAGTCAGGCGATTTGGCTTCAATCACAGACTTCGGCCGTCAGGAGGAGCCTGAGGAGCGCATCCGATTCCTCACCCGCCGAGAGGAACGATCTCTGTTCGAGCACATCGGCGCTATATCGAGCGAATATGAAATGCTGTCCGTTGTGCTCGTCGATACGGGAGCAACAATCGGCGAGGTCATAGACCTGAAATGGCCAGAGGTGCGGATTGAAGAAGGGACGGTGTGCTTCTCAAAGGGGGTCGAGCACTCCGAGCGAACTCTTCCGCTTACGTCCCGGGTTAAGCGTATCCTCGCTTCGATCGATCGTTCGAGCGAGGGGCCATTCTCGACGGTGGAGCAATACAAATATCGTGCCGCATGGAATGAAGCGAAGCAGACTGTTGGCTTCGGCGACGAGGAGGGCATTGTTCCATATATCCTACGGCACACCTGCGCCTCACGATTGGTGATGGGGGGTGTTGACCTCCGCCGTGTCCAGTTGTGGCTGGGCCACAAAACCCTGCGGATCACACTGAAGTATGATTACCTGTCCACGAACGATCTAGGCATTGGTGTCGCCGTCCTAGAGACGGACGGGTGATCTGGCCCGAATCGCATGTGCCACGAGCCTCCGGTTGATTCGTGGGGTGTCATAAGGCCTCTGCAACCCCCAATCCCGCTTCCGACGTGCTTCATTTATTAATGAAGCGTTTAGGGCCTCCTCAAAATGTGCTCTTTCTGCAACAGGCCGAACCGATAGCATCGCGCCAGCGCTTGTCGCCGTACGAACGAGGTTGAACGGCTCCGACCGATGGGTAAT
>JBASAA010000048.1:0-28863 GCA_049650385.1 Mesorhizobium sp.
TTGTCGGGGTTCTTCACGCTGTCGGCGTACCACTTCAGATAAGTCTCGTTGTCGATCAGCGCATTCTTCTTCCACGCGGCCTGTACCTTGTGGACGTAATCGTCTGACATCGCCTGATTTCCTCTCCTCGAATCGGTCTTGACGGTAGCGAGACCCGTTGGAGGTCACTTTCGGTATGCAATGCCAGCAACCATTGCGCCTGCGATCGGAGCGACGATGAACAGCCAGACCTGCATAACTGCCTTACCTCCCACGAAGAACGCCGGCCCTATACTCCTTGCCGGGTTGAGTGACCCGCCGCTGACATTGATGAAACAGGCGACCAATATCGTCAGGCACAGCCCTATCGATACCCCCGCCAGTTGCTTGTTGTCCGTATTCGAGACCGAGCCAATGATGACGACGGTGAAAATGAAGGTTGCGACGAACTCGCTCATCAAAGCTGCGAGAAGACTGTATTGACCGAGATAGCCTTCGCCCCAGCCAGTTTGGCCTAACCCGAGGGCACTGGCATCATAGCCTTGAGGGCGGCCGCTAAGGATAAGCAGTAAAAGCCCAGCTCCGACTATTCCGCCAGCGACCTGGCTCACGACATAACCGGGAACTTTCGACCCGGGGAAGCGATTGGCAGCCCACAGTCCAAGCGTGATGGCTGGATTGATGTGGCAGCCGGAAACAGGGCCGATCGCATAGACTAGGAATGTGACAGTCAATCCAAAGCTCAATGCGATCGGCAGTGCGCCCAGTGGCAAGGCCATACCGTTGTTGCTTATAGTCACGGACGCGCATCCCAAAAGCACGAGGCACGCCGTGCCAAATGCCTCGGCAAGATACGGATACAATTTCTTATTCATGGAAAATCGCTTTTGTACTTGGTTGTTGAAAGGACTACTTCGGAAATGATGTGGCGCGGCTTAAACGGGAAGCATCAGGCCATACCGAAGGAGCAACTCCCCCTCCGGTGAGGCACGTCATGGAAAATTGGTCTACCCCTAAGGGATTTACAAATTTGGCCGGGTCTTCCTCCACGGCCGTGCAGCCTCGTAGGCCTTGGCGGCGGTGAGGACGGAGATATCGTCGTAGGTACGCCCGACGATTTGCAGACCAGTAGGCACACCCGAGCTGGCGAAGCCGCTCGGCACCGTCGCCACCGGGCACTGGCTGAGCAGATTGAACGGATAGGTCATGCACCACTGGATCATGGCGTCCACCGGCTTGCCGTTGATCTTGAAGTTCTTGTCGTCGCAGCGATGCCACAACGGCACCGACGGCACTGCGTTGGTCGGACAAAGCAGCAACTGGTACTTCTCCATCAACGGCCCGAGCTTGTTGTACATTTCGGTGCGTACGAATTCGGTCTGCTTCACGCGGGTATAGGAATGGTTCATGCCGCGGTGCAGCATCTCGCGCACATAGGGATCCATCTCGTACTGCCAGCGCGGCAGGTGCTGGCCGGCGACCGATGCGAACAGCCCTTCCCAATGGGTCATCCACGCGTCATAGGCGCCGTAGTTCCAGCCAAGGTCGACTTCCTCCACCTCGCAGCCCATCGCCTTGAACGCTTCGACCGCCTGCAACGTGTTCTTCTGCACTTCCTCGTCGACCTCGAAATAGCCGAGGTCCATGGAGAAGGCGATCTTCCAGTTCTTGATGCTGCCGAGCTGTTCGGGAATCTCGAGCTTGGGCTTCAGGGTGGCGGCATCCATGGGGTGCGGCCCGCTCATGACGTTCTGCATGAGGATGGCGTCGCCGACCGAACGGGTGATCGGACCGAGATGCAGGATCCAGTCGAGGTTCGTCGGCAGGAGCCGGCCCGGGTTGCGGCCGAACGGCGGCTTGAAGCCGAAGACGCCGCAGGCGGCGGAGGGGATACGGATCGAGCCGCCGCCGTCGTCGCCGTCGGCGAGGATCGTCATGCCGGCCGCCACCGCCGCCGCGGAGCCGCCCGAGGAGCCGCCGCAGTTGTAGTCGCCGTTCCAGGGATTGCGGGTAGCCCCCCACAGCGGGCTGTGGGTATGGCCCGTATGGGCGAATTCGGGGCTGGTGGTCTGGATATGCAGGATGGCGCCGGCATCGAGCAGGCGTTCGACAATCGGCACGGTGTTGTCGGCACGAACGCCTTCGTAGATCTTCGAGCCCCAGGTGCAGATCTCGCCTTCGACCGGATGCAGGTCCTTGATGGCGAGCGGGATGCCTTCCAGCGGCCGCACCGAACCGTTGGCCGAGGCATAGCGCTTCTCGGCCTTCTTGGCCTGGTCGAGGGCACGGTCGAAATGGTTGTAGGTCACGGCGTTGAGCTTGGGATTCACCTTCTCGCACCGTGCGATCACCGCCTTCATGACGTCGACCGGCGACAGTTCCCGCGCCTTGAACGCAGCGATGGCCTCTTCCGCCGTCAGATAGCAAAGATCGACATCCGAAAGCTTGCTCACATCCGTTTTTTTACTAGCCACTATCGTTCTCCTTATTTGACTTGGATTCAGGCTGCGGGCCGGGATGCCTCGGCGCCGCTGACGAAGCTTTCGAGCCAGTCGCCATCGACGGACAATTCCTCGCGCGTCAACTGGCGGGTGACCTTGCCGATATCCATCAGGTAGGCGCGGTCGGCCATGGAGCGGACGAAATCGATGTTCTGCTCGACGATCAGCGTCGACAGGCCGCGCCTGGCCTTCAGCCGGTTCAGGATATCGGCGATCTCCTCGAGGATGGACGGCTGGATGCCTTCCGAGGGTTCGTCGAGCAGAAGCAGCTTCGGCCGCGTCGCCAGCGCCCGCGCCAGCGCCAATATCTGTTGCTGGCCGCCGCTCAGTTGCCCGCCGCGGTCGTCCAGCTTGGGCTTCAGCGCAGGAAATTCTTCCAGCAGTTCGTCCAGCAGGGTGAGCGGCGAGGAACTGGCATAGAGGCCGACCAGGATGTTCTCGCGCACCGACAGCTTCGGGAAGATGCCGCGCCCCTGCGGCACGTAGCCGATACCGAGCCGAGCTCGCTTGTCGGCCGAGAGGCCGGCGAGATTGGCGCCGGCAAAATCGATCGACCCCGATTGCGTCGGCACGATCCCGGCGAGCGTCTTCATCAACGTGGTCTTGCCGGCGCCGTTGCGGCCGAGAACGGCGACGATCTCCGGCTGCCCGACGGTAAGGGAAACCGCCCTCAGGACAACGATGCGACCATAGCCGGACGACAAATCACGCGCTGACAGCATTGGAACGCCTCCCGAGATAGATGTTGATCACCTCTTCGTCGCCGCACACTGCCTCGAAACTGCCGTTCCTGAAGACGCGGCCTTCATGGAGCATAGCCACCGGTGCTTCGAGCGAGCGCACGAACGCCATGTCGTGTTCCACCACGATGATGCGATGCGTCCTGGATAGCCGCTCGATGAGCTGGGCGGTGCGCACCTTCTCCTGCCGCGACATGCCGGCGGCGGGCTCGTCGAGCAGGATCAGGGAAGGCCGCTGCGCGATCACCATGGCGATCTCCAGCCATTGCTGCTGGCCATGCGCGAGGTCCGAGGCCTGATCGTCGGCGCGCTCCCACAGGTCGACGTCGCGCAGCGTCCGTTCGATCAGGGCGCCGCGATTGGCGGTCGAACGGGCGCGCAAGGCGAGGTCGATGTGCTGGCGCACCGTCATGCTCGGGAAGATCGAGGCGATCTGAAGCTTGATGCCGAGGCCAAGGCGCGCCCGTTCGAAGGCCGGCATGGCGCCGACATCGGTGCCGTTCAGGCTGATGCTTCCCTGCGATGCCGTGACCCGGCCCGTCAGCACGTTGAAGAACGTACTCTTGCCGGCGCCGTTCGGGCCGATGATGGCATAGACCGGGGCCTCGTCGAAGGTGAGGTCGACGCCGCGCAGCACCGACAGGCCGCCGAAGCTCTTGGCGATGTTCTGCGCCACGATGACACCACGGCGCACCGGTTCCGCGGCAGCCTCGGAGGCGGCCTCGCTCGCAGGCAAGGGCGCGGCCAAGGGCGCGGCTTGCGTCACTTCGCCTCGACTACCGCCCTTGCCTGCGCCGAGCCACGACCTGACCCAGTTGGTGGCCGTCGGCACGACGCCGTTCGGCAACAGGAAAAGCGACAGGATCAGCATCAGTCCGAGGATGAGCGGCGTCTGTTCGGAGACGACCTTGTCGGCCTCGTCGGCGATCCATTGCACGATGACCACGCCGACGAAGGCGCCGAACAGCGAGTTTCGGCCACCCACCATAACCCAGATGATGACCATAGCGGCCTGGGTGAGGCCGAAGACGGAAGGATTGGTGAAAGTACCCCAGGCCGCGAAAAGCCCGCCGCCGATACCGGCGATGGCGCCGCCGACCACGAAGGCCAGCCACTTCCAGAAGCGAACGTCATAGCCCAGCAGCTCCATGCGGGTCTCGTTGTCACGCACGCCCGAAAGGATTTCGCCGAAGCGGCTGTCGGCCGCATAGGACATGATGACATAGAGCACCGCCGCAAGGCCGATGGCAAAGATCAGCAGAGCCTGGATCTCCAGTTGCACGCTGCCGCTTCCGGGGATCCAGAACGTCAGCGTCGGCAGGCCGGGCATGCCGTTGAAGCCGCCGAGGGTGGCCTCGCCGAGGCGGTACTGCGGGCCGGCCGTGCTGGAAAAGACGGTATAGAGGATGAGCGTCACCGCAAGGGTGAGCACCGAGAGATAGACGTCGCCGACTCGGCCGTAGAACATGAAGTAGCCCAGCGCCGCCGCGAAGGCCGCTGCCGCGACGCCCGCGAAGACCAGCGCCGAAAGCGTCTCGCCCGAATACGGGAACAGATTGAGCGACAGGATGGCGTAGCCATAGGCGCCGATCCCGAACAGCGCGTTCTGGCCGAAGCTGAAGATGCCGGCCTTGCCCCAGATGAAGGACAGGCTCATGGCGACGATGCCGAAGCTGACCCAAAGCGTCCATTTGAGCTGGTCGGCCAGCGAGAAGAAGTTCACCGCGATGAGGATGGCGATCGCCGTGACGATCATGGCAGCGCCGGTCTTGGCATGCTTCCAGTCGGCGACGCCCTGAAGAATTCCGTTCTTGTTACCCGTCAGCACGGCTGTTCCATTCTCTGTTTGGCTACTTGCGAGATCCGTCATCGCCTCCTCCTAGAGCTGCCGCTTCCAGCGCGCCGAAATGCCTTCCGGCATGAAGCGCAGGATGATGATGGACGTCAGGAAAAGCGCCGCTAGCCCCCAGAAGGTGGTGACGAGCTGGGCGACGATGTTCTGCACCCCGCCAAGCGCCGTGGCCGAAGCCAGCGTACCAAGCAGGAATGCCTGGCCGCCCGTGATGACGGTCATGAAGGCTTGGCCGATATAGGATTGGCCCATGCCCGGACTGACGGCCACGATGGGCGCGAGCAGGCCGCCGCCCAACCCAGCAAGAGCCGCGCCGAACATGAAGGTCAGCTTGTTGATCTTGCGGGCGTCGACGCCGAGCGCACTCGCCATCTCGGGATTCTGCGCCGCCGCGCGCGCCAAGAGCCCGTATTTTGTGCGTGTGAAGACGAGGTACACGGCAAGCATCAGCAGGCCGGCGACAGGGATGAGAAGCAGCGAATAGACGGAAACCGAGTACTCGCCGATGGCGACCGCGCCGAACGGCGTGGATATGCCAGGCGACGTGGTGCCGAAGATGTTCACGGCAAGCTGGAACAGCACCAGGCTGAGCCCGAAGGTCACCAGCAGCGTATCGACCAGCCGCCGGCCGTAGAGCGGGCGGATCAAGACGATCTCGACGACGAAGCCCAGAAGGGCGGCGATGGCCGCGCCACCCAGCGCGGCCATCAGTACAGGCAGGCCCAGCGTGCGGACCAAGACGACCGTGGTGAAGGCACCGATCATGAGGAACTCGCCATGGGCCATGTTGATGATACGCATCAGCCCGAAGATCACGGCAAGGCCGATCGAGGCGATCAGCAGCGTCGAGACGCTCGTCGCGGCCGAAAACAGTACCACCAACAGGGAATCCATGGCGCGCTCCGTTTCTCAGAACTTGGGTTCGATCATGCGGTGCGAATTCTGGTCCGCCCCAGTGAGGTCGCAAGCGCCTGCGCCGACCACTTCGCGCGTCGGCTTGACCTGCTCGAACTTCTCGATGATCTCGAACTTCTGGTTGGCATCCACCTTGGCCAGGTGCACATTCTGGATGTTGCGGTGGGACGGGGCGTCGACCGTGACCGGGCCGGCCGGACCGGTATAGCTCATTCCCGATTCAAGAGCCTCGACGACCGGCATGATGTCGGTGGTGCCTGCCTTCTCCACCGCCTGCTTCCACTGGTGCCAGGCGATCCAGACCTGCGCAGGCGTATCGGCGACGACCCCAGAATCCGCATTCTTCTTCCTGAACCCTTCGAGGAACGCCTTGTTCTCAGGCGATTCCAGGGTTTCGAAATAGGAGTAGGAGACGACGATGCCCTTGGTCTCTTCGGCCGACAGGATTTCCTGCTCATTGCCCAGCCCGAAGACCGGCGAGACGATCGGGATGGAGCCGTTAAGGCCGGCGGCGGCAAACTGCCGGTAGAAGGCTATATGGTTGCTGCCGACGAGGTTGGACATGATCGCGGCCGGCTTGGCAGACTGGATCTTGCGGATGGTCGAGCTGAAATCCGAAACCTCGAGCGGAATAAACTCGACGCCGGATATCTTAACACCGGCTTTTTCCGCCAGCGCCTTAGTCCATGCGGTTGCCACGTGACCGTAAACATAGTCCGCCGCGACCACGTAGAGTGTATCGCCGGCATTCTTCGCCGCCCACTCGATCAGCGGCCCTTCCTGTTGCACGCAGTCCGTTCCCTGCATGAAGCAGAAGCGGTCGCACTCGCCGCCCTCGTCGATGGTGGGGAAGAAAAGTAGCTTCTTGAAGCGGCTAAGCACCGGCCTTGCCGCTTCGCGCGAAGCGCCGGTGAAACAGGCGACAACCGCCGCCACCTGCTCGTTGGTGCCGATTTCCTGGGCATAGCGGGAATAGAGCTCGATCTTGGACTGGGTATCATAAGCGTTGAGGACCAGTTTCTTGCCGAGGACGCCGCCAGCCTCGTTGATGGCCTCGATGGCGTATTTGGAAACGTTCATCTGCTGAACGCCGTAGATGTTTAGGTTGCCTGTCAGGTCGAACATGGACGCGACCTGTATCTCGTCCTGCGCGGCGGCCCGCAAAACAGCCGGCGCCGAAAGCAAGGCTGCGCCCGATGCTACCACGGCGCCCTTGAGAATGGCGCGACGCGTAAGCTGCACACTCTCCATCTTTCCGTAATTACCTCCAAGTATATAACTATTACATTTCATATCAGTCTCCTCCGATATTTACATCACAACTTTCAGTTGAATTATATCTCAATTGCCGTATAGAAATTTTGCGCAAAATACTCCTACCCCACTCTCTCAACGAGAATCGGATAACCAGAACCTGAGCCTTTCTGTTATTTTTATTTTGAAGCCCGGCGTTAATGCATTATGGATGCTGAGTGGATATCGAGAACATCCAGTTCGCAGAAGATGAGGAATCCAGTGCTTCGCCCTTGGACGCTCCAGTTCCAACTGCGCCATCAATCGCAGACGCCGCTCTATCTTCAGGTCGTCCAGTCCCTCATCGAAGAGATCAGGCGCGGGCGCATAGGCGCCGGTACTGTACTACCCGGTACGCGCACCCTGAGCGAACAGCTAAGCGTTAGCCGCAAAACGATAATTTCCGCATATGACGAATTAGTCGCACAGGGCTGGGCGATGTCTGATTCAACACGCGGCACGTTCATAGCGCCAAACTTACCGAGCCTGCCGCGTTGGACAAACGCCACCACTTCGATGGCGACCTCTCCTCTTGTGGGAGGCTCCTTCTCCTGGAGAAAAACGCCGGAGGTCATTCCCTGGGTAGAGCGATCCGAGAATTACCTCGTGTTCGATGACGGCACTCCCGACCCAAGGCTGGCGCCAGTTGAAATCATCGCGCGAACCTATCGCCGCGCCCTCGTCCGCACTGCCCGGCGCAGCGAACTGGGGTATGGCGATCCGCGGGGCATCTTCGCCCTCCGACAGGCCATCTCGACGATGCTGAACTCGGAGCGGGGCCTTGCCACAACCGCCAACAACATCTGTCTGACTCGAGGCAGTCAGATGGCTCTTTATCTCTGCGCGACCCTGTTAGCCCGCCCAGGTGACTATGTCGCGATAGAAAAGTTGACCTATCCTCCCGCAAGAACCGCATTTGCCCGAACTGGGGCGCACATTGTCACCATTAACGTGGATGACGGTGGTATTGTGCTAGATGATTTAGAGAACGTTTGCGAACAGCACCCCATCAAGGTCCTTTATCTTACCCCTCATCATCATTTCCCGACAACTGTCTCACTTAGGCCCGAGCGGCGTCTGCGCCTGCTTGAACTGTTGAAGCGCAAAGGCATTGTCGTCGTAGAAGACGACTACGATCACGAATTCCATTTCGACCACCAGCCGCTGCTGCCGTTAGCCAGCGCGTCTCTCGACCATACGGTCTATATCGGCTCCCTATCCAAACTGATCAGCCCAAGCCTGAGAATAGGGTATCTCGTTTCCAGTACGGGTTTTGTAGACGATATCGCAAACGAGATCATGCTTATTGACCGTCAGGGCAGCCCGACAATGGAAACGGCAGTGGCCGAACTGATGGGCGAACATATCAGTAGCTACGCGCGGAAAGTCCACGGCATCTACAAGCGACGCAGAGATCATTTTGCGGAGATATTGACCAATGTTCTCGGGGATCGGCTTATATTCGATATTCCAGCGGGCGGATTGGCCTTTTGGGCACGCTTTCGGGAGCCAGTTTGCCTGCCCGAACTTGTCGAGCGCGCGTACCAGGAACGCCTCAAAATACTGCCAAGCAACAATTTTTATTCCGATGGCGAGCCCCCCAAAGGGATACGGCTAGGGTATGCAAGCATGGACGAAAAAGAACTCACTGAAGCCGTGAATCGATTTGATCGGGCATTTGCTCGCGGCCGAGGAAGTCCTTGATATCTGACTAAACATTCGAGCCCCACATATCCGCAATGACAAGATAATCGAGATGGAGCCTGAGAACGAACCCGCCCAAGCCGAAAACCAAATACCTTTCGATTGGCAGGTTTCGGGTCGCCTCAAATTAGGCAGAAAGGCTGCAATGAAGGTCGGACACTGCCGATGACCTGGTCGAAGCCCAAGAATGGCTTGGTAGGGGTGGAAAGAGATCTGTCCGCTTTGAGGAAGCCGAAAGCGATAGCCGCCTTTGATAGCAGCCATATCCCTTGGAACCAAGTCTTATAACACCCATCTAACCGACCAATCACTTTTTGACGGATCATTGTATGGCTGCGCTCTTTGAAGACCACCCCCGTATCAAAGTCTTTCGAGAAAGTATTATCAAGTTGATCCCGTGCTTCCCTAATGACAAGGCCGCGCGCACTATACTTGGGGGGGGAAGCACCTGACTGATCTCCTAATTACCTTTATCGCTTGGCGGCTGAAGCATGTCAGACAGGCGCGGCGAACAGTCAGCGGACGCGAAAGGCTTGCAAGCGATCCGAGGACGGTAGGACTGACACCAAACCTTGATGCCTTTATCAAAACGGTTGAGGATGGCGAAGACCTTACACCATACTTGTCGCTCGGAGCGATCAAGGAAGGATACACACCCTCTGCCGAGAGCAGCGGCCCGGAAGAAAGATGGGCGGACAAGGATTTTCTGCTCAACGTCATGGGGCTTCACCATTTCCATCTCGGGCTGACGAGGGAAGCCAAAGGCCATGCGGCCAGAACGAATGAAGTTCTGTTCGCGTCGGTCACGCGTGACACATTTGAGATCATAGGGCTGTTCGATCACGACGCTTTCGAAAGGAAAGACGATGGCACTATGACGTCGGAAAGGATGCGTCTCTGGTCGACCTACGACGCTCGGCAAGCGGCGAACACCTTGCCGGGTCAGTTGTCAGTCGGCGGCTTTAATGGTTTGGGCATAACCATGTCGAGCCACCCCGTGGCCGTTGTTCAAGCGACACAGGCACATGCCAGGATAATCCGTAAGGTCGAGCCCACGCTCGATGATCCGGAATACGTTCGCAGCCTCTATCCTGCGGACAACATCCTAAGAAACCGAAACTCAGGTGGTGCTACAACAATCTTGACCTTGGCCTCTACGACGAAAAGGCAAGCTTTTTTGGGATCCTTTGCAAAGGTCCGAACTAGCCTCAAGGGGCCTACCAATCTTACGGGCCGAAAAGGTTCTGCATCTCCGCAGGGCTCCTCGTGTCCCAAATGGCTGAGCGCAACTCCCTCCCCGGCACTTCGCAGGATCGCTTGCCTAACTACCAGCCTCGACCCGTTTACTAAAGACAGCTTTTCGCTGTAAGTCTGCCCCGACCCCAGTCCGTTTAGTGCCGTGCAAAAGAGGTTGATAGCTTGCGTCGGCGCCTCGCTGAGGCGGGCAAGCTAGACACGCAGACACTTGAGCATGATCGGCGCGACCTCGCTGGTGCGAGGCTCATTTTCTATACCAACAACGATGTGGATCGTTTCTTGGGGTCGTCGCTGATCCGGGATAACTTCGAGATCGTACAGGACTCCACAAAGATCCACCATCCCATCCCCGAAAACCAAGAAGCCCGCTATCGCGCAGTTCACTATACCGTCAGGTTCCGCGAGGAGCGCATTCGTCTTCCCGAGTATGCAAGGTTCGCCGGGCTCCGCTGTGAGATTCAGGTCCAGACCATCCTGAATCACGCATGGTCTGAGACCTCGCAGACATCCTTTACAAAGACAATTTGGGCGATGGGTACGGCAGAACAACGCAATAAACCGCCCCCGCGTGGGTTCAATGTCCTCGGAGAATCAGCGCCAAGCTTAAACCAGCCGACGTGGAATCTTCTTCTCCCAGACCCGGCCCGCCACTTTTTCTTCGCCTTCGAAGGCGTCGAGGGTGGCGGTGATGACGAATTCGGTGGGCGTGCAGCTTACCCGCGTCGCGGTTTCGGTGCGGATCCGCCAGTCGCCGCGGGCCAGCCGCCAGGTCGATCGGGTCTCGGCGCTGGCCGCCGAAGGGTCGGCGTCGTTGATGCGATAGTGCTCGCGCGTGTCGGCGTCGAAATCCAGGCCGATGGCCGGCAGGTGATAGGAAGCGCGCTCGCGAAACACCGTCACGGTAACGCCGCCGGTCATCGGGTCCTCGGTGATCGACCGGTTGCGCCCGCCGAGCTTACGGATGGCATGCGGCTCGGCCTCGGCCTGCTCCGGTTCGGCAAAGGCTCGCAGGTCGGCATCCCCCGGCAATGGCGCGCGCACCGGCAGCGCCAGCGTGCTCGCCCGCGTGAAGACCGTGAGCGCCCCCATTTCCGGCGACGGCCAGGCGATCGGCCAGTGCGAGGTAGCCAGCGCCAGGCGGATGCGATGCCCCGCGGGAAACGCCTGCGCGACATCGTTGAGCGTCACCTTTACACGATAGGTCTGCCCCGGCACCAGCGCCTGAGGATGCTCGTGGCTGTCGCGATGCGCGAGGTTGAGCAGTCCGTAGGTCACCAGCGTCGAAGCACCGTCCGGGGCCACGTCCTCCAGCCGCACCGCGATCATCGCCGCCGGCTTTTGCGACGCCAGTTCCAGTTCGACCACCGGCGCCCCGAAAATCTCGATACGTCCGGCAAGCGGCTCGGTATCGAAGCAGACGGAACGGCCGTCGTCCGGCCGCTGGTCGGACGGCAGTTCGCCCGCCAGCCCGTAGGGACACCATTCGCCGAAGGTAACACCCGTGGAAAGGCTCGACGCGACGATGACGGAACCGCCCTTCCCCGGCCGGTCGGTCAGGCGGCGGTCGTCGAGATGGAGGGTTTGCGGCTGGCGCCCGGCCGGCGGCCATGCCGCCTCGGCGATCCAGCGGCCCGGGCGTTCGGGGTACGTTGTGGCAGGCGGCACGCTTTCCTGCATCCAGGCGCGCAGCATCGGCTCGTCCATGATGCCGGTGTCTTTTCCTTTCAGCCAGAAATCCCACCAGCGCAGCGCTTCCTGCAGGAAGCCGATCCGCGGGCCGGGATTGGCGTCATGCGGATAGGCATGCGCCCATGGGCCGATCAGCCCTTTCTTCGGCCCCGGCAGGCCGGCCAGCATGCGCGGAATGGCGTTGGAATAGCCGTCGGCCCAGCCGCCGACGGCATAGACCGCCGCCGTGATGCGCGAATAGTCCTCGCACACAGATCCCTGTTTCCAGAAGGCGTCGCGGTGCTGGTGCTCGATCCAGGAAGCCGCCATCAGCGGGTTGTTTTGCAGCCGTTCCAGCCACATCGCGCGCCAGCGCTCGCCGACCACGGCCGGGTCCGGCGGTTGTGCGCCGAAGGCGAACATGGTCGAGGCCCAGGCGATGGAATTGTTGAGCAGGCAGCCGCCCATATAGTGGCAGTCGTCGGCATAGCGGTCGTCGGTGGAACAGGCGGTGATGATGGCCTTCAGCGCCGGCGGACGATGGCTTGCCACCTGCAGTGAATTGAAGCCACCCCAGGAAATGCCCATCATGCCGACCGTGCCGCTGCACCATGGCCGGGCTGCCAGCCACGCGATCACCTCCACCGCGTCCGCCTGCTCCTGCGGCAGGTACTCGTCCAGGAGCAGACCGTCCGAATCGCCCGAGCCGCGCATATCGACGCGCACCGAGGCATAGCCATGACCGGCGAAATAGGCATGCATCTGCCGGTCGCGCAAAACAGTGCCGTCACGGCGGCGGTAAGGCAGGTACTCGAGGATTGCCGGCACCGGCGCGGCCTCGGCGTCCTCGGGAAGCCAGATCGTCGCGGCCAGCCGCGTCCCGTCGCCAAGCTCGATCCACTCGGTGTCGATGGTGCGCACGCGCCGCGGAAAATCGGTAACCGTCCTGATGCCCACTCGCATGCTCCTGCCACAGGCCCCCGCCTGCCGGGAACCCGCGCGGACATTGCCCGAGCGCGCGGGGCGAAAGCAAGCCTGCCGACTCCGCATGTCGGAAAATTGGCCCCGGAACTCTTTTCCACGCAGCACAATCGGCGGGAAACTTCATTCGCCCGGGATTGCGGCTTGCCGTTGCCGTTTTCTTGTGAACCATATGCGGCCTTCGTACGATCCTTTCCGCGTGAACGGACCGCGGGACGAAGACGCAGGACGGAAACGGCCGCCACGATGGGGCGACCTGGAGGAGATGTAAGTTATGGGTTACGAACTGACGCGCAGAGGCTTTCTCGCAGGCGCCGCCACCGCCGGGGTCACGGTGCTGGGCATGCCGTGGTCGAACGTGGTCCATGCCGCCGACGGGCGCATCGTCGTGCGCGTCGAGGAAGACCTGAAGAACCTCGATCCGGCGAACCGCACCGGCACCATCGAGGTCAACGTCATCCTCGCCGTCAACCAGGGGCTGGTTAAGTTCAAGCCGGGCTCGACCGAGTGGGAAAACGACGCCGCCGAAGAGATCAGGCAGGTCAGCGACACGCTGATCGAGTTCAAGCTCAAGGAAGGGCTGAAGTTCACCGGCGGCTATGGCGACCTGACCGCCGAGGACGTGAAGTTCTCGTTCGAGCGCTTCAAGCCGGCTCCGGACGGCACCAAGGTCGATTACGCCGACGACTGGGCGGCGCTGGATTCGGTCGAGGTCACCGGGCCGCTGACCGGCAAGATCCACCTGAAGAACGCCTCGCCGGCGGTCTGGCTGATCGCACTGGCGGACGGCTCCGGCGCCATCATCTCGAAGAAGGCGTTCGAGGCACTGGGCGACAAGTTCAAGACGACCCCGATCGGCTCCGGCCCCTATATGCTCAAGGAATGGGTGCCGCGCGACCATTTCACGCTCGTCGCCAACCCCGACTATCTGGGCGAGAAGCCGGCCTTCACCGAAATCGTCGGCAAGCCGATTTCCGACGACAAGACCGCGCAGATCGCGGTGCAGGCCGGCGAGATCGATTTCGGCCGCATCGACCCGGCGGTCGCCACCGACATCGCCTCGACGTCCGGTATCAAGGTGGAGAAGATTTCGGCCATCGACTATGTCTGGATCGGCCCCAACATCGAGAAGAAGCCTTTCGACGACGTGCGCGTGCGCCAGGCGATCCGGCTGGCGCTCGACGTGCCGGCGATCATCGCCGCCGCCTATAACGGCTCGGTCGAGCCCGCCTACGCGCTGGAGGCGCCCGGCATCCTCGGCTTCTGGGAAGATGCGCCGAAATACGCGCGCGACATCGAGGCCGCTAAAAAGCTGCTGGACGAAGCCGGACAGGGTGGCGGCTTCTCAACCCGGCTCACCGTGCTCAACAAGGCCGTGGCGCAGGCGACGGCGGCGGTGGTGCAGGCCAATCTGGCGGAGGTCGGCATCGACGTGCAGATCGACGCGCTCGATCCGGGCGCCTACTGGGCCTATGGCGAAAACGACGCCAGCAAGGACCTCGAACTGGTGCTGGTGGAATATCACGGCAAGTTCGACCCCGGCTTCCAGACGCAGTGGTTCACCTCCGACCAGATCGGCACCTGGAACTGGCAGCGCTGGTCGAACAAGGATTTCGACGACCTCCACAAGAAGGGCGGCGTCGAATCCGATCCCAAGAAGCGCGAGCAGATCTATATCGACGCGCAGAAGCTGATGGATGAATCCGCCGCCTTCTGGTGGATCACCCACAACGCCTACACCTACGCCTTCAAGGATACGCTCCAGCCCGGCATCCTGCCCAACGGCAGTCAGATGCAGTATGCGGCCTTCAAGCAGGCCTGACGGCTGTTGGCGAACGGCGTGAGGGAGGGCCTCTGGGGCCGCAACAGCCTCGCCCGCTACGGCGCCGTTCGCCTCGCGACGGCGGTGCTGGTGCTGATCGGCTCGATGACGCTGCTGTGCGCGCTGACCCTTATCGTCCCCGGCGATCCGGCGACGATCCTGCTCGGGCCGCGCGCCACCCCGCAGACGGTGGCCCTCTTTCGTGAGCAGATGGGGCTCAATCTGCCGCTTTACGAGCGCGTGTTCGTGTTCTTCCTGCACGCGCTGCAAGGCGACCTCGGCGTCGACGTGCTGACCAGCCGGCCGGTGGCGGGGCTGGTGATGGCGGCGCTGCCCAATACGCTGCTTCTGGCGCTTTCGGCGATCGGGCTGGCGGTGCTGATCGGCGTCCCGATCGGCTGCTATGCCGCGGTGCGCCCCGGCAGCCTCCTCGACCAGGCATTGGCGGTACTCAGCGTCAGCCTGGTCGCCACGCCGAGCTATGTCGTGGCGATCCTGCTGCTTTACTTCTTCTCGCTGAAACTCGGCTGGTTCCCGGTGCTCGGCGCCGGCACGCCGGGCAATGTCATCGACCAGCTGCATCATCTGGTGCTGCCGGCGCTGGCGCTCGCCGTCGGCTGGATCGGCTATATCGCGCGGCTGGTGCGCTCCTCGCTGCTCGAGGTGCTGGGCGAGCCCTTCATCCGCACCGCGCGCGCCTATGGCCAGCCGGAATGGCGCGTGGTCATGAAATACGCGCTCAAGCTCGCCTGCATCCCCACCGTCGCCATCCTCGGCGTCGGCATCGGCGAATTGATGGGCGGGGCGGTCTTCGTGGAAATCATCTTCAACCGGCCGGGCCTCGGCTCGCTGATCTTCGACGCCATCAGGAACCGCAACTACCCGATCGTGCAGGGCGGCATCCTCGTGGTGGTGGCGATCTTCGTTCTCGCCAATCTTCTCGTCGACCTTTCCTATGCCTGGCTCGATCCGCGTGTTCGCGAAAATCTCGGCAAGGCCCGCACCGGGGACGGAAGCTGATGCGGGAGGTCCTGTGGCGCGTCTGGAAAAGCCCGAGCGGGCGGCTGGGCATGATCGCCGCGCTGATCGTCATCCTCAGCGGCATCGCCGCCCCCCTGATCGCCAGCCACATGCCCAACCAGATCGATGTCGCGGCAAGGCTGACGCCGCCTTCGGCGAACCACTGGTTCGGCACCGACCATCTCGGGCGCGACCTCTATTCGCGCAGTCTCTACGGCACGCGCATCGCCGTCAGCGTGGCACTGGCGGTGACGGCGACCGCACTGGTGCTGGGCGTGCTGCTCGGCGTTACCGCCGCCTATGCGCCGCCGGCCATCGAGCGGACGATCCTCGCCTGCTTCGACATCGTCAGTTCCTTCCCGAGCCTGATCCTGGCGCTGGCGCTGGTGGCGGTGCTCGGTCCCGGCCTGTTGAACATCATCCTTCTGGTCACCGTGGTGTTCATCCCGCAATTCGGGCGCGTGGCGCGCGCGCAGACATTGACGGTGAAGGAGCGACCCTTTCTGGAAGCCGAACGCGCGCTCGGCGCTTCCGGGCCGCGCATCATGCTGGTCCACGTGCTGCCCAACATCATTGGGCCGATCGTCGTTCTGGCCTCGATGAACGTGCCGGTGGTGATCACGCTGGAAGCCGGCCTTTCCTTCCTTGGCGTCGGCATCCGCCCGCCGCTGGCAAGCTGGGGCTCGATGCTGTTCGACGGCTTCACCTATCTCAACCAGTCGGTCTGGCCGGTCCTGGTCGCGGGCGGCATGCTGACGCTCGCCACCCTCGGCTTCACGCTGTTCGGCGAGGCGTTGCGCGACGCCATCGACCCCAAGTTGAGGCGTTAGCCATGGACGGAGACAGCCTGGTCGAAATCCGCGGCCTCGACATCGATTTCGCCACCGACAACGGCACGGTGCATGCGTTGCGCGACGTCTCCTTAAGCATCGGCCGGCACAGCGTCATCGGGCTGGTGGGCGAAAGCGGCAGCGGCAAGTCGACGCTGGCGCTGGCGCTGCTCGGCCTGCTGCCCGACAACACCGCGGGCATTTCCGGCGAGATCGCCTTCGGCGGCAAGAATCTTCTCGCGCTCGATCCCGGCGAATTGCGGCGGCTGCGCGGCACCCGCATCGCCATGATCTTCCAGGACCCGATGACGGCGCTCAACCCGGTGTTCACGCTGGGCACCCAACTGGTCGACGCGCAGCGCAACCGCCATCCCAGGCTTGGCCGCCGCGAACTGCTGGCGCGGGCGGCCCGCATGCTCGCCCGCGTCGGCATTTCGGACCCCGAGAAACGGCTGTCGGCCTACCCGCATCAGTTCTCCGGCGGCATGCGCCAGCGCGTCATGATCGCGATGGCGCTGTTGTGCGAGCCCGACATCCTCATTGCCGACGAGCCGACCACGGCGCTCGACGTTACCATCGAGGCGCAGATCGTGCGGCTGTTGAAGGAGCTGCACGCCGAGTTCCACGGCTCCATCGTCTTCGTATCGCACAGCCTCGGGCTGATCTCGGAAATCTGCGACGAGGTGGCCGTCATGTATGCGGGCAAGATCGTGGAAAGCGGACCGGTCGCAAGCCTGTTTTCCCAGCCGAGCCATCCCTACACGCGGGCACTGCTTGCCTGCGAGATCGACCCCGCCGATGCGCCCGGCGAGCGGCTGGTGACCATTCCGGGCGGCCTGCCCGACCTCGTCAGCGTGCCTTCCGGCTGCATCTTCGCCGACCGCTGCCCATCGCGCTTCGCCAGGTGCGCCGAGGAGCCGCCGCCGCGCCCGGTCGCCCCCGGCCACGCCGCCGCCTGCTGGCTGGTGCCGTGATGGCGGGTCCTGACACCATCGAGATCGAGAACCTTCGCGTCACCTTTTCCGGCGGCGTGCAGGCGGTTGCCGGCATCGACCTGTCCTTGAGCGTGGGCGAAACGCTCGGCCTCGTCGGCGAAAGCGGCAGCGGCAAGACCACGCTGGCCAAGGCGCTGGTCGGCCTCAACCGGCCGACCTCGGGACGGGTCCGCTTCGAGGGCCGCGACCTGACGGTGCTGAAACGCGCCGACCGGCTGTGGCTCAGGCGGCGCGTGCAGATGATCTTCCAGGATTCGCTGTCGTCGCTGTCGCCGCGTCTCACCGTGCGGAAGCTGCTTGCCGAGCCGATCGTCATCCATGGCCTCGACAAGGCGGAACGCTGGCCGAAGGTGCTCGACCTGATGGCTCGTCTCGGCCTTGCCCAAGCACAGCTCGGCAAGTTTCCGCACCAGATCAGCGGCGGGCAGGCGCGCCGGGTGGCGATCGCGCGTGCGCTGGTATGCGAGCCGTCCTTCCTCATCGCCGACGAGCCGACGGCGGGGCTGGACGTCTCGGTGCAGGGCGAACTGCTCAACCTGCTCGCGGACCTGCAAAAGCGCTTTTCGCTCGGCATCCTGATGGTGAGCCACAACCTCAACGTCATCGGCCGCGTCACTGACCGCGTCGCCATCATGTATCTCGGCAAGGTCATGGAGGAAGGGCCGACGCGCCGCGTGTTCGGCGGCCCGCGGCATCCCTATACGGCCGCGCTTCTGTCGGCCAATCCGGTCATCGATCCCGAACACAAGCGCAAGAAGCTGGTGCTGGCGGGGGAGATCCCGAGCCCTTCCGACCCGCCATCCGGCTGTCGCTTCCACACGCGCTGCCCGCGCGCGCAGGAACGCTGCCGGATCGAGGAGCCGCAACTGACCCCGGCAGGAAACGGCGTCCGCTACGCCTGCCACTTCCCGCTGGAAAGCGCCTCGTAAAGCCTGTCGGCGTCCTCGCCCAGCGGCCGGTCCTCGTGCAGCGGCCGGACCAGATCACGCACCTGCGCATGCACGGCGGCCGTGCCCGGCGCAAGCCGAAGCCCGTCCCTCAGGTCGACAGCCTGCGCCGCCGCCATCAGTTCGAAGGCGACCAGCCGCCGCCACAACGCGACCATGTCGGCGCATTTGGCGACCGCCAGCGGAGCCTGCGTGGCGTGATCCTCCACCCCTTCCGAGACCGGCAGGAAATCGAGCAGGACCGGATTGGCCTTGTGGCGGATCGCAGCCAGGATCGCGCTCACCGCCTTCTGCAAGGGCACGAAGCCGGCCGACGCGCCGCCGACCGGCGACAGATATTTCGGCAGCCCGTTGCGGCCAGGGCCGGTAAGCTGGACGAAGCGGGCCGCACTTGCCGCCGCGGCCTGTGCGATGGCCAGCCCCAGCCCCTCGAAGGCAAGCGCCAGCGCCGCCGTGTGGAAATTGCCGGTGGAAAGCACGACGCCATCCTTGGCCAGCACCAGCGGGTTGTCGGCCGCCGCGTTCAGTTCGATCTCGACGGCCGCCCGCGCCTCGCCGATCGCATGAAGCAGCGCGCCGTGGATGGAGGCCATGCAGCGGATCGACAACGGCGCCTGTAATGTCCTCGGCCCCGGCGCTTCGCCGGCCAGCAGGGCGCGCAGGCCCTCGGCCGCCTCTTCCTGCCCGAAAGCCGGGCGCGCCTGCTGCGAGCGCGTATCGAGGCTGTTGCTGTTGGCGCCGACGCCCTCGATGGTCAGCGCGCCGGCCTGCTGCTGTTCGGCGAAAACCGCCAGCGCATCGGCGACCACCAGCGCGCCCTGCCCGACCGACACCGCCGAGGAACTGATCAGCGACAACCCATCCTTGGGCGCAAGCGCTACCGGCTTAAGCCCGGCCCGGCGCAAAGCCTCGCCGGCCCGCAGCCGCTCGCCGGAAAACTCAGCCTCTCCCTCACCGATCAGGAGCCGCGCCAGCGCCGTCATGAGCAGCAGGTCGCTGGCGCCGATGGAACCGAGCGACGGGATCACCGGATGCACCCCGGCATCGAGGGCGGCCAGCAACGCCGAAAACACCGACGGCGAGATGCCGGAGCCGCCGACCGCCAGCGTCGCCGCGCGGGTGAACACCGCAGCCCGCACGATATCGGCCGGCAACTTCTCGCCCACCGCACCACTGCGCCCTTCCACCAGTTGCCGCTGGAAGGCGCCAGCGTCGCCGTCGACATCGGTGCCGAGATTGGCGCCGAGCCCTGTGTTCAGCCCGTAAATCTTCTGGCCGGAGGCAGCAGTGCGGTCGAGCACCCGGCGCGCTTCTTCCAGCCTTACGGTGACGGCCGGCACGGCTTCCACCTTCGCCCTGAGACGGGCAACGGCCACGACGTCCTCCACGGTGACGCCGGAGCCAGAAAGCACGACCGGTTTCATGCGAAGCGCAGCCGCTGGCCGATGCCCTTTTCCCGCGCCTTGGTCAGCATCGCCTTACCGAGTGCGATATCGGACAGGGAAAGGCCGCGATGCCAGAACAGGATGGTCTCGTCGTCGCTTTCGCGCCCCGGTTTCAGCCCGGCCGCGATCTGGCCGAGTTCGGCGTGAAGCGTTCGCTCGCTGAGGCGGCCGCTTTCGACATGGGCGCGCAGAGAACCGAGCTTGCCGCCCTTGCACTGGCCCCAGTCGTCCACCACCATCTTGTCCATGATGTCGGTCAGCGACAGTTCGACGGCGCTCATCGTGCCATAGGGCATCACCAGAGCGCCGGGCTTGATCCACTCCGTCCTGAGCAGCGGCTACGGCTCGGGCAGGCGCGAGGCCTCCACGACGATATCGGCGCCCTCGACGCAGGCCTGCCAGTCGTCAACCGCCTTGACCGGCTTGCCGAGATCGGCGGAAAGCTTTTCGGCAAAGCCGTTGCGACTTTCGGGGCGGCGCGAATGCACGCGGATTTCGTCGAAATCGAACAGATGGTCGAGCAGCCGCACGTTCCAGTAGGCGGTGCCGCGCGACCCGACATGGCCGAGGATCTTCGACCCCTTGCGCGCCAGATACTTGCCGCCCAGCGCGGTGACGGCACCGGTGCGCATGTCGGTGATGGCGGTGGCGTCGAGCATGGCGCGCGGCGTGCCGGTGCGCGGGTCGAACAGGTTGAGGATGCCGAATTCCGACGGCAGGCCTAGCTTGTAGTTGTCGACATAGTCGCCGACGATCTTCACGCCAGCGGCGTCGAGCGGCGCGACATAGCCGCGAAGCACGTTGAAATGGCCGCGAAAGGCCGGATCAGGCTCCAGATGCACGCGCGGTTCGATGATCGTCTCACCCCTGCCCTGGGCGATCAGCCCGGCCTCGATCGCCTCTATGATTTCGTCGTCGCTCATTGCAAGGGCCTCGATATCGAGCCCGTTGAGATAATCGATGTAGATCGCCGCCATGCCTGCCGCCTCGAAAACCGAACCGGCCAGACCCTAGACCATGTATCGCCCGAGAGGGACTCCATTTCCGCATAATCGCTCGTCGGCGACATGCGGGCGCGGCGCTCAGGCCGCGGCCATCCGCACCGGCCGCGCGGGGAACGGCCGGAAGGCCAGCAGGATCAGCATCGCCGCCAACCCCATGCCCCACGAGCCGATATACATCAGCGCATAGCTGTCGAAGCGGTCGTAGATCAGGCCGCCGAGCAGCGGCCCCGTGGACATGCCGAGACTGCCGGCCATGGCCGTCCCGCCGATGATCGTACCCATCATCCTGAGCGGGAAATTCTCCCGGATGATGACCGCGTAAAGCGGCATCGTGCCGGCATAGATGAAGCCGACCACGGCCGCCACCGCGTAGAAGCCGCCAAGCTGGCTGACGAATACATAAGCGAGCACGCCGAAAGCCTGCGCCAAAAGCCCGAGCACCAGCACACGCTGCGCGCCGAAACGGTCGCCCGCAAGCCCGAAGCCGATACGGCCGAACATGCCCGCCAGACCCTCGACGCTGTAGATCGACACCGCCGCGATCATCGGGATGCCGCAGGTCACCGCATAGCTCACCGTGTGGAAGATCGGGCCGGAATGGGTAGCGCAACAGAAGAAATTCGCCAGCATCAGGGTGATGAATTGCGGCGAGCGCACCGCCTGCGCGACTGTCATCCGCGGCATTCCATCCTCCGCCACTACCCCTTCCCCGGCCTCCTCCAGGGCCGGCGGCCGGCGTATGAGCAGCGAAGCCGGGATCATCAGCGCCGCCGCGACGCCGGCGACGATCAGCATCGCCGCGCGCCAGCCATGACCCGTCTCCAGCCAGGCGGCCAGCGGCGCCATGGTCATCGGCGCCATGCCCATGCCGGCCGAGACGAGCGAGACGGCAAGGCCGCGCTGCGTGTCGAACCAGCCCATCACGGCCGCCATCATCGGCGCGAAGACGGCGGCGGTCGCGGCCCCCACCAGGACGCCGAACAGCAACTGGAACTCGACCAGCGCCTGCGCCCGGCTGGCGAGCGCAAGGCTGGCGGCAAGCACCACCGACCCCGTTAGCACCACCGGGCGCGGCCCGAAGCGGTCGGAAAGGTTGCCCCACGCCATGCTTGCCACAGCCATGGCAAGGAAGCCGAAGGTCATCGCCGTGGATATGCCGGTGACGGACCAGCCCGTTTCCTGCGCCATCGGCCGCAGGAAAACGGGAAGACAGAACATGGCGCCGATGGCGACGCAGCCCAGCAGGCCGCCGGCCGCCACGATCACCCAGCGGTAGGAACGGTTGTTCATGACGGTTGGCGCTCCGGCTTCTCGCAGCGATAAGGGTCAGGCCTGCTTCGGCTTCCACCCGGCGGACGGGATGGCGTTGATCATCCACGGGATGCCGAACCTGTCGACCAAAGCGCCGAAACCGGGCGACCAGAACGTCTCTGCGAACGGCATGACGGCGCGACCGCCCTGCGACAGTTGATCGAACCAGCGCTGGGCTTCCGCCTTGTCGGCGGAATGCAGGGTAACGTCGAAGCCGTTCTTGGGTTTGTCGATGTTGGGCGCCCAGCCGATGTCCATGTCGGCCCCCATCAGCGCCTGGTCGCCGACCTCGAGCCAGCAATGCATCAGCCAGTCCTTGTACTTGTCGTCGCTGATCGGCATGTCCGGGGGCGCATCGCCATAAGGCATCGCGGCGGTGATCCTGCCGCCCAGGACCTTGGCGTAGAATTCGAACGCTTCACGGCATTGTCCCCGGAAACTCAGGCTGGTCACGATCTTCATGGTCGTCTCCTCATCTGGTCGAAGCTTGGGCATGTCAGGCGGTAGCGGACTTGTCGGGAAGCGCCGGTGCCGTGCCCGACCGGCACGACCCGCCGGCCAGGCCATGATCGCCTGCCGCAATGCAGGACCGATCACCGATGCCGGTTGACGTTTCCTTATCTATGTTGATATCAACGTAAAAAGAGAATCGATGTCAACCCCTCGAATGAACGCTCCTGCCACCATCGCCTTCGAAACCACCCTCCTGGTGCGCGACACCTGCCTGTGCCTGCACACGCAACGGGCGGCGCGAGCGCTGGCGCGCCGCTTCGACGTCGCGCTGAAACCGGTCGGCATCACCAGCGGGCAATTTTCGCTACTGATGTCGCTCAACCGCCCGCAGCCGCCGAATCTCGGTAGCGTGGCGACGCTGCTGGCCATGGACAGGACCACGCTGACGGCCAATCTCAAGCCGTTGGAGCGGCGCGGCCTGGTCGGAACGGAGGCCGATCCGACCGACAGGCGCGCGCGGCTGCTGCGTCTCACGGCGGCCGGTCGGGCCGTTCTGTCGGAAGCGACGCCGGTCTGGATACAGGTCCATGCGCAGATCGAGGCGGTGCTGCCCGACGCAGACCGCCTGCGCGCGGACCTGAACGTCCTGTCGCACCTCGCGGACGGCACGTCCGGTTAGCGCGAAACTTCCGCCGGCAACGGCATCGCGACGATGGCAGGAACCCGCCGGCGACCCTATATGATAGAGGATCGCCGCATGGCGACAAGGAGCGACGGATGGTCAAGCATGGAAAATGGGCCGCATTCGCCCTGGCCGGGCTTGCCACCCTGTCAGCACTGGGCGGAACCGCGTTCGCCATCGAGATCGGCAATTCGGCAGGCAATGCCGCCGTCATCGGCCAGATGCGCGACGCCGACCTGCAGACCCTGCGCAACCAGATCCAGCGGCAGCAGTTCCAGCAGCAGCAACAGTTGAACCGCGAGCAGGACAGACGCATCGCGCCACCGCCCGTGCTCGACGTTCCCAAGGTCAAGCCGGCCTGCCAGACCCAGGTTTTCGGCAACAGCTACCTGCGAAGCTGCCGCTAAGGCAGGCCCCTGCCTCGACGCATCTTGGCATCCCTTGACAAGCAAAAGCCGGGCCAGTTCCATGGGTGGTTGAAAAGCCCCTTCCGCTGCCTCGAGGCGACGACCCGAACCATGGCGCTGGCCGCGAAACTACAGCTCAGACAGTCCCAGTCGCTGGTGATGACGCCGCAACTGATGCAGTCGATCCGGCTTTTGCAGCTTACCCATCTCGAGTTGGAGCGGTTCATCGACGAAGAAATCGAGCGCAACCCGTTCCTGGAACGCGCCGAACCGCCGGAGGATACCGTCGGCGAGCCGGAGCCGAAAGAACCAGACGGGCGCGAAACGCCGGCCTCGGAAGACTGGTTCGAGACGGATGCCCCGGCGAGCGCCGAGACCATGTCGGAGCGGCTCGATACGTCGCTCGAAAACCTGTTCCCGGACGACCCGGGCACCGCCGAAGCCCCCGGCCTTGCCGGCCAACGGGCGGCCGACTCATGGAAGTCGTCGCCCGGCGACGGCTCTGCCCCGCCGCCGCAGGGCTACGACATGGAGGCGATGGCGGCCGCCGCCACGACCTTGCACGGCCACGTCGGCGAGCAGATCGCGCTGGCCTTCCACGACCCGGCGCTGCGGCTGATCGCGGCCGAACTTGCCGACAATCTCGACAATGCCGGCTATCTCCAGGCCGACATGACCGAAATCGCCGCGCGCCTCGGCGCCGACCCGGCCGCGATGGCAAAGGCGCTGGCCGTCTGCCAGACCTTCGAGCCGACCGGCATCTTTGCCCGCGACCTCAGCGAGTGCCTGGCGCTGCAACTTGCCGCGCGCAACCGCTTCGACCCGGCGATGCAGGCGCTGGTCGCCCATCTCGACCTTCTGGCGAAGCGGGATTTCCAGTCGCTGAAACGCCTGTGCGGCGTGGACGAGGAAGACCTTCTCGACATGCTGGCGGAAATAAGGGCGCTCGGCCCCCGCCCCGGCATGGTCTTTTCGGAAGGCGGCAGCGAACCGGTGATCGCCGACATCGAGGTACAAGCCGCCGCAGACGGCACCTGGACCGTCGAACTCAACCCCGAAACGCTGCCGCGCGTCCTGATCGACCAGAGCTATTTCACCCATGTTTCGGCCACCGCGAAACAGCAGGCCGACAGGGATTTCCTGGCCGAATGCCTGCAAAGCGCCAACTGGCTGGTGCGCAGCCTCGACCAGCGGGCGAAGACCATTCTCAAGGTGGCGTCCGAGATCGTGCGCCGGCAGGATGCGTTTCTCGTCCATGGCGTGCGCCACCTGAAGCCGCTCAACCTGAAGGCGGTAGCCGACGCGATCGGCATGCACGAATCGACGGTCAGCCGCGTCACGGCCAACAAATACATGCTGACGCCGCGCGGCGTGTTCGAACTGCGCTACTTCTTCACCGCCGCCATCGCCTCTTCCGAAGGCGGCGAGGCCCATTCGTCGGAGGCCGTTCGCGACCGCATCCGGCAATTGGTCGACGAGGAAACGGCAGCCGACATCCTTTCCGACGATGCCATCGTCGATATGCTGAAAGCCGGCGGCATCGACATCGCCCGGCGCACGGTCGCCAAGTACCGCGAGGCCATGGCCATCCCGTCTTCGGTGCAGCGGCGCCGCGAAAAGCGCGCGCTGGCCGGCGCAGGCCGCTAAAACCAGGCAAATTAACGCATTTTCAACCCGATTTGACAAGGCGCGGGGAAGTAGCTAGAAGCCCGCCCCCATGAGGGCGGAGGCAGGCTCCGCGCGCAAAGATCGACCGAAACGATACGCAAAAGGCGATCTCGGAACAATCTGAGAGTTCAGGCGTAAAAACGGCGAGGGAAACGCCGGGAAGCTTGTTTGCACCGCCCATGAGTATAAACTCGGGCAAGTGTGAAGCTAACAGGAAGGTCGAATTCCAGATGACGCTGCGCATATCGGGCAAACACATGGACATCGGCGATGCGTTTCGCACACGCATCACGGAACGGATCGGCGAAGCGATCGAAAAATACTTCGATCGCGGCTTTTCGGGGCAGGTGACGGTCCTCAAGGCGGGCTCCCGCTACTCGGCTGACTGCATGGTCAGGCTCGATTCCGGCGCTTCCTTGCAGGCGGCCGGCGAGGCCCAGGATCCCGTCCAGGCCTTCGAAGCGGCGGCCGAGCGCCTGGAAAAGCGCCTGCGCCGCTACAAGCGCCGGCTGAAGTCGCACTATCCCAATAATGTCGGCAGCAGCGCCGATGCCGTGCAGATGGCCTATGCGGTGATGGAACCGCTTACCGACGACGAAGAGATCGCGGAGAATTTCGCGCCGGCCGTCGTCGCCGAATCATCCATGGCGCTTCAAACCATGTCGGTGGCTTCCGCGGTGATCGAACTCGACACCAAGGACAGCCCTGTCTTTGTCTTCCGCAACGCCGGAAACGAGCATCTCAACATCGTCTATCGCCGGCCGGACGGAAACATCGGCTGGATCGACCCCTCGACGACCAAGCTCGCGCAGGGATAAGGCACTTCCGCACGCCAGAGTGGGGAGTGGCTGCGGCGGTGAAGCACAAGGATCATACCTATGGATTTGACCGATCTGATCGACGTGAAGGCGATCATGCCGGCGCTCAAGGCCAACTCGAAGAAGCAGTTGCTGCAACTGCTTTCTGAAAGAGCGGCCGCTATTTCGGGGATTCCGGAGCGGGAAATATTCGAGACCATCCTGCAGCGCGAGCGGCTGGGTTCGACCGGCGTCGGCAACGGCATCGCCATCCCGCATGGCAAGATCGTCGGCGTCAGGCACATTACTGGCGTATTCGCCCGGCTGGAAACGCCGGTGGACTTCGACGCGCTGGACGACCAGCCTGTCGACCTGGTGTTCCTGCTCCTGGCGCCCGAGGGCGCGGGGGCCGATCACCTGAAGGCGCTGTCGCGCATCGCGCGCGTGCTGCGTGACGGCGACACCGTCGC
Source organism: Mesorhizobium sp. (assembly GCA_049650385.1). Classification (GTDB taxonomy): domain Bacteria; phylum Pseudomonadota; class Alphaproteobacteria; order Rhizobiales; family Rhizobiaceae; genus Mesorhizobium. The sequence continues at coordinate 26,742 of JBASAA010000048.1, forward strand.
CAAGATCAGGGGCACGCACGACGCCGCCGCCATCCACGCGCTGTTGTCGGAAACCCAGGCCTCGCACGCGGCCTGAAGCGCCCGTCGCACCTAGATGACAAAGGGCCGCCCGACGCTCATGCCGGGCGGCCCTTTCCATTCTTCCCTGAAAGACTTCAGTGGATAGCGACGGTCACCAGATCGTTTTCGATCGCGCCCGCCAGCGCGCGGTCACGCGCATCGGAAAGCAGGATCGGCTGGCCGTTCGCCGAAAACAGCGTCCACAGCTCCAGGCCGGGGCTGATCTCGTCCATGCCGGGGAAGCGCTGACGCAAATCGTCGCTCGATACCTTGCGCAGATAGGCGACCGTGCCCTGGCCGAGATGGGCGAGTTCAACGCTGCTCATGACGGCGGTCTTGTGGTCGAGGGTCTTGCTAACGGTCTTTTCCTGGGTTCTGGACATTTTCAGCCTCCTGTACGCCGGGATGCCGCTCCGGGCCATCCTGCATGAGAGCCATCGGCAAAGGTCAGTCTTTCACCGATATGTTTATTTTCCGTACCAACCTTTGGGCTTCCGGGCGGTCGAGCTCGATCGACAGAAGCCCGTTCTTCAGTTCCGCCGCCACCACGCGCATGCCGTCGGCCAGCACGAAGCAGCGCTGGAACTGACGGGCGGCAATGCCGCGATGAAGGTATTCGCGCTCGGTATCGTCGTTCTGGCGACCGCGCACGACCAACTGGTTCTCTTCCACCGTCACGTCGAGGTCTTCATCGGCGAAGCCGGCCACCGCCAGTGTTATCCTCAACCTTTCGATACAACCTTCGGTTCCCCGCAGGCGCTCGATATTATAGGGGGGGTAACCGTCGCCGTTCTTGGCGAGACGCTCCAGCGTTTTTTCCATGGCGTCGAAGCCAAGCAGCAGCGGGCTGGAAAAGGGCGTCATTCTCGACATCGTCCTCGTGTCCTCTTAAGAGCGACCAAGTGGAAAAACCCGATTGGCATTTTTCCTGTTGGTGTTGATATGGTCCGCCGCGCGGCCAAGTTCAAGCGCCAGCGTGTCCCGGAACGACCCTTTCGACAAGGAGCCTGAATGCCTTATCCACGCCGCATCATCATCGATACGGACCCCGGTCAGGACGACGCGGTGGCCATTCTCCTGGCGCTGAGCAGCGCCGAGATCGAGGTGGCGGGCATCACCGCCGTCGCCGGCAACGTGCCGCTGGCCCTGACGGAGAAGAACGCCCGCAAGATCTGCGAACTGGCCGGGCGCCCCGACATCGAGGTCTTCGCCGGGGCGGTGCGGCCGCTGATGCGCGCGCTGGTGACGGCCGAAGAGGTCCACGGCCAGACCGGGCTAAACGGCCCGCACCTGCCAGAGCCGGAAATGGCCCTGCAGGACCGGCATGCCGTCGATTTCCTGGTCGAAACGCTGATGCGCGAGGAAAGCGGCTCGATCACGCTGTGCGCGCTGGGGCCGCTCACCAACATCGCGCTGGCGCTGATCCGCGAGCCGAAGATCGCGCCGCGCATCCGCGAGATCGTGCTGATGGGCGGCGGCTTCTTCGAGGGCGGCAACATCACGCCCGCCGCCGAGTTCAACATCCATGTCGACCCGCACGCCGCCGACATCGTCTTCAGGTCCGGTGCCCCCATCGTCATGATGCCGCTCGACGTCACCCACAAGGCGCTGACCACGGCAAAACGCATAGATGCGATCCGCGGCCTCGGCACCAGGATCGGCGACGCGGTGGCCGCGATGCTGGAGTTCTTCGAGCGCTTCGACGAGGAGAAATACGGCACTGACGGCGGGCCGCTGCACGACCCCTGCGTCATCGCCTACCTGCTCAGGCCGGAACTGTTCGCCGGGCGCACCTGCAACGTCACGGTGGAAACGACCTCGGAGCTTACCATGGGCATGACCGTGGTCGACTGGTGGGGCGTCACCGGGCGGCCGGCAAACGCGCTGGTCATGCGCGACGTCGACTCCAATGGCTTTTTTGAACTGCTGACGCAGCGTCTGGGGCGGCTTTAGGCCTCCCTGGCCAGGGCGGCGTCCACGTCCTTGGCGCGGGGAATCGCCGGCTGCGCGCCGGGCTTCAGGCAGGCCAGCGAACCGGCGGCGGCGGCGCGCTCCAGGGCCG
>JBASAA010000049.1:0-52608 GCA_049650385.1 Mesorhizobium sp.
ACCGCTCGATCCTCGGCGTCCATCCCAAGGATCGCGACATCGCCATGGTGTTCCAGTCCTATGCGCTCTATCCGAACCTCGACGTGCGCCGCAACATCGGCTTCGGCCTGGAAATGCGCAAGGTGCCGGCGGCCGAGCGCGCCAAGGCGGTCGCCGAGGCGGCAAGGCTGCTCCAGATCGAAAACCTGCTCGACCGCAAGCCGGCGCAGCTTTCCGGCGGCCAGCGCCAGCGCGTCGCCATCGGGCGGGCGCTGGTACGCAAGCCGCAGGTGTTCCTGTTCGACGAGCCGCTCTCCAATCTCGACGCCAAGCTGCGGCTGGAGATGCGCGCCGAGATCAAGCGCCTGCACCAGATGCTGAAAACGACGGTGGTCTACGTCACCCACGACCAGATCGAGGCGATGACGCTGGCGACCCGCATTGCCGTGATGCACGAAGGCCAGATCGAGCAACTCGGCACGCCGGAGGAAATCTACAACCGACCGGCGACGCTCTACGTGGCGGGCTTCGTCGGCGCGCCGCCCATGAACATGCTTCAGGCAAAACGCGAGCGCGATGGGTTGGCGGTAGACGCAGCGGAAACCCGCTTTCCGCTGCCGGCACGATTCCGCAACACGGCGCACGGACAGGCCGCGCCGCTGGTCGCGGGCATCCGGCCGGAGGCACTGCATCTGGCCTCGGCACAGGCGACGCCCTATTCGTTCGACGCCGTGGTCGAAAGCGTGGAACTGACCGGCCCGGAACTGCTTGTCGCCGTACGGCTTGGCGCGCAGCGGGTGACGGCGAGCCTGCCGCCGCGTTCCGTGGTGAAAACGGGCGAGACGCATCGCTTCGCCTTCGATGAGGAAGCGCTGCACCTGTTCGATCCGGCGACCGGCCGGGTGCTGGATGCCTGACCGGAACCGGGCGGCTAGTCTGTCAGGCGCCGGCTACGGTCGCCCATAGCCGCGCGGCCCGTCCGACAAGGGTCGGCGGCTCGCGGACCAGCCGGATGCCGAGATTGTCCGGCGCCAGTCCTGCCGCGCAGCCGCCGCTTTTGCCGTCGCGGATGAAGTAGGACATGTAGCTGCGGTGCCGGCCGCCCAGCACCCGCACGCCGCAGTTTTCGGTGCTGTGCGTGACCTTGCCCTCGGCATCCACGGTTGCGCGCCGGTAGCAGGTCGTCGTCCAGTCCCAGACATTGCCGGCGACGTCCGCCAGCCCCTTGCTGTTTTCCCCGAAATGGCCGCGCGGCTTCGGCTCGGCGTCGCGTGCCTCACCGCCGCTTTCGGCGGCATAGCGGGCCAGCCACCGCGTTGCCGGGTTGGCCTTATCCTGCGGCAGGCCGAGGGCATCGTCCCGCAGGCGCTCGGCGGCGGCGAACGCCCATTCCTCGTCGGTCGGCAGGCGCCAGCTTTCCCCGGTCTTCTTCGACAGCCATGCCGCATAGGCCGTGGCGTCGCGATAGTTCACGCCGGTGACGGGGGCGTCCGCACTCTCGCGGGCGCCCTCCGGCGCCTCGCAGGCGCCGTCGGCGACGCAGGCCCCATAGTCGGAAAAGCTCACCTGGTACTTCATCATCTCGAAGCCGCGGTCGAAGGTCACCTTCCGCTTCGGGGCGTCCACCGGCCAGTTGGCCTTGAGGTATTCGCCGGGCAGCCGGAAGTCGAAGGAGCCGGGCTGCACGGCGACCATCGCCACGGGCGGCATGGTTTTGTCAGCCGCGGCGCGCGGGCCGGCGCCGATGGCCATCAGGGCCGTTGCGGCCGCCGCCGCGCCTACCAGTGTCGGGATCATCAGTCGCATGGCTTACTCTCCAGAAAAAACGGCCCGTCGAGAACTCGACGGGCCGCCATTCGTTCGCGAGCGTCTGCCCGTCAGAGGGCGGCGATCGGGGCTGGCGCGCTGACCTGCGTCATCAGGTCGTTGTTCCACTCGCCTTCGACCATGATGTGTGCCGTGGCGCCCAGTTCCGCCGCCTCGATGAGGTTGTGGTTGACGTAGGCGTAGATGCCCGGCTGCCGGAAGGTGTAAAGCGCCGCCCCCGCAGAGCCGCCTCGCACGAACCACGTTTCCAGGTCCTTGGCGGGCGGATTGTGGAACTTGCCCAACTCCCAGACATGGTCGCCATGGCCGCCGATCAGGTGCGGACGGGTGTCGCGGTTGGCCTGTGCGTGAACGAACAGCACCGTTTCACCGACATTGGCCTTGAGCGCGTTGTCGCCGGTCAGGGCCCCGACCTTGCCGTTGAAGACCACATGGGTGGGAATGAGCCCGCGCATGACCTTCAGCGTCTCGTCATAGCTTTCGCCGAGCGATGCGTAGTTCTTGTACTTTCCGTTCTCGTCGCGCGGGATGTAGAACTCGTTCTCGCCGATGTAGAAGATGCGGTCATAGCGCAGCGGCTTGCCGTTCTCGTCCTTGAGGCCGTCGCGCGGCAGAACCATGACGGTGCCGCTCATGCCCGCCACCACGTGCCAGGGGATCATGCCGGCCGGCGCGCAGTGGTAGACGAAAGTGCCGGCCCGCGTCGCCTTGAAGCGCAGGGTCGCCTGCTCACCGGGGTTGACTTCGGTCAGCTTGGCACCTCCCAGCGCGCCGGTTGCGGCATGGAAGTCGACATTGTGCGGCATCTCGTTAGTTTCGGGGTTGACCAGCGTCAGTTCGACATAGTCGCCTTCATGCACCACCATCATCGGCGCCGGGATCGAGCCGTTGTAGGTCATGGCCTGCATGACCGTTCCGTCCTCGTCGATGACCATGGGCTGTTCCTTCACGGTCAGCTGGAATTCGACGATCTTGGGGCCGCCGGTGGCGACCTGCTCGTGCGCATGCACGAAGGGCGGGGTCACCAGCGTCACGCGTTCGCGCGGCAGCTTGCCGACATCGGCCAGCGGGGGCTGCGCGGCGTTTGCGGGCGTCGCCGCCACCGCCGTCAGGAGGGCCGCGGTGGCCGCTCCGGTCATCGTTCCAAACAGGGCTTCGCGTCTCGTCAACATTTCCACACTCCTTCGTGGCTTTTGTTGACGACAGACCTAAACCGATGCCGCGTGGAATCTTTGCTGCCGCGCAAAATTTCGATTCTTGCCGTGGGTGCGACGTGCCGCCGCAGCCGACGGGGTGCCGGGAGCGGCTAGGGCGTGTCTTCCCTCAGTTGTTCCAGGAACTCGGGCTGGTGGATGACGATGTAGCGATGCGTGCTCGAGACGATGCCGTCCTTTTCCCAGGCGCTGAGCGTCCGGCTGACGGTATGCAGCGTCGTTCCCGCCAGTTCGGCGAAATCCTGCCGCGACAGCGGAAAGCAGATTTCGATGCCCTGCGCGGTGCGCCGCCCGGCCTGTTTCGCCAGGCGCATCAGCGTATGGGCGATGCGGCGCTCGACGGTTTCCGTGGAAAGCTCGCGCAGCCTCGTCTGCGTTTCCTGGTAGCGCGTTCCCAGCACCGCGAGCGCGTTTATCGCGATCTGCGCATGCTTTCCCATCAACTGGCGGATGGTGTGCGTGGACCAGGAGAACAGGTGGGTGTCCTCGACGGCTGTCACGGTGCCGGGATAGGCCGGAATTCCGGACAGCGCGGCATACCCGGCCAGCTCCCCGGGGCCGAGATAGCGCAACGCGATCTGGCTGCCGTCCGGCGCGGTCTGGATCGCGCGCAGCCGGCCGACGATGACGACGTAGAAAGTGTCGGCGGCATCACCCTGGTGGTAGAGCACCGTTCTCTTGGCGATGCGCTTGCGGACGGCAAGGCTGCGCGCCTCTTCGACGGTCTCCACCGGCAGGAAGCGGAAGATTTCGGTAGCCGCCAGAATGTTCAGGTCCGCATGCCCGCCCACCATCGCCTGTCTATCCGATCTCCTGTTCAACCGACATGGTGGCCGGGGTCGTGCGGCGCTGCGCACGGTTTCGCCAACATAGCCCGGTTTGCCGCAAAACCAGAAACGCCGCGACAGCCCGGCCATGCCCGCCACGGCCGGATTCCACAACTATTATTTGGGGATTCGCTGTCGGCCTTTGTCAGCGACCGATCTGCTTATAATGTGAACGACACCATAGGATGATGCTGCGAGCCATGCTGACCATCGACAAGACAGACCTGTCGCGCCACCATGTACCCCGGTCGTTCTCCGACCGGATCGCCTATCGTCTGGTCGGTATGGTCCAGTCCAGCGCCGGTGCGCTGTTCGGCCGGCGCTACCGCCACCGCACCATTGTCCTGGAAACGATCGCGGCGGTTCCGGGCATGGTGGCTGCGACGCTGCTTCACCTTAAATGCCTGCGCCTGATGATCGACGATCGCGGCTGGATCCGCGTCCTGCTGAACGAGGCCGAGACGCAGCGGGTGCATCTGATGGTGTTCGTGTCGATCGACCGGCCGAACCTGTTCGAGCGCCTCGTCGTCCTGCTCGCGCAGGGGCTTTTCTACAACGCCCATTTTCTCCTCTACCTGTTCTCGCCGCGTACCGGCCACCGCATCGCCGGCTACTTCGCCGAGGACGCGGTGCGCGGCTATGGCCACTATCTCGACGAGATTCGCGAAGGCCGGCAGGAAAACCCACCGGCACCGGAACTGGCCATCGCCTATTGGAACCTGCCGCCCGACGCGCGGTTGAGCGACGTCATTGCCGCGATCCAGGAGGACGAAGCCCTCCACCGGGATGTCAACCACGGCTTTGCCGACGCGCTGGACGGCGGCGAGGATTTCCCCGGGCCGCCCCGCATCGGTGGCCTTTAGCCGGCGTTACGCCCGCAGGCCCTTGCCGTGTTCGGCGATCACCGCAAGGAAGGCCGGGCCGTATCGCGTGAGCTTGGCCTCGCCGACCCCGGCGACGGCGGCCATTTCTCCGCGTGAGGTGGGCCGCGCGGCGGCAAGCTCGATCAGCGTGCGGTCATGGAAGATCACATAGGGCGGCACGTTTTGCAGGCGGGCGATTTCCATGCGCTTTTCCCGCAGCGCCTGGAACAGCGCGCGGTCGGCTTCCGGCAGGGCGGATGAAGCCTGCCGGCGCTGGAGCTTTCCCCGCGCCGCGCGCGGCGCCGGAGGCACGCGCAGCATCAGGGCCGCCTTGTCGCGCAGGAAGTCGCGGCCGGGTTCAGCGATCGAGAGGCCGCCATGGCCGCCAAGGTCGACGTTGACCAGCCTGAGCGCGATCAACTGGCGCAGGATCGCGCGCCAGGTGCGCTTGTCGTGCTCCTTGCCGATGCCGTAGGTGGAGAGGCGGTCGTGGCCGAACGAGGCTATGCGTTCGTCCTCGGCGCCCACGAGCACGTCGACGATATAGGCCTGGCCGAAGCGCTCGCCGGTTCGGTAGATGCACGACAGCACCTTTTGCGCGGCGATCGTCCCGTCGAACAGGCGCGGCGGCTCCGCGCAGGTGTCGCAATTGCCGCATGGCTCGCACTGGTCGCCGAAATAGGAGAGCAACGCCTGCCGGCGGCAGCCCGCCGTTTCAGCCAGCCCGAGCAGCGAGTCGAGCTTCTGGCGCTCCATGCGCTTGCGCTGGTCGGGCGCTTCCGATTCCTCGATGAAGCGGGTGCGCAGCGCGATGTCTTCCATGCCGTAGAGCATCAGCGCATCGGCCGGCAGGCCGTCGCGGCCGGCCCGCCCGGTCTCCTGGTAATAGGCCTCGATGCTGCCCGGCAGGTCGATATGGGCGACGAAGCGCACGTCCGGCTTGTCGATGCCCATGCCGAAAGCGATGGTGGCGACCATGATGATCGCCTCGCCGTGCTGGAAGCGGGCCTGGTTGGCCTCGCGCGCGGCCTTGTCCATGCCGCCGTGATAGGCCAGCGCGTCGTAGCCCTCGCCGCACAGCCATGCGGCCGTCTCCTCGGTCCGGCGCTTGGACAGGCAGTAGACGATGCCGCTCTCGCCCTCGTGGTCCTTCAGGAAACGCTTCAGTTGCGCGCGCGGATTGTCCTTCTCCTGGATGGCGTAGCGGATGTTGGGGCGGTCGAAGCCGGCGATGAAGGCGTCGCTTTCGGCGATGTTCAGGTGCGTCAGGATTTCGGCGCGCGTCGGGGTGTCGGCGGTAGCCGTCAGCGCCATGCGCGGCGTATCGGGAAAGCGCGCCACAAGCGCATCGAGCTGCCGGTAGGAGGGGCGGAAATCGTGCCCCCATTGCGACAGGCAGTGCGCCTCGTCGATGGCGATCAGCGACAGCGGCACCGTGCTGAGCCGGTCGACGACATCGGGCCTCAGCAGCGTTTCCGGCGCGACATAGAGCAGGTCGAGCGTCCCGCCGTGAATGTCCCGCCACAAGGCACGCCGTTCGTCGCCGGGCAGGTCGGAGTTGAGCGCGGCCGCCCGCACGCCCGCCTGCCGCAGCGCCGCGACCTGGTCGGCCATGAGCGCGATCAGCGGCGAGACGACGAGACCCATGCCGGGCCGCGCCATGGCTGGGATCTGGTAGCACAGCGACTTGCCGCCGCCGGTCGGCATGAGCACGAAGGCGTTGTTGCCCGCCATCACATGGCGGACGATCTCGGCTTGCCGGCCCCGGAACGCGTCGTAGCCGTAAACGGTCTTGAGAATGTGAACAGGATCGGGAAGCAAGGCGGCCTGCGTCGGGGAATCAGGAAGGTTTCTTCCTATAGCAGATCGCCTGCAAGGTTTGGGAATCGCCGCCCCGTTCGTGCGGCTGGAAATGGGACAGCCGCCTGTCCGGGCAAATGGGTGCGCGGACAGGCGGCGGCTTGGTCGCTGGCGATCAGGCTTCGCCCATGCCCTCGGCGGGCATCGGCGTGCTGCCCTTGCGCACCTTTTCCTCGATGCGGCGCCCGGTTTCGGCGTCGATATTCTTCCAGTAGTCGATGGCGCGGCTCAGCACCGGCTCGCGCACACCGCCCAGAAGGCTGCCCGCTACCTGCTCCACCAGATTGGCGCGCTGGGTATCGCCGAACACCTCGCGCACCAGCTTGCCCGGCTGGCCGAAGTCATCGTCCTCGGCATGCAGGGTATAGGCGCTGCGCACCATGGCGCCGTCGGCTTCCCACCCGTCGGCAACCGGGCCGGTATTGTCCGTCCAGTCGCGGCCGCCGCTGTTGGGGGCATGCACGGGCGCGTTGCCGCTGTGGTGATAGGCCATCTGGCCGTCGAACATGTAGGTGTTCACAGGCACCTTGGGCTGGTTCACTGGAAGCTGGTGGAAGTTGGTGCCGATGCGGTTGCGCTGCGCGTCGGCATAGGCGAAGGCGCGGCCGAGCAGCATCTTGTCGGGCGACAGGCCGACGCCGGGGACCGTATTGCCCGGCGAGAAAGCCGCCTGCTCGATCTGCGCGAAGAAATTCTCCGGATTGCGGTCGAGCGTCATGGTACCGACCTTGATCAGCGGATAGTCGGCATGCGGCCACACCTTGGTCAGGTCGAACGGGTTGAAGCGATAGGCGCTGGCCTCGGCATAGGGCATGACCTGCACCGACAGCGTCCAGCTCGGATGCTCGCCGCGCGCGATGGCGTCGAACAGGTCGCGGCGATGGAAGTCGGCATCCGCGCCCGACATGGCTGCTGCTTCTTCGTTGGAGAAGAACTTCATGCCCTGCTGGGTATGGAAGTGGTACTTCACCCAGAACTTCTCGCCCTTGGCGTTGATCCACATATAGGTGTGGGAACCGTAGCCGTTCATGTGGCGCCAGGTACGCGGCAGGCCGCGTTCGCCCATCACATAGGTGACCTGATGCGCGGTCTCGGGGTTGCTGGTCCAGAAGTCCCACTGCATGTGGTTGTCGCGCAGGCCCGAATCGGGAAGCCGCTTCTGGCTGCGGATGAAATGCGGGAACTTCATCGGGTCGCGTACGAAGAAGACCGGCGTGTTGTTGCCGACGAGGTCGTAATTTCCCTCGCTGGTGTAGAACTTGAGCGAGAAGCCGCGCACGTCGCGCCAGGTGTCGGGGCTGCCCTGCTCGCCGGCGACGGTGGAAAAGCGCGCCAGCATCTCGGTCGAGGTGCCCTTCTGGAACAGCGCTGCCTTGGTGAAGGCCGACACGTCCTCGGTGGTTTTGAAGGTGCCGAAGGCGCCGGAGCCCTTGGCGTGCGGCTGGCGCTCCGGCACTTTCTCGCGGTTGAAATGCGCCATCTGCTCCAGGAAATGCACGTCGTGCAGCAGGATCGGGCCATTCGCGCCGATCGTGAGCGAGTTGCGGTCGCTGGGCGCTGGCGCGCCGGTGCCCGTGGTGGAGCCGATGCCTGGTTTCTTGTCTGTCATGGGGTCATTCCTTTCCTGGCCGTTTCCGGCGTGCCTTCCGGATGGTTGGGTCGTGTGTCGACCTGCCCTGTTGCTGGGGCAGTGTCCATGCAATTCGGGTGTCCTGCCGGCGCTCGTCGCTCGTGCGAAGGATGCGGCAGCGCCTTAGGGTAGACAATCCCGGCGATCAGGTCCAATCATAATGGCTTCCAAAATGAATAAGGAAAACTGATTGGAATGGTTTCGTTGAAGCAGATCCGGTATTTCGACGCTGTGGCCCGCTGCGGGCATTTCGGTGCGGCTGCGGAGGAATGCGGCGTCACCCAGCCCGCGCTCTCGATGCAGATCCAGGAACTGGAGAAGTTCCTCGGTGTCGCGCTCTTCGAGCGGGGCCGGGGTCCCGTGATGCTGACGAACAGCGGCAGGAGCATCGCCTTTCGCGCCGCACGCATGCTTGCCGATGCGCGCGACATCGTCGATCTGGCGCGGCAGGACGGCAGGCCGCTGTCCGGGCGGCTAGGGCTCGGCGTGATCCCGTCGGTCGCCCCCTACATCCTGCCTGGCCTGCTGCCTTCGATCCGCACGACCTATCCCGATCTCGATCTTTCGCTGCGCGAGACCCAGACCCAGTTCCTGCTGCGCGAACTCCTCGATGGCAGTCTCGATCTCCTGCTATTGGCGTTGCCGATCGAGGACCCGGCGGTCGAAACGCTGCGGCTTTTCGACGACCGCTTCCTGTTGGCGATGCCGCGCTCGAAAAAGATGACGAACCATGTGCGGGCCACCCCCGACATGGTCGAGCGCGACAAGCTGCTGCTTCTGGAGGAAGGCCATTGCTTCCGCGACCAGGCGCTGACGTTCTGTGGCCTCCGGCAGGTCGAAAATGCCGCCACGTTCGGTGTATCGAGCCTTTCCACCCTGCTGGAAATGGTAGCCAACGGCTTCGGGATGACCTTGATCCCGGAAATGAGCGTGGGCCTGGAAACAAGGCGCGAGAACATTCACCTCATGCGCTTCGAGGAGCCGGAACCGAAGCGGGTCATCGGGCTGGCCTGGCGCAAGAGTTCTCCGCGCAAGCGGGACTTTGTCGAACTCGGAGAAATCATCACCGCCTCCGCCAGCCACCCCAAGCCGAGCGCCATGCAAAGCTTGCCGGCACCTTGACCGTCTCCGTGCTCGATTATCGCGGAAAAGATTCGCGACGGACGTTAATTCCCCCGGCGGTCCCGTGGCGTGCAGTTCGGGCGGACAAAAATCATTCCCACTCGATCGTCCCCGGAGGCTTGCTGGTCACGTCGTAGACGACGCGGTTGATGCCGCGGACTTCGTTGATGATGCGGGTGGCGGCGCGGCCGAGGAAGCCCATGTCGTAGGGATAGAAATCCGCCGTCATGCCGTCGACCGAGGTTACCGCGCGCAGCGCGCAGACGAATTCGTAGGTGCGGCCGTCGCCCATCACGCCCACCGTCTGCACCGGCAAAAGCACGGCAAACGCCTGCCAGATGGCGTCGTAGAGGCCTGCCTTGCGGATCTCGTCGAGATAGACGGCATCGGCCTCGCGCAGGATTTCCAGCTTTTCACGCGTCACGCCGCCGGGGCAGCGGATGGCGAGGCCGGGGCCCGGGAACGGGTGGCGGCCGATGAAGCTGTCCGGCAGGCCGAGCTCCTTGCCCAACGCCCGCACCTCGTCCTTGAACAGTTCGCGCAGCGGCTCCACCAGCTCCATGTTCATGCGCTCGGGCAGGCCGCCGACATTGTGGTGCGACTTGATGGTCGAGGATGTCGCCCCGGTGAAGGATACGCTCTCGATCACGTCGGGATAGAGGGTGCCTTGCGCCAGGAAATCGGCGCCGCCGAGTTTCTTCGCCTCCTCCTCGAACACCTCGATGAACAGGCGGCCGATGGTCTTGCGCTTCTTCTCGGGGTCGCTCTCGCCTTCCAGCGCGGAGATGAACTTGTCCGAGGCGTCGACCAGGATCAGCGGCAAATTGTAGTGCTGGCGGAACATGGCGACGACGTCGGCCGCCTCGTTCTTGCGCATCAGGCCGTGGTCGACGAGGATGCAGGTGAGCTGGTCGCCGACCGCCTCATGGAGCAGCAGCGCCGCCACCGAGGAATCGACGCCGCCGGAAAGCGCGCAGATGACCTTGCCATTGCCGACCTGCTTGCGGATCGCCTCGACCGCCTGTTCGCGATAGGCGGCCATGCTCCAGTCGGAGCGCAGGCCGGCGATCTCGCGCACGAAATTGGTGATCAGCCTGGCGCCGTCCGGCGTATGCGCCACTTCCGGGTGGAACTGCACCGCGTAGAACTTGCGGGCGTCGTCGGCGATGGCGGCGAAGGGAGCGCCCGTCGAGGTGCCGACCACCTTGAAGCCGGGCGGGATCGCGGTCACGCGGTCACCATGGCTCATCCATACCTGGTGGCGGGTGCCCCTGGCCCAGATGCCGTCGAACAGCGCGCAATCGCCCTCGATTTCGAGGAAGGCGCGGCCGAATTCGCGGTCGTGGCCGGCCTCGACCTTGCCGCCGAGCTGCGCGCACATGGTCTGTTCGCCGTAGCAGATGCCGAGCACCGGGATGCCGGCGGTGAAGACGGCATCCGGCGCACGCGGGCTGCCGATGTCGACCGTCGAATGCGGGCTGCCGGAAAGGATGACGGCTTTCGGCCTGATCCGCGCGAAGGCCTCTTGAGCCGACTGGAACGGCACGACCTCGCTGTAGACCCCGGCTTCGCGCACGCGCCTGGCAATCAGCTGCGTGACCTGGCTGCCGAAGTCGATGATGAGAACGGTGTCGGAAGGATGGGAGATCGTCATGGCGGGCATTTAAAGAAGAACTTCGTCGGGTGCAATGGGCTCGTGGGTTGTCCGGCCGGTATCAGAGCAGGATTTCGCCGCTTGCCAGCGCCTGTTCGAGTGCCGTTACCGCGTCCGCCAGCTTGGCGTCGATCACATGGAGATAGGCGGTCCAGTCGCCGACATGCCGCAGTTCGGCCGCCCCGTCCGAAATGCCGCGCAGGGCGATCAACGGCACGCCGAAGTGCTGGCAGGCACGCAGGCAGGCATAGGTTTCCATGTCGACCATGTCCTCGGGGATACCATCATAGGCGCGGCCGGAAACGATGGCAGCTCCCGTCGACAGGCTCGCCTCGGGGATGCCCGGAATGCGCAGGGGCAGCGGCAGGACCGCCGGCAGGCCCAGAAACGGCGTAACGCCCTTTTCGACGCCGAGCGGGGAGGCGTCCATGTCGCGGTAGCTTACCGATATGGCCTGGTAGATTTCAGCCTGCGCCAGTCGCCGGCTGCCGGCGGAACCCAGCGACACGACCAGGTCGGGCAGGGCGGCTTTGGCCTGCAACCGCGCAAGTTCGGCGGCGAGCGTGGCGGCGGCCTCCACCGGGCCGACGCCGATCATCAGCGGCGTGAACAGGCGCTTCAGATGCGGGCCGTATTCCGCCACCGCCGCCATCGCGAACAGCACGCTCTTCCCGCCGAGGCTGGTGAGGATCGTCACGCCTAGCCGTCGATGCCGTCGCGGCCGACCACCGTCATCATCGTCCCGGTCATGGTGGCGATGAGCCGCGCTTCGCCGTCGTCGGCAAAGGCATAGGCCTGGCCGTCGGCGACGATGATGGTGCGGCCGGGCTTGGTGACGGAACCCCTGAACAGGAAGCGCTCGCCCTTACCCGGCGCGAGCAGGTTGACCTTGAACTCGATGGTCAGCACGCCGGCGTTTTCCGGCATCAGCGAAAAGGCGGCGTAGCCGCAGGCCGAATCCAGCGCCGTGGAAATGACGCCCGCATGCAGGAAGCCGTGCTGTTGCGTCAGCGTCGGCGAGTAGGGCATCTCGATCTCGATGATGCCGGGCGTCACCAGCGTCAGTTCGGCGCCGATGGTCTTCATCGCCTGCTGGCGCAAGAAGGAGGCGCGAACGCGTTCCTCGTAATTCGGGGCCGGTACAATCTTTGCCGCCATGGCGAGTGCTTTCGCTGCTGCGTTAGGGGCTTATCGCAGAGCCCGGCCTGGCAGGCAATCCTCGAATGCTGCGGCGCAGCAATCAGGCCTGTCGGCGCATGGCGTAGAAATAGAAGCCGTCGGTGCCGCTTCTTGCCGGCGAAAGGCGGATGCCGCCGTCGGGATCGATCCGCGCGGCCGCCTCATGGCCCGGAAAATGATCGCGCCAGAGCGCCCGATGATCGATGGCCGTAAAACGTGGGTCGCGTTGGCGGAAGGCGGCGGTTTGCGCGCCGTTCTCCTCATCGAAGACCGAACAGGTGACATAGACGAGCAGCCCGCCCGGTTTCACGAAATCCCGGGCAGTATCGAGGATGGCGGCCTGTTCGGTGATGCGGGCGTCAAGCTGTCTTTGCGTCAGCCGCCATTTGGCGTCGGGCCGGCGCCGCCAGGTGCCGCTGCCGGTGCAGGGCGCATCGGTGAGCACGATGTCCATATGCCCGGAAAGCGCCGCGAGTTCCGATGGCTTGGTGACGACCTGCACGTTGCGGTTGCCGCTGCGGCGCAGCCGGTCGAAGATCGGCGCGAGCCGGACCTTCTCGGCGTCCTGGGCAAAGACTTGGCCATGGTTGTCCATCGCCGCCGACAGTGCCAGCGTCTTGCCGCCGGCGCCGGCGCAATAGTCGAGCACCTGCATGCCCGGCTTCGCTCCGGCGAGCCCGGCGACGATCTGTGAGCCTTCGTCCTGCACCTCGAACCAGCCCTTCTGGAAGGCGGCTTCGGCCTGGACGTTGGGATGACGGCCGTCGCCCGCGATCGGCGCGATGCGCAGGCCGTCCGGCGCGATCGCGGTCGGCTGCGCCCCTGTATGGGACAACTCGGCCAGGACCTTGTCGCGGCCGGCCCGCAAGGTGTTGGCGCGCATGTCGAGCGGCGGACGTGCGGCCAGGGCGACCCCCTCCGTGACCCAATCCTCGCCGAACGCGCGCTCGAACAGCGGCACGCACCAGTCGGGGATGTCGGCGCGGACCGGGCCCGGCGCATCGGCGATCCGCCTGCCCTCGAGCGCTTTCAGTTCGGCGTCATCGAGCGGTGGCGGCGCGAACTTGTCGTCCTGCAGGGCGGCGTTGAGCGCGGTGGCCGGGCGTTCGCCCCGAAGCAGCAGGGCGCCGAAGCCGATGGCGCGCGGCGTATCCTGGCCGAGCAGCCAGCCGGCGGAGCGCCTGCATCGCAGCGCGTCGTAGACGATGTTGCCGATGGCGGCCCGGTCGCCGCCGCCGGCAAAGCGATGCGAGACACCCCAGTCCTTCAGCGCCTCCGCCACCGGCCGGTGGCGTCGCTCGATGTCGTCGAGCACCTCGATGGCTGCCGCCAGCCTTCCGCCCAGTCGCATGTCTGTCGCTGCCGCCTTTCGGTTGTTGCCCCTGCTGTAAAGCGCGCGGCCGGCCTGCACAAGCGGGCGGGGTGGCGGAATGCCGAACGGCGGCCTGTGCTGCTCGTTACTGTCCGTCCAGCTTGACGCGATAGAGTTCCAGCGGTTTGCCGCTGGTCCGGGCAACAGGTTCGAGCCAGGAGGGAACCACGCCGCGCGCGAGTTGCGCCAGGAAGCCGTTGGGCGCTGCTTCGGTAAGGATACGGGTTTCGGTACCAGCCCGGCAGAAGGCGATCAGGCCGATATGATTGCGGTCGATTTGCGCCCTGGCCTCTTGCGCACTGCCCATGAAGGCATCGAGGGTCAGGAGGTTGCCCTCTATGTTGCGGTGATAGGGGCCGGCCATCACCCGATGTCCGCTGAGGGCGAGAATGGGCGCGCCGAGATTGGATGGGGCCAGCACAGCCGTCGCCGGCTCAAGGCCGAGAGCGGAAAAATCCACCGTCTGCTCGCAGTTTTTTCGGCCCGCGGTCGTGGCGGTCGCCCGGACGCTGCTGTCGATCGCCATCGAAGCGGCAGCGGCCGTGCCCATCCAGACCGGATTCAGCGACACCAGCCAGACGAGGACCGTCTTGAGGGAAACCGCCGGCGTCGGTGAGGCTTCGGCGCGCAGGCGCCATTTTCCGATCCAGTCCGCCAGCGGAATGATGGCGAGTGCGATCGAGAAGGTGGAGCCGCGCACTTGCCAGGCGCTGACGACAAAGGCCGTGGCGAGCAGGGTGGCGACCAGGCTGTCCTGCCGGTGCCAGTCGCCCCGGATGAGACGGTACGCCATCAGCCCGAGCGCGATTGCCGGCGTCGCGTAGCGCGCGGCTACCGAAAGATCCCTGCTGCGGATGAGTTCGAACACGGATTGCGCCTCCGAAACATGGTCCAGCCAAAGGCTGCGCAGACGTGGATCGAGGCCGGCATAGGGCGCTGCCAGACACTCGGGGAACCATGCCAGCAGGGCAGCGGCCACGATTGCGCCGAGCGCCAGCAGGGCCGCTATCCGCCGCGCCCGGGTGCGGCTGGCGAAGATCGCCGAGGCGATGGCGGCGAGGCCGCCGCCGGCCAGTATCGCAAGCACCACCTGGACGCCCGAGAAGGCGTCGCATCGCGCCACTCCCCATTCGGACGGCGCGACGGTACCGGCGAAAACAAGCGCCGAGGTGCCGGCAAAGCCCAACCCGTAGTCGCGGGCAACAATGCGACCGCCCCCTTCGTCGAAGGCAAGGAGCCCGGCCGCATAGAGACCGATGACGGCGACGTAGGGCGCGGTTTCCATGCCGACCGCCAGTGTCAGCGCCGCGCAAATGCCGGCCAGCATGGCCGCCGGCCTGTACCCGGGCGCGGCGAGCAGGAAGGCCATGCTGGCCATGGTCAGCATGAGCTGGACATTGTGATGGTCGAGCGCGCCGGGATTGTAGATGCCGAGGAAATGCAGCGCCGAGGCGCTTGCGACCAGCGCGGGAAAGGCGGCGCTGTCGCCGCCGAAGTGGCGCGCGGCGCGAACGGTGAAGAAGACGGTGAGAAAAAAGGTCGAAGCCGGCCACAGGATGCGGGCGATGGTTTCGGCGGCCGCGACGCTGCCGGTCAGCGCAGTCGCCGCCACGACGATGGCCGCGATGGGAGCGTCGACCAACCGCGACCAGTGCATGAGCAGGCCGCCTTGCGGCCCCATCCGGTACTGGTACAGGTCGAACCAGCCCTGCCCGGCGATGAGGTCACGTACTTCGACCAATCGCAGCAGGCTGTCGTTGTCGCCGATGGCGTTCAAGGACTTGAAGCCGGTAGCGGCGTTTATGGCAAGCGCCAGCAGGGTTGCGAGCAGCGAAAGCATGAGGTCGCGCTTTCTGGAAGAAGCGTCAGAAAAGGCGGCGCTCATGGGCGGACTTTCAAAAGAAGAGGCGGGCCTAAACCTAGCCTTAACGGCTTCAATAAATAGTAAAGCGGCCTTGCATGGTGTGGGGCGCGGGGAGGGACCGGGACGTGCCGCACGAAGTCCGATACGAGCCGAGCGTCGTGGTGCTGTTGCCCTGCTACAACGAGGAACACACGATTGCCGACGTGGTGAGGCGGTTTCGCGCCACGCTGCCCGGCGCGCCGATCTATGTCTACGACAACAATTCCAGCGACCTTACCGCGCTGCGGGCACGGGCTGCCGGCGCCATCGTCATCCGCGAACCGCGCCAGGGCAAGGGCAATGTGGTGCGGCGCATGTTCGCCGACATCGAGGCCGATATCTACCTGATGGCGGACGGCGACGGCACCTATGCGCCCGAAGACGCTCCGCAACTGATCAATACGCTGCTGACCGAGCGTTCCGACATGGTGGTGGGCACGAGGCGTGGCGTGACCGACGATGCCGGCCGCAGCGGCCATGCCTTCGGCAACCGGCTTTTCAACAGCCTCTACAAGCGGCTGTTCGGGCTCGACTTCACCGATATCTTTTCCGGTTATCGTGTTTTCACACGCAGGTTCGTCAAGAGTTTTCCGGCCGTGTCCGGCGGCTTCGAGATCGAGACGGAAATGTCCGTCCACGCCTCGCAGCTCAAGCTGCCGGTCAGCGAGATCGCCCTCGACTATGGCCGCCGCCCGGCTGGCTCGTCCTCCAAACTTTCGACCTATCGCGACGGCGCGAGGATCTTGTGGATGTTCGCCATGCTGCTGAAGGAGACGCGGCCGCTGCGCTTCTTCGGGGTTTTCGCGGCGTTCTTCCTGGTGTCGAGCCTGGTGCTGATGGCGCCGGTGCTGATCGAATATACCGAGACGGGATTGGTTCCGCGCCTGCCGACCTGGGTGCTGTCCGTGGCGCTGCTGCTGTTGTCGGTGCTGGCGATGGTGAGCGGGCTTATCCTCGATTCCGTGTCGCGCGGACGCGCCGAGCAGAAGCGCATCTTTTACCTCAGCATCCCGGCAAGCAGGGCGCCTGAGCACAGCGAGCGGGCGGATTCCGCGCTTTTGCCGGGCAGGGCGCCCCGCGTCGCCTGACGCATATGGAAAACGCCTGGGCAGCCGTCCGGCAATCCGGCGATTGGCAGCTTGTGGCCGAAGCTGTAAAGGCAAGGCAGTTTTCCCGAACGCCAAGGGTGCGCCATGTCTCTCAAAGTCGCCGTCCAGATGGACCACGTTTCCACCGTCTCGATTGCGGGCGACACGTCGTTCGCGCTGTCGCTGGAAGCGCAGCGGCGCGGGCACAGGCTGTTCCACTACACGCCCGACCGGCTTTCGATGCGCGACGGCAAGGTTATCGCCCGCGTCGAGGAAATGCAGGTGCGCGACGAAAAGGGCGACCACTACACGCTGGGCGAGCCGGTCCGCACCGACCTGTCGGAAATGGACGTGATCCTGCTGCGCCAGGACCCGCCCTTCGACATGAACTACATCACCACCACCCATATGCTGGAGCGCATCCACCCGGCGACGCTGGTGGTCAACGACCCCGCCTGGGTGCGCAACAGCCCGGAAAAAATCTTCGTCACCGAATTCCCCGACCTGATGCCGGAAACGCTGATCACCAAGGACGTGCGCGAGGTCGAGGCCTTCCGCAAGGAATTCGGCGACATCATCCTCAAGCCGCTTTACGGGAATGGCGGCGCCGGCGTGTTCCAGCTCAACGATGGCGACCGTAACCTGACCTCGCTGCTGGAAATGTTCGGGCAGATGTTCCGCGAGCCGTTCATCGTCCAGCGTTACCTGAAGGACGTGCGCAAGGGCGACAAGCGCATCATCCTGATCGACGGCGAGGCGGTCGGCGCGGTCAACCGCGTGCCCTCGGAAGGGGAGTCGCGCTCCAACATGCATGTCGGCGGGCGTGCCGAGAAAGCCGGCCTGACGGAGCGCGAGCGCGAGATTTGCGCGCGCATCGGCCCTTCGCTGAAGGAACGCGGCTTCATCCTCGTCGGCATCGACGTCATCGGCGACTACATGACCGAGATCAACGTCACCTCGCCGACCGGCATCCGCGAAATCCAGCGCTTCGGCGGCCCCGATATCGCCGGCCTGTTCTGGGACGTGGTCGAGGACAAGAGGCGCGGCTGAGGTCGAGAAGGGCGGGGTCTCTGGCCCTGCGCTTTGTTCCAGCCGTGCAACCTGGCACAACCGGATCACACGCTGGCCGTTAGATCGTTCCTGAAATGTTCTTGATTTGGCCGCTCGCCTGTGCTTGTCTGGCAGGGGGCGGACGGGCGACGGAACAGGGGCCAGCCCGCCCGAAGGGGGCGGAAGGATGATTTCGCGCGTTCGCACGGTGGCGTTCCAGGGCATCGAGGCCGTGCCGGTCGACGTGCAGGTGATGGTGGCGCCCGGCAAGGTCGGCATGTCGATCGTCGGCCTGCCCGACAAGGCGGTGGCCGAAAGCCGCGAGCGGGTGCAGGCGGCGCTGCATGCGTCCGGCCTGTCGATGCCGGCAAGGAAAGTCACCATCAATCTCGCCCCTGCCGACCTGCCCAAGGAGGGCAGCCACTACGACCTGCCGATCGCGCTCGGCCTGATGGCGGCGATCGGCGCCGTTCCGGGCGACATGCTGGCCGGCTATGTCGTCTTGGGCGAACTGTCGCTCGACGGCGCCATAGCGGCGGTGGCCGGCGCGCTGCCGGCGGCCATCGGCGCCAATGCCGAGGGCAAGGGCCTGATCTGCCCCTTCGCCTGCGGCCCGGAGGCGGCCTGGGCCGGTGCGGACATCGACATCCTGGCGCCGCGCAGCCTCATTGCCATCGCCAACCATTTTCGCGGCACGCAGGTGCTGTCGCGCCCCGAACCCGGAACGCATGCGCCGGCCGGCGGCCTGCCGGACCTTGCCGACATCCGGGGCCAGGAAACGGCCCGGCGCGCGCTGGAGGTGGCGGCCGCCGGCGGTCATAACCTGTTGATGATCGGCCCTCCGGGGTCCGGCAAATCGATGCTGGCGCAGCGCCTGCCCTCGATCCTGCCGCCGCTGACGCCGAAGGAACTGCTGGAAGTCTCGATGATCGCCTCGGTCGCCGGCGAACTCGGCGAGGGCAAGCTGACCGACCGCCGCCCGTTCCGGGCGCCGCATCATTCCGCCTCGATGGCCTCGCTGGTCGGCGGCGGCTTTCGCGCCCGACCGGGCGAGGTGTCGCTGGCCCATCACGGCGTGCTGTTTCTCGACGAGTTCCCGGAATTCTCGCCGCAGACGCTCGATGCGCTGCGTCAGCCGCTGGAAACCGGTGAATGCATGATCGCGCGCGCCAACCATCGCGTCACTTATCCGGCGCGCATCCAGTTGGTGGCGGCGATGAACCCCTGCCGCTGCGGCATGGCCGGCGAGCCGGGGTTTCGCTGTGCGCGCGGAGAACGTTGCCGCACCGATTACCAGGCGCGCATATCCGGTCCGCTGCTCGATCGCATCGATCTCAGGATCGAGGTGCCGGCGGTCTCGACCCGCGACCTGATCCGCTCGGATCGGGCGGAAAAAAGCGCCTTCGTCGCCGAACGCGTGGCGCGGGCGCGGGAAATCCAGCGCCAACGCTTCGAGCGGCTGGGTGTCGCGGGCGCGACGACCAACGCGCATTGCCCGCCGGCCCTGATCGAGACGATCGCCGCGCCGGACGCCGCCGGCATGGCCCTGCTGCGCGACGCCGCCGACAAGCTCGGCTTTTCGGCCCGCGCCTACCACCGGCTGCTGAAGGTGGCGCGTACGCTGGCCGATCTCGACGCCAGCGAAACCGTCGGCCGCCTTCACGTAGCAGAGGCGATTGCCTACCGCATGAGCGCCCAGAGCATGGCGCATGCCGCGTGAAGGGCATGACAGGACGCCGTAGCACACGGAGTGGACCAAAAGGCTGCGTTGCGCTTAACGCGTGTCGCGATCTTCCAGATTCGCTTCATACGCGTTAGAGCGGTTCAGGCTTTGACTGAATCGGAATGGATTCCGTTTGGGCTTGGTTTGTGATTCAAGATGCTGGCTGGGCAGGAGGCCGGCATCGGATGACAGCACCTCTTTCCAATGATCTTCGCGATCGCGTTGTTGATGCGATCGAAGCGGGTGAGAGCTGCCGGTCGGTTGCGGCGCGGTTCGGCGTCGCGGTGTCGTCGGCGGTGAAGTGGTCGCAACGCTACCGGGCGACGGGCTCGGTCGCTCCGGGCAAGATGGGCGGCCACCGCAAGCGGATGCTGGAGCCGCACCGGGCGTTCATCGTCGAGCGGATCAATCAGACGCCGCATCTGACCCTACACGGGTTGAAGGATGAGTTGGCATCGCGCGGGGTGAATGTCTCGCACGACACGGTATGGCAGTTCCTTCGCCGCGAGGGGCTCCGGTTCAAAAAAAACGCTGTTCGCCCTTGAGCAGGCGCGCGCCGACATCGCGCGCCGCCGGCAGCGTTGGCGCGCCTGGCAGTCCGGCCTCGACCCGAAACGGTTGGTCTTCATCGACGAGACCTGGATCAAGACCAACATGGTGCCGCTCAGAGGCTGGGGGCCGAAAGGCAAGCGCTTGCGCGGCTTCGCACCGCACGGACATTGGCGCACGCTAACCTTCCTGGGCGCCCTGCGGCTCAACCGCCTCACGGCGCCTTGCGTCTTCGACGGACCGATCAACGGCGAGTGCTTCAGGGCCTATGTCGAGCAGCAGCTCGTGCCGGTGCTCGAACCCGGTGATATCGTCGTCATGGGCAATCTCGGCTCGCACAAGTCGGCCGCCATCCGGCAGACGATCCGGGCGGCCGGAGCCCGGCTCTGGTACCTGCCACCCTACTCACCTGACCTCAATCCAATCGAGCAAGCCTTCGCCAAGATCAAGCACTGGATGCGAACCGACCAGAAGCGAACCATCGAAGAGACGTGGCGGCACGTCGGCCACCTCGTCTCCACCATCCAGCCCAAAGAATGCGCAAACTACTTCGACAACGCCGGGTACGCTTCCATCAAAACCTGAAACGCTCTAGCTTTTTGATTTTATGCATGTCTTTGCCCCAAAACCGGTTCCCACTTTTGGGAAACACGCATTAGGGGCTGGTTCAGGGCCTGTGAACGGCCGCTGCGGGCTACACGGCGTGTTGCGCTACGCCGTTTTGGCCGCCTTCAGGCCGAGTTCGGCCACCATCTCGTCGCGCATGATGAATTTCTGCGGCTTGCCGGTCACCGTCATCGGCAGGCTGTCCTTGAAGCGGATGTAGAGCGGGATCTTGTAGTGGGCGATCTGGCCCTGGCAGTAGGCCTTGATCTCCTCGTCGGTCGCGCTCTGCCCCGGCGCCAGCACGATCCAGGCGGCCAGCGCCTCGCCGAACTTTTCGTCCGGCACGCCGAACACCTGCACCTCCTTGATCTTCGGGTGCCGGTATAGAAATTCCTCCACCTCGCGCGGATAGACGTTCTCGCCGCCGCGGATGACCATGTCCTTCACGCGGCCGACGATGTTGCAATAGCCTTCGGCGTCGAGCGTGGCGAGGTCGCCGGTATGCATCCAGCCTTCCGCGTCGATGGCTTCGCGGGTCTTTTCCTCGTCCTGCCAGTAGCCCTTCATCACCGAATAGCCGCGCGTGCACAACTCGCCGGCCTCGCCGACGGCAACCGTCATGCCGTCCGCATCGACGATCTTGACCTCGACATGCGGCTGGATGCGGCCGACCGTCGAAACGCGCTTTTCGAGCGGGTCGTCGACGTTGCTCTGGAACGACACCGGGCTCGTCTCGGTCATGCCGTAGGCGATGGTCACCTCGCTCATATGCATGAACGACACTACCTTCTTCATCACCTCGATCGGGCAGGGCGAGCCGGCCATGATGCCGGTTCGCAGGCTGGTGAGGTCGAAGGACGCGAAATCCGGGTGGTCGAGCATGGCCACGAACATGGTGGGCACGCCGTAGAGGCCGGTGCAACGCTCCCCGGCGACCGCTTTCAGGACTGCGCCGGGGTCGAAGCCCTCGCCCGGAAACACCATGGTCGCGCCCTTGCTGACACAGCCCACCGCGCCCATCGACATGCCGAAGCAATGATAGAACGGCACCGGGATGCACAGCCGGTCCTCGGCGGTCAGCCGGATCGCCGAGGTGACGAAATTGCCGTTGTTGACGATGTTGTGATGGCTGAGCGTCGCCCCCTTCGGGGCACCGGTAGTGCCGGAGGTGAACTGGATGTTGATGGCCTCGTCCGGGTCGAGTTCCTGCGAAATCGCGTCCAGCCGCTCGTGCTCATCGAGGCCGCCGCTGGCCAGCACGTCGCCGAAATTGGCCATGCCCGGCGTGGTTTCCTCGCCCATGCGGATGACGAGCCTGAGCGTGGGCAGCGCCGCCGCCTCGAGCTTGCCCGGCTCGGCCGTGGCGAGTTCGGGCGCGAGCGTCTGCAGCATGCCGATATAGTCGGAGGATTTGAACGCGGCGGCCGTGACCAGCGCTCGGCATCCCACCTTGTTCAGGGCGTATTTAAGCTCTGTGAGCCGGTAGGCCGGGTTGATGTTGACCAGGATCAGGCCGAGCCGCGCGGTGGCGAACTGGGTGACCAGCCATTCCCAGCGATTGGGCGACCAGATGCCGATTCGCTCGCCCTTCTTCAGCCCGAGCGCCAGGAGGCCGGCGGCGAAGGCGTCGACCGTCTCGGACAGTTCGTTCCAAGAAAAGCGCTTGTCCTGGCCAAGGAAAACGGCGGCATCGCGCTCGCCATGCGCGCGAACAGTCTCGGCGAACAGGGCGGGGATGGTCTTGTCGAGCAGCGGGGTCGCCCGCTCGCCCGAGACATGCGCGATGCCGTTCAGCGGCGCGACGAAGACCCGGCCGGCCGCCTGGCCGCGCTGATGACTGGCATGCATCAGGGTGTCGAGATGGATCGCCATGGCAGCCTCCTCTGTGGCCGGAAAAATCCTACCAGCCTGCAAGCGCCATGAAAACCGTTACGTGCGGCAGCGCCCATGCATAGCCGGACCGCTGCCTACAGGCCGAGTTCGGCGCGCACTTCGGCGATGCTGTTCAGGTTGAGGGCGCCGTCTGGGCCGTCCATCGGCTTTTCCGGCCAGAAGATGGTCTTCATGCCGGCCGCGAGCGCCGCCTGCGCCCCGGTCCAGCTGTCGTCGATGGCGATCGCTTCACCGGGGTTGACGCCGGCAAGCCAGGCGGCGCGCAAAAACGGCTCGGGGTGGGGCTTGCCCTCGCGCACGTCGTTGCGGCTCACCGTGCGCAGGCCGGGATGAGCGAGGCCGACGGCGCGCAGATTGGCATCGACCACCATGCGGTCGGAATTGGAGACCACCGCCTGCGCCACACCACGCTCCCGCATGTCGTTGAAGGTCTCGACGGCGCCGGGGCGCGGCTTCAGCCTCGCCACCAGCGGCCAGTAATGGTCGTATTTGCGCACGATCCATTCCTCGAACGGCAAGGAAAGGCCGTGCTCGTCGCGCAGCATCTCGTAGACCGGGATGGCGGAAACGCCGAGCACGCGCTCGTGCAGGTCCGTTGGCGGCGTTACCCCGGCGCTGGCCAGCGCCGCCACCAGCGCCGCCTCGTGCAGCGGCTCGCTGTCTGTCAGCGTGCCGTCCATGTCCCAGAAAACCGCTTTCGGCGTCATTGGCTATCCTGTCTGTCGCTGCCGGCCGAAACCGGGCCCGCATTTCCCGGCCGATGCCCTACAGGTTTTTGCCACGCGGACAAATCAATTCTCGCCTTGGCCCGCCCGAATGTCATAGGCTGCGATTACGATTTGAATAATTGACACATTTATCGAACAATTGCTCTCAAAAAGATTTCCTGCAAGAATGGTGGCTGGAGGAACGACACGATGAGCGCCCGGTCCGAGACAGGCAGCAGGCTCGACGATGCGGCGCGTGCGGGCTGGCTCTATTACGTCGCCGGCCACACGCAGGACCAGATCGCTTCCGCCCTCGGCATTTCGCGGCAGACGGCGCAGCGGCTGGTGTCGCTGGCGATGTCGGAAGGGCTGATCAAGGTCCGCGTCGACCACCCGATCGCCAACTGCCTCGACCTTGCGGCGCGGCTGAAGACGCGCTTCGCGCTCGACCTGGTGGAGGTGGCGCCCAGCGCCTCGGATTCCTCGTCCACCACCATCGGCATTTCGGAAGTGGCCGCCGTGCAGATCGAGAAATGGCTGCGCCTGCCCGAGCCCATCGTCATGGGCATCGGCACTGGCCGCACGCTGAAGGCCGCGATCGGCCAGTTGCCGCCCATGGAATGCCCGCAGCACAAGATCGTGTCGCTGACCGGCAACATCGCCCCCGATGGCTCGGCGGCCTTCTACAACGTCATTTTCACCATGGCGGACCGGATCAAGGCGCGCTCTTTCCCTATGCCGCTGCCGGTCATCGCCTCCTCGCCGCAGGAGCGCGAAATGCTGCTCAGCCAGCCGATGATCCGGCAGACGCTGGCGCTGGCGGCCGAGGCCAGCGTCACCTTCGTCGGTATCGGCGACCTTGGGCCGCGGGCGCCGCTCTATGAGGACGGGTTCGTTTCCGAGGCCGAACTGAAGGCGCTGCAGAAGGCGGGCGGCGTCGGCGAGATCGTCGGCTGGGTCTTCGACCGCGACGGCCGCATGATCGACGGCGTCACCAACGATCGTGTTTCCTCCGCGCCGTTGCCGTCGCGGGAAAAGTCGCTGGTGGTGGCGCTTGCCATGGGCGAACTGAAACTGCCCGGCATCCTGGCCGCCGTGAACCGCCGCCTCGTCAACGGCCTGATCACCGACGAGCGAACGGCAGCCGCCCTGCTTTCCGGCGGCTGACGGAAATCGATATCCTGCGCGGGCTTCAGTACCCCCGCCCCTGACCCCTCCCCACAAGGGCGGATTTTGGCACCGCGCTTCCGCTTTCCCTCCACCTTGTGGGGGTAGGGATGGGGTAGCGGGGCCCTTGCCGTACGCCAGTTCCCCGAAGCTGCCCGTCCGCCCTTCGTGCTGCGGCGCAGCAACGAATCCCGCTTGACATAATTCATGCCAAGTGAATATCTGCCCATAGATAAGGCAATTGCTCATTCTGTTCTTGGGAGGAATTCGATGAAACTGCGCACGCTTATCCTGGGGCTATGCTCCGCCAGCGCCTTTGCGTTCGCCGCGCATGCCGAGGCCATCACCATCGCCACCGTCAACAACGGCGACATGATCCGCATGCAGAAGCTGACGGACGACTTCACCTCGAAGAATCCCGATATCCAGCTCAACTGGGTGACGCTGGAGGAAAACGTGCTGCGTGAGCGCGTCACCACCGACATCGCCACCAAGGGCGGTCAGTACGACGTCGTCACGATCGGCAATTACGAGGTGCCGATCTGGGCCAAGCAGGGCTGGCTGCTCGCGCTCGACAATCTGGGCGCCGACTACGACGTCGACGATCTGCTGCCGGCGATCCGCGGCGGCCTGTCGGTCGACGGCAAGCTCTACGCCGCGCCGTTCTACGGCGAATCGGCGATGATCATGTACCGCACCGACCTGTTCGAGAAGGCCGGGCTGAAGATGCCCGACAAGCCGACCTGGGAATTCATCGGCGATGCGGCGCGCAAGATCACCGACCGCTCGGCCGGCATCAACGGCATCTGCCTGCGCGGCAAGGCCGGCTGGGGCGAGAACATGGCCTTCCTCACCGCCATGGACAATTCCTTCGGCGGGCGCTGGTTCGATGAGAAGTGGCAGCCGCAGTTCGACCAGCCGGAATGGAAGGACACGCTCGACTTCTACGTCAAGCTGATGAAGGACGCCGGGCCTGAGGGAGCTTCCTCCAACGGCTTCAACGAGAACCTGACGCTGTTCCAGCAGGGCAAGTGCGGCATGTGGATCGACGCCACGGTGGCGGCCTCCTTCGTGTCCGACCCGAAGAACTCCACCGTCGCCGACAAGGTCGGCTTCGCGATCTTCCCGAACAAGGAAGGCGTGGACAACCACGGCAACTGGCTGTGGTCGTGGAACCTCGCCATCCCGGCCTCGACGAAAAAGGCGGAAGCAGCCGAAAAATTCGTGTCGTGGGCGACCAGCAAGGGCTACACCGAACTTGTCGCTTCCAAGGAAGGCTGGGCCAGCGCCCCTCCCGGAACCCGCACCTCGCTTTATAACAACGAGGAATACAAGAAGGCCGCTCCCTTCGCCGGGCCGACGCTCGCCGCCATGGATGCCGCCGACATCACCAAGCCGAGCGTGAAACCGGTGCCCTATACGGGCGGCCAGTTCGTCGCCATTCCCGAGTTCCAGGGGCTCGGCACCACGGTCGGCCAGCTGTTCTCGGCCGCCCTTGCCGGCCAGTCTAGCGTGGACGATGCGCTGGCCGCGGCGCAGGCCGCTTCGGTGCGCGAGATGACGCGCGCCAAATACATCAAGTAAGGCTCCTCCCGGTGCCTTGGCCGTCCGGGTCCCAGCCCGGGCGGCCGCTTTGACCTCGATGAACGGCCCATTCTCAACGATGCGGGGCAACCACCATGGCTACTCGACAGACGGGCACGCTCGCGCGCTTCATGATGGCGCCTTCGGTCATCCTTCTCCTGATCTGGATGGTCGTGCCGCTGGCGATGACGCTGTGGTTCTCGTTCCAGGACTATAACCTGCTCAACCCGGCGCAGACGGGCTTTGCCGGTCTGTTCAACTACCGCTTCTTCTACAGCGACCCGGCCTTCTTCCAGTCGATCTGGAACACGCTGGTCATCGTCGTCGGCGTGCTGTTGATCACGGTTATTGGCGGCATCGGGCTGGCGCTGCTGATCGACCAGCCGATCTTCGGCCAAGGCATCGTGCGCATCCTGGTGATCTCGCCCTTCTTCGTCATGCCGCCGGTGGCCGCGCTGGTGTGGAAGAACATGATCATGCACCCGCAATACGGCGTGCTTTCCGACATGGCGCGGGCGCTCGGGCTCAACCCCATCGACTGGTTCGGCCAGCACCCGCTCTTGTCGATCGTCATCATCGTCGCCTGGCAGTGGCTGCCCTTCGCCACGCTGATCCTGCTCACCTCGCTGCAATCGCTGGACGGCGAGCAGAAGGAAGCCGCCGAGATGGACGGCGCCGGCTTCGTCAGCCGCTTCATCTATCTGACGCTGCCGCACATGGCGCGCGCCATCACCGTGGTCATCCTCATCCAGACCATCTTCCTTTTGTCGATCTATGCCGAAATCCTGGTCACCACCAATGGCGGGCCGGGCTACGCCTCGACCAACCTGCCGTTCCTCATCTACCGCACCGCGCTGCTCGGCTACGACGTCGGCGGGGCCTCTGCCGGCGGCATCATCGCGGTGGTTCTGGCCAACATCGTCGCGCTGTTCCTGATGCGCGCCGTCGGCAAGAACTTGGACAAGTGAGGGGGCTGGGGATGTCTTTAGCGTTGCTTACCCCCACCCCTGGCCCCTCCCCTCGAGGGGGAGGGGAACTTGGCGGGCACCTCTCTAAATCCCCCTCCCCCTCGAGGGGAGGGGTGAGGGGTGGGGGTATCGCAGCACCCGAACGATCGGAGACCTAATCATGGCGCGCACCGTCCCGACACGCACGAAGATCGGCTGGACCGTTGCCGCTTGGGCGGTAGCCCTCGTGATCTTCTTCCCCATCCTCTACACCATCATCACCTCCTTCAAGTCGGAGACGGAGGCGATCGCCGGCTTCAGCCTGATCCCGTCGGGAACGCTGGAGAGCTATGCCGAGGTGCAGTCGCAGTACAATTACTTCAAGCCGTTCATGAATTCGGTG
The DNA here is from genome assembly GCA_049650385.1 of Mesorhizobium sp. Classification (GTDB taxonomy): domain Bacteria; phylum Pseudomonadota; class Alphaproteobacteria; order Rhizobiales; family Rhizobiaceae; genus Mesorhizobium. The sequence goes on from JBASAA010000049.1 coordinate 27,148, forward strand.
ATCCTTTCGGTCGGCTCGACCCTGATCGCGCTCGCGGTCGGCATCCCGGCGGCGTGGGCCATGGCCTTTTCGCCGACGAAGCACACCAAGGACGTGCTGATGTGGATGCTGTCCACCAAGATGATGCCGGCGGTCTCGGTGCTGGTGCCGATCTATCTGCTCTTCCGCGACTGGGGCCTGCTCGATAGCCGCATCGGCCTCACCGTCATGCTGATGCTCATCAACCTGCCGATCGTGGTGTGGATGCTCTACACCTACTTCCGGGAGATACCGGGCGAGATCCTGGAAGCCGCGCGCATGGACGGCGCCTCGCTGTGGGGCGAGATCGTTTATGTGCTGACGCCGATGGCGGTGCCCGGCATCGCCTCGACGCTGCTGCTCAACATCATCCTGGCGTGGAACGAGGCGTTCTGGACCATCCGGCTGACCACCACCGAGGCCGCCCCGCTCACCGCCTTCATCACCTCGTTCTCCAGCCCGCAGGGGCTGTTCTGGGCGAAGCTGTCGGCGGCCTCGACGCTGGCGATCGCGCCGATCCTGATCATGGGCTGGTTCTCGCAGCGCCAACTGGTGCGCGGCCTGACCTTCGGTGCGGTAAAATAGGACGAGGCGGGAGAGACACCATGGGAAACATCACGCTCAACAACGTATCCAAGGCGTTCGGCTCGACCGTCATCATCCCCGGCATCGACCTGGTCATCAAGGACGGCGAGTTCGTGGTCTTCGTCGGCCCGTCGGGCTGTGGCAAGTCCACGTTGCTTCGGCTCATCGCCGGGCTGGAGGACACCAGCGGCGGCTCGATCCATATCGACGGGCGCGACGTCACCAACGAGGCGCCGGCCAGGCGCAAGCTCGCCATGGTATTCCAGTCCTACGCACTCTACCCGCACATGAGCGTCGCCAGGAACATCGCCTTCCCGCTGAAGATGGCCGGCGAGGACAAGGCCGCCATCGACCGGAAGGTGGCCGAAGCGGCGCGGGTACTCAACCTCACCAACTATCTGGAGCGGCGGCCGGGCCAGCTTTCCGGCGGCCAGCGGCAGCGCGTCGCCATCGGCCGCGCCATCGTGCGCCAGCCGTCGGCCTTCCTGTTCGACGAGCCGCTGTCCAACCTCGACGCGGCGCTGCGCGGCACCATGCGGCTGGAGATTTCCGAACTGCACCAGCAGCTCAAGACGACGATGATCTACGTCACCCACGACCAGGTCGAGGCCATGACCATGGCCGACAAGATCGTGGTGCTGAACGCCGGCAATATCGAGCAGGTCGGCTCGCCGATGGAGCTCTACAGGAAGCCCGCCAACCTGTTCGTCGCCGGCTTCATCGGTTCGCCGAGGATGAACCTGATCGAAGGCGCACCGGCCGAAAAGCATGGCGCCAAGACCATCGGCATCCGCCCCGAGCATTTGAAGATTTCGACCACGGCGGGTGAATGGCAGGCCAAGGTCGGCGTCGCCGAGCATCTCGGCTCCGACACTTTCCTGCATGTGCAGGCGGACGGGATCGGGGCGCTCACCGTGCGTGCGGACGGCGAGATGGTAGCCCGGCACGGCGATACGATCTACCTGACGCCGGACCAGAGCAAGCTGCACCGCTTCGGCCCCGATGGAAAGGCAATCTGACATGCGGCTTCCCGGCAAATCCGCCCTGATAACCGGTTCGGCGCGCGGTATCGGCCGCGCCTTCGCCGAGGCCTATGTGCGGGAAGGCGCCACCGTCGCCATTGCCGACATCAACCTCGAGGCGGCACAAAAGACGGCCGAAGCCATTGGCGACAAGGCCTATGCGGTGAAGCTCGACGTCACCGATCTCGCTTCCATCGACGCGGCGGTGAAGGCGGTGGAGGAACGCACCGGCGGTCTCGATATCCTCATCAACAACGCCGCCCTGTTCGATGCCGCGCCCATCGTCGAAATCGGCAAGGCGAGCTACGACAGGCTGTTTTCGGTCAACGTCGCCGGCACGCTGTTCATGATGCAGGCGGCTGCCCGCTCGATGATCGCGCGCGGGCAGGGTGGCAGGATCATCAACATGGCGAGCCAGGCCGGGCGGCGCGGGGAGCCGCTGGTGGCCGTCTATTGCGCCACCAAGGCGGCGGTGATCTCGCTCACCCAGTCGGCCGGATTGGATCTCATCAAGCATCGCATCAACGTCAACGCCATCGCCCCCGGCGTCGTCGACGGCGAGCACTGGGACGGCGTCGACGCGCTGTTCGCCAAATATGAGAACCGGCCTCTCGGCGAGAAGAAGAAACTGGTCGGCGAGGGCGTTCCTTACGGCCGCATGGGCAGGGCGGAAGACCTGACCGGCATGGCAGTGTTCCTCGCCAGCGCCGAGGCCGACTACATCGTTGCCCAGACCTACAACGTCGACGGCGGCCAGTGGATGAGCTGAAGATGGCCGCCCTTTTCGCCTCGCCTGGAAGGCTCGCCCCCCACTCCGTCGCGCTCTGTCCGGTTGCCCTGACTCAAGGGTACAGGCGTGCCGTCGCAAGCTTCAGCGAGGACCATTCAGCATGACCACGAAACTTTCCCTGTCGAACCTCGCCTCCCTTCCCGCCAAGGTCGGCCGGCCGAAATACGACCGTTCCGCGCTGAAGGCCGGCATCCTGCATTTCGGCGTCGGCAATTTTCATCGCGCCCATCAGGCGGTCTACCTGGACGACCTGTTTACCCTTGGCCTCGGCCATGACTGGGCGCTGGTCGGGGCGGGCGTTTTCGACGGTGAGAAAGAAGGCCGGAAAAAGCTGGCGGAGCAGGACTGGCTGACCACCGTGGTCGAGCAGGACGAGGGCCATATGAGTGCCCGCGTCACCGGCTCGATGGTCGATTTCATTACTCCCGGCGATGGTGCGGCCATCATCGCGCGGCTGGCCGACCCGGCGATAAAGATCGTGTCGCTGACCATCACCGAAGGCGGCTATTTCATCGACCCGGCTTCCGGCCTGTTCGATCCGACCCATCCGGCCATCGTCGCCGACGCGCAGAATCCCGGCGCGCCGAAAACCGTGTTCGGCATCATCCTTGCCGGCCTGAGACGCCGCCGCGACGACGGCATCGTGCCGTTCACCGTCATGTCCTGCGACAACATTCCCCATAACGGCAAGGTGACCTACGACGGCGTCGTCGGCCTCGCCCTCTTGATCGACGAGGATCTGGCCGCCTGGGTGAGCGGGCATGTCGCGTTCCCGAACGCCATGGTCGATCGCATCACGCCGGCTACCACGGACCGCGAGCGCGCCATCCTGGCGAAGGAATTCGGCGTCGAGGACAACTGGCCGGTATTCTGCGAGCCGTTCCGGCAATGGGTGCTGGAGGACAGGTTCACCGACGGCCGGCCGCCTCTCGAAAAGGTCGGCGTGCAGTTCGTGGCCGATGTCTCGCCCTATGAATTGATGAAAATCCGCATCCTCAACGGCGGCCATGCGGCGATCGCCTATCCGGCCGGCCTGATGGACATTCATTTCGTGCATGAGGCGATGGCCGAGCCGCTGGTGCGAAATTTCCTCGACAAGGTCGAGCACGACGAGATCATCCCCACCGTGCCGCCGGTTCCCGACACCAGCCTCGAAGCCTATTACCAACTCATCGAGAAGCGCTTTTCCAATCCGAAGATCGGCGACACGGTGCGCCGGCTCTGCCTCGACGGCTCCAACCGCCAGCCGAAGTTCATTATTCCCACCATCGCCGATCGGCTGAAGGCGGGCCAAAACGTGGCCGGGCTGGCGCTCGAATCGGCGCTGTGGTGCCGCTATTGCTTCGGCGCCACCGATTCCGGCGCCGTCATCGAACCCAACGACCCGAACTGGGAGCGCATGCAGGCCACCGCCCGGGCGGCGAAGGACGATCCCGCCGCCTGGCTCGCCATGGAGGACATCTATGGCGACGTCGGCCGCTCTCCCGTTTTCGCCGCCGTCTTCGCCCACGCGCTTCGTGCGCTGTGGGCGAACGGCGCTCGCGTAACGCTGACGCGCTACCTCGCTGGCACGCTCTGACCGGATCGCCTGTGGAACTCCGCTCGCGTCGCGGGCAATTTCTTCATGGACGATTGCCCCGGCCTACAGCCCCTGCCGCCCCGCTTGCGCCGCCCGGCGCGGCCTCTATAGTCTCTTGCGCTGTCGCAACTAAGCGTTGAAGCGAGAGAAGAAGCGCCTTGGAAACCGGGTTCGTCTGCGCGGTCGATGTCGGCACGGGAAGCGCCCGCGCCGCGATCCTCGACCGACGCGGGAAGCTGTTCGGTCGCGCCGAGCACCCGATCGCGATGAACCGCCCGCAAGCCGATTTCGCCGAGCAGGATTCCGAGGACATCTGGTCCGCCGTCTGCATCGCGGTGCGCGCGGCGCGTGAAAAGGCAGGCGTCGAGGCGCAGGCCGTCGTCGGCATCGCCTTCGACGCCACCTGCTCGCTGGTCGTGCGCGACCGAAACGGCGGCCAACTCACCGCTTCGCGCTGCGGCGAAAGGCGCTGGGACACCATCGCCTGGCTCGATCACCGGGCCATTGCCGAGGCCGACGAGTGCACCGCGACCGGGCACCCGGTCCTGGCCTATGTCGGCGGCGTCATGTCGCCCGAGATGGAAACGCCGAAGCTGATGTGGCTGAAGCGCCACCTGCCCGAAAGCTGGGCGCGAGCCGGCCTTTTGTTCGACCTCGCCGATTTCCTGAGCTGGAAGGCGACCGGTTCGCTGGCGCGCTCGCAATGCACCTTGACCGCCAAGTGGGCCTATCTGGCGCATGAAGAAACGGGTTGGCGGCCCGATTTCTTCGCCGCCGTCGGGCTGGAAGACCTGTTCGAGCACGGCGCCTTGCCGCAAAGGGCGAGCCCTGTCGGGGCCGATCTCGGCCCGCTGTCGCCGCAGGCCGCTTCCGAGCTCGGCCTTGCCGGGACATGCCGGGTCGGGGCCGGCGTCATCGATGCCTATGCCGGGGCGCTCGGCGTGCTCGGCGGCTATGCCGGCGATCCGGAAACCATCGGCCGGCATCTGGCGCTGATCGCCGGGACCTCCAGTTGCGTCATGGCGATGACGCCGCAGCCGCTGCCCTTCGCCGGCGTGTGGGGGCCTTATTACGGTGTCGCGCTGCCGGGTCTGTGGCTGTCTGAGGGCGGCCAGTCCGCCACCGGCGCGCTGCTCGACCACGTCATCCGCTGGCACGGGGCCGGCGGCGAGCCGGACGCCGCCGCCCATACCCGTATCGCCGCGCGCATCGGCGAGTTGCGCGCCGTCGAAGGGCTCGACCTTGCCGGCCGTCTGCATGTCCTGCCCGATTTCCATGGCAACCGTTCGCCGCTCGCCGACCCGCATGCGCTCGGCGTCGTCAGCGGGCTTGCGCTGGACGCTTCCTTCGACAGCCTGTGCCGGCTGTACTGGCGCACGGCGGTGGCGCTCGCGCTCGGCGTGCGTCATATCCTGACCGCGTTGAACGCCAACGGCTACCTGATCGACACGCTGCACGTCACCGGCGGCCATACCCGCAACCCGCTGATGATGGAGCTTTATGCCGATGTCACCGGCTGCACGGTGATCGAGCCGCTGGCGGACGAAGCCGTGCTCGTTGGAACCGCGATGGTCGCCGCCACCGCCGCCGGCCTTCACCCCGGCCTTGCCGCCGCCGGCATCGCCATGCGGCAGGACGTAAGGACACGCCGGCCCAATCCGGCCGCGGCCAGCCGCTTCGACCGCGACTTCCGCGTCTTCCTGGAAATGCACCGGCAACGCCGCGCGCTGGATGCGCTGGCGTAAGCTTCTCCCTGGCTCAATCGCTGCCCGGCGCTCGCGTCTTGCCAAAATGTCGCAATTCGTTCAAAAGCGTTGCCTTGATGCGGTGGAAACCGACGGTTTTCTCTGTTCGTTAGCGGCTTCCGGCTCCTGCCGATGCGCCGCTGGAAAGTTGAGCGACAATGTATTCGATCGAGGCCGCCGCGCTGGCGACGGCAAAGCCGTGGCGTTCTGAAATAAAGGCGACGCTGGCGCTGTCGTGGCCGATGGTGCTGACCAACCTTGCCCAGACCGCGATGACGGTCACCGATGTCATGATCCTCGGCCGCGTCGACGCCGACACGCTGGCGGCGGGCGCGCTGGGCACCAACCTCTATTTCGCGCCGATGATATTCGGGCTCGGCCTCATGCTGGCCACCATACCGATGATGGCGCGCGAAATCGGTCGCAACCGGCATTCGGTGCGCGACGTGCGCCGCACCGTGCGCCAGGGGTTCTGGGCCGCCGTCTTCATCGCGCTGCCGATCTGGCTGCTGTTGTGGCACGGCGAGGAAATCCTGCTCCTGCTCGGGCAGGAACAGAAGCTCGCGGCCGCCGCCGGGGCCTATCTGCATGCGCTGCAATGGGGCTTGCTGCCCTTCTACGGCTATATCGTGCTGCGTTCCTTCATCACCACGCTGGAGCGGCCGGGCTGGGCGACCGTCGTCGCCTTCGTCGCCGTCGGCTTCAACCTGCTCGCCAACTGGGCCCTGGTCTTCGGCCATTTCGGCTTTCCGCGGCTGGGCATCGTCGGCTCCGGTATCGCCACCAGCCTGTCCAGCCTGCTGATGTTTGTCGGCATGGTGCTCGTGGTTCTGCTCGACCGCCAGTTCCGGCGCTACCGCCTGTTCGGCCGCTTCTGGCGTTCGGACTGGCCGCGCTTCCGGCAGTTGATGCGGCTCGGCATGCCGATCGCCGCCATGATGGCGTTCGAGACGACGCTGTTCAACCTTGCCGCCTTCCTCATGGGCATCATCGGCGCCACCTCGCTCGCCGCCTATGCGATCGTCATTCAGTTGTGCTCGATCTCCTTCATGGTGCCGCTCGGGGTCAATCAGGCCGCCACCGTGCGGGTCGGCACCGCCTATGGCGCGGGCGATGCCGCCGGTGTCAGCCGGGCCGGCTGGGCGGCCTACGGCGTCGGCGTCGGCTTCATGGCGCTGTCGGCGCTGATCATGATCCTGATGCCGCATTGGCTTATCAGCCTGTTCATCGACACCGGCAATCCGGCTAATGCCGAGGTGGTGGCGATCGCGGCGTCCTTCCTCGTCTTTGCCGCGTTGTTCCAGATCGTCGACGGGGCGCAGGCGGTCGGCGCGGGCATGTTGCGCGGCCTGCATGACACCGGCGTGCCTATGGTCATCGCCGCCATCGGCTATTGGGGTGTCGGCATGCCGCTCGGCATCCTGCTTGCCTTCCATTTCGGTATGGCGGGCATCGGCGTCTGGATCGGCCTGTCGGCCGGGCTGGCGGTGGTCGCGGTGCTGCTGCTCGCGCGCTGGCTGCGCCGCGAGCGGCGGATGCAGCTCGATCCGGCAATGGCACCCTGAATTGGAAGCCGGCCGCCGCCGTATTTTTTGTCGGGCCAGCGGGGAAAGCGGGGAGCGTTCGGGCGGATTCGATGCTAAGAGGCTTGCCGCAGACCGTCCCATCTCGCAGCGAAGGCGACAACGGCCATGACAAAAACGGACATTGCGCGCCGCGTCTACAACCATACGTGGAAGCTCGATCCGATCGTGCGCAGCCTGCTCGATACGGATTTCTACAAGCTTCTGATGCTGCAGATGATCTGGGGCATGTACCCGAAGGTCCAGGCCACCTTTTCGCTGATCAACCGCGCCACCTCCGTCCGCCTTGCCGAAGAGATCGACGAGGGGGAACTGCGCGAGCAGCTCGACCACGCGCGTACGCTGCGTTTCACGAAAAAGGAGATGATCTGGCTGGGCGGCAACAATTTCTACGGCCGCAAGCAGATATTCGAGCCGGAATTCCTCGCCTGGCTGGAGAATTTCCGGCTGCCTGAGTACCATCTTGAAAAGCGCGATGGTCAGTTCGAGCTTACGTTCTCCGGCCCGTGGATGTACACCACGCTGTGGGAGATTCCCGCCCTCGCCATCATCAACGAATTGCGCTCGCGCGCCGCGATGCGGGCCTACGGTCCCTTTGCGCTGGATGTCCTTTATGCCCGCGCCAAGGCCAAGATGTGGGCCAAGACCGACCTGCTGAAGGCGCTTCCGGATATCAACATTTCCGATTTCGGCACGCGCCGCCGCCACTCCTTCCTGTGGCAGCGCTGGTGCGTGGAGGCGCTGAAGGAGGGCATCGGCGCCGCCTTTACCGGTACCTCGAACGTGCTGCTCGCCATGGACAACGACCTCGAGGCGCTCGGCACCAACGCCCATGAATTGCCGATGGTGCTGGCCGCCCTTGCCGACAGCGAGCGGGAACTGCGGCAAGCGCCTTACAAGGTGCTGCAGGACTGGCAGCGCTACTATGGCGGCAACCTGTTGATCGTGCTGCCGGATGCCTTCGGCACTGCCGCCTTCCTGCGCGATGCGCCGGACTGGGTGGCCGACTGGACCGGCTTTCGCCCCGACAGCGCGCCGCCGATCGAGGCCGGCGAGCGGATCATCGCCTGGTGGCGGCAGAGGGGGCGTGACCCGAAGCAGAAGCTGCTGATCTTTTCCGACGGACTTGAGGTCGAGACGATCGTGGAGACCTATCGGCATTTCCACGGCAAGGTGCGCATGGCCTTCGGCTGGGGCACCAACCTCACCAACGATTTCGAGGGCTGCGCACCGGTGCCGACCAACCGGCTGGATGCGATTTCGCTGGTCTGCAAGGTCACCGAGGCCAACGGCCGTCCGGCGGTCAAGCTCTCCGACAATCCGGAGAAAGCCACCGGTGACATCGCCGAGATCGAGCGCTATCTCCACATTTTCGGCGAGAAGGACCGCGCCCGCCACGTGGTCAAGGTATAGGCATATTCCCTTGCGGAAGGTGTTGGCCGGGGTCGGCCGGACCCTTCACCCTAACACGTTGATCGGCCATCGGAATAATTGGAATTTCGATTTCCCCTTTGCCCCCCGATCCTTTATGGAGGGACGTGTTCCATTCTTTGCCGCCAGGGCGGCTGACACGCTCAGCAAGAGGACCTTCGATGCCGGACACCAGGGGATTTTTCGATCTGACCGCAACCGGGCTTAGCCGCCGCACGGCGCTGAAAGGGTTGGCGGCGGGCGCTAGCCTGATGGCGGCCCCCGGCTTCGTGCGCTATGCGCAGGCGCAGAGTTCGGCTCCCATCCGCATCGGCTTCCAGTCGCATCGCACCGGCATCGGCGCCACCTATGCCCATTGGTACGAGAAGACCACCGCCGCCGCGATCAAGGCGATCAACGATGCCGGCGGCATCAACGGCCGTCCGGTCGAGGTCATTGTCGAGGATGACGGCACCGATGCCGGGCGCGGCGCCGAGGTGGTGACGAAGTTCGCCAAGCAGCACAAGACCGACATTGTCTACGGCACGCTGTTTTCCAACGTCGTCGTCGGCTCCGCGCCGACGGCGGGCGAACTCAAGATGCCGTACTACGTGGTCAGCGAGGGCTATCACGTCGCGTCCGGCAAGATGAATCGCTGGTGCCTGCAGCCCGGTATCACCGACGTTCGCCAGCAGGTGTCGTCGATGGCGCCGTGGATCGCCGCCAATGCCGGCAAGAAGGTCACCATGATCTATCCAGACTATGCGTTCGGCTACGACCATCGCGACTTCCTGCCGCCGGCGCTGGAGAAGAACGGTGCCGAGGTGGTGGCCAGGATCGCCATTCCGCCGACGGAATCCTCCTTCACCAAGTATTTCCCGCAGATTCCTGCCGAGACCGAGGTGCTCTATCACGTCATGGTCGGGCCGGCGGTGCTGACCTTCGTCAAGGAACTGGGCGAGTTCTACGGCACCAGCGGTCCGAAGCTGTTCGGCTTCATCGACTCGCTGGAAGGCGTCGACATCAACAGCCCCGGCCTCGACTATCTGGAAGGCAGCCATTTCTGGGAAGGCTCGCCGCGCTATGCGCAGCCTGACGACAGCGATGCGCAAAAGGCCTATCGCGCCGCTGTCGGCATCGACGACAACGGCGCTGCGGTCGGCGACCCGAAGGACGTATCCACGGCCGGCCATATGTTCGGTTGCTGGGAAACGCTCTACGTCATCAAGAAGGCGATGGAGGATTGCGGCTACAAGGGGCCGGAAGACCGCGCGAGCCTGGTGGAGGCGACCGAAGCGCTGACCGATCTTGCCGAGGGGCCGGAGCATCCGCAGGGGCCGAAGCGCTTCAACGGCAAGCTGCACCAGGTGTTCGGCGTCCAGTATATTTCCAAGCTGGAAGGCGGCAGGCTGAACGTCATCCACCGCACGCCCATCGAAGACGGGCTCTACGAGTCGGACGTCGACTACACCAAGATGGCGTTCTGACCGATTGCCTGTGCTGCTCATGAGGGCGGGGTGACTCTCATGAGCGGCGCCGGCACCTTGTCTTTCTTCCTGTAGCGAGGATAGGGGAGGCCATGGCCTTTGGACCGCATCTTTTGCTTGCCGTTCTGGAAGGGCTGGTCAGCAGCGCGGTGCTGGCGCTGACGGCGCTTGGCCTGTCGCTGGTGTTCGGCGTCATGCGCATCGTCAACATCGCCCATGGCGAACTGTTCATGCTGGGCGCGGTGCTGGCGTGGGCGATCGCCAATGCCGTCGGCGGACCGCCGGCGCTGGGTTTTCTCGCGGCCCTGATCCTAGCGCCGCTCGCCGTCGGCGCGGTGGCGCTGGTGGCTGAGCGGCTGGTGCTGCGCCGGCTGGGCTACGAGCCGCAGGCGACCATCGTCGCCACCATCGGCCTGCTCTACATCATCCAGCAATTGGCGCTGACCTTCTACGGTCCCGACGCACATCCGGTGCCGCCGCCCTTCAACGTGCGCATCGCGCTGCCGTGGTTCGGCTACTCCGGCTACAAACTGGCGGTGATCGCCGCCTCGGCGCTGATCCTCATCGCGACATGGCTGCTGCTGACGCGCACGAAGATCGGGCTTCTCATGCGCGCCACGCAATACGACCGCGAGACGGCGCAGGCCTTCGCCATTCCGGTCGACCGCGTCTATGCCGGCACCTTCGCGCTCGGCGCCATGCTGGCGGCCGTCGCCGCCGTGCTGATCGTGCCCATCAGCCAGGCACATTACCTGATGGGGCAGGACCCGCTGCTGTTGTCCTTCGTCGTGGTCATCATCGGCGGCCTCGGCTCGCTGCGCGGCACCGTGGTCGCCGCCCTGCTGATCGGGCTTTCGGACGGCATCGTCTCCATGTTCTTTTCGCCGACGCTGGCCAAGATCATCGCCACGCTGATCGTCGCCATGGTGCTGGTGTTCCGGCCGCAGGGCCTGTTCGGGACGGTGGCGCGATGAACGATCAAGCGTCGCCGGCAAAGATCTACGCGCTGCATCTCGGCGTCGTCGGGCTATTGTTCGCGCTCAATTTCGTCCTGCCGGATTACCACCAGAGCCTGTTCTCCCGCATCATGGTGCTCGCGGCCTTCGCCATGGGCTACAATCTTTTGTTCGGCTATGTCGGGTTGCTCAGCCTCGGCCATGCGATGTTCTTTGCCGCCGGCCTCTACGGCTCGGGCCTTGCCGTGGTGCATCTTGGCTGGGGTGTGCCGCTCGCCTTTGCAGGCGGGGTTGCGTGCGGCGCGCTGCTGTCTCTGGCCGTCGGGTTGCTTGCGCTGCGCACCAGCGGCGTCGCCTTCATGATCGTCACCATGATGTTCGCACAGGCGTTCTTCCTTGCCATCCTCTATTTTGCGCCCTGGACCGGCGGCGACCAGGGTGTGGTGGTGCCACAGGCGGTGCGCGTCGTGCGTCTGGCCGGGGCCTCGCTCGATCTCACCCATCCGACCGTGCGCTATATGATGGCGCTTGCCGTGCTCTGCGTCGCCCTGCTGGTCACGCTCGCCATTGTGCGCTCACGCCACGGCCGGGTGCTGGTCGCCATCCGCGAAAACGAGGAGCGCACGAAAATGCTGGGCTACGACACCTTTGCCGGCAAGCTCGCCGTGATGGTCGTCTCCGGCACGCTCTGCGCCGCCGCCGGGGCTGCTTACGCACTTTTATTTGGCTATGTCGGCTCCAGCTTCGCCTCGATCCAGTATTCCATCCTGCCGCTCTTGTGGGTGCTGCTCGGCGGGGCCGCGACCGTGCTCGGGCCGCTGGTCGGCACGCTGGTGATGTACTATGTGATCGACGTCACCAGCTTCTACACCTCTGCCTACCTGCTGGTCGTCGGCGTGGTGCTGATCCTTCTGGTGCTGTTTTTCCCCAGGGGCGTTCTGGGAACCCTCCGTGAGCGCTGGCTGGGATGGTTGCCCTGATGGTTACACCGATGGTTGCCACCCCGCCGCTTCTGACCACCAGGGGCCTGTCGCGTGATTTCGGTGGCCTGCGCGCTGTGGACGGCGTCGATTTCGCGTTGAACCAGGGGGAAATCCGCGCCCTCATCGGGCCTAACGGCGCCGGCAAGACCACCTTCGTCAGCCTTGTCTGCGGCCGCCTCGCGCCGTCGGCCGGGACCATCGCCTTCGATGGAGGCGACATCACCCGTCTGCCTGCGCACCGGCGGGTGCGGCTCGGCATCGCCTACACGTTCCAGATCACCAGCATCTTCGCCAATCTGCCCGTCTACGACAATGTAGCCTTGCCGGTGCAGCGCACGCTTGAGGACGGCCGCGGTAGGGGCGCGGTGCGGGCGGGGGTGATGGGGGTGCTGGAAAAGGTCGGCCTCGCCGATCGCGCCGCCACGCCGGCCGGCCAACTCGCCTATGGCCACCAGCGCCTGCTGGAAGTGGCGATGGGGCTGGCGCTGAAGCCGCGTCTGCTCATCCTCGACGAGCCGACGCAGGGGCTGGCCGACGGCGAGATCGAGTCCTTCATCCGCCTTGTCCGAGAAATCGCGCGGGATGCGACGGTGCTCGTCATCGAGCACAACATGAAAGTGGTGATGGAGCTTGCCGGCCGCATCACCGTGATGGAGGCGGGGAAAATCCTGGCCGAAGGCACGCCCGAAGAAATCCGCGAGAACCAGGCGGTACAGGCCGCCTATCTGGGGGCGGCCCATGGCTGAGGTGCTCACCGTCGCCGGTCTCGACTGCTTTTATGGCGAGGTCCAGATCCTGCACGGAGTCGAGCTTTCGCTGCAGGCGGGCGAGGTGCTGTGCCTGCTTGGCCGCAACGGCGCCGGCAAGACGACGATGCTGAAGGCGATCATGGGCCTGGTGCCAGCGGCCGCCGGCTCGATCCGGCTGGAGGGACGCGACCTGACGCCGCTGCCCGCGCATGAAGTGCCGAAGGCGGGCGTTGCCTATGTGCCGCAGGGCCGGCGGCTGTTTGCCGACATGACGGTGGCCGAAAATCTCCAGATCGGCCTGATGGCGCGCGGCAGGGGAGAGGCGACGAAAGAGGCGGTGCTGGAACTGTTTCCGCTGCTGCGCGCGCGGCTGAAACAGCGCTCCGGCACGCTGTCGGGCGGCGAGCAGCAGATGCTGGCGATGGCGCGCGCGCTCTGCCTCGAACCGAAGGTGCTGCTGCTGGACGAGCCGACGGAAGGGCTGATGCCGTCGATGATCGACAAAATCCGCGAGACGGTAGCCGGCTTGCGCGACCGTGGCGTTTCCACGATCCTGGTCGAGCAGCGCGTCGAGGCCGTACTGTCGCTGGCCGACCGCGTCACTTTCATCGAGAACGGCCGCAGCCGCGAGACGGTAGGCATCGACGCCTTGCGTGCCGACCCTTCGCTGGTCAAGCGCTATGTCGGCGTAAGCTAAGCCTGCTATCCAAAGAACAGCAGGCTAGACAGCACGAACGCCGGGATCAGGATCACCCCCGACCACAGCATGTAGCCGAAGAAACTCGGCATGTTGATGCCCTGCCGCCGGGCGATGGCGTAGACCATGAAGTTCGGCGCATTGCCGATATAGGTGTTGGCGCCCATGAACACGGCACCCGCCGAAATGGCTGCCAGCGTCGAGGCGAATTCGGTCATCAGGTGCTGCGGGTCGCCGCCGGCCAGTTCGAAGAACACCAGATAGGTCGGCGCGTTATCGAGCACGGACGACAACAGGCCGGTCATCCAGAAATAGGCCATGTCGTTGGGCTGGCCGCCGGGCAGGGTTACGGCCGCGACCAACGGCGCCAGGGCACCGTCGAGGCCGGCGCGCAGGATCGCCACGACCGGGGCGATGCAGATGAAGATGGCCGCGAACAGTTTCGCCACCTCGGCGATCGGCCCCCATTCGAAGCCGTTGGCGGCGCGGTACTCCTTGCGCGACACGGCGAGCGACACGAAGGCCAGTGCCAGGATGACGGCGTCGCGCACGAGATTCTGCAATTCGACCTCGACGCCGTGAATGGCGAAGGTGACGCCCGGCTTCCACGAAGCCGACATCAGGATCGCGCCGATGACGCCGGCGAGCAGAGGCACGTTGGCGAGGCCCCTCAGCCGCACCTTCTTGTCGGGCGTCGGGTCCTTGATCTTCGGCGCGCCTTGCTCGCGGCGGTGCAGGATCGTGTCCAGCACGAAGAAGACGGCGAGCACGATGCCGCCGACGAACAGCGTGTCCGGCAGCAGATGGACGGTCGTCCAGAAGAAGTCGACGCCGCGCAGGAAGCCGAGGAACAGCGGCGGGTCGCCGAGCGGGGTAAGCGAACCGCCGATATTGGCGACGAGGAAAATGAAGAAGACGACGACATGGGCGTTGAACGGCCGGTTGTCGTTGGCGCGGATCATCGGCCGGATCATCACCATGGCTGCTCCCGTCGTGCCGATGATCGAAGCGAGGATCGAGCCGATCAGAAGCAGGCCGGTGTTGACCAGCGGCGTGCCGTGGATGTTGCCGGCAACGAGGATGCCGCCCGAAATGGTGAACAGCGCAAACAGAAGGATGATGAACGACATATATTCCAGCAGCAGCGCGTGCAGCACCGCTTCGCCGGCCGTGGAAATGCCGAAGGCGGCGGCCATCGGTATCACCACCAGCACTGCCCACAATGCGGAGATCTTGCCGTAATGGTTCTCCCAGACATGGTGGAACAGCAGCGGCCCGCTGGCGATGCAAAGCAGCAGGCCGGCAAACGGCAACGCCCACCACAGCGACATCGTGGCGCCCGGCAGCCCGTGTTCCTCGGCAGCCAGCGCGGCCTGCGGGCACAACGCCAGCGCCGCTAGCCACAGCGCGGCCGTTACCAGTTTCGAAACCCGCATGAAATCCCTCACCCTTTGTCGCGCCCGCGTCTTCACGCGGTGGCCTCGGTCATGCCAGCGTCACGCCGGCGTCCCGCATGCGCCCGAGCATCGTTTCCATCGAGCCGCCCAGGTCGATGCCGCGGCAGGCATCGAGTCGCACAGTGACGGCAAAGCCCTGTTTCACCGCGTCCAGCGCCGAGAAGGCGACGCAGAAATCGGTCGCGAGCCCGGCGAGCGTGATCGCCGAGATGCCGCGTTCCCGCAGATAACCCGCAAGCCCCGTCGGGGTTGCGTGGTCGTTCTCGAAAAAGGCCGAATAACTGTCTATGGCCGGGCGAAAACCCTTGCGGATCACCAGTTCCGCCCTGGTCCAGGCCAGGCCGGAATGAAAATCAGCGCCGGCGCTGCCCTGAATGCAGTGGTCCGGCCACAGCGTCTGCTCGCCATAGGGCATGATGACGGTCTGGAACGGTTCCTTGCCGGGATGGCTGGAAGCGAAGCTCGAATGGCCGGCCGGGTGCCAGTCCTGCGTCAGCAAGACATGCTCGGCATCGCGGATCATGGCGTTGACCAGCGGCACGATCTCGTCGCCGCCGGCGACCGCCAGCGCGCCGCCCGGACAGAAATCGTTCTGCAAATCGATGACGATCAGCGCTTGTCCGGCCATGCTGCTCCCTTTTCCGCTATCTGGGCTGCCGAAGCAGCGCGCAGAAACTTGACCAGATAGGAGCCGAGGTCAACCTTGCATCGGCCAAAAGCAGCGTGGACCGGGGCAAACGGCAAAAGACCGGATGGCTAGCGCGCCATCTGGTCGAGCGGGCTCGCCACCGGCTTGCGTACGCCAGGTGCGGCTTCCAGCACCAGTGGGTCGAATCCCTTCGCGCCGGCCTCGATCATTTCGAAGAACTGGCGGCGCATGCGCGGCTCCCAGAACTTGTTGATATGGTCGGCGACGCCGGCGACACCCTCGGCATGCGGCTTCGACCGGAAGAATGTCGCGATCTGGTTGACCTGGTAGATGAGCTTGTCAGGCGACATGGCGGGTGGCTCCGGATGAAATGCGGTCGGGATGGGTGAAGATGTCGAATTCCTCGCCGCGCACCAGCGCGACTAGCGTCATGCCGGCCTCTTGCGCCGTCCGGATGGCAAGCGCCGTGGGTGCCGAAACGGCGATGATGACGGGTGCGCCGATGGCAGCGGTTTTCTGCACCATCTCGACGGAAACGCGCGAGGTGACGACCACCGCGCCGGCTTTTCCGTCGATGTCGGCTCTGGCCAGCGCGCCCGCCAGCTTGTCCAGCGCGTTGTGGCGTCCGACGTCCTCGCGCGCCAGCACGATCCCCTTGCCGGGGAAGTAGAAGCCGGCGGCGTGGACCGCCCCGGTCTCGGCATGGAAGGGTTGCCGTTTCGACAGCAGCCTGACCGCGCCGACCACGTCGGCGGCATCCAGCGCCAGCGCCGCACCGTCCACCGCATCGACCGAGCGCATCGCTTCCTCGATCGATTCGATGCCGCACAGGCCGCAGCCGACCGGGCCGGCGAGCCTGCGCCGCCGCACCTCGAAGCGCCTGTTGGCGGTGTCCTTGAGACGGACCTGGATATCGATGCCGGCGCCGAGATCCTGCACCTCGATCGACGCGATCTCCCCGGGCGAGGAGACGATGCCTTCGGTAAGGGAGAAGCCGAGCGCGAAGTCCTCGAAATCCGCGGGCGAGGCCATCATCACCGCATGGGTGGTGCCGCCGTAGGAAAACGCCACCGGCGTCTCCTCCGGCACCATGCGGGCGGCGGTCTGCGTGCCGCTCAGGCGATGCGCGATCCGCGAGGTCTGCGTGACGGCGGGGCGGTCGGTCATGATACGACATCCCCCGAAGGCGAGGCGAGGGCGCAGGGGAAACCGGCTGCCTTTGCGTGCCGCATACCCCCACCCCTAACCCCTCCCCACAAGGGGGAGGGGGATTTTGAGGCAGCGTCGCGATCTAAGACGCCAGTTTTTTCGAGGAAACGGCCAAACCGGCGTTCCCCTCTCCCTTGTGGGGAGGGGGTAGGGGTGGGGGTACTGAAGCCCACGAACCCCGCGGATTCCCGCAGCCGGCTCCCCTGTCCCGGCGAAGAAAGACAGCGCTCGAAGCGCGACGGGGTGCCCCCCCCATAAGGTGAGAGGTCAAGAACTCGCCCGTGCCGCAGCGTGCTCGCCATTTCCCACCCGGCCAAGCCTATTCCGCCGGTTCCACGGCGATGCGTCGGGTCTTGCGCGACAGTTCGTCATATTCGATCTGCCATTCGCTCGGCCCGTTGGAAGGCGCGACCTGCACCGCCGTCACCTTGAATTCGGGGCAGCCGGTCGCCCAATCGGTGAAGTCGGTGGTGATGACGTTGGCCTGCGTCTCCGGGTGGTGGAAGGTGGTGTAGACCACGCCCGGCGCCACCCTGTCGGTCACCAGCGCGCGCAGCGTCGTGTCGCTGGAGCGGCTGGACAGGCGCACCAGGTCGCCGTTGCGGATGCCGCGGTCCTCGGCGTCGTGCGGATGGATTTCGAGCACGTCCTTGTCGTGCCAGGCGACGTTGCCGGTACGCCGCGTCTGGGCGCCGACATTGTACTGGGACAGGATGCGGCCGGTGGTGAGCAGCAGCGGGAAGCGCGGCCCGACCTTCTCGTCCGTCGCCACATATTCGGTGCGCACGAAATGGCCCTTGCCGCGTACGATGCCGCTGATGTGCATGATCGGCGTGCCGAGCGGGGCCTTCTCGTTACAAGGCCATTGCACCGAGCCTTCGCGTTCGAGCAGGTCGAAGGTGACCCCGGCGAAGGTCGGCGTGGTCGCCGCGATCTCGTCCATGATCTGCGACGGATGCGTGTAGTTCCAGTCGAGGCCGAGCGCCCGCGCCAGTTCCTGCGTGGCTTCCCAGTCGGCGTAGCGCGCCTTGGGCTCGATCACCTTGCGCACCAGGTTGATGCGCCGTTCGGCGTTGATGAAGGTGCCGTCCTTTTCGAGGAAGGTGGAGCCGGGCAGGAAAACATGCGCGTAGCGCGCCGTCTCGTTGAGGAACAGGTCGTGCACCACCACGCATTCCATGGCGGCGAGCCCTGCGGCGACGTGTCTGGTGTCGGGGTCGGATTGCAGGATGTCCTCGCCCTGGATGTAGATGCCCTTGAAGGTGCCGTCGACGGCGGCGTCGAGCATGTTGGGGATGCGCAGGCCCGGTTCGCTGTCGAGCGTCACCCCCCACAAATCCTCGTAGATGCGGCGCACCGAATCGATGCCGACATGGCGGTAGCCGGGGAATTCGTGCGGGAACGAGCCCATGTCGCACGAGCCCTGCACGTTGTTCTGGCCACGCAGCGGATTCACGCCGACGCCGTTCCTGCCGAGGTTGCCGGTCGCCATGGCGAGGTTGGCGAGCGCCATGACCGCGGTCGAGCCCTGGCTGTGCTCGGTGACGCCGAGGCCGTAATAGATGGCCGCGTTGCCGCCGGTGGCGTAGAGCCGCGCCGCCTGCCGGATCAGATCGGCATCGACGCCGCAGACCCGTGCCGTCGCCTCCGGGCTGTAGCGGGCGTCCGAAACGAACTCCAGCCAGTCCTCGAAGGCGTCCCACTCGCAACGCTCACGGATGTAGGCCTCGTCGTAGAGCTTTTCGGTGGCGACGACGTGGGCGAGCCCGGTCAGGATGGCGACGTTGGTGCCTGGTTTGATCGGCAGGTGATAGGCCGCCTCGACATGCGGCGTGCGGACCAGGTCGATGCGGCGCGGGTCGATGACGATGATCTTCGCCCCTTCGCGCAACCGCTTCTTCATGCGCGAGGCGAACACCGGGTGCGCGTCGGTCGGGTTGGCGCCGATCAAAAGCATGACGTCGCATTCCTCGACCGAATCGAAGTCCTGCGTGCCCGCCGAGGTGCCGAGCGTGGTATTGAGGCCGTAGCCGGTCGGCGAGTGGCAGACGCGGGCGCAGGTATCGACGTTGTTGTTGCCGAAACCCTGGCGCACCAGCTTCTGCACCAGATAGGTCTCCTCGTCGGTGCAGCGCGAGGAGGTGATGCCGCCGATCGAGCCGCGCCCGTACTGGTACTGGATGCGGCGGAATTCCCTGGCCGTGTGTTCCAGCGCTTCTTCCCAGCTTACTTCACGCCACGGGTCGGTGATCTTCTCGCGCAGCATCGGCTTGAGGATGCGGTCCCGATGGTTGGCGTAGCCATAGGCGAAGCGGCCCTTGACGCAGGAATGGCCATGGTTGGACTTGCCGGCCTTGTAGGGCATCATGCGCACGATCTGGTCGTTGCCGGCCTCGTCGCGTTTCACTTCGGCCTTGAAGTTGCAGCCGACGCCGCAATAGGCGCAGGTGGTGATCACCGAGCGCTCCGGCATTCCCAGTTCGAGGATCGATTTTTCGCGCAGCGCATCCGTCGGGCAGGCCTGCACGCAGGCGCCGCAGGACACGCATTCCGATTCGAGGAAATTCTCGTTCATCGAGGCCACCATGCGGCTGTCGAAGCCGCGCCCCTCGATGGTCAGCGCGAAGGTCCCCTGCACGTCCTCGCAGGCGCGCACGCAACGCGAGCAGACGATGCACTGCGAGGCGTCGTAGGTGAAATAGGGGTTGGATTCGTCGCGGGCGATGAAGTCCACCGGCAGCGAGCCTTCACCCGGCGCGACATGGTTGCGACCCTCGGTGCCGTAGCGGTTTTCCTCGAGGCCGACCATGGCGGCGACGCGGTCGAACTCGCTGGCGCCTGTGCCGCGCTGCTCGTCCCAGCCGCTCGGATGGTCGGAGACGTAAAGCTCCATGACGCCGCGCCGGATGGCGTCGAGGCGCTCACTGTGGGTGTGAACCACCATGCCCTCGCCGACGGGCGTGGTGCAGGAGGCCGGCGTACCGTTGCGGCCGTCGATCTCCACCAGGCAGATGCGGCAGGAGCCGAACGAATCCAGCATGTCGGTGGCGCACAGCTTGGGAATTTCGATGCCCGCTTCCATGGAAGCGCGCATGATGGACGTGCCTTCCGGCACCGTCACCGTCTTGCCGTCGACCGTCAGCGTGACCTGCTTTTCGATCTTCGAGGCCGGCGTGCCGTAATCGATTTCGTGAACGAGATCCATGATGGTTCTCCTATTCTGCTGCTGCGGCGACCGGTGCCGGCCTGAAATCTTCCGGGAAGTGCTTGAGCGCGCTCATCACCGGATAAGGCGTGAAGCCGCCCAGGGCGCACAGCGATCCGAGCTTCATAGTATTGCACAAATCGGTCACCAATGCGACCTGCCTGTCCGGGTCGATGCCCCCGGCGAGCTTGTCCAGCGTCTCGGTGCCGCGCACCGAGCCGACCCGGCAGGGCGTGCATTTGCCGCAGCTTTCGATGGCGCAGAACTCCATGGCGAAGCGCGCCTGCTTCAGCATGTCGACGGTGTCGTCGAACACGACGATGCCGGCATGGCCGATCAACCCGTCCTTGGCCGCGAACGCCTCGTAGTCGAACGGCGTGTCGAACAGCGCGCGCGGGAAATAGGCGCCGAGCGGGCCGCCGACCTGCACGGCCCTGACCGGCCGGCCGCTGGCGGTGCCGCCGCCGATGCCGTCGACGATTTCGCCGAGCGTCAGGCCGAAGGCCGTCTCATAAAGGCCGGGCCGCTTGACGTTGCCGGCGATCTGGATGGGGATGGTGCCGCGCGAGCGGCCCATGCCGAAATCCTTGTAGAACGCCGCGCCCCGGTCGAGGACGATCGGCACGGACGCCAGCGAGATCACGTTGTTGATGACGGTCGGCCGGCCGAACAACCCCTTGTGCGCCGGCAGCGGCGGCTTGGCCCGCACCTGCCCGCGCTTGCCCTCCAGCGAGTCGAGCAGCGAGGTCTCCTCGCCGCACACATAGGCGCCGGCGCCCACCCGCACTTCCATGTCGAAGGCATGCGCCGAGCCCAGCACGTTGACGCCGAGCACGCCGGCGCGGCGCGCGATCTCCACGGCCCGGCTCATCGCCGCCACCGCGTGCGGATATTCCGAGCGGATATAGATGAAGCCCTTGCTGGCGCCGGTGGCGATGCCGGCGATCGTCATGCCCTCGATCAGCACGAAGGGGTCGCCCTCCATGATCATGCGGTCGGAAAAGGTACCGGAATCGCCCTCGTCGGCGTTACAGACGATGTATTTGCGCGGCGCCTGCGTATCGAGCACCGTCTTCCACTTGATGCCGGTCGGGAAGCCGGCGCCGCCGCGCCCGCGCAGGCCCGATTCCGTCACCTGCGCGACGATCTCGGCCGGCTCCATGGCGATCGCGTTCTGCAGGCCCCGCAGGCCGCCGTGCTTCTTGTAGGAATCGATCGACAGCGGGTCGGTGAGCCCGCAGCGGGCGAAGGTCAGCCGTGTCTGCTGCGCCAGGAAGGGAATCTTGTCGGGGTCGCCCAGCCAGCGCTTATGATGGCCGCCGGAAAGGAACCCGCTGTCGAACAGGCTTTTCACGTCAGACGGGCTGATCGGCCCGTAGGCGATACGCCCGTTATCGCAGGCGACCTCGACCATCGGTTCGAGGAAATAGGCGCCGCGCGAGCCATTGCGCACGATCTTGGCCTCGACGCCGCGCTCGGCCAGCTCCGCCTGGATGGCGGCGGCGACCTTGTCGGCGCCGAGCGCCAGCGCGCCGGAATCGCCGGGAATGAAGATGCGCGGGATCATGCCCTTACCCCCGCCACGATCTCATCGACCTTGCCGGCGTCGATGCGCCCGATGACCTCGCCGTCGAGCATCGCCGAGGGCGAGCAGGCGCAAAGCCCGAGGCAGTAGACCGGCTCCAGCGTCACCGCGCCGTCCGCTGTCATTTCGTGGAAGTCGATGCCGAGCAGTTGCTTGAACCTGGCGGCGACCGCGTCCGAGCCCATCGACTGGCAGGATTCGGCCTGGCACAGCTTCAGCACATGGCGGCCGGCAGGCTTGCTGCGATAGTCGTGATAGAAGCTGACCACGCCGTAGACCTCGGCGCGGGTGAGGTTCAGTTCGGAGGCGATGACGGGCAGGGCCTCGCGCGGGACATAGCCGAATTCGTGCTGGATGCCGTGCAGGATGGGCAGCAGCGGCCCCTCCAGGTGCTTCATTTCCTCGACGACCGCCATCGTGCGCGATGCGACTTCGGTACTTGCAGGCTGCACACTCATGCAGCGCCCTCCCTGACAGATTTTTTCAGCTAAACGGATCGATCCGGCTAAGCCCTTATGAAACCAGAAGAAACAGGGTAGATCAATAAAGCAGTATCGTTGATCGATAGAAGAAACCTATCGCGATTTCCCTTTTCGTTTATAACGGAATCCCCTTGCCGCGAAAGTCGGCCGCCAGCGCCGCCGCCTCGTCGAGCAGCGCCGACACCAGAAGGGTGTGCGGCTGGCGCGGGGCGGCCACCATGCCGACGGTATGGCTGGCGTCCGGTTCGATGATGGGAATGGCGCGGATCGGCTCGCCGAAGCCGAAGGTTTCGGCAAGATTGAGCGGCATGATCGACGACCATTTGCCGGTTGCGATGTGGGAAAACAGCACCAGCATCGAGTTGGATTCCAGCGTCGGCCGCGCCTGTTCGCCGGCCTCGGCCAGATGCTGGTCGATGATGCGCCGGTTCTGCATGTCCGGCGTCAAGAGGCACAGCGGCAGCCGGCTGACCTGCGCCCAGGTGACGTCGCGTGCCTGCGAGTAGGGGTTTCCGGCGGCGGTGATGAGCTGATAGCGCTCTTCATAGAGCGGCACGCTGCTGACACGCCCCAGTGGTTCGTTGTCGAGATAGGTGATGCCGGCGTCGATCTCGAAATTGCCGAGCAGCGATAGAATCTCGATCGAGGTGTGCGAGAGGATAGAGAAGGTCACGCCCGGATGCTTCTCGCGAAACGGCGTCGTCAGCCTCGGCAGCATGGCGAGTGCGGTGGGAATGGCGGCGATGCGGATGCGGCCGGAAAGGCCGTGCCTTGCGGCCTGCATTTCCTCGCGCATCGAGCGGGCGTCGCCGACGATGCGGCGCGCCCAGATCAGCACCTGCTCGCCTTCCTGGGTCAGCCCCTGGAAGCGCGAGCCGCGCTTGACCAGCATGACGCCGAGCTGGCTTTCGAGCTGGCGGATGCCGGCCGACAGCGTCGGCTGCGTCACCCGGCAGATCTCGGCGGCCCGCCCGAAATGCTTTTCACGGGCAAGCGCGATGAAATATTCCAGCTTCTCGATCATGAACCCGGCTTCTCGATCATGAACAATGCCCGTTACAGCCCAAGCTGGGGCAAATCGCCCGCTCCCGCAAGCGCGCCAGCGGCGTGGACGATCGATTATCCGTCAATGCCGGCTAATCACACCTTTTTCGGGATTAGCTGTTTCGCGTCGCCGTGCTGGAGGTTATGGGAACACGACAGCCGTGCAACGAGGTTGAGATGCTGAACTGGTTCCGGAAGCTTTTGCCGCGCGAGGATCGTTTCTTCGATCTGTTTGAGCGGCATTCCCAGGCCGTGGTCGGCGGGGCGGAGGCCCTGCAGCACGTGCTTGCCGGCGGAGCGGACGTCGAGCGCTGGTGCCAGCGGGTCGAGGACCTCGAGAACGACGCCGACGCCATCGCCGCCGAAGTGATGCGCGCGGTGCGCCGTTCCTTCATCACGCCGTTCGACCGCAGCGATATCCAGGACCTGATCCAGTCGATGGACGACGCCATCGACATGATGAACAAGACGGTCAAGACGGTGCGGCTGTTCGAGAAGACGGAATTCGATCCGCTGATGCAGGAGATGGGCGGCGTCATCGTCGAGGCGGCGCATCTGGTGGCGGAGGCGATCCCGCTGCTTGGCAAGCTCGGCGCCAACGTTCCCCGCCTCGCCGCCATCGCCGAGGAGGTCACGCGCCTTGAGGACCGCTCCGACGACCTGCACGAACAGGGGCTGAAGGAACTTTTCCGTCGCCACGACGGCGGCAATGCGATGGGCTTCATCGTCGGCCGCGAAATCTACAGCCAGCTTGAAAAGGTGGTCGATCGCTTCGAGGACGTCGCCGACGAGATCAGCGGCATCGTCGTCGAGAACGTCTGACCCTCATGGACGCGACGCTCGTCTTTCCGCTGCTTGCCGGCCTCGTTGCCGTGGCGCTGGTGTTCGACTTCCTGAACGGCCTGCACGATGCGGCCAATTCCATCGCCACCATCGTCTCGACCCGGGTTCTCAGGCCACAATATGCGGTGTTCTGGGCCGCGTTCTTTAACTTCATCGCCTTCCTGTTCTTCGGCCTGCATGTCGCCGAAACCATCGGCAAGGGCATCGTCGATGCCGATATCGTCACCCCGGCGGTCATTTTCTCGGCGCTGGTAGGGGCCATCGTCTGGAACGTCCTGACCTGGATCGTCGGCATCCCGTCGAGCAGTTCGCACGCCCTGATCGGCGGGCTGGTCGGGGCGGGCGTCGCCAAGGCCGGCACCGGCGCCATCGTCTGGGCCGGTCTCACCAAGACGGTCGCGGCGATCGTGCTGTCCCCGCTCACCGGTTTCATCCTGGCCCTGCTTCTGGTGCTCGCCGTCGCCTGGATCTTCGTCAGGCAGTCGCCCTATGCCGTCGACCGTACGTTCCGCGTGCTGCAATTCGTTTCGGCCTCGCTCTATTCGCTCGGCCACGGCGGCAACGACGCGCAGAAGACCATGGGCATCATCGCCGTGCTGCTCTATTCGCAGGGCGCGCTGGGCGACACCTTCTACGTGCCGCTGTGGGTCGTGCTTTCCTGCCAGGCGGCGCTGGCGCTTGGCACGCTGTTCGGCGGCTGGCGCATCGTCCACACCATGGGTTCCAAGATCACCCGGCTGAACCCGATGCAGGGCTTTTGCGCCGAAACCGGCGGCGCCATCACGCTGTTTGCAGCGACATGGCTCGGCATCCCGGTTTCGACCACCCACACCATCACCGGCGCCATCGTCGGCGTGGGCGCCGCCCGCCGCGTCTCGGCCGTGCGCTGGGGCATCGCCAAAAGCATCGTCGTCGCTTGGGT
Organism: Mesorhizobium sp.; assembly: GCA_049650385.1. Classification (GTDB taxonomy): domain Bacteria; phylum Pseudomonadota; class Alphaproteobacteria; order Rhizobiales; family Rhizobiaceae; genus Mesorhizobium. The sequence continues at coordinate 52,148 of JBASAA010000049.1, forward strand.
GGTGACGCTGCCGGCGACGGCCGCGATCGCCGCGCTGACCTATGCCGCCACCCGCCTGGCCGGGTGACAGCGGCATCGTGGCGCTTGGTGCGGCGTCCGAACTACCCTATTTCAGGGATAAGCTTGCATTGAGAAAGCCCATATTGGGGAATTTGTGATGTCCGTTACCAAGGAAGCCGTCCTCGAGCGCCTGAAGACGATCAGCGGGCCGGATTTTTCCGGCAACATCGTCGACCTTGGCATGGTTTCGGAAATATTCGTCGCCGACGGCAAGGTGTTCTTCTCGATCACCGTACCGGCCGCCCGCGCCAAGGAAATGGAGCCGCTGCGCACCGCCGCCGAGCGCGTCGTCAAGGCCATCCCCGGCGTCGCCAGCGCCATCGTCGCGCTGACCGCCGAGAAGAAGGGCGGCGGCATGGAAGCGGCGGTGCCGCCTCGTCCCGCGCCGCGCCCGGCCGCCC
>JBASAA010000050.1:0-128020 GCA_049650385.1 Mesorhizobium sp.
CGCCGCGCCCTGGCTGGCCACCGCCGGTTCGGGCGACGTGCTGGCCGGCATCGTGGCCGGCCTCCTGGCGCAGGGCATGCCGGCATTCGAGGCGGCGTGCGCGGCGGTGTGGCTGCATGCCGAGGCCGGCAGCCGCTTCGGCTCGGGCCTGATTGCCGAGGATTTGCCGCAAGCGCTGGTGTCGGTGCTCCGACAGTTGCATATTCAACAGTAAGTTGACTTGGCGCGGTCCATCCGATTTACCGTGACCGCAAACCCCTACAGTGCGGACGCCTTTTCCATGCTTGAAAAAACCTACGACGCCAAAGCCGTCGAGCCGAAGATCGCCAAAATCTGGGAGGAGGCGGATGCCTTCCGCGCCGGGGCGGGTTCGGAGGAAGGGGCGGAGGCCTTCACCATCGTCATTCCGCCGCCGAACGTCACCGGCTCGCTGCACATGGGCCATGCGCTCAACAACACGCTTCAGGACATCCTGGTGCGCTTCGAGCGCATGCGCGGCAAGAACGTGCTGTGGCAGCCCGGCATGGACCATGCCGGCATCGCCACGCAGATGGTGGTCGAGCGCAGGCTGGCGGAGAAGAAGATCCATCGCCGAGACCTCACGCGCGAGGAATTCATCGACAAGGTCTGGGAGTGGAAGGCAGAATCCGGCGGGGCGATCTTCAACCAGCTGAAGCGGCTGGGCGCCTCGGCCGACTGGTCGCGCGAGCGCTTCACCATGGACGAAGGCCTGTCGAAGGCGGTGCTGGAGGTGTTCGTCACGCTCTACAAGGAAGGGCTGATCTACAAGGACAAGCGCCTTGTGAACTGGGACCCCAAGCTGCTGACTGCCATCTCCGACCTCGAGGTCGAGCAGAAGGAGGTCGACGGCAACCTGTGGCACTTCCGCTATCCGGTCGAAGGGCGGACCTACGACGCGGAGGACCCCACGACCTTCATCACCGTGGCGACGACGCGCCCGGAGACGATGCTGGGCGATACCGCGGTCGCGGTTCATCCCGAGGACGAGCGCTACAGGGACCTCGTCGGCAAGAACGTGATCCTGCCCATCGTCGGGCGGAAAATCCCGATCGTCGCCGACGAATATTCCGATCCCGAGAAGGGCACCGGCGCGGTGAAGATCACGCCTGCGCACGACTTCAACGACTTCGAGGTCGGCAAGCGCCACAAGCTGCCGGCGATCAACGTTCTGACCGTCGAGGCGGCGATAAACATCAACGATAACGAGGACTTCCTCGCTGGCATCGACTCGACGCCGGAGCGGCAGGCGGTCTGGAACTCGCTGCATGGCCTCGACCGGTTTGCGGCGCGCAAGCGTGTCGTCGAACTGATGGAGGAGGGCGGCTTCCTGGGCAAGATCGAGCCGCATCGTCATCAGGTGCCGCACGGCGACCGCGGCGGCGTGCCGATCGAGCCCTACCTGACCGACCAGTGGTACGTGAATGCCGCCGAACTGGCCAAGCCGGCCATGGCCTCGGTGCGCGAGGGCCGTACCAATTTCGTTCCGAAGAACTGGGAGAAGACCTATTTCGACTGGATGGAGAACATCCAGCCATGGTGCATTTCGCGCCAGCTCTGGTGGGGTCACCAGATTCCGGCCTGGTATGGTCCCGACGGCACTATTTTCGTGGAGAAATCGGAAGAAGAAGCCCTCGACACCGCCATCCAGCACTATCTCGCCCATGAAGGGCCGTGGAAGGCATGGGTCGAGGAGAAGCTTGAAAACTTCGAGCCGGGCGACATCCTCACCCGCGACGAGGACGTGCTGGACACGTGGTTTTCCTCCGCGCTGTGGCCGTTCTCGACGCTGGGCTGGCCCGACCGGACGCCGGAACTGAAAACCTACTACCAGACCGACGTCCTGGTGACCGGCTTCGACATCATCTTCTTCTGGGTCGCCCGCATGATGATGATGGGCCTGCATTTCATGGACGAAGAGCCGTTCCACACCGTCTATGTGCATGCGCTGGTTCGCGACAAGAACGGCGCCAAGATGTCGAAGTCGAAGGGCAACGTCATCGATCCGCTCGACCTCATCGACGAGTACGGCGCGGACGCGCTTCGCTTCACGCTGGCGATCATGGCGGCGCAAGGGCGCGACGTGAAGCTCGACCCGGCGCGCATCGCCGGCTACCGCAATTTCGGCACCAAGCTGTGGAACGCCACCCGCTTCGCCGAGATGAACGAGGTCGCGCGCGACGACGATTTCTGGCTGGGCGACGCCAGGCTGGCGGTCAACCGCTGGATCCTGACGGAACTGACGCGCACTGCACGCGCGGTCACCGAGGGGATCGCCAGTTACCGCTTCAACGAGGCGGCGGCCGCTGCCTACAAATTCGTCTGGAACCAGTTCTGCGACTGGTATCTGGAACTGCTGAAGCCGGTGTTCATGGGCGACGACGAGGCCGCCAAGGCCGAAAGCCGCGCCGCCGTCGCCTTCGTCCTCGACGAGATCTACAAGCTCCTGCACCCGTTCATGCCGTTCATGACCGAGGAACTGTGGGCCGAGACGGCGGGCGAGGGCGCGGAACGCTCGTCGCTGCTTTGCCATGCGGCGTGGCCGGACCCGGATTTCGAGGACGCCGAGTCTGCCGCCGACGTCAACTGGCTGATCGATCTGGTGACCGGCATCCGCTCGGTGCGTTCGGAAATGAACGTGCCGCCGGCCGCGATCGCGCCACTGGTGGTGATCGGCGCCGACGCTATGACGCGCGAGCGGCTGGCGCGGCACGATTCGGCGATCAAGCGTCTGGCGCGCGTCGGCGAGGTTTCGTTGGCCGAGAGTGCACCGAAGGGGGCAGCCCAGATCGTGCTCGGTGAGGCGACCGTGTGCCTTCCTCTCGGCAGCCTGATCGATCTCAAGGCGGAAGCGGCGCGCCTGCAGAAGGAGGTGGCCAAGGTCACCGAGGAAATCGCCCGTCTGGCGAAGAAGCTGTCGAACGAAAAGTTCGTCGCCAATGCGCCCGAGGACGTTGTTGCCGCCGAGCGCGAGAAACTCGCCGAGTATCGCGCGGCGCAGGAAAAGCTTGCCGTGGCCCTGGCAAGGGTTCACGACGCCGGCTGATTCTGCATGACACGAACCGCGCGAGGCCGCTTTCCGGCCCCGCGCGGTCGCTGGATCGGGGCTCCTGCGCGTTGATTTCTGACGTGCACGTAAGTTTCTTTATTATTGTTGCGCTAAAGTAACAAAATCGGCGCTCAGCTACGAAAATTGGCCGTTTTTGCCGGGTGAAACGGCGGTTCCAGGCCCTTCTGGCGGCGTTTTCACGCAATTCCTGTTCTTTCGGGACCGATTCCGGAGGGTAATGCGCCGTAAAAAGGTTGCGGCGGTCGGTGCCGGGTAGCCGGCGTTATTGTCCCGTTAACCATATTTGGTTCTAGCTTGGTCTGTCGATTTTCCGGGGAGAGACCGACCGATGGACGTGCGTTTGAAAACGCTGATGGGGACGGCGCTTCTATCGTTGGCAATAGGCGGAGCGGCCTATGCCGGCGGCTTTTCGCGCGGCACCGCCGATACGGACATCCTCTACGAGGACGGCAACTTCAACATGCGCTCGGGCGTTACCTATGTAAGCCCCCACCGCGAGTTCAGCCGCAACCCCAATCCGCGACTGGTCGGCACCCGCTACACGGAAGACTATGTGATCCCGTCCGCGGCGATCAAGATCAACCTCAGCGACAACCTTCGTTGTGCGGGGACCTTCGTCAACAACATCGGCGGCTCGGCGAAGTACGAGTTTCCGGCGGCTTCCGGCAAGGTGCTGGAGGAGTTCACCACCTACGAGACGGCCGCGACCTGCGCCCTCGGTTTCGATGTCGGCCCTGGCAGGCTATGGGTGCTGGGCGGTGGTTTCGGGGAGACGCTGGACTATCTTCGCAAGGATTCATATGCCGCCGTCGGCCTCGGCGAGGGTGTCCTCGACCTTGAGGGACAAAAATACGGCTACCGCATCGGTGCCGCCTACGAAATTCCAGAAATCGCGCTTCGCGGCCAGATCATATACCGGTCTGGGACCGACTACGGTGCCGAAGGAACCGCGACCGCACCGCGCGGCGTCCTGTATATGGCGCTCAAGAATCAGGGGGTTCCGGACGTATTCAATCCGTTCGCGGGTGGCAACCCTCTCCAAAGCACGCCGCTTGACGCCTACGGCGTGGGCAGCCTGCCGCAAAGCGTTGAACTGAAATTCCAGACCGGCATCGCGCCCGACTGGCTGGCTTTCGGCGCTGTCAAGTGGACCGACTGGAGTTCGCTGACCAGGCTCGACGTGCGCTCCGTCGAGGGCGACATGCTTCTGTTGTCGGACGAGTACTACTGGCGCGACGGCTGGACCGTTACCGGCGGCCTCGGTCACAAGTTCAACGACACTTTCTCCGGCCTCGTCAGCCTGACCTGGGATCGCGGCGTCAGCACGGGCTACGACCTGCAAGGCGATGTCTATACCGCGGCGGTCGGCGTCACGATGAAGGACAGGATCGGCGGCGAATTGCGGGGAGGGGTTGGCCTCTCTTACCTGGCCTCCGTCGCCGAGACCAAATACGGCGTCAACCCGAACATCACCGATAGCGACCTCGACGGAAGGCATGGCGACCAGGCGGTCAAAGCCGGCTATGCTTTCGCATTCAACCTCAGCTACAGCCTGAAGTGGTAAGAATCTGATATTGCTTGCTAAATTGACCTGATCCCTCCGACCTTCATCCTGAAGGGGCCTATCGGCCACGAAGCGTCTCTGTGGTGTTTCTGCCACAGTTTGTTGCGAACATGCCGCACCTCTGCCGGCAGGGTCGAATTTGCCCATTTCCCGCCATAAACCGGGGGCACCAACATCGGTGTCTCCGGACACGCACCATGAAGGCGCGGCGAAGAGGCGGGCCGCAAAGATCGCGGCAGGGGCTTAGATGGACGTCAAGACAGTGTTCCTGACCGGTTTGCCGCGCGAGATTCCGCCTGCGCCGACCGGCCGTACTTTGGACCAAATGGCAAGGCAGATTTCGATCAAAGACCGCTTGGCCATGGGCGCCCGCTCCACCGTGATCGGTGTCGGCGCGTCGGCCGCGGGCATCGCGAGGCGGCGTCCCGGTGGCACCGCCGACGGCACTTGGAGAAACGTGTACCGTTTTATGCGCGTCCCTGGTTTGGCAAGATCGTTGGCATGTTCGATGCTGGTGGCGGCAACCACCCTGTGCGCCGTCCAGCAGGCCTCGGCTTTCGACGACAAGGTGTTTGACGACAAGACCGGGGTTAAGCCGCAGTCGAGCCCCTGGGCGGTGTTTCAGTTCGGCTTTTCCGCTTACAAGAACGGCCATAAGGACCAGGCGGTCGAGGCCTACCGGTACGCCGCCGAGAACGGCCAGATCGGCGCCACCTGGAAGCTCGCCCGCATGTATGCGCAGGGTGACGGCGTGGCCCAGGACAGCTATGCCGCCTACAAGTTCTTCAGCGAGATCGCCGAGCAGGACGTGGAGCCGGGCTCGCCCGAGGAAAGCTATGTTTCCGACGCGCTGGTGGCGCTCGGCGGCTATTCGATGACCGGCATTCCCGGCACGCCGATCAAGGCCGATCCGGTCGCCGCGCAGGAATACTACATGCGCGCCGCCGCCAACTACCGCAACCCCGACGCCCAGTACGAGATGGGCAAGATGTTCCTGAACGGCGAAGGCGGCGTCAAGGCAAGCATCAAGCAGGCCGGTCGCTGGCTGCAACTGGCCGCCGAAAAGGGCCATGCCGGCGCGCAGGCGACGCTCGGCAACCTGTTGTTCCAGAGCGGCAAGCTGGTGCGCGGTTTGACCATGATGACGGTGGCGCTGGCGCGCGCGGCACCCGGTGACCGGCCGTGGATTCGCGGCATGCAGGAAGAAGCCTTCGCCGTGGCCCCGGAAGCCGACCGCCGCACCGCGATTTCGCTCGCCGACGACATCCTGACCAAGGGCGCCAGCCAGTAGCTGCTTCCGTTTAACCGGCAGGCGGACGCAGGGTTGATTTATCCTCGTCGCGGGCATCATTACCCCACCCCTAACCCCTCCCCACAAGGGGGAGGGGAAGTCGAAACGCTGCGCCAAATCCCCCACCCCCTTGTGGGGAGGGGTAGGGGTGGGGGTCTGAAGACCACCGAAAAAATCGCCTCTTTCCGCCGATCAGGCCGCCTTCAGGTCGAGTTCGATCGCCACCGGCACGTGGTCGGACGGCTTTTCCCAGGCGCGGACGTGCTTTTCGATGTCGGCCGAGGAGAACCGGTTGGCGGCTTCCGGCGACAAAAGCAGGTGGTCGATGCGGATGCCGTTGTTCTTCTGCCAGGCGCCGGCCTGATAGTCCCAGAACGTATAGGTGTCGCCGGCATCGGTCACTGCGCGCACGGCCTCGGTGAAGCCGAGGTTGACCAGCCGGCGCCAGGCCTGCCGCGTCTGCGGTTGGAACAGCGCGTCACCCAGCCAGTTTTCCGGATGCCGGGCGTCGATGGCTTCGGGGATGACGTTGTAGTCGCCGGCCAGAATCAACGCCTCTTCCAGTTCCAGCCGCTCGGCGGCCCAGCTTTCCAGCCGCGCCATCCACGACAGTTTGTAGGGGAACTTGCGCTCGTCCTCGATCGGGTTGCCGTTCGGTAGGTAGAGCGAGACGACGCGCAGCGCCCCCTTGTCCGTGGAAAACACCCCTTCGATGAAGCGTGCCTGTTCGTCGCTGTCGTCGCCCGGCAGGCCGCGATTGACCTCGTCGAACGGCAGCTTGGACAGGAGGGCGACGCCGTTGAACCCCTTCTGGCCGTGCGTCTCGACATTGTAGCCGAGCGCCTCGATTTCGGCGCGCGGAAACTGCTCGTCCACCGACTTGATCTCCTGCAGGCAGGCGATGTCGGGCGCGCTCTCGCCGAGCCAATGCAGCAGGTTGCCGAGGCGGGCTTTGACGCCGTTGATGTTCCAGGTCGCAATCTTCATGAAAAACACGCGATAATTTCAAAGACTTCTTGATGGCGCGAGCGCCCGTTCCGGGCAATCCTGCACCATTGCTCCGTCGGAGGAAACCCGGTTTGACCGGGAGGAGCGGAAAAGGGAGGGACTTTCATGTCTTCTGCGACGATATCGCCGGTGGTGCATCCCATCGATGAGATGCTGCCGCTGTCGCGCCTGTTCACGCTCGGCTTGCAGCATGTGCTGGTGATGTATGCGGGCGCGATCGCTGTCCCGCTGATCATCGGCCGCGCGCTGCAACTCGAAGCCGCTGACGTGGCGTTTCTGATCTCGGCAGACCTTTTCGTCTGCGGTATCGCCTCGATCCTGCAATCGATGGGCGCCACACAGTGGTTCGGCATCAAGCTGCCGGTGATGATGGGCGTCACCTTTGCCGCCGTGGGGCCGATGGTCTCGATGGCCGTCGCCAATCCCGGCACGGACGGCGCGCGCATGATTTTCGGCGCCATCATCGGCGCCGGCCTCATCACCATTCTGATCGCGCCGTTCATGAGCCGCCTGCTCAGGCTGTTTCCGCCGGTGGTCACCGGCACCATCATCCTGGTGATCGGCGTTTCGCTGATGAAGATCGGCATCGACTGGATCTTCGGCCTTCCGGTCGGCAGGACCGCGCCCAAGATCGTCGACCCGCAGCACGCCGCCTGGTTGCAGGCGATGCAGGACGCGGTCGGGGCCGTAGGTTCGACGCTGCCGCCGCGCCCGGTCGAGCTTGCGCTGGCGCCGACCATGAACAACCCGGCCTATGCGCCGGTGTCCAACATCGTGCTGTCGTTGGTCGTGCTGGCAGTCATCATCGGCATTGCCCGCTACACCAAGGGCTTTTTGAGCAACGTCGCGGTGCTGATCGGCATCGTCGTCGGCGGTGTCATCGCGGCTTCGATGGGGCTGATGCATTTCGAGAAGGTGGCGGCTGCTGCCTGGTTCGCCCCGATCATGCCGTTCCACTTCGGCGCGCCGATCTTCAACCCGGTCCTGATCCTGACCATGGTGCTGGTGATGATCGTGGTGATGATCGAATCGACCGGCATGTTCCTGGCGCTGGGCGAAATGACCGACACGAAGATATCGCAGCCGATGCTGTCGCGCGGCCTCAGGATGGACGGCCTTGGCACGCTGCTTGGCGGCATTTTCAACACTTTCCCCTACACCAGCTTTTCGCAGAATGTCGGGCTGGTCGGCGTCACCGGCATCAGGAGCCGCTTCGTCTGCGTGGCCGGCGGCGCGATCATGGTGGTGCTCGGCCTGATCCCCAAGATGGGCGCGCTGGTCGAAGCCTTGCCGACCGTCGTGCTGGGCGGCGCCGGCATCGTCATGTTCGGCATGGTCGCCGCGACCGGCATCCGCATCCTGTCCGCCGTCGACTTCAAGGGTAACCGCAACAACCTGTTCATCGTCGCGATCGCGCTCGGCTTCGGCATGATCCCGGCCGTGGCGCCGAACTTCCACATGTGGTTGCCCAAGGTGATCGGCCCGCTGGTCGACTCCGGCATCCTGTTGGCGTCGGTGGTGTCCGTGATCCTCAACCTCGTCTTCAACGGGGCGAGCGGCGACGCTTCGAGCCTGCGCGAGGCCGCGATGTCGAGCGAGGCGTGAGCCACCGGAAAAGGGCCGGCTCGGCGGCCCTTTTCATGAGGGCACTCCCCGTCGGTGCTGGACGGGCGAACGCGGCTATGGTCAACTGGCCATAGGTTATGAGTGGAACGGCCATCCGGCGACGATGCTCACACGGCGCAGGTTTCTAGGGCAGATTGCCGCGGCTTCCGTGGCTGGCGTGGCTTTCCCGGCGTACAGGCCGGCACATGCCGCGCCCCCGCCCGTCGACGCCACCTTCCTGTTCGTCGCCGATGTCCATGCCTGCCGCATGGCGAAGGGCCTGAGCCCCAGCTGCCGGCAGGAAGGCAAGACCGACGCCAACCTGCTGCGCAACATCGCGGCCCTGAACGGTATCGGCGACCAGGCCTGGCCGTCCGAGATCGGCGGCTCGCCGACCGGGCTGCGTTTTGCCGGGCAGAAGATCGGGACGCCGTTCGGCGTTATTGTCGGCGGCGACATGACCGACGACGGCGGCGGCCAGGTGACGCTGCCGAGCGAAGGCACGCAGTTGCTGCAATTTTCCCAGCGCTACCAGCAGGGCGTCGGGCCGGACCGCGTCCACTTTCCGGTCTATGCGGGGCTGGGCAACCACGATCTCGACCAGAACGGGCCGCCGGGTCACGTCAACTGGTATCGGCGGGAACTGCGCGACTACGTCGAGATCAATCACCGCGCCGGCGTGTTCTTCAAGCCGCCGGTGCCGGCCGACAGCTATGACGTCGATTCCGATTGCTATTCCTGGAACTGGGGCGGGCTGCATCTTGTGCAGACGCATCGCTTTGCCGGCGATACCGGTCACGGCGCCGCCAGCGGCCTGCCGTGGTTGAAGCAGGATCTGGCCGCCAACGCCGCCGACGGGCGGCCGGTGGTGCTGTTCCAGCACTATGGCTGGGACGCCTTTTCGCTCGAAGCATGGGACAAGGCCGAGCACCGCTATGACGATGAAGGCAACGGCATCGCCCATTGGTGGAACGAAGCGGAGCGGCAGGTGCTGGTCGCGGCCCTCAAGGGCTATAACGTCGTCGGCATCTTCCATGGCCACCAGCACGAGACGCCGATGATCTACCGGCGCGACGGGCTCGACCTGTTCAAGCCGAAAGCGGCCTATATGGGTGGCTTCGCACTGGCGCGCATCGCCGGGCAGGCGATGGAGGTCGTGCTGGGGGAGGCCTCGGACGACCACGGAGGGGTGGTGTTCACCGACGCCTTCAGTAAGGCGCTGTAGCGGCTGGCTTCGCTCGAAAGGTGCGGGTCAGACGGAAAAACTGGTGCCGCAGCCGCAGGAAGCGACCGCGTTGGGGTTCTTGATCTGGAACGACTGGCCCATCAGGTCGTCGACGAAGTCGATCACCGATCCGCCCATATAGACCGCCGACAGGTCGTCAATCAGCACCGTTGCGCCGTCCTTCTCGATGGCGAGGTCATCGTCGTTGCGGGCCTCGACCAGATCGAACTTGTAGGAGAAGCCCGAGCAGCCACCCCCCTCGACGGAAACACGCAGCGCCGTCTTTCCCGGGTCGGCGGCAACGATCTTCGCGATGCGCTTGAAGGCGGCATCGGTCACGTCGATGTTCGTAGGGATGTTTGCATCAGCGCCCATGGGCGTCACCTTGCTTTCCATTACCCTTGATAGGTATGAAGCAGGGCAAGCCAAGTCAACTGGTGAGATGATGGGTGAAAAACGGGAGAGCGCGGAGGCTCTCGGCGAGATCGGCTTCGGTTACCGGCCGCGCGCCGACTACGCCACCGACCCGGCGCTGTCGCGCGGGCGTCTTGTTCCGGAACCCGAGAGCCCGACGCGCACGCCCTTCCAGCGCGACCGCGACCGCATCGTCCATTCCACCGCCTTCCGCCGCCTCAAGCACAAGACGCAGGTCTTCGTCGCCCATGAAGGCGACCACTACCGCACCCGGCTCACCCATTCGATCGAGGTGGCGCAGATCGCCCGCGCGCTTTCGCGCGCACTTCGCGGCGACGAGGACCTGACCGAGGCGGTGGCGCTGGTCCACGATTTCGGCCACACGCCCTTCGGCCACACCGGCGAGGAGGCGCTGAACGAGAAGATGGCGAACTGGGGCGGCTTCGACCACAACGCCCAGTCGCTGCGCATCGTCACGCGGCTTGAACATCGCTATGCCGAGTTCGACGGCCTCAACCTTTCCTGGGAATCGCTGGAGGGACTGGTCAAGCACAACGGCCCTCTGGTCGATGCGAAGGGGCAGGGGCTGCATGGACCGCTGCCGCCCACCATCCGCGCCTATAACGAATTGCAGGACCTCGAACTCGACCGCTTCGCCGGCATCGAAGCGCAATGCGCCGCCATTGCCGACGATATCGCCTACAACACCCATGATATCGATGACGGCCTGCGCTCGGGCCTCTTGAAACTGGAAATGCTGGAGGACCTGGCGCTTCCCGGCTCGATCCTGAAGGCGGTGCGCGAGCGCTATCCGGCGCTCGATCCGGTGCGCACGGGCCATGAACTGATGCGCCGCCAGATCACCGGCATGGTCGAGGACGTGATCGTCACCGCCCATGCCAATCTCGCCCGCATCGCGCCGCACAGCGCCGATGAGTTCCGTGGCGCCGGCGAGACCATCGTGCGGTTCTCGCCCGAGATGGCCGCCGCCGAAAAGGAGCTGAAGGCCTTTTTATACGAGCACCTCTATCGCCATCCCGAAGTGATGCGGGTGCGGGTGGACGCCGACCGGATCGTACGACAGTTGTTCGATGTCTATTTTGCCGACCCGCGCGCCATGCCCGACGGCTGGCGCGAAGGCCTGGACCGTGCCGAGGAGCGGGTGAAGGCGCGCTACGTCGCCGATTTCCTCGCCGGCATGACCGACAATTATGCCATCCGCGAGCACCAGCGTTTGTTTGACCATACGCCGGATTTGAGTTAGCGCTGCGGAAAATCACGTTTGGCGTGAGAACCACACTTCCGGCGGCTTGGTTGAATGCCTCCGGCGCCTCTATGAAAGCCAGCCATGAACATCTTCGCCGACTTCACTGCGCGGATCGTCAAGACCGTCGAAGCGCTTGACCTGAAGGACAAGGACGGGGCTGCGCCCGACCTGTCGCGCATCGCCGTCGAGCCGCCGCGCGACGCCACCCATGGCGACCTGGCAACCAATGCGGCGATGGTGCTGGCCAAGCCGACCGGTCAGAATCCGCGCGCGCTGGCCGAAAGGATCGCCGAGGCGCTGCGGCAGGACGGCGATGTCGCGTCCGCCGAGATCGCCGGGCCGGGCTTCGTGAACCTCAGGCTGCGCGACGGCTTCTGGCAGGGCCATCTCGCCGGCCTGCTCGGCGAGGGCAGGGACTACGGCCGCTCGGGCATCGGGCACGGCCGCAAGGTCAATGTCGAATACGTCTCCGCCAACCCGACCGGGCCGATGCATGTCGGCCATTGCCGTGGCGCGGTGGTCGGCGACGCGCTGGCCAACCTGATGGCGTTTGCCGGCTATGACGTTACCAAGGAATACATCATCAACGACGCCGGTGTGCAGATCGACGTGCTTGGCCGCTCCGTCATGCTGCGCTACCGCGAGGCGCTGGGCGATGCCATCGGCGAAATCCCGGCGGGTCTTTATCCGGGCGACTACCTGGTGCCGGTCGGGCAGGCGCTTGCCGCCGAATACGGGCGCTCGCTGTTGCAGATGCCCGAGGACGAGGCGCTCGCCATCGTCAAGGACCGCACCATCGACGCCATGATGGCGATGATCAAGGAAGATTTGGCGCTGCTCAACGTCCACCACGACGTGTTCTTTTCCGAGCGCACGCTGCATGCTGACAACGCCCGGAAGATCCGCTCCGCCATCAACGACCTGACTCTGAAAGGGCATATCTACAAGGGCAAGCTGCCGCCGCCCAAGGGCGAGAAGCCGGACGACTGGGAGGACCGCGAGCAGACCCTGTTCCGCTCGACCGCCGTCGGCGACGACCTCGACCGGGCGCTGGTCAAGTCGGACGGCTCCTACACCTATTTCGCCGCCGATGTCGCCTATCTGAAGGACAAGGTGGACCGTGGTTTCGTCGACCTGATCTATGTGCTGGGCGCCGACCATGGCGGCTACGTCAAGCGGCTGGAAGCGCTGGCGCGGGCGGTGGCTGGCAACAAGGTCAAGCTCACCGTGCTGCTTTGCCAGTTGGTGAAACTCTACCGCGACGGCGAACCGGTGCGCATGTCGAAGCGTTCCGGTGACTTCGTCACGCTGCGCGAAGTGGTGGAGGAGGTGGGGCGCGATCCGATCCGCTTCATGATGCTTTATCGCAAGAACGATGCGCCGCTCGACTTCGACTTCGCCAAGGTCACCGAGCAGTCGAAGGACAACCCGGTTTTCTACGTGCAGTACGCTTCGGCGCGTTGCCACTCGGTATTCCGGCAGGCCTCGGAGCAACTGGGCGAAAAATTGTTCGACCGCGCCGCGCTCGCCGCGGCGGGCGTGGCGCTCTCCGACGAAGGCGAGATCGGCCTCGTGCGCAAGCTTGCCGAATATCCGCGCCTGATCGAATCCGCGGCACTTGCGCTGGAGCCGCATCGGCTGGCATTCTACCTCTACGACTTGGCCAGTACCTTCCACGCGCACTGGAACAGGGGAACCGAAAACCCGGACTTACGGTTTGTTAAGGTTAACGACCGACAATTGACGCTTGCCAGGCTGGGTCTGGTGCAGGCTGTTTCGGACGTCTTGACGTCCGGTCTGGCGTTGATCGGGGCGGAAGCGCCCTCCGAAATGCGTTAGAACAGACTAATAAACCTGTCACCTTTTGCCCACATTGCGCTGGTAGTGGCCAACCTTGCGCGGCGTCCATGGCGTCCGACTGTAGTCGAGTTCGGGAACGAAGATGGCAGACAGAACCCCCCTCAAATTCGCCGACCGCGATACGATTTCCGATAACGATCCCTTTGCGGAACTGACCCGGATCATGGGTTTCGATCCGCGCCAGCCGGTGGCCCGCAAGGACGCGCCGGACCCGGTCATGGGCGACGATTTCGACATCGATCTCGAAAAGGAGTTGATGGGGGAGTTCGGCCTCGACGAGGAAGAGCGCGCGCAGGCAGTGAGCGTTGCCGCTGATGTAGCGGCTTCGCCTGCCGTGCATGAAACGCCTTCGCATGATTTCTCCGCGCATGAGCTTGACGAGGCCATTGCCGCTTCCATGCAGGATTTCGGCCTTGCCGACGACGAGGCGCGGGATTCGCCGGCGCCCGAGGTGGATTTCGACCGCGATTTCGACGATGCCTTGACGCAGACGTTCGAGGACCGGACGGATTGGCCGCATCGGGAAGAGAGCGTGGCCCCGGTCGGGGACGAAGTTTTCGCGCAGGAAGTTACGCCCGAAATCGAGACTGCGCCGGTGCGTGATTTCGATACGCATTTCGACGACGCGATGGCCGAGGTTGATCTGGACTTCGACCTTGACGATGAACTGGCCGAAGCCCCACCTGCTGAACAGGCCGTCGCTTCTCAAATCGCCGTCGAGGCGCGGGACGAGGAAGCCGATTTCCCGGCGGATGCACCCGAAGTCGCGGATCTCTTTGACGACGCGTTCTCGCTGGACCTGAACGAAGTCGAAGCCGCCGCGCCGGCCGTCGAGCCCGTTGCCGCGCCGCAGGAGCGCAGCCTGGAAGACGAACTGAACGCCTTGCTCGGCCATATGGGCGCGAGCATCTCCAAGCCGGAAGACGCGCCCCTGCCGCATGTCTCGAACGAGCGCGCCGGGCTGGCCGTCGATCCGTTCACGGTCGCCGCTGCGGGCTACAGCGCCCATCAGGCACCGGTCGTCGATCTATTTGCAGGCGCTGCCGCAGGCTATGGCGCGCAGCAGGCGTCGGCCGACGATGCCGCGTCGGCCCTTGACGCTCTGGCGGCCGACCTTCTTCACGACGATGACGCACGGGCGCAAGCGAGCGACGTGGACATCGACTTCGACCCTGCCGACCTCGATGCGTTCACCAGCGATGCGGAGGCCGAGCGCGAGGTAGCCGCGGCGCCGGCTCCGGTGACGTCGATCTTCTCCCGCACCTGGAACCGCGCGACGCCGGTCCAGCCCAATCCGCCCGAGGAAGTCCGCGCGGCCCCGGTCGTGGAGGAGCCGCCACCTGCCGCCGATGCCTACGCCTATCAGCCGGAACCGGTCTATACGGTCGGGACGCAGGAAGCCATCGAGCCGGCCGAGCAGCAGGACGAGGCGGCCACCGCCGCCGTTGAGGACGACATTCCCGACGTCGAGACCGTCGACGTGCCGGAGCGCGTCGAGGCGCTGGCGGACGATCTCGACCTGCCCGAACTGGTGTTCGAGGAAGACAGGCCGGCTTCGGCTGCCTTCGACGACCTCGATGCGGAATTCGCCGGCCTGATCAACGAAATCAACGAAGCCGACCTTGCGCCGCCGCCGGCCCAGACCTCGACCTATGACGACGAGCCCTACGAGGCCGGCTTCAGGCAGGCGGCGGAGTGGGACGACACGCCGGCCTATGTCATGCCGGGTGCGGCCGCCGCGACGGCTGCCGCGGCCACGGCGTCCCGTGCGGCGGACTTCGATGCCGCGAACGCCGACACGCGCCCCTTCGCGCCCGCCGAGAGTTTTGACGCCGATCCGCTCGACTACGATCCGCAGTTCGACGAGGCGATCGCCATGCCGGAACCGGCCGCGATGGCTGGCGCCGCGCAACCCAGCCGGCGCGGCCTGATCGCCGCGGCGGTGGTCGGGGCGGTGGTCGTTGTCGGCGGCCTCGGCGCCTTCCTGCTGTCGCCGGGTAGCAGTGGCGGCGGCGCTCCGGTGCTGGTCAAGGCCGACGACGCGCCGATCAAGGTCAAGCCGGAAAATCCGGGCGGCACCGTGGTGCCGAACCAGGACAACAAGGTTTACGAGGCCGTGGCCAAGGGCATCCAGCCCACCGCGCCCGAGCAGCAGAAACTGGTCGTCGACGCGCAGCAGCCGGTCAACGTGAATACCGCGGCGCCGCAGAACCGCGTGGTCGACCTGCCGTCTGGCGAAGAGGCGGGCGACGGAGCCGGCGATATGGCGGCGTCGGATGTGCCGCGCGCCAAGTCGGAAGACCGGCTTGACCCGAGCACGCAGACGGCGGCGGCGAACACCGACCAGGAGGACGTGGCGTTGGTCAGCCCGCGCAAGGTCCGCACCATGATCGTGAAGCCGGATGGAACGCTCGCCCCGCGTGAGGATACCACTGCCGTGGCGGCCACCGAGCCGGCCGATCCCGCGCCCCAGCGTGTCAGCACGTCTCCGCTGTCCGGCGACCAGACCGGAACCGTGCCGGCCGCCGCCGATACGCAGGAGCCGGCGCCGAAGCCCGCCGCAAAGGCCGGCAACCAGTCGCCGACGACGCCAAAGACCGTCGCCGCCGCCCCTCAGCGCCCGTCCGACCAGCCCGTCGACGTCGTGGGAGAGGTGAAGCCCGACCAGGTCGCGGCCATCGCCCCGGCCGCCGCCGCTTCCGGTGCCTGGGCCATGCAGATTGCCTCGCAGCCGAGCGCGGAGGCCGCCCAGTCCTCCTACAACGACCTCGCCCGCCGCTATGCCGGCGTGCTGGGCGGGAAGCCGGTCAGCATCGTCAAGGCCGAGATCGCCGGCAAGGGCACGTTCTACCGCGTGCGCATCCCGGCCGATTCGCGCAACGACGCCATCAAGCTGTGCGAGAGCTACAAGGCAGCCGGCGGCAATTGCTTCGTGTCGAAGTAGCGGCCCGCCCGGGCTCGAGCCCCGAAAAACGATCCGGCGTGGTGAAAACCGCGCCGGATTTTCGTTGTCTGCCCTGTTTTGGGCGGCGATTCCCTTTATCCGTGCGAGATCGTAGGATGCGCCGATGACCGAATCAAAATCCATGATCCTCGGCTGTGCCGGGAAATCGCTGACCCGCGAAGAAATTCGCTTCTATCGCAGCGAGTGCCCTTGGGGCTTCATCCTGTTTGCGCGCAACGTCAGCGAGCCGGAACAGATCCGCGACCTGGTCGCCTCCATGCGCGACTGTATCGGCCGCCCGGACGCGCCGGTGTTCATCGATCAGGAAGGGGGCAGGGTGCAGCGCCTGCGCCCGCCGCTCGCTCCCAACTATCCCGCCGGCGCGGCGCTTGGCGCCTTGTGGCGCGACGACCATGACGCCGGCGAGCGCGCCGCGTGGCTACTTGGCCGGCTGCACGCCTTCGATCTTTCGCGCTACGACCTCAGTTCCGACTGCCTGCCGGTGCTCGACGTGCCGGTCGAGGGCGCCAGCGACGTGATCGGCGCACGCGCCTATGGCAAGGAGCCGGAAAGCGTGAGCCGGCTTGGACGCGCCGCCGCAGACGGCCTGATGGCTGGCGGCGTGCTGCCGGTGATGAAGCATATTCCCGGCCATGGCCGCGCCTTCGCCGACACGCATTTCGAACTACCCACCGTCGACGCATCGCTCGACACGCTGCGCCGGCACGATTTCGAGCCGTTCCGCCGGCTTGCCGACCTGCCGGCGGCGATGACCGCGCATGTCGTTTTCGGCGCCGTCGATCCGCACAATCCGGCGACCACCTCGGGAAAGGTCATCGAGGAGGTGATCCGCCGCGAGATCGGTTTCGACGGGCTGCTGATCAGCGACGACACCTCGATGAAGGCACTTTCTGGGGATTTCCCGACAAAGGCGGCCTCCATCCTTGCGGCGGGCTGCGATCTGGTCCTTCACTGCAACGGTGTTTTCGAGGAAATGGCGGGCATCGCTTCGCGCACGAAAGGGTTGGAAGGCAAGGCGCTGGAGCGCGCCGAGCGGGCGCTTTCGGTGATCGGTAAGCGCGACGAGGCAAAGGAAACCGATATCCGCGAGGAATTCGCCACCTATTTCGAGGCGGTGGCCTGAACGGACGGGAAGGAAACAGGACAGCATTGGCGCAGGCAGGGCCGAAAAAACCTGAAAAAGCCACTCCGATGGACGCCATCTGGACGGAGGGCGAGGAGTCGCGCCTGAGCAGCGATCCCTCGCTGGTCGTCGACGTCGCGGGTTTCGAAGGTCCACTCGACCTTTTGCTGCACCTGGCCCGCACCCAGAAGGTGGATCTGGCGCGCATTTCCGTGCTGGCGCTGGCCGAGCAGTATCTCGCTTTCATCGACAAGGTCCGGGTGCTGCGGCTGGAACTGGCGGCCGACTATCTGGTGATGGCGGCCTGGCTCGCCTTCCTCAAGTCGAAGCTTCTCATTCCCAAGCAGCCGGGCGACGAGGGCGAGAGCGGCGAGGAACTGGCGGCGGTGCTGCAATTCCGGCTGAAGCGGCTGGAGGCGATGCGCGATGCCGCCGCGCGGCTGGTCAACCGCAACCGGCTCGGCCGCGACGTGTTCGCGCGCGGCATGCCCGAGATGGTCATCGTCGAAAAGCGCAACGCCTTCACCGCCTCGCTCTACGATCTTCTGACCGCCTACGCCATCCAGCGCCAGAAGCAGGCGATCACCGAGGTGAAGATCGCCAAGCGCGGCGTCTGGTCGCTGGCGCAGGCGCGCGAAATCCTGTCGCGCATGATCGGATCGCTCAGCGACTGGACTGCGCTCGACCGCTACCTGATCGCCTATCTGCCGACGCCGCAGGAGCGCCGCACCGCCACCGCCAGTTCGTTCGCGGCGTCGCTGGAACTGGTGCGCGAGGGAAAACTCGAAGTTCGGCAGGAAGAGGCGTTCGCGCCGATCTACCTGCGCGGCCGGCAGCGCCCGACGGTGAGCCCGGTGGCTGGCCCAGTGGCGGGAGAGGGGGCAGGATGAGCGAAAGCCCGGGTGCCTCCGTCATTCCGTTCAAGCTGGGCCATGAGGACGAGGGCGGCGCTTCGACTGGCGAGAACCCGGCCGGGCGACCGCATCTGGCAGAGGCCGTGCGCATGGCCGAGGCGATCGTTTTCGCCAGCGCCGCGCCGGTCAGCGAAAAGCAGCTCGCCGAGCGCCTGCCCGAGGGCATCGACATCGCTGCCGCCATGGCCGAACTGCGCCGGCTCTACGAGCGGCGCGGCGTCAACCTGGTCAGGGTCGGGGACGGCTGGGCGTTCCGGACTGCCGGCGACCTCGCCTTTTTGATGAGCCGCGACACCGTGCAGCACCGGAAGCTGTCGCGCGCGGCGCTGGAGGTGCTGGCCATCGTCGCCTATCACCAGCCGGTGACGCGGGCCGAGATCGAGGAGATTCGCGGCGTCGAAACCTCCAAGGGGACGCTCGACACGCTGCTGGAGACGGAGTGGGTGAGGATGCGCGGCCGTCGCAAGACGCCGGGCCGCCCCGTCACCTACGGCACGACGGACGCTTTCCTCGATCATTTCGGGCTGGAGGAAATCCGCGACCTGCCCGGTATCGAGGAACTGAAGGGCGCCGGCCTGCTCTCCGGCCGCATGCCGGCCAACTTCTCGGTGCCGCTGCCGCCGGCCGACCTGGACGAGCTCCAGGAGGACGAGGAGGAACTGACCGACATCGACCTTGAGGAACTGGGGCTGCTGACCCCGCGTGTCACGCAGGATTGACGGTCTTTTTTACGGGCGCGCGCCTTGTCGCGCCCCATTGGCGACGAAAGCGCGTGACATGCGCGTTCCTTCCGCTAAGAGTGTCGCGGTTCTGTTTGAAACCGAACACGAAAACACATAGATCACCTCTAGGGAAACATTCGAGAGAGAGTAGCAATGGGTTCGTTTTCGATTTGGCACTGGATGATCGTGCTTGTGATCGTGCTGCTTGTGTTCGGCCGCGGCAAGATTCCGGAGCTGATGGGCGACATGGCCAAGGGCATCAAGAGCTTCAAGAAGGGCATGGCCGACGACGACGTGGTCGACGACAAGCGCACGGTGGAGCATCGGGCCGACGAGACCGTGAACGATGCCAAGGAAAAAGTCGGCAAGAGCTGAGCCTTTGAACGGCGTTTGGCCGGATTGCCCGTCGGAATGACCGCCCATGTTTGAAGTCGGCTGGACCGAGATGCTGGTGATCGCGATCGTCATGATCGTGGTCGTTGGCCCCAAGGATTTGCCCAATATGCTGCGCACCTTCGGCCGCACGGTGGCCAAGCTGCGCTCCATGGCGGGCGACTTCCAGAAGCAGTTCAACGATGCGTTGAAGGAAGCCGAACTCGAGGACGTCAAGAAATCGGTGGACGCGCTGCGCGGGCTCAATCCGGCTGCCGAGATCAAGAAGCAACTCAATCCGTTCGAACAGGCCGCAGCCGACGTGCGCTCGGGCCTCGATAACGCGATGAAGCCGAAGCCGGCCGCCGCACCCGAAGAAAAGCCGGCGCAGACGCTCAAGGCGGACGATGCGGCCGAAGCGCCGGCCCCGGCTGCGGTGGACGACAAGGCGACGTTTCCGGCCATGACCGATTCTTCGGTGGTGGCGGCCCCGGAACCGGCGAAAGTGGCCAAACCGGCTAGGCGCGCCAAAACCAAGGCGATGGAGTCTGCTGCCGCAAAGCCTGCGGCGGGAAAGGCGGCACCTGCGAAAGCGGTAGCGGCGAAAGCAGTAGCGGCGAAAGCGGAGCCGGCGAAAGCCGCGCCCGCAAAGAAGGCTCCGGCAGGGGCGAAAGCGACGGCCGGCGCTGAAAAGCCCGCTGCGGAAAAGGCGCCCCGGGCGCCACGTAAAAAGACGGCAGGAGCCACCAAGTGAGCGTCGACGAACAGGACGAGATCGAAAAATCGTCGGCTCCGCTGATCGAGCATCTCATTGAATTGCGCCGCCGGCTGATCTGGTCGATCGGCGGGTTCTTCATTGCCTTTCTGGTCTGCTTCTTCTTCGCCAAGAACCTGTTCAACCTGCTCGTCATCCCGTTCAAATGGGCGACGCAATGGGCAGGGATGGACCCGCACAAGGTCGAGCTGATCTACACGGCGCCGCAGGAATTCTTCTTCACGCAGATCAAGCTCGCCGCTTTCGGTGGCATGGTCATCGCTTTTCCGCTGATCGCCACGCAGATCTACAAGTTCATCGCGCCCGGCCTCTACCGCAACGAGCGCCACGCCTTCCTGCCGTTCCTGATCGCCGCCCCGGTCCTGTTCCTGATGGGGGCGGCGCTGGTCTACTTCTTCTTCACGCCGATGGTGATGTGGTTCTTCCTGTCCATGCAGCAGGTCGGCGGCGGCAACGACGTGCAGATATCGCTGCTGCCGAAGGTGTCGGAATACCTCAGCCTCATCATGACGCTGATCTTCTCCTTCGGCCTGGTCTTCCAATTGCCGGTGGTCACCAGCCTGATGACGCGCGTCGGCATGCTGTCGTCGCAGGCGCTGGCGGAAAAGCGCAAATGGGCGATCGTCATCGCCTTCGTCGTCGCCGCCGTGCTGACGCCGCCCGATCCGATGAGCCAGATCGGTCTCGCGCTGCCGACCATCATCCTCTACGAAGTGTCCATCTGGACCGCGCGGATGATCGAGCGCAGCCGCGACAAGGATCGCCTCGCCGAGGAAGCCAGGGAAGCCGGCGAAAAGACGGCGGAAGCCGCTCCCGAGGACCAGACGCCGTCGGCCTAGTTCTTCTTCCTCGAAGCCCTTTGGCCCGTCGTCCCGGATGACCGGCCCTTGCATGATTTACCGATGCGGTTTACCCCGTCTGCGCCACGAATAACGGTGTGAACATGCTCGATATCAAATGGATTCGCGACAACCCTGCGGCCCTGGTCGAAGCGCTTGAACGGCGCTCGTGGTCGAACGGCGAGGCGCGTTCGGCCGTCGACGACCTGATCGCGAAGGACGAGGCGCGGCGCGAGCACCTGACCGCGCTCCAGGCCGGCCAGGAGCGCCGCAACGCCGCCTCCAGGGAGATCGGCAACGCCATGCGGGGCGGCGATGCCGCCCTTGCCGAGAAGCTGAAGGCCGAGGTCGGCGAGATCAAGGAATTCATCCAGAACGGCGAGGCGCGCGAGCGCGAGCTCGACAAGGCGCTGAACGACGCGCTGGCGGTACTGCCCAACGTGCCGCTGGCCGACGTGCCGTTCGGCAAGGACGAGCACGACAATGTCGAAATCCGCCGCTTCGGCGATGACCTGATCGCCAGCCGCCAGCCGCGCATGGGCAACAAGCCGAAGGAGCATTTCGAAATCGGCGAGGCCTTGGGCCTGATGGATTTCGAGCATGCCGCCCGGCTGTCCGGCTCGCGCTTCACCGTGCTCAAGGGGCAGTTGGCGCGCCTGGAACGGGCACTTGGCCAGTTTATGCTCGACCTGCACACGACCGAGCATGGTTATACGGAAATGCAGGTGCCGCTCCTGGTGCGCGACGACGCGCTTTTCGGCACCGGCCAGTTGCCGAAATTCGAGGAAGACCTGTTCTTTACTCCCCATGGCGACGGCCGGCTCGGCCTCATCCCCACGGCGGAAGTGCCGATGACCAACATGGCGCGCGAGGAAATCACGCCGGCGGAAAAGCTGCCGCTGCGCATGACCGCGCTCACCCCCTGTTTCCGCTCCGAGGCGGGATCGGCCGGGCGCGACACGCGCGGCATGCTGCGCCAGCACCAGTTCTACAAGGTCGAACTGGTCTCGGTCACCGACGCCGACAGTTCGATTGCCGAGCACGAACGCATGACCGAATGCGCCGAAGCCGTGCTGAAGAAGCTGGGACTGCCGTTCCGCACCATCGTGCTGTGCACCGGCGACATGGGATTCGGCGCGAGGAAGACCTACGACATCGAGGTGTGGCTGCCCGGCCAGAACGCCTATCGCGAGATTTCGTCCTGCTCGGTGTG
The DNA here is from genome assembly GCA_049650385.1 of Mesorhizobium sp. Classification (GTDB taxonomy): domain Bacteria; phylum Pseudomonadota; class Alphaproteobacteria; order Rhizobiales; family Rhizobiaceae; genus Mesorhizobium. The sequence goes on from JBASAA010000050.1 coordinate 22,246, forward strand.
CGGCGATTTCCAGGCTCGGCGCATGGATGCCCGCTACAAGGTCAAGGACGAGAAGGCCACGCGCTTCGTCCACACGCTGAACGGTTCGGGCACGGCGGTCGGCCGCGCCCTGATCGCGGTCATGGAAAATTATCAGGAAGAGGACGGCAGCGTAACCATTCCTGAAGCGCTCAGGCCTTACATGGGCGGCCTGGAAAGGATCGCGGCAAGCTGATGCGCATTCTTCTGACCAACGACGACGGCATTCATGCCGAGGGCCTCGTGGTGCTGGAACGCATCGCGTGCACGCTGTCGGACGACGTCTGGGTGGTGGCGCCGGAAACGGACCAATCCGGCTACGCGCATTCGCTGTCGATTTCGGAGCCGCTGCGCCTGCGCAAGGTCGCCGACAAGAAGTTCGCCGTGCGCGGCACGCCGACCGATTGCGTCATCATGGGCGTGAAGCACGTCCTGCCCGGCGCGCCCGACCTGATCCTGTCGGGCGTCAATTCGGGCGCGAATGTCGCCGACGACATCACCTATTCCGGCACGGTGGCCGGAGCGATGGAAGGCACGCTGCTCGGCGTCCGCTCGATCGCGCTGAGCCAGGCCTATCGCTACGACGGCGACGACCGCTTCGTGCCCTACGAGACGACCGAGGCGCTGGCGCCCGCGCTGATGAAGAAGCTGGTCGCCATGCCGCTGCCCAAGGGCGTGCTGCTCAACGTCAATTTCCCCAACTGCGCGCCGGGCGAGGTTGCCGGAACGGTGGTCGCCACGCAGGGCAAGATGGCGCATGCGCTATGGATCGACCAGCGCCGCGACGGGCGCGGCTTCCCCTATTACTGGCTCTGCTTCGGCCGCGATATCGGCGAGGCGAGGGCGGGAACCGACATGCATGCGCTCGGCAACCGGCTGGTCGCGGTGACACCGCTGCATCTCGACCTCACCGCGCACGAGGTTCGCGACCAGTTGGCCAAGGCGCTGGCATGATCGGGGCGCTTGCATGAGCGGGGTGGTTGCATGACCCTTGCAATGGACGAACGTGAAGGTTTCGCGGCTTTCCTGCTCAGGCTGCGCGGCAAGGGCACGGCGCCGAAGGCGCTGGTCGCGGCTTTCGAGGCGACGCCGCGTGCCGGCTTCGTTGCCGGCCATTTTCACCCGATGGCCTGGTCCGAGCGGACCATGCCGATCGAATGCGGCGAGGCGATCGAAGGGGCGGATCTGCAGGCCGCCGTCATCGCCGCCCTTGCCATCGAGCCGGGAAACCGCGTGCTCGAGATCGGCACCGGCTCCGGCTATACGGCGGCGGTGATGGCGAGGCTGGCCGGCCGGGTCGTCACCATCGACCGCTACAGGACGCTGGTCGAACAGGCCAAGCAGCGGTTCGACGCGCTCGGCATCACCAATGCCATCGCGCGCCAGGCCGACGGCTCGAACGGCTTGCCGGGCGAGGGGCCTTTCGACCGGATCGTGGCGTGGGTGGCCTTCGAAAGCCTGCCGCGTTTCCTGCTCGACCAGTTGTCGAGCGGCGGCGTCGTCATCGCCCCGATCGGGCCTGAAGAGAGCGAGCAGGTGCTCGCCAAGCTGACGAAAGTCGGCAGTCGTTTCGAGCGCGAGGACATCGGCACGGTGCGCTTGCAGCCCGTCCTGCCCGGCCTGGCGGCCGTTCTCTGAAAGGCGTTTCCGCCGTCCTTTAAGAAAATTCGTCTCGGATTCGAACGATTTAACCCACCGGTAACATTAACGCGCTTTAATCCTCCCCAGTCGGTAGCGGGTATGTGTGGGTCATTGCGATGCAACTCAGTATTTTGAAGGCAAACAGACGCAATCTGGTGCGCGGTTGCGCCGTGCTGATCGTCGCGGGCCTCGCCGCCGGGTGCAGCTCGCAGGCTTCGCGTTTCGGGGATGCGCTCGACGGCATCTCGACATCGTCGACCGCGAACCAGCGTTCCATCATCGGCGGGCAGGATACCGCGCAGCCCTATCCGGGCGACAGTATCGACACCGCTCCCGTTGCCGTCAGCCAGGCCTCGCCGGTGTCGCGTTCCAGCCTGCCTCCGCCCGCTTCGCCGCAGTCCGCCTCGCCGGTCGCACAGGCGCCCGCGCCGGCCGCCACGCAGCCGGTCCGCACTGCCGCGGTCCAGCCGGCTCCCAGCCTCGATCGTACGGCGACCGGCACCGTGCAGAAGCCTTTCCAGTCCGCCGAAGTGCAGGCGCCGAAGCTGAGCGACAGCCAGCCGCGCCGCCAGGCGACCGAGATCGTCGTCGAGAGCGGCCAGACCATTTCCGGGCTCTCGCGCCGCTACGGCGTGCCGGCTGACGTGCTCATGAAGGTCAATGGCCTCAGCGAGGCCAACGGCCTCAAGGCCGGCAGCAAGATCGTGATCCCGGCCTACGGCTATTCGGTGAAGGGCGGGACCGCCATTGCCGAAAACACGGCGTCCGGCGCCAAGCCGGCGGCCGCCAAGGTTGCAGCCCTGCCGCAGCAGCCGGCTGAAAAGCCGAAGCCGCAGCAGACCGCATCGGTCGCGAACGACCCGTTCATCGTGTCGAAGGGCGAGGCGGCGAAGGCCGAGACGGCCGCGCCGGGCACCTATACGGTGCAGTCGGGCGACACGCTTTCGGCGATCTCGCGCAGGACCGGCGTCGGCATCGCCGCGCTGAAGCAGGCCAACGGCATAAGCGACGGCGCGCTGAAGATCGGCCAGACGCTGACCATTCCTTCGGGCAGCGGATCGCCGGCCGTGACGGTCGCCGCCGCCAAACCCGCTCCCGCCAGCAAGGTCAGTGTCGATCCGGTCAAGACGGCATCGACCCCGCCCGCCGAGAAGGCGACGCCAAGCGCGACCTTGACGGCCTATGCACCGCCGAAGAAGGACCAGAACCTGGCGGTGGACGAGGACGCGGTTGCTCCGAGTTCCACCGGCATCGGCAAGATGCGCTGGCCGGTTCGCGGCCGGGTGATCTCCGGATTCGGCAGCGGCAAGGACGGCGACGGCATCGATATCTCGGTTCCCGAGGGTACGCCGGTGAAGGCGGCCGAGAACGGCGTCGTCATCTATGCCGGCAACGGCCTCAAGGAGTTCGGCAATACGGTGCTGGTGCGACACGAGGATGGACTGGTCACCGTCTACGGCCATGCCAGTTCGCTTCAGGTGACGCGTGGCCAGAAGGTCAAGCGCGGCCAGGAAATCGCCCTGTCCGGCATGAGCGGCACCACCGATTCGCCGAAGCTGCACTTCGAGGTGCGCAAGAACTCGGCTCCGGTCGACCCCAAGGGCTATCTGGAATAACGCCAAGCCGGTTGCGGGCCGCCTGACCTCCAGTCCGGCCCGCTGGCCCAGCCCGTCCCTGAAGGGGCGGGCTGTTTCACTGGGCGAGCGGTTTGCCTAGCCTTCCCGCCAGATCCTGCGTGAACTGCCAGGCGACGCGGCCCGAGCGGCTGCCGCGCGTCGTCGCCCATTCGAGCGCCTGCGCGCGCAGCGTCTCGGCATCGATACCCAGGCCGTAATGGCGCACATAGCCGTCGACCATGGCCAGATAGTCGTCCTGCGAGCATTTGTGGAAGCCGAGCCACAGGCCGAAGCGGTCGGATAGCGAGACTTTCTCCTCGATCGCCTCGCTGGGGTTGATGGCGGTGGAGCGCTCGTTGTCGATCATGTCGCGCGGCAGGAGATGCCGGCGATTCGACGTGGCGTAGAAGATGACGTTGTGCGGCCGCCCCTCGACGCCGCCTTCCAGCGCGGCCTTCAGCGACTTGTAGGACGTGTCGTCATGGTCGAAGGAAAGGTCGTCGCAAAACAGGATGATGCGATAGGGCGAGCCTTTCAGGAGGCCCATCAGCTTCGGCAGCGTGTCGATATCCTCGCGATGGATTTCGATGAGCTTGAGTTTTTGGTCGCGCGTGGCGTTGATCTCGGCATGTGCCGCCTTGACGAGCGAGGACTTCCCCATGCCGCGCGCGCCCCATAGAAGCACGTTGTTGGCGGCAAAGCCGTTGGCGAAACGCTCGGTGTTGTCGACCAAGATGTCGCGGACGTGGTCGACGCCCTTGATCAGGCCGATGTCGACGCGGTTGACGTTCTTCACCGCTTCCAGATAGCCGGGGTCGGCCTGCCAGACGAAGCAATCGGCCGAGGCAAGGTCGGTTTGCGGGACCGGTGCCGGCGCGAGGCGCGTGACTGCCTCGATCAGCCGGTCCAGTTTTTCGTTGAGGGCGGTAAGGGCATTATCGGTCATTGCGTCGCTCTATTGCGTTTCGCGCCGGCTTGGGCGCCGGAGTTTCCAGAACCGTACCGTACGTTACGGTTCTGGAATTGACAATATGTTTGTGGGGAGGGGTAGGGCAGTAGGGGGTGGGAGAGGGGCAGTAGGGGAACAAGTTTCTGTTGCGGCAGGCCGCAGCGCTGTAACCTACTGCCCTACTGCCCCACCGCCTTATTCCCCTCATCCCCCGTCTTCCGCCCGGAAAAGCTGCGAATTCGGCTGCCGGCGCAGTTGCATTGGTGGCTTTAGCGACTATATTCCGGCCACTTCCTGGGCCGCTTTGCGGCCCTTCTTCTAAAATCAGGAGTTCCTCGATGTTCGTCACCCCGGCATACGCCCAAGGCATCGGCGGCGCCTCTCCCGACATGCTCGTCAGCATTTTGCCGTTTGTGCTGATTTTCGTGATCATGTATTTTCTGATCATTCGCCCCCAGCGCACGCAACTCAAGAAGCGCGGCGAGATGCTGGCGGCGATCCGTCGTGGCGATACGGTTGTCACTGGCGGCGGCTTTGTCGGCAAGGTGACTAAGGTCATCGACGACAATGAACTCGAGGTCGATCTTGGCGGTGGCAACAAGGTGACGGCGCTTCGCTCGACCATTGCCGACGTTCGCGTCAAGGGTGAGCCGGTGGCGAACCAGAACGCCAAGAAATAACAACCGTAAGGTTGGCGGGCCGCGTTGCACGCCTGAACGGGCCATAAAGCCATGATGTATTATTCGCGTTGGAAGACGATCAGTATCTGGGCAATCGTGCTGCTCGGCTTGCTGTTTGCCGCTCCGAACCTGTTTTCCTCGTCTTTCCTGGACAAGCTGCCGAGCTGGCTGCCCAAGAAGCAGATGACGCTCGGCCTCGACTTGCAGGGCGGCTCCCACATCCTGCTCAAGATCGATACCAACGATCTGATAAAGGAGCGGCTGGATAGCGCTCGCGACGAAATCCGTACCGGGTTGAGAGACGCCAAGATCGGCTATACCGGCCTGTCGGGCTCCGGCAAGTACGTGCAGGTACGCATCCGCGACGCCGACCAGGTCGAGGCGGCCAAGACCGCGCTGAAATCGCTGACGGCCCCGGTGGCCTCCTCGCTTCTCGGCGGCGGTTCCATTACCGAACTGGATCTGTCGGAACCCGAGCCCGGCCTGCTGCGCTATACCATCAGCGATGCCGGCATCACTTACCGGCTTTCTTCGGCCGTGTCGCAGTCCATCGAGGTCATCGGCCGGCGCGTCAACGAACTTGGCACCACCGAGCCGATCGTCCAGCGCCAGGGCGCGGATCGCATTCTCGTCCAGGTGCCGGGCTTGCAGGACCCGCAACGCCTCAAGGATATCCTGGGCCAGACCGCGAAGCTGACCTTCCAGATGGTCGACCAGTCGATGCCGGTGCAGGACGCCCTCAACGGGCGCCCGCCGGCCGGCGATACGATCATGTATTCGAACGACAATCCGCCGGTTCCGTACCTGATCGAGAACCGGGTCATCGTTTCAGGTGAAAACCTCGTCGACGCGCAGTCCACCTTCGACCAGCGAACCAACGAGCCCGTTGTGTCGTTCCGCTTCGATTCGAAGGGTGCCGCCCGTTTCGGTCAGGCGACCCAGCAGAATGTCGGCCGGCCTTTCGCCATCATCCTTGACAATCACGTGATCTCCGCCCCGCGCATCAACGAGCCGATCCTCGGCGGCAGCGGGCAGATTTCCGGCAATTTCACCGCGCAAAGCGCCAATGACCTCGCCGTCCTGCTGCGTTCCGGCGCGCTGCCGGCTACCCTGACGGTGATCGAGGAACGCACGGTCGGCCCCGGCCTCGGCCAGGATTCGATCCGCGCCGGCAAGATGTCGGCGCTGGTCGGTTCGATCCTCGTCGTCGTGTTCATGGTCGCGGCTTACGGCCGGCTCGGCTGGATCGCCAACCTCGCTCTGGTGGCCAATCTCGGCCTGATCGTCGCCACGCTGTCGCTGGTGGGCGCGACGCTGACCCTGCCGGGCATCGCCGGTATCGTGCTGACCGTCGGCATGGCGGTCGATTCCAACGTGCTGATCTACGAACGCATCCGTGAGGAGCGACGAGAGGGGAGATCGGTCGTCCAGTCGATCGATCTCGGCTTCCAGCGGGCGCTGGCGACGATCCTCGATTCCAATATCACCACGCTGATCGCCGCCGTCGTCCTGTTCTTCCTCGGCTCCGGCCCGGTGCGCGGCTTCGCCGTTACGCTCGCCATCGGCATCATCACCACGGTGTTCACGGCCTTCACGCTGACGCGCTGGCTGGCGTCGGCATGGATGCGCTACACGCGCCCCAAGGAAATCCCGAAGGGCTATGTCCGCCTGGTGCCGGAAATCACGCATATCCGCTTCATGCAGGTCCGCTTGCAGGTATTCGTGCTGTCGCTGTGCCTGTGCGTCGCCTCGATCGGTCTCCTGTTCACCCATGGGCTGAATTTCGGCATCGACTTCACCGGCGGCACGCTGATGGAAGTCCGGGCCAAGACCGGTAACGCCGACCCCGGCGATATCCGCTCGCGGCTGTCGTCGGTCGGCATTCCCGAGATTCAGGTGCAGACCTTCGGCACCGAGTCCGACGCCCTGATCCGCCTCGGCGTCACCAGCGCCGACGAGGGCGGCAATGCGCTGGTCGAAAAGGCACAGCAGTCGCTGGCCTCGAACTACGACATCCGGCGCACCGAACTTGTCGGCCCGACGGTTTCCAACGAACTTGCCTGGGCGGCGATCCTCGGCGTGCTGGCCGCCATGGGCGGTATCCTGATCTATGTCTGGATACGGTTCGAGTGGCAGTTCGCCATCGGCTCGATCGTGGCCACCACGAACGACATCATCCTGACACTTGGATTCTTGTCCATAACCGGGTTGCAGTTCGACCTGACCACGGTTGCGGCGATCCTGACCATCGTCGGCTACTCGCTCAACGACACCGTCGTCATCTACGACCGCGTTCGCGAGAATTTGCGCAAGTTCAAGCGGATGCCGCTCGGCCAACTGCTCGACCTTTCCGACAACGAGATGCTGGCGCGCACCACGATGACCTCGATCACCACCTTCCTCGCGCTGCTGGCCCTGTTCCTGCTGGGCGGCGAGGTGATCCGCTCGTTCGTCGCCTCGATGCTGTTCGGCGTCTTCATCGGCACGTTCTCCTCGATCTTCATCGCGGCGCCGATCCTGATCCTGTTCCATCTGCGCGATACGCCCAAACAGGTGGAGGGGGCTTCGGCACAGCAACTGCCGGCCAAGTAAATGGCCGGCAGCATCATCATCCGCGAGGCGTTCTTTCCCGGCCGGGCGCCGATCGAGGCTTACGGCAATGGCGGCTTCCGCTTTGCCGATATGTCGCATCGCGGCTCGCTGCTTTGCCTGCCGTCCGGCGTCCATGGCTGGGAGCCCGCGGACGCGAACGCCCTGACCGAAAGCGATTTCGAACGGGTTTTCGCCGAGGCCGGCGCGGTGGAACTCCTGCTCGTCGGCTGTGGCCCGGATTTGCGGCGGCTTCCGCCGGCTCTGCTTGGCTCGCTGAAACAGGCCGGAATCGCCTGCGATTCGATGTCGACCGGAGCGGCGGTCAGGACCTACAACGTGCTTCTGGCCGAAGAACGCGCCGTGGCGGCGGCGCTGATCGCCGTCGACTGAGGTGAAGGACGCCGCCGACATTGTCGCGAACACGGTGCGTACCGCCGATCGCGACCGCTATCTTGCCACGCTTTACGCGCCGCAGGACAAGCGCGACGCCCTGTTTGCGCTTTATGCCTTCAATGCCGAGATCGCCGGCGTGCGCGACCGCATCCACGAACCGCTGCCGGGCGAGGTCAGGCTGCAATGGTGGCGCGACCTGCTGGCTGGCAGCGACCCCGCCGATACCGCCGGCCACCCGCTTGCCGAAGCTTTGATGCAGGCCATCACCGGCTACGAGTTGCCGCGGCAAGCCTTCGACAACTATCTCGAAGCCCGCATCTTCGACCTTTACGACGATCCGATGCCCTCGCGCACCGATCTCGAGGGCTATTGCGGCGAGACCGCCTCGGCGCTGATCCAACTTGCCGCGATGGTGCTGGACCGCGAGGTCGCCCCCGGCTTTGCCGAACTGGCGGGCAGGGCAGGCTGCGCGCAGGCGATGACCGGCCTGCTCCTGTTGCTGCCGCTGCACCGCGCGCGTGGCCAGTGCTTCGTTCCGGCCGAGATCCTTGCGGCAGTCGGCTCGTCCCGGGAGGAGTTTCTTGCCGGCAACGGCGGGGAGGGCGCGGGCAACGTAGTCGCCGCCATGATTGCGCTGGCGCGCGAGCATCTTGCCACATTTGCGGCCGGCGCGGCCGACCTTCCGTCAGCGCTGCGGCCGGCCTTCCTGCCGCTGGCGCTGACCGGGGCCTATCTCGACAAGGCGGAAGCCGCGGGAGCGGCCTTGCTCAATAAGACGCCACGTCTCTCGAACATGCGCCGCCACTGGCTGCTCTTCCGCCACGCCACGCAGGGATGGCCGGGCAGGGACTGAGGGTCTCCGCAGTTTGTGGGCGGGGGGTAATGAAGCCCAGGAGGCTGCCGGGTTTTTTGGTTACGGCTGCTGTCCGTCGAGCCACGACCGGCAATCGGCCAGGGCGCGGGTGCTGAGCGCTTTCTTGCGGGCCGTCGTCTTTTCCTTGCCGCGCAGGCGCTTGCCTTCTTCCTTCGGTACGTCCACCGGCGGAAACAGGCCGAAATTGACGTTCATCGGCTGGAAGGAGCGCTTGCCCGGCTCGTCGTCGGAAACGATATGGCCGCCGGTGATGTGATTGAGCAGCGCGCCGAAGGCGGTCGTGAGCGGCGGCGGCGTGAGCGTCCGGCCGAGCCGTTCGGCTGCGGCGAAACGCCCGGCCAAGAGTCCGATGGAGGCCGATTCGACATAGCCCTCGCAGCCGGTGATCTGCCCTGCAAAGCGCAGGCCCGGCCGCGTTTTCAGTTGCAGCGAGCCGTCGAGCAGCGTCGGCGAATTGATGTAGGTGTTGCGGTGCAGGCCGCCGAGGCGCGCGAATTCGGCGTTTTCCAGCCCGGGGATGGTGCGGAAGACGCGCACCTGCTCGGCATGCTTCAGCTTGGTCTGGAACCCGACCATGTTGTAGAGCGTGCCCAGCGCGTTGTCCTGGCGAAGCTGCACCACGGCATAGGCCTTGACCTGCGGGTTATGCGCGTTGGTCAGCCCCATCGGCTTCAGCGGCCCGTAGCGCAGCGTCTCGGGGCCGCGCTCGGCCATCACCTCGATCGGCAGGCAGCCATCGAAATAGGGCGTGCCTTCCCATTCCTTGAATTCGGTCTTCGGGCCGTCGAGCAGGGCCTGGATGAAGGCGGCGTACTGGTCGCGGTCCATCGGGCAGTTGATGTAGTCCTTGCCGGTGCCGCCGGGGCCGACCTTGTCGTAGCGCGACTGGAACCAGCAGGTGTCCATGTCGATCGAATCGAAATGCACGATCGGGGCGATGGCGTCGAAGAAGGCGAGCGCGCCGGCACCGGTGGCGTCCGCGATCGCCTGCGCCAGCGAAGGCGCCGTCAAGGGGCCGGTGGCGATGATCGCCTGGTCCCACTCTGCCGGCGGCAACCCGGCGACTTCCTCGCGCACGATGGTGATGAGCGGATGGGCTTCCAGTTTCTCGGTGACGGCCTGCGAGAAGCCGTCGCGATCGACAGCCAGCGCGCCGCCGGCCGGCACCTGGTGTGCGTCGCCGGCCGCCATGATGAGCGAGCCGGCCAGCCGCATCTCGGCGTGCAGCAGCCCGACCGCGTTGGATTCGGCGTCGTCGGAGCGGAACGAGTTGGAGCAGACGAGTTCCGCCAGTCCCTCGGTCTTGTGCGCCTCGGTGCCGCGTACCGGCCGCATTTCATGCAGGACGACCGGCACGCCGGCCTTGGCCGCCTGCCATGCCGCTTCCGAACCGGCGAGGCCGCCGCCGACGATATGAATGGGTCTGATGCTCATGATGGTGCGGGATAATCGCTTGGCCTGGGGAATGCAATCGACCCCGTTCCGGGAGGCTCAAAAGACAACACCCGCCGGGGGAGGACCGACGGGTGTCGTTTTGGGGGCCAACCCTTTTGGGAGGAGGAGAAGGTTGGCCTATTCGCCATCGCCGGGGAGGAGGTCGGCTCTGGCGAAATTCTGCCTCGCCTTGGAGGGGGCGGGGACCCTTTGGTTTCCGGCATGTGCCGGGAGGGGAAACAACGCCCGCCGCGGGAGGAGGTGCGGCGGGCGCCGTTTAGCTGGTCAGCCTCTTGGGAGGAGGTAAAAGACTGACCGTATCCGCCAGGGTCGGGGAGGAGGTCGACCCTTGGCGAAATTCGTTAGACCGACCGGCGGGCGATGGCGGCGATCTCGCCGCGGTTGATGCCGAGGTCGGCAAGCTCGCGGTTGGAAAGGCGACCCAGCTCGTTTACCGTGTCGCGATAAGCGCGCCAGTTACGGAAGTTGCGGATCAGGTTCATCGTCGTTCTCTTTCAAAGTACGGACCGCTCGGGTCCGATTAAATCAGAGGGACTTGCGGGCCACCGAGTGGATATCGCTGCGGCTGATGCCGAGGTCGGTGAGTTCGCGGTTCGAAAGGCGGCTCAGTTCCGTGACGGTTTCACGGTAGCGGCGCCAGTTGCGATAGTTGCGGATCAAGTTCATGGTATTGCTCGTTTCGTCTTTAGTTCGGATCATTCCGTCGCTGTGTACGAAGCCTAGATAGGCTGACCCAAATCGATTTGGAAGAGCCATCGGTGCATAGCAGCAATGCATTTGTGCAATGCAACATGGCAAAAGTCACCCGATTTTGACACAATGTCGCCCGAGTCGGAAAATGACGCTGCGTCAAAGGGTTGTTGAAGTCGGCTAAGAGCCGCAAAATGGCTGGAAGAGGGATGGACGGGCCGCATGGCAGGTTATTCGACCCGGGTCAGGCAAGACATAGTGCGGTGGCTCGACAAGGGCCTGATCGACGCCGCGATCGCCGAGCGGCTTGTCCGCGATATCGATGAGAACGAGCGCCGGTCGCTGAGCTTCGGCGCAGTGCTTTCGATGATGGCGGCGCTGCTGTTCGCCGCCGCGATCCTGATCTTCGTCGCCGCCAACTGGGAGGCGATCCCGCGCCTCGGCCGGGTGGCCGGCCTGTTCGCCCTCATCCTCGGCGGCTATGTCGGCGGCGCGCTGGCCAAGGCGCGCGGCCACGGCTTTATCGGCGAGGCGCTGTGGATCGTCGCCGCGGCGGCATTCGGCGGCGCCATAGCGCTGATCGGCCAGATGTACCACCTCGCCGGCAGCGAGGCCTCGGCCCTGGTCACCTGGGGAGCCGGCACCGCGCTGGCGGCGCTGGCGCTGTGCTCCAGCCCGCTGACATTGGCCGCCGTCGGCATCGCCGATGCGTGGCTGGTGCTGTCGCTGACCGGCAATTTCGACATCTTCTTGCGCGGCATCGATGTTCCGTCGGCCTTCGTCGTGGCTGCACTTGCCCTGTTCGGCCTGTCGTTCTGGACCCGCAGCCAGCCGGCGCGGCACCTCATTATTCTTTCCCTGATTTTCTACGGCGCGGCGCTCGCGGTGGATAGGGACGCGGCGGGCCTGTCCGTCGTGATGGCGATGGCAAGCGCTGGCGTGTTCGCGCTTGCCGTGATCGCACCCGAACCGGTCGAGCGGGTCGTCCAGATCGGCGGCCGGTTGCCGCTGCACGCGCTGGTCGGATTCCTCACCGCCATGGCCATTATCCAGATCGAATTGGTGGACGGGCCGGGCTTTGCCGTTGCCGCCGCCGTGGCGCTGGCGGGCATCGCGCTCGCCATCGTCTTTGGCGGCCGCGTCAGCCGAGGGTTGCGCTGGCTCGCCTATATCGGTTTTGCGTTCGAGCTTTGCCTGATCTATGCCGTGACCATGGAGACGATGCTGGGAACGGCGGGCTTCTTCCTCGCGGCCGCCGTCACGCTGGCAATCCTCGCCTTTATAATCGTGCGTGTCGAAAAGCACATGAAGACGCCGTCCGCCGAAGGAGCCGCGCCATGATGTCCGACAAGCGGTTGATCGTCTCGGCGCTGGTGTTGGCGCTCGTCCAGATCGCTTTCCTGAGTTGGATCATCGCTGGGCGCGCGGCGATCCTGCGCAACGGAACGGAAGTGCTCCTGAAGGTCGAGCCGGTAGACCCGCGCGACCTGCTTCGCGGCGACTATGTCTATCTGAGCTACGATATTTCGCGCATCCCGGTACGGTTGATCGCAAACATTCCGGCGGATCGCAAAACCAGCCACGACGGCCCGATCGTCGTGCGCCTGAAGCAGGAGGCGGACGGCTACTGGCGTCCGGCCGCGGCCTGGCTCGACAAGGCGCCTGCCGTGGCGCCGCCGGGCGAGGTGGATATTGCCGGCCATATCTTCGCGGGCTGGAACCTTGGCGACGATCCGGATGCGACGGTGTCGCCCGACTACGGCATCGAGCGCTTCTATCTGCCGGAAGGCGAGGGCAGGGCGATCGAGCGGGATATGCGGGTGCGCCCCTTCGGCATCCGCGCGGCGATCGCGAAGGACGGCACCGCTCAGATCAAGGCGCTGGTCGACGGCGGCAAGACGCTGTTCGAGGAGTCTCTTTATTGAGCGCGGTGAACCGTGGCGAGACAAAGAGCGCAGATCGGACCCTCGGGCCCGCGCAGGCGACGGCCCGCCGGCCGGTCAGGCCGCCCGTCGGAGGCGTGAGCGTAAGCGAACTGCCGTGAGACAAAGATAGGAACAATTGGTGCGGATGAGAGGACTCGAACCTCCACGCCTTTCGGCACTGGAACCTAAATCCAGGGCGTCTACCAGTTCCGCCACATCCGCGCTGCCCGCCAATCCCATGCCGCCATCTTTCTGTCAATCTCGCCATGAAAATGGCGCGTCTGCCGGGATTGCGAAGAAGGTTGAAAATTAGCCTCGCCTGTGACAAAAGGCGTGTCGAATGTGACGGGACGCGACGATCCGCTTCTGCAAGATGTGATAAGAAGTAGGAAAAACAAAGACTTATTCACATTTTGGAGCGTGTTTTGGGCAATTTGAGCCGCTGCTGCGACCTAATTTCCCGGTTCCGCGACAAAGCCACTCCCGGCAAGACATAAAAGGCATTGTACGGCATGACCGTACAGCGCCTCATGGCGAAGACAAAGGTTTGATGATGCAGGTCACCGAAACGCTCAACTCCGGCCTCAAGCGCGAGATCAAGGTCGTCGTGCCGGCCAGCGACATGGAAGCCAAGCTGGCGGCGCGGCTTTCGGATGCGCAGGGCAAGGCCCGCATCAACGGCTTCCGCCCCGGCAAGGTGCCGATGCAGCACCTGCGCAAGATGTACGGCAAGTCGTTCATGGCCGAGGTGGTCAACGAGATCCTCAACGACAGCCGCACCATCATCACCGGTCGCGGCGAGAAGGCGGCCATGCAGCCCGAGGTCATCATGACCGAGGACGAGAAGGAAGCCGAGAAGATCCTCGCCGGCGGCGTCGATTTCGAGTTCAAGCTGAACTACGAGATTATCCCGACCATCGAGATCAAGGAATTTTCCGACATCAAGGTGGAGCGCCCCGTCTACGACGTGCCGGAAAGCGAGATCGACGAGCAGGTCAAGCGCGTCGCGGAATCCACGCGCTCCTTTGAGCCCAAGGACGGCAAGGCCGCCGATGGCGACCGCGTCACCATCGATTATGTCGGCAAGATCGACGGCGAGGCCTTTGCCGGCGGCGCAGGCACGGACCAGCCCTTGGTGCTGGGCTCCAAGGAATTCATTCCCGGTTTTGAGGACCAACTGGTCGGCGCCAAGGCCGGCGACGAGAAACTGGTCACCGTGACCTTCCCGGAAAACTACCAGGCCGAGCACTTGGCCGGCAAGGAAGCTACCTTCGACGTGACCGTCAAGGGCGTGGAGAAGCCCGGCCCGCTCGAGATCAACGACGAGACCGCCAAGAGCCTCGGCCTCGAATCGCTGGACAAGCTGCGCGAGATCGTGCGCGGCCAGCTCGAGAACCAGTTCGGCTCGGTGACGCGCCAGAAGGTCAAGCGCCAGTTGCTTGACCAGCTGGACAGCGCCTATTCGTTCGAAGCGCCGTCGAAGCTGATCGACGCCGAGTTCAACAACATCTGGGCGCAGGTCAACCGCGATCTGGAGACCGCCGGCCGCACCTTCGCCGACGAGGAAACGACCGAGGATGAGGCCCGCGCCGAATATCTTCGCCTCGCCGAGCGCCGCGTGCGCCTTGGCCTGGTGCTCGCCGAGATCGGCGAGAAGGCCGCCGTCGCCGTCACCGACGAGGAATTGCAGCGCGGCCTGTTCGAGCAGGTTCGCCGCTTCCCGCCGGAACAGCAGCAGCAGGTGTTCGAGTTCTACCGCAGCAACCCGGAGGCCGTGAACACGCTTCGCGCGCCGATGTTCGAGGAGAAGGTCGTCGATCATCTGCTCGGCCAGGTTTCCGTCACCGACAAGAAGGTGTCGAAGGAAGAACTGATGGCCGACGACGAGGAAGCCGAGGAAAAGGCCAAGCCGGCGAAGAAGGCGACCGCCAAGAAAGCCGCCGCCAAGGCGGATGAGGCAAAGGCGGACGACGCCGCCGGCACCGACGAGCCGAAGAAGAAGGCCGCGCCGAAGAAGAAGGCTGCCGCCAAGGACGCCGAATAAGCGGTTGTGGCGACTACAGCCGTTCAAGCCAGAATCCCGCCCATGTCGGCGGGGTTTTGTTTTGTGCTTGTATCCGCGCATTTTTGCCTTCGCTCTTGCCGCGAATCAGCCGCTCGGCTAGGTCAACCCCATGGGAAAGAGCCTTTTGCCGCCGGGGGGTGGCGATGACGACAATATCGAGCCGGTAGATCTGAAGAAGGCGCTGGAAGAGCGCTATCTGGCTTACGCGCTCTCCACGATCATGAACCGCGCCTTGCCCGACGTTCGCGACGGGCTGAAGCCGGTGCATCGCCGCATCGTCCATGCCATGCGTCTGCTCAGGCTCAACCCGGATCAGGGCTTCGCCAAATGCGCGCGTATCGTCGGCGAGGTGATGGGCAAGTTCCACCCGCACGGCGACCAGTCGATCTACGACGCGCTGGTGCGGCTGGCACAGGATTTTTCCGTTCGCTATCCGCTGGTCGACGGGCAGGGCAATTTCGGCAATATCGACGGCGATAACGCCGCCGCCATGCGCTACACCGAAGCGCGCATGACGGACGTGTCGGTGCTGCTGCTTGAAGGCATCACCGAGGATGCGGTCGATTTCCGCCCGACCTACAACGAGGAGGACGAGGAACCGTCGGTGCTGCCCGGCGCTTTTCCGAACCTGCTCGCCAACGGCTCCTCCGGTATCGCCGTCGGCATGGCGACTTCGATCCCGCCGCATAACGCGGCCGAGTTGTGCGACGCCGCCCTTCACCTCATCGAAAATCCCGGCGCGACGGTCGCCAGGCTGGTGGAGTTCGTGCAGGGGCCGGACTTCCCGACCGGTGGTATCATCGTCGATAGCCGCGCTTCCATCCTGGAGGCCTACGAGACGGGGCGCGGCTCCTTCCGCGTGCGCGCCAAATGGCACCAGGAGGATCAGGGCAGGGGCACCTGGCACCTCGTCGTCACCGAGATTCCCTATGGCGTGCAGAAGGCCCGGCTGATCGAAAAGACCGCCGAGCTGCTGATGGCGCGCAAGCTGCCGCTCTTGGAGGACATCCGTGACGAGAGCGCGGAAGACATCCGCGTCGTGCTGGTGCCGAAAAGCCGCTCCGTCGATCCCGGCCTGCTGATGGAATCGCTGTTCAAGCTGACCGAGCTCGAAAGCCGCTTCCCGCTCAACATGAACGTGCTGTCGCGCGGCAAGGTCCCGAACGTGCTGTCGCTGAAGGACGTCCTGCGAGAGTGGCTGGAGCACCGGCGCGAGGTGCTCGTGCGCCGTTCCCGCCACCGGCTCGGCGAGATCGAGCGGCGGCTGGAAATCCTCGGCGGCTACCTCATCGCCTATCTCAACATCGACGAGGTGATCCGCATCATCCGCGAGGAGGACGAGCCCAAGCAGGTCATGATGGCCCGCTGGGACCTGACCGACACGCAGGCGGAAGCGATCCTCAACATGCGGCTGCGCGCCCTGCGCAAGCTGGAGGAATTCGAGATCCGCAAGGAATTCGACGGCCTCTCGGCGGAAAAGAGCCAGATCGAGGCGCTGCTCGCCTCCGAGGCCAAGCAATGGGCGACGATCCAGTGGGAGATCGGCAAGGTCCGCGAGGAATACGGCCCGGAAACCGAGATCGGCCGCCGTCGCACCGAGTTCGCCGATGCGCCGGACGTCGACCTGGACGACATCGCCCAGGCGATGATCGAGCGCGAGCCGGTGACCATCGTGGTGTCCGAGAAGGGCTGGCTGCGGGCCATGAAAGGCCATCTTTCGGATTATTCCGCGCTTTCCTTCAAGGAGGGCGACGCGCTCAAGCTCGCCTTCCACGCGCAGACCACCGACAAGCTGCTGTTGTTCACTACCGGCGGCAAGTTCTACACCATCGGCGCCGACCGCCTGCCGGGCGGGCGCGGCCATGGCGAGCCGGTACGCATCATCGTTGACATGGAGAACGATCAGGACATCGTCACGGCCTTCGTCCACGACGCGAGCCGCAAGCTGCTGCTCGTCTCGCAGCAGGGCAACGGGTTCGTCGTGCCGGAGACCGAGGTGGTGGCCAACACCCGCAAGGGGCGGCAGGTGATGAACGTGAAGACCCCGGACGAGGCCAGGATGTGCCTGGCCGTGGAGGGTGACCACGTGGCGATCGTCGGCGAAAACCGCAAGATGCTGGTCTTCCCGCTCGCCGAAATCCCCGAAATGACGCGCGGCAAGGGCGTGCGCCTGCAGAAGTACAAGGACGGCGGCGTTCTCGACCTCAAGACCTTCACGCTGGAAAACGGTCTTTCCTGGCAGGATTCGGCCGACCGCACCTTCGTCAGGACCCGCGAAGAACTGCTCGAATGGATCGGCAATCGCGCCGCCGCCGGCCGCATGGTGCCGAAGGGCTTTCCGCGCACCGGCAAGTTCGGTTGAACCGTTATCGGGCGCCCACCGGCCCGCGCCAGCGCCGCCGGCAAATGGCCGGTTGGCATGCAGTCACGTTTACTGCACTATTTGCGCCGATAGTCGGACTCTGAGCGAAACCAGAAAGAGGCGCAGGTCATTTGAAGCAGAATGAGTTCAAACGACCGGTCAAGCCGTTGCGGCTGATGGGCGCGGCGGCGCCCCTGCGCTCGGCGGTCGTGCCGCCGATCTCTGCGGCGCGCTGGCTGCTGCTTCTGGTTTTCGCCGCCGGCGTCTATTTTTTCCACGGCTTCCTGGTGCCGGTCCTGGCGGCGCTGGTCATCGCCTTTGCCAGTTGGCCGCTCTATCGCCGGCTGCTCGGTGCCGTCGGCGGCAGCCGCACGATCGGGGCGACGCTGGCCATCCTCTTCATCCTGGCGTTTCTGGTGGTGCCGATCTCCTTGGCCGCCAGCTATACCGTCAATGAGAGCCGCGAATGGGTGGCCTGGCTGATAAAGGCCAACCACGAGGGCGCGTCGACGCCCGAGTGGATCGCCGCCCTGCCGGTCATCGGCGCCTGGCTCAACGAGCAGTGGGAGAGGGCCTTCGGCCACCCCGGCGGCATCGGCGAACTCATTCAACTGGTCAGCGGCTCCAATATCGGCAGCATCTACCGCGGCGCGCTGACGGCGGGTGGCAAGGCTTTCAGCCTCCTGCTGACGCTGCTGTTCATGCTGATCGCGCTGTTCTTCGTCTACCGCAACGGCGAGGAATTCGCCGCACAGGTCGACCGGCTCGGCGAACGCATCCTGCCGACGCGCTGGGAACGTTTTTCGCGGGTCGTCCCGGCGACGATCTCCTCGACCGTCACCGGCATGACCATCATCGCCATCGGCGAGGGCGTCGTGCTCGGCATCGCCTACTGGCTCGCCGGCGTGCCGTCGCCGGTGACGCTGGGCGTGCTCACCGGCCTGATGGCGCTGATCCCCGGCGGCGCGCCGCTGTCGTTCACGCTGGTGTCGATCTATCTGGTTTCCAGCGGTTCGGTGCTGGCGGGTGCGGCGCTGTTTTCATGGGGAACGGTCGAGCTTTTCATCGTCGACAAGACGCTGAGGCCAAGGCTGGTCGGCGGCCCGATCAAGCTGCCGTTCCTGCCGACCTTCTTCGGCCTGGTCGGCGGCGTCAAGACGATGGGCTTTCTCGGCCTTTTCATCGGCCCGGTGCTGATGGCGCTGCTGGTGGCGATCTGGCGCGAATGGCTGCACGAGGCGGAGGAAGTCGCCGATGCGCCGCTCGCCGAGGCTCCGGGCGCGATGGAGATCGAGGCGGTCGTCGAGCCTGCCAAGAACCTCAGTCAGGCCGGATGACGCACCGCGCGCGCCATGCGGCGCTTGCGTCCCTGGTGCAACTGCCACACCGAGTGGAAAACCAGCGCGGTGATCAGGATCACGCCGCCGATCAGGCTGTTGCGCGACGGCACTTCTGAAAAGATCATCCATACCCACACCGGCGCCAGCACCGTTTCCAGCAGGTAGAACATGGCGACCTCGGCCCCCGAGATATATTTCGGGCCGTTGGCGAGGCAGAAGAACGAAATCGGCATGATGACGGCGCCGTTGAAAAGGATCCACCACGGCGCTTCGACCTGGAAGCCGCCCCTGGACACCATGAAGGCCGCGACCATGCAGGGCAGGACGACGCCGACCAGTGCGGTAAAGCCCATGTCCTTGCCGCTGGAGCGTGAAATGGTGATGGCGCAGGCGATGAAGAAGGCCGAGCACAGGCCCATCAGGTCGCCGAACAGATGTCCGGTGCCGAGCGAACTGCCGACGATGATCAGCACGCCCACGATCATCACCGCCATGGTAACGAGGGTTACGGTTTGCGGCCGCTCCTTCAGGAAAACCCACGAAAGCACCGCCGCGAAAACGGTATTGAAGGCGAGGATGAACACCAGATTGGCAGTCGAGGTGTTGAAGACACCGGTGACGAAGGTGATCGAGCCTACCCCGTAGAGCGCGGCCACGACGAGGCCGGTACGGCCGGGAATGAGCTGTGGCGCTTTCGGCGAGAACCAACGCCACACCGCCCAGACGATCAGCGCCGACACGAAGGTCATGCCCGTCCTCAGCAGGAGGATGGTCCACGGCTCGCCGTTGGCGAGCCGGATCAGCGGGATGTCTACGGTCAGCGCCATGCCGCCAAAGGCGGTCAGCAGCAGCCCCTTCTTGTAGTTGTTCTCGGCGGACACGGCGAAACACAGCCTCCGTTGCAAGGTTCAACGGCAGCGTATGAGGTACGGGCCGATCGTTCAGGGTTCGCCTGTGTATCGCTCCCAGCCCTTCGGGCCAAGGTGCTCCTGCGGCATGAAGCGTATCTTATAGTCCATCTTACGCGAGCCGTTGACCCAGTAGCCGAGATAGACATGGGGCAACCCCATCGCCCGGGTGCGCTCGATGTGGTCGAGAATCATGAAAGTGCCGAGCGAGCGGTCGGTGAGTTCGGGATCGAAATAGGAGTAGACCATGGACAGGCCGTCCGCCATCCGGTCGGTCAGCGCCACCGCGATCAGTTCGCCCTGTCCCTTTCCGGTGATGAACGTGTCGGGGCCACGCCGCCGGTATTCGATCACCTTGGTGTCGACATGCGTGTCCTCCACCATCATGGCGTAGTCGAGCACGGTCATGTCCGACATGCCGCCGCGCCGGTGGCGGGCGTCGAGATAGGCGCGAAACAGCGAATATTGCTCGGTCGAGGGCTCGGCGTCGTGCATGGCGCCGACGAGGTCGCTATTGTGCTGCATTACGCGCCGCATGTTGCGGCTGGGGGTGAATTCCTGCGCCAGGATGCGCACGGAGACGCAGGCGCGGCAGGTTTCGCAGGCCGGCCGGTAGGCGATGTTCTGCGAACGGCGGAAGCCGCCCTGCGTCAACAGGTCGTTCATCTCCGGCGCCTTGTCGCCGACCAGATGCGTGAACACCTTGCGCTCGAACTGGCCGTCGAGATACGGGCACGGCGACGGTGCTGTCAGGAAGAACTGCGGCGACTGGGTCGGGTGCTGCGTCATTGAAACCGGAAGCGACTCCTGCGAATCGCCATACCTTTGGACCCGACGGCCAAAATTTCAACAGGATTGTGAAGGGAGCAGCGCCGGGATGTCGTCATTTTGCGCCGAATTGCCGAATGGCGCGGCGAAAGGCGTACGTAGTCAGCGATAGCTGCGCCTTACCACCGTGCCGAGCAGAAGGTCGTGCAGCGTGCGCTTGCGGTCGGCAAACAGCGACACCAGAAGCACCAGCGGCGTCAGGATGACGTTGCCGGCCCAGAACAGCACTGAATGCACCACCGCCAGCACGCCGTCGACCGGCCTGCCGTCCAGTCGCTCCAGCCGCACGCCCAGAAGCTTCATGCCGGTGGTCGCCTGGTCGGAACTGCCCAGCGTGAACCACACATAGGTGAGCGCCACGACAGGCACGAGCACGGAAAACAGCACCCAGCCGAGGCCGAGCGTCAGCAGGCCGAGCAGAAAGACCAGGATGGCGACCGGAATGGTGAGCAGCGCCACGATCAGATAGTCGATGATGACGGCGAGAATACGCCTCGTGCGCACCCCTTCGTAGAGGCGGGCATCGTCGAGACCGGTGGTCAGGATTTCGCCATCGAGAACACGTGTGTTCATTCTATTCCTCGTTGCAGGCCGGTGATCGGCCTTTCCCGCACAAATGGGGAGCGTGGAAGCGAAATCAAGAATTTCGACGCGGCCAAGGCAGGGCGGACGCGGCGATGCAAAGCCAGCCCGCCATCAGCAGCGTTCCGCCGGTCGGGGCCGCAAAAGGGAAAAGCCGGAAGCCGAGAAAGTCGCGGGCAAGAAGGTCGCCGCCGAAGACGACGAGCCCGATGAGAAGCGCAAGTCCGCCGCCCCGGAGCAGGCGATTGCCGCCAAGAAGGCCGACGGCGACGAACAGCGGCGCGTGCATGAGCAGGAACGAGGCCGCGGTCGCGGTGAAGGCGCCGCCGCGATGTGCCGCGGCCGCCGAAAGTGCCACGCCGAAAACGCCGCATAGCCCGCCGGCGAGGACGAGGACGCGGCCAAGGGGGGAGGCGGGACGGTTACTGGAAGTCATCGGGATTGTCCTTGCGGCAACGTTCGTGCGCGCCGTTGCTGGGTGAGCCAGTTATAGGCGGCGCCCAGCGCCATCAGCGCCGAGGTGAACAGGAACACCGCCGGCATGCCGAAATGGCCGCCGACGAAGCCGCCGGCGAGCGGGCCGGCGACCTGGCCGACATATTGCGCCGAGATCGACAGGCCGAGCACGTTGCCGCCGACGGCGTCCGGCACGTTATGGCGGATCACGGTGGTGATGCAGGGCAGGAGCCCGCCGAGCGCCAGCCCCATCAAAAAGCGCAGGACGATCAGTTGCCAGCTATGGCTGACGAAGGCCTGCGGGATGAGCAAAAGCGCGGCAACCGCGAGCGCGCCGGTAATCACGTTCCAGTGGCCGACGCGGTCGGCAAGTTTGCCGAGGCGCGAGGCCGACAGGATCGAGCCGAGGGCAGCCGCCGACATGACGACGCCGGAGATCAGCGTAACGCTTTCCCGCCTTTCGACCAGCTGCCCGACATAGACGGTCAGGATCGGCTCGATCGACATGGTGGCGAACATCAGCAGCATGCCGGTAAACAGCATGGCGGCGACGGGTCCCTTGTCGGGAATGCGCGCCCAGGCGCCGGCTTGCCGCTTTGTCCTGGCTTCGCCGGCAGCCGCAGGACGGCGCTGCGGGTGCTCCTTGATGAACAGGGTGGTGGCGAGGAACGACAGGAAAATGACGCCGCCGGCCAGGAAGAAGGTGTTGCGGATGCCGATCAGCGGCGGCAGCGCGCCGCCGACCAGCGGTCCGACCAGATTGCCGGCCATGATGCCGGCGGCGAGCGTCCCCAGCGCCCAGCCGGAGCGGTTCTTCGGCGTCTGCATGGCGACCAGGATGGTGGAGCCGGACGAATAGCCGCCGGCGAGCCCGATCAGCACCCGCAACAGCACCAGTTGCCAGATGTCCTGCACCATGCCCGTCAGCGACATCGCCACCGCCATGCCGAAGCTGGCGCGCACCAGCATCAGCTTGCGGCCGTAGCGGTCGCCGAGCCGCCCCCACAGCGGCGCCACCAGCGCGGCGGCGAAGAAGGTCGCGCCATAGGCGATGCCCGACCACTGCACGATCGCCGCGTGGCCGCTCACGCCCAGTTCCTCGACATAGAGCGGCAGGAAAGGCAACAGCAGCGTCATCGCCACGATGGTGGTGAACGAGCCGATCAGGCTGACGGCGAGATTGCGCCGCCAGTAGGGATTTCCCGCTTCGCTGTCGTCCTGCGTCGCCGTCACGGACGGCGCCTTGGGGGCATCATGAGCGGTCCAGCACGAGGTCGGCGGGGCCGAAGCTGCGCTTCGCGGTCGCCTGCTGGTGCCAGTAGGGATAGAGCACCGGCGGCTTGCTGACGGCGTCGAGCCGCGTCCGCTCCTCCAGCGACAGCGTCAGGCTCGCGGCCGCGATATTGTCCTTGAACTGTGCCTCGTTACGCCCGCCGATGACCAGCGATGCGACCGCTGGGCGGCCGAGCAGCCATGCCAGCCCCACCTGCGCGGCCGAAACACCGCGTTCCTTGCCGATTTCCGTTAGCGTGTCGACGATGCGCCACAGCCGGTCCTCGTCGCGGATCGGCGGTTCCGACCAGCCGGCAAGCTGGCGCGCGGTGGCCTTGTCGCGGGTGTACTTGCCCGAAAGCAGGCCGCCGGCCAACGGGCTCCACACCAGCACGCCGAGCCCCTGGTCGACCGAGATCGGCAGAAGTTCGTATTCGGCCTCGCGCGCCTCCAGCGTGTAGTGGATTTGCTGGGTGACGAAGCGCGGGTAGTGCTCGCGCTCGGCGATGCCCAGCGCCTTCATGATGTGCCAGCCCGAATAGTTGGAGCAGCCGACATAGCGCACCTTGCCCTGCCGCACGAGCATGTCGAGCGCCGACAGCGTTTCTTCGAGCGGGGTCACGCCGTCCCATTCGTGCATGAAGTAGATGTCGATGACGTCGGTCTTCAGCCGCTTCAGGCTCTTCTCGCATTCGCGGATCAGGTGATAGCGTGACAGACCCTCGTCGTTGGGGCCGGTGCCGATCTTCATGCGCGCCTTGGTGGCGATCAGCACGTCGTTCTTGCGCTTGCCGCCGAGCGCTTCGCCGACGATCTCTTCCGAGCGGCCGGCCGAATACATGTTGGCAGTATCGATGAGGTTGATGCCGGCGTCGAGGCACAGGTCGATCTGCCGTCGCGCCTCAGCGAGGTCGGTGTTGCCGACCTTGGCGAAAGCGCCCTGGCCGCCGAAGGTCATGGTCCCCATCGTCAGCGTGGAAATCTTCAGGCCGGAGCGGCCAAGGGTGCGGTATTCCATTTCCGGGTCCTCGTTATGAACCGACTGGTTTCCGTCGGCTACGACTCGCGGTCATCCTAGGAGCGTCGGGGCGCGATTCCAATCGGTCCGGACATCGTCCGCCCGGATTGGAGCGCCTGACAACGCTGCACCGAGGGCTTGCGCGGCTTCATGCCCATCAACAATTTGTGACGACAACCCGCACGGCCGATGGTATGAGCCGCAAAATGAGGCTTTCTCATCGCCTGACAGTTGCAAATCTGGATCGGACGGCGCGCAGGGTCTTCTACTATGCGCGCAACGCCGTGCGTGACGTCGTGCCCAAAAGCCTGTTCCGTCGCCAGTTGGACGGGTTGCTGGAACGCGCCATACAGGGCGGCGCGCCGGTGCGGGAGCGGCTCGACTATTACAACAAGCTGACCACATCCTTCACGCCCGGCAGCGAAGCGGTGACGGTCGACAACGTGCCGTGGCGCCGCAGCCGCTATTATTACGACTTCAAGGAATATGTCCGCTTCTTCGATCCCAACCTGCGGCTGGACCTGAAGTTCGGCGACGTCCGGGTCGTGCCGCCGGTCCCCTCGATCCTCAAGAGCCGGCCGATCGCCGGCGACAATGCCAACAGCGTCGTTCTCAACCTCAACAAGTTCCGGCACTTCCATATGCCGGCCGACAGCCTGCCGTTCTCGGACAAGATGCCGAAGGTAGTCTGGCGCGGCGGCCTCTACAGCCCGATCCGCAAGCGCTTCATGCAGGCCGTCCGCGATCTCGACATCTGCGATGCGGGCACGCCGTCACCGAAGGCCGAGGAGCAGTACCGCAGGCCGTATCTGAGCATCGATCAGCAGAGGCGCTACCGCTACATCGTTTCCCTGGAAGGCAACGATGTCGCCACGAACCTCAAATGGATCATGAGTTCCAATTCGCTGTGCCTGATGCCGGAGCCGACCTTCGAGACGTGGTTCTGCGAAGGATGGCTCAAGCCCGGCGTCCACTACGTGCCGCTGGCGCCCGATTTTTCCGACTTGGCCGACAAGGTGGCGCATTACGAGCGGCATCCGCAGGAGGCGGAGAAAATCATCGCGACCGCGAAAGCCTATTGCCGGCCGTTCCGCGACCAGCAGACGGACCGGGCGATCTCGCTGCTCGTCCTCTATAAATATTTTGTCCTGAGCGGCCAGATCGAGCCGGATGACGAGATATGGCGCTTCATAACCGATCGACCTTCCGTCACTCCAGCAAGGGCGCAGGAGCGTCCGCTCGTTATCCCTTGAGCATTTCGGCGACCGTCGGCGCGAAATAGGTGAGGATGCCGTCGCAACCAGCCCGCTTGAGGCACAGGAGCGATTCCAGCATCGCCTTCTCGCCGTCGATCCAGCCATTGGCGCCGGCCGCCTTGATCATCGAATACTCGCCCGACACCTGGTAGGCGAAGGTCGGCATCTGCAATTCGTCCTTCACCCGCCGGATGATGTCGAGATAGGGCAGGCCGGGCTTGACCATCAGCATGTCGGCGCCCTCGGCCAGGTCCTGCTCGGCCTCGCGCACGGCCTCGTCGGAATTGGCGTGGTCGAGATAGTAGGTCTTCTTATCGCCCTGCAGCAGGCCGGCGGTGCCGATGGCGTCGCGATAGGGGCCGTAGAAGGCCGAATGAAACTTGGTCGCATAGGACATGATGGCGACGTCGGAAAAGCCGTTGGCGTCGAGCGCGTCGCGGATGGCGCCGATGCGGCCGTCCATCATGTCCGAAGGGGCGATGATGTCGGAGCCGGCGGCGGCCTGCAGCACGGCGGCGGCAGTGACCTGCTCGACCGTCTCGTCGTTGACGATGATGCCGTCGCGCAGAATGCCGTCATGGCCGTGGCTGGTGAACGGATCGAGCGCCGCGTCGGTGATGATGCCGACCTCCGGCACCGCCCTCTTGATGGCGCGCGTCGCCCGGTTGATGAGGTTGTCCGGGTCGAGGATCGCCGAGCCGGTCTGGTCGCGAAGCTTCATCTCGACATTGGGGAAGGTGGCGATGGCCGGGATGCCGAGCTTGGCGGCGCGCTCGGCTTCCTTGACCGCCATGTCCACCGAGAGGCGGAAGACGCCGGGCATGGCGTCGATCGGCTCGCGCCGCCCGGTGCCGTCTATGAGGAAGATCGGCCAGATCAGGTCGTCCACCGTCAGCCGGTTCTCCTGCACCAGCCGCCGCGACCAGGGCGCCTTGCGCATGCGGCGCAGCCGGCGCGAGCCGGTGATGTCATCGACGCTGCGTGCGCCGGCGGGTTTTGCAGGGGTGAACTTGTTCATGGCGAAATCTCCGGATGGCCGGGCTTTTACCACGGTGCCGGCGGCAAGACCAATGCGACATGGTCGTCCAGGATCGGCCGGCCAGCATTGACGCGGCCATGCGCAAGCCTTTAGCACTTGTCGAGGACGCGGTTTAGAGGATTCCCTGCGCATGGATTTTGGTGGTGGCGACGAGATCCGCTTCGAACGCATCGGCCGCGCCGGGGTCGTGACGCTGACCCGGCCACAGGCGCTCAACGCCATCACCCACACGATGGTCAAGGCGCTGACCAGGGCGCTGCACGCCTGGGAGCGCGATGCCGATGTCGCGCTCGTGCTGGTGAAGGCCGAGGGCAGGGCGTTCTCGGCCGGCGGCGACATCGTCCAGGTTTATCATGTCGGCCGGGCAGGGGCGCCGCCGGCGGACTTCTTTGCCGACGAGTACCGGATGAACGCCCTGATCGAGGGGTACAAGAAGCCCTATGTGGCGCTGATCGACGGGATCGTCATGGGCGGCGGCGTCGGCATTTCCTGCCACGGCTCGCACCGGGTGATGACGGAAAATGCCCAGTTCGCCATGCCGGAGGTCGGCATCGGCTTTTTCCCGGATGTCGGCGCCAGCCATCTGCTGCCGGACCTCGGCGGCAGCTTCGGCTTCTACCTGGCGCTGACCGGCAATCGCATCCGCTACGGCGACGCGCTGTGGTCGGGCCTTGCCACCCATACCATCAAGGCGGCGGACCAGGCCGGCCTGATCGAACGGCTGACCGAGGTCGGCGACCCGGAGCAGGTGCTGCGCGGCTTTTTCGCGCCGGCCCGTCGCGAGACCGAGCGGCCGGTGCTGGAAGCGATCGCCCGGCATTTTTCGCAAACCTCCCTGAAGGCCGTTATCGAAAGCCTCGAACAGGCTGCGCCTGATGACGAGTTCGCCGCCGCCACGCTGGCGACGATCCGCAAGCGCTCGCCCACCAGCCTTGCCGTCACCTGGCGCGAACTCAGCGCCGGCCAGACCCTGATGATGGCCGAATGCGTGCGCATGGAGTTCCGCATTCTTTGCCGGATGCTCGCCGGGCATGACTTCTACGAGGGCATCCGCGCCGCCCTGATCGACAAGGACGGCAAGCCGGCATGGCATCCGTCGAGCCTCGAGGCCGTGCGGGGCGCGGAGGTCGATGCCTATTTCGCGCCGCTCGGCGACCGGGAACTGGCCTTGTGAGCGATGACGCCGTCTCCGGCCGCGTGACGCTCGGCCCTTCGCTGGCCGATATCCTTTTTGCCTGGTTCCAGCGCGTCGTCGCCGTCTACTGCCTCCTGTTCGGCGTGCTTTACTGGGTGCGGCTGATCGGCTTCTACCCCGGGCCGCTGTGGCGGTTCGACACCATGCCGGTGCACTGGCAGGTGGCTTCCTCGCTGCTTGCGGTCCTGTTTCCGTTCGCGGCGGCGGGCTTGTGGATGCTGGCCTCGTGGGGGCCGGTCATCTGGTTCCTGTGCGCCGCCACCGAGACGGTGATGTATGCGGTCCTGCCCCGCCTGTTCGGCGAGCGCTGGCAGGTCGTGGTCACCCATGCGGCGGTGGCGCTTCTCTACATCGTCTTCCGGCTGCTTCTCCACTGGCAGCAGCGGCAGGCGCGGCAGGCCTGAACGGCGCCGGCGATCCGGTCGCTAAATGTTTAGGTTAATCATCCCGTTCGGGGTGACCCTTCATTAAGCCTCTTACCAAGGTGGGTCCCGGTAAGGCCTTGTTAGCCTTGGCGTTTAAGTCGAATTTTATGAGTATTCGATAGTGTCGCGATCAAGGTGAAAAACAAAAATCACCAGGCGACAAACGAGAGGCAAAGACAATGAACAATTCCCGCCAGGCGCAGAAGTCCGCCCCCGTATCCGACGATCGTCGCGAGGCAATCCGTTCGCTTTACATGGAATCGCTGCAGTTGGTCGAGCGGCTGCACCGCCGTCTGCTTGACGTGGTCAAGGATGAATTCGACCGCAACGGCCGCTCCGACATCAACGCCATCCAGGCGCTACTTCTGTTCAACATCGGCAATGCCGAACTGACGGCCGGCGAACTGCGGTCGCGCGGCTACTATCTCGGCTCCAACGTCTCCTACAACCTGAAGAAGCTGGTCGACCTCGGCTTCATCAACCACCAGCGTTCGCGCATCGACCGCCGCTCGGTACGGGTCAGCCTGACCGATAAGGGCACCGAGGTCGCCGAAGTGGTCGCCGGGCTCTACGAGCGCCATATCGGCTCGATCGAGCAGGTGGGTGGCATCAACACCGACGAGTTCCAGCAGATGAACCGTGCCCTGCAGCGTCTCGACCGCTTCTGGAACGACACCATCGCCTACCGCATGTAGGCGGCGCTCCGCGGGGAAAACACGGCAGGACGGGACCACCCGTTCGCGGCATGAGACTCCAGTCACGGGCCGGTGCATAAAAAGCACTGGCCCGATTTTCTTGGCCGGTCCGGCACTGAGGGTGCGGGCCGCGCCACGTTGCCGCCATATTCGGATGGAAGCGAGGAAGCTGACCAAACAGGATGAAAAACCTGGGCGGGCCGGACCATCGGCCAAAAATGGCGTCGTTTGCGGTTCGCAAGGGCATGGTTGGCATATTGTTAAGGTTGCCGGCCGAAAATGAGGTCGCCCTCCGGGTTGCGCTCGAGTGGCCGTGAGCATTCCGGCCATCGGAAAAATTGTAAGGGATAGTCTGGAACGTCCATGATCACCAGCCGTCGTTTTTTCTTGTCCGGAGCCTCCGCCCTCGCTGCGACCCTCGTCGCCGGCAGCGCGCGCGCCCAGAACGTCATCGATGACATCCTTAAATCGTCGGGCGGCGGCTGGGACGATACCTTCGACGCCCGCTCGAGCAGCAGCGGCGCCAAGGTCGCCTCGACGCTGCCGATCTTCAGCCCGCAGACGATTTCCTACACCGAGCAGGCGATCACGCAGTATCAGGGCATCGTCAGCCAGGGCGGGTGGGACCAAGTGCCGTCCACCAAGAAGCTTCAACTCGGCGTCGTCGACCCCGACGTGGTGCCTTTGCGCAAGCGGCTGATGGTCTCGGGAGACCTGCCGCAGAACGCCGGCCTTTCGCAGTCCTTCGATTCGTATGTGGATGCCGCTGTCAAGCGTTTCCAGGCGCGCCATGGCCTGCCGGCGGACGGCGTTTTGGGCAAGTATTCCTATCTGGCGATGAACGTCGGCGCCCAGACGCGCCTCGGCCAGCTCCAGACCAACCTCGGCCGCCTGCGCGAAAAGGTCGGCACGCTCGGCAACCGCTACGTGCTGGTCAACATCCCCGCCGCCCAGATCGAGGCGGTGGAGAACAATCGCGTCGTGCTTCGCCACACCGCGATCGTCGGCAAGATCGATCGCCAGACCCCGATCGTCAATTCCAGGATCAACGAGATCATCGTCAATCCGTACTGGAATGCGCCGGTCTCCATCGTGCGCAAGGACATCATTCCGTTGATGCGCAAGGACCCGAACTACCTCAAGGACAGTCATATCCGCCTGTTCGCGCCCGACGGCAGCGAGGTCGATCCGATGAACGTCGACTGGTCGACGGAGGAGGCGGCCAAGTACCGCTTCCGCCAGGACCCGGGCGCCAACAACGCCATGGCGACGGTGAAGATCAACTTCCCCAGCCCCGACGGCGTCTACATGCACGACACGCCGCAGCAGAGCCTGTTCAACAACCTGATCCGCTTCGATTCCTCGGGCTGCGTGCGCGTGCAGAACGTGCGCGACCTCGTCACCTGGATCCTGCGCGACACGCCCGGATGGGATCGCCAGCATTTCGAAGCGGCGATCAAGACCGGCGAGAGCCAGCCGGTCGCCGTCACCAACCCGGTGCCGGTGCATTTCCTCTACGTCTCGGCCTGGTCGACCGGCCCCGGCGTCGTCCAGTTCCGCGACGACGTCTATGGGTGGGACGGCGTCGACGAGTTGCAGATCACCTCGGCGCTCTGAGCGCCGTTTCCCCGGATGGTGAATGAGGCCGCCTGTCACGGGCGGCCTTTTGTTATGCCGCCCTGCTTCTTGGCGCATTTCGGCCAGCAAATTTCGCGCCGCAAGCGTGGCGGCGTCGCAACATCTGTGTTAATTGCCGCGCAACACCCCGACAGTGAGGAACACCAAGCCATGGCCAGTGCATCGGCAGCCCAAACGACACGCGAAGCCTTCTTCGAGACGCCTCTCGCCGATGTCGATCCGGAAATCTTCGGCGCCATCAGCGACGAGCTTGGCCGCCAGCGCCATGAGATCGAACTGATCGCCTCGGAAAACATCGTCTCTCGCGCCGTTCTGGAAGCGCAGGGCTCGATCATGACCAACAAGTATGCCGAGGGCTATCCGGGCAAGCGCTACTATGGCGGCTGCCAGTTCGTGGACGTGGCCGAGACGCTGGCCATCGAGCGCGCCAAGAAGCTGTTCGACTGCAACTTCGCCAACGTGCAGCCCAATTCCGGCAGCCAGATGAACCAGGCCGTGTTCCTGGCGCTGTTGCAGCCGGGCGATACGTTCATGGGTCTGGACCTCAATTCGGGCGGCCACCTGACCCACGGCTCGCCGGTCAACATGAGCGGCAAGTGGTTCAAGGTCGTTTCCTACGGCGTGCGCAAGGACGACCACCTGCTCGACATGGACGAGATCGAGAGAAAGGCGCAGGAGCACAAGCCGAAGCTGATCCTGGCCGGCGGCACCGCCTATTCGCGCGTCTGGGACTGGAAGCGCTTCCGCGAGATCGCCGATTCGATCGGCGCCTACCTGATGGTCGACATGGCCCACATCGCCGGTCTGGTGGCGGGCGGCGTGCATCCTTCGCCGCTGCCGCATGCCCATGTCGTCACCACCACCACGCACAAGAGCCTGCGCGGCCCGCGCGGCGGCATGGTGCTGACCAACGACGAGGAGATCGCCAAGAAGATCAACTCGGCCGTGTTCCCCGGCCTGCAGGGCGGGCCGCTGATGCACGTCATCGCTGCCAAGGCCGTGGCGTTCGGCGAGGCGCTGAAGCCGGAGTTCAAGCTTTATGCGCAGAACGTCGCCGCCAACGCCAAGGCGCTGGCCGAAAGCCTCAAGGAAACCGGCCTCGACATCGTTTCGGGCGGCACCGACAACCACCTGATGCTGGTCGACCTTCGCCCGAAGAACGCCACCGGCAAGCGTGCCGAGCAGGCGCTGGGCCGCGCCAACATCACCTGCAACAAGAACGGCATCCCCTTCGACCCGGAAAAGCCGTTCGTAACCTCCGGCGTTCGCCTCGGCACCCCGGCCGGCACCACGCGCGGCTTTGGTCAGGCCGAGTTCCGCGAGATCGGCAAGCTGATCGCCGAGGTCCTGGACGGGCTCAAGGTCGCCAACTCCGACGAGGGCAATGCTGCGGTCGAGGCGGCGGTCAAGCAGAAGGTCGTGGCCCTGACGGATCGCTTCCCGCTCTATCCGTACCTCGGCTGAGCCAACCTGTAGAAATTGCCGGGCGGCCTCGCTATCTCTTGGTAGCGGGGCCGTTCCCGTGTTTGCACCCGTGCCGAAAGGCTTTAAAGCGTGTCGCGATCTTCCAGATGCGCTCCGCACGCTTTAAGTTCTTGATTTCAAGCATGTCTTTATCCCGAAACCGGGACCACTTTCGGGAGACATGCTATAAGCCTTCGGTGTTGACAGAATCGCGAGACGACCGACCGCCATGCGCTGCCCCTACTGCCAGTCCGAAGATACGCAAGTGAAGGATTCCCGCCCCGCCGAGGATGGGGCCG
This sequence comes from Mesorhizobium sp., assembly GCA_049650385.1. Lineage (GTDB taxonomy): Bacteria > Pseudomonadota > Alphaproteobacteria > Rhizobiales > Rhizobiaceae > Mesorhizobium. The sequence goes on from JBASAA010000050.1 coordinate 53,921, forward strand.
CCATCCGTCGCCGTCGCGTCTGTCCCGATTGCGGCGGCCGCTTCACCACCTTCGAGCGGGTGCAGTTGCGCGATCTGGTCGTCGTCAAGAAATCCGGCCGCAAGGTGCCGTTCGACCGCGACAAGCTGCTGCGCTCCGTCGAGATCGCCGTGCGCAAGCGCAACGTCGACCCCGAGCGCATCGACCGCGCCGTCACCGGCATCGTGCGCCAGCTTGAAAGTTCCGGCGAAACCGAGGTGACCACCGGCGAGATCGGCCGGCTGGTGATGGAGGCGCTGAAGTCGCTCGACGACGTCGCCTATGTGCGCTTCGCCTCGGTCTATCGCAATTTCCGCGAGGCCAAGGATTTTCACGACGTATTGGGCGAGTTGAAGGGCGAAGACGAGGACGGCGGCTGAATGGCGGCTGCGAGCAATTCGGTTCAGGAAGCCATCGACCGCCGCTACATGGCGGCGGCGCTTCGGCTGTCGCGCAAGAATCTCGGCCGCACCGCCACCAATCCGTCGGTCGGCACGCTGATCGTGCGCGACGACGGCGCCGGGCCGATGATCGTCGGCAGCGGCGTCACCGCCATCGGCGGCCGCCCGCACGCGGAGGCGGAGGCGCTGGCCGGAGCAGGCGAACTGGCGCGCGGCGCCACGGCCTATGTCACGCTGGAGCCGTGCGCCCATCATGGCCGCACCCCGCCTTGCGCCCATGCGCTGGCCAATGCCGGCATTACGCGCGTCGTCGGCGCGGCCAGCGACCCCGATCCGCGCGTGTCGGGCAAGGGCTACGCCATCCTGCGCGCCGCCGGCGTCGAGGTGGTGGAGAAGGTGCTGGCTGAAGAAGCCAATGCACAGTTGGCCGGCTATTTGATTCGATCCCTCAGCAAGCGCCCGGAAGTGACTCTGAAGCTTGCGCTTTCGAGCGACGGCAAGATCGGTCGGCGCGGCCAGGGGCAGGTGACCATCACCGGCGAGATCGCGCGCCGTGAGGTGCAGATGATGCGGGCGGAGGCGGATGCGATCCTGATCGGCATCGGCACCGCGCTGGAGGACGACCCGGCGCTGACGGTGAGGCTGCCGGGGCTGGAGAACAGGTCGCCGGCGCGCATCGTGCTCGATCGCGACCTGAGGCTGCCGGAAACGGCGAAGCTGGTCGCCGACATCGATCGCGTGCCGCTCCACATTGCCGTCGGCGAGGGCGTCGATCCGCAGCGCAAGGCGGCGTTCGAGCGCCGTGGCGTGCGCTTCATCGCCACCGATACGCATGACGGCGCCATCGCCCTGCCGGAACTGATGGAAGACCTTGCCGCGCTCGGCATGGCGACCGTCCTGGTCGAGGGCGGAGCCGTCACCGCCGGCGCCTTTCTCGCCGACGGCCTGGTGGACCGCATCGTGCTGTTCCGGGGCGCGGACGAGATCGGGGCGGACGGCATCGCTTCGCCGATCGACGAAGACAGCATTCCGGCCGGGTTCAAGGCCACGCGCGAAATGCGCTTCGGTGACGACATCTGCCGGGAATGGGTGAGGGCTTTGTAATGTTTACCGGGATCGTCACCGACATCGGCAAGGTCGCGCAGGTGAAGCCACTGAAGGAAGGCGTCGGCCTGCGCGTCGAAACCGCCTACGACCCGGCGACCATCGCCATCGGTGCCTCGATCGCCTGCGGCGGCGTCTGCCTCACCGTCACCGCGCTGCCGGAAGAAGGCTCCAACGCGCGCTGGTTCGAGGTCGAGGCGTGGGAGGAGGCGCTGCGGCTGACCACGGCGGCAGACTGGAAAGCAGGCACCCGCATCAACCTCGAACGGGCGCTGAAGATCGGCGACGAACTGGGCGGCCATATCGTCTCCGGCCATGTCGACGGCACGGCGACGATCATCGGGCGCGAGGACGAAGGCGACGCCGTGCGCTTCACGCTGGAAGCGCCGCGTGAACTGGCGCGATTCATCGCGCCGAAGGGATCGGTGGCGCTGGACGGCACCTCGCTGACGGTCAACAAGGTCGATGGCCTGCGCTTCGACGTGCTGTTGATCCATCATTCGCTCTCCGTCACCACCTGGGGCGAGCGCGAGGCGGGTGACCGCATAAATCTCGAAATCGACACCATGGCGCGTTATGCCGCACGGCTGGCGGAAGCCGCCGCGGAGGGCTTTTGAGCCGGGCAGTCGTTTTGACCGCACTGTCTCCGTTCGCGGCGCTTGCGCACCGCGCGGCTTCGGCTTAAGTCACCCGCTCTTTCGGAGAGCATCAATGGCTGGCACATCCCAACACGGCAAGGCGTTCATCCGCCCGCGCAGGAAGGCGCACCTGCTCATCGTCGAGGCCCGTTTCCACGACGAACTGGCCGACGCGCTGCTGGACGGCGCGACCCATGCGCTGGAGGAAGCCGGCGCGACCTATGAGGTGGCGACGGTGCCGGGTTCGCTGGAAATTCCGGCCGTCATCACCTTCGCGCTCGACGCGGCGGCGAACGGTGGCACCGTCTACGACGGCTTCGTGGCGCTTGGCACCGTCGTGCGCGGCGATACCTATCACTTCGACATCGTCGCCAATGAATCGAGCCGCGCCCTCATGGACCTTTCGGTGCAGGAAGCAGTCGCCATCGGCAACGGGATCCTGACCACGGAAAACGACGAGCAGGCATGGACGCGCGCCCGACGCAGCGAGGGCGACAAGGGCGGCTTTGCCGCGCGCGCCGCGTTGACCATGATCGCGCTCAAGGAACGGTTTGGAGAAGAGGCGTGAGCGAGGAGCCTGCATCGCCCGGTCCGGCGCCCCGCCAGGCCAACAAGCGCGGGGCCGCTCGGCTTGCTGCGGTACAGGCGCTTTACCAGATGGATGTCGCCGGCAGCGGCGTCCTCGAGATCGCCGCCGAATACGAGGCCTTCCGGCTCGGCAAGGAAGTGGACGGCGCGCTCTACCGCGAGGCCGACGCGCAATGGTTTCGCGCCATCCTTTCCGGCGTGGTCGAGAACCAGAAGACGGTCGACCCCGTCATCCGCCAGGCCTTGACGGAAGACTGGCCGTTGTCGCGGCTGGATTCCACGCTGCGCGCGATCCTGCGGGCCGGGGTGTTCGAATTGATGAAGCGCGCCGACGTGCCGACGGCCGTCATCGTTTCGGAATATGTCGATATCGGCAAGGCGTTCTATACAGAGGACGAGCCGAAACTGGTCAACGCGGTGCTCGACCGCGTTGCGCGCCGGGTGCGCGGAGAAGGGCGGGGCAAGGGCGCGTGACGGCCGGGGCGCAGGGCGAGGCCCGCCGTGTAGCCTTCGTCCTGTCGGCGGCGCAGGCCGTCCTGGGCTCCGCCGCGCCCATCTGCTTCGCCCTCGGGGCGCTGGCCGGCCATCTCATGCTGGGGCCTGACAAGTCGCTGGCGACCGCGCCGCTCACCGGCTACAGCGTCGGCCTGGCTGTCGGCGCCTTGCCCGCTGCCTGGGTCATCCGCAAGCTCGGCCACCGCGACGGCTTTCTTTCCGGGGCAGGGGTCTCGGCTATAGGCGGGCTGATCGCGGCCATCGCCTTGTTCCATATGAGCTTCTGGGGCTTTACCTTCGGCCTGTCGATCGTCGGTTTCGGCAATGCCTTCGTGCAGCAGTTCCGCTTCGCGGCGGCAGACAGCGCACCGCCCGAGTTCAAGGCTCGCGCCATTTCGCTGGTTCTGGCCGGCGGCATCGTGACTGCGGTGCTCGGGCCGCAGACGGTCATCTACACCCATGATCTCCTGGCGCCGGTGCCGTTCGCCGGCTCGTTCGTCGCCATCGCGGTGCTGGCGGTGGTCGGCGGGGCGATCCTGTTCCTGTTGCCGGCCCGCGCGGTGGTGAAGGTGCACGAGGCGGCAAAGGATACGGGCCGCCCGCTGATCCAGATCGTCACGCAGCCTCGCTATGCGGTCGCCCTCGTCTGCGCCGTCGGCTCCTATTCGATGATGACCTTCGTCATGACCGGCGCGCCGCTCGCCATGGTCGGCTGCGGCTTTTCCTCGGACGAGGCGACGCTCGGCATCTCATGGCACGTGATGGCGATGTTCGCGCCGAGTTTCGTCACCGGCCGGCTCATTCACCGGTTCGGCGCGCCGGCCATCGTCACCTGCGGCTTTGCGCTCCTGGTCGGCTGTTCGGCCGTGGCGCTGTCGGGCATTGCCCTGTGGCAGTTCTGGACGGCGCTGATCCTGCTCGGCCTCGGCTGGAATTTTGCCTTTATCGGCGCAACCTCGATGGTGGCGGCGGCCTATCGCCACGAGGAGAAGAGCAAGGCGCAGGGCTTCCACGATTTCGTGCTGTTCTCGACGGTTGCCTTTGCCTCGCTGATGTCGGGCGCCGTCTATAACGCCTGGGGCTGGGAGATGCTGGCCGCGATCGTCCTGCCGGTAACGGGGCTGTGCCTGCTGCTGCTCGGCGCGCAGCGCCTGGTGGACGCCCGCAAGCCCTCCTGACACGCCGGCAGGAAAACCGCCAGCCGAATCACCCGGCGCGCATTTTCGGCTTTCAATCGATCTAAAGAAATACCGCTTGCGAAAACCATGTCGAAGCCCGTGCTTTCGGGTGAAAGCCGGGCAAAAACTCAACAATTTCTTGACGTTCGGCTCCCTGTTTCGATAAGTCGCAGGGGAGGTTCGGATTCCCGATGAGGAAGACGAAGCCGTGTCTCACTGGCCCGGAGAGGGGTTCTTCGGACCGTCAATCGAGGAAACTAGGCCATGACCATGCTTTACGTCGTCATCGCCTGCGGCCTGCTTTCAGTCCTATACGCCATCTGGGCGACACGGTCGGTACTTGCTGCCGACCAGGGCAATGCACGCATGCAGGAAATTTCCGCGGCCATCCGCGAAGGTGCGCAAGCCTACCTTGCGCGTCAATACACCACGATCGCCATCGTCGGCGTGGTCGTCTTCCTGCTGGCCTGGTGGCTGCTTTCAGGCATCGCCGCGATCGGCTTCCTGATTGGCGCCGTGCTCTCGGGCGCTGCCGGCTTCATCGGTATGCATGTGTCGGTCCGCGCCAACGTGCGCACCGCGCAGGCCGCTTCCAACAGCCTCGCCGCCGGCCTCGACATCGCCTTCAAGTCGGGCGCCATCACCGGCATGCTGGTGGCCGGCCTCGCCCTGCTCGGCGTCTCCGTCTACTACCTCATCCTCACCGACGGGCTCGGCTATGCGCCGGGCAGCCGCGACGTGGTCGACGCGCTGGTGGCCCTCGGCTTCGGCGCTTCGCTGATCTCCATCTTCGCCCGTCTCGGCGGCGGCATCTTCACCAAGGGTGCGGACGTCGGCGGCGACCTCGTCGGCAAGGTGGAAGCGGGCATCCCGGAGGATGATCCGCGCAACCCCGCTACGATCGCCGACAATGTCGGCGACAATGTCGGCGACTGCGCCGGCATGGCGGCCGACTTGTTCGAGACCTACGCCGTGACGGTTGTCGCGACCATGGTTCTGGCGGCGATCTTCTTCGCGACGGCGCCCAACCTTGCCGAAATGATGCTCTACCCGCTCGTCATCTGCGGCGTCTGCATCGTCACGTCGATCGTCGGCACCTTCTTCGTCAAGCTCGGCTCGAACGGCTCCATCATGGGCGCGCTCTACAAGGGCCTGATCGTCACCGGCATCCTGTCCGTCGTCGGCCTCGCGGTCGCCAACCAGCTGACCATCGGCTGGGGCGACGTCGGCAGCGCCAACGGCATGACGCTGACCGGCACCAGCCTGTTTACCTGCGGCCTGATCGGTCTCGTGGTGACCGCGCTGATCGTCGTCATCACCGAGTACTATACCGGCACCGACAAGCGTCCGGTGAACTCCATCGCCCAGGCGTCGGTGACCGGCCACGGCACCAACGTCATCCAGGGCCTTGCGGTTTCGCTGGAATCGACCGCTCTGCCGGCCATCGTCATTGTCGGCGGCATCATTGCCACCTATCAGCTTGCCGGCCTGTTCGGCACGGCGATCGCCGTCACCACCATGCTCGGCCTTGCCGGCATGATCGTGGCGCTCGACGCCTTCGGCCCGGTGACCGACAATGCCGGCGGCATCGCCGAGATGTCGGGCCTGCCGCCGGAAGTGCGTCATTCGACCGACGCGCTAGACGCGGTCGGCAACACCACCAAGGCCGTGACCAAGGGCTACGCCATCGGTTCTGCCGGCCTCGGCGCGCTGGTGCTGTTCGCCGCTTACTCCAACGACCTGCAGTACTTTGCCGCCAACGCAGCGCAGTATCCGTACTTCTCCGACCTAGGCACCGTGTCGTTCGACCTGTCGAACCCGTATGTGGTGGCCGGCCTGATCTTCGGCGGCCTGATCCCCTACCTGTTCGGCGGCATCGCCATGACGGCGGTGGGCCGCGCGGCGGGCTCGATCGTGGAGGAAGTGCGCAAGCAGTTCCGTGAAAACCCCGGCATCATGAAGGGAACGTCGAAGCCGAACTACGCGCGCGCCGTCGACATTCTGACCAGGGCGGCAATCAAGGAAATGATCATTCCCTCGCTGCTGCCGGTGCTCGCGCCGCTGGTCGTCTATTTCGGCGTGCTGCTTATTTCGGGCTCGAAGGCATCCGCCTTTGCCGCGCTCGGCGCCTCGCTGCTCGGTGTTATCGTCAACGGCCTGTTCGTGGCCATCTCGATGACGTCCGGTGGCGGTGCCTGGGACAATGCCAAGAAGTCGTTCGAGGACGGCTTCACCGACAAGGACGGCGTCAAGCACCTGAAGGGCTCGGAAGCACACAAGGCTTCGGTGACCGGTGATACCGTCGGCGATCCCTACAAGGATACCGCCGGCCCCGCCGTCAACCCGGCGATCAAGATCACCAACATCGTCGCCCTGCTGCTCCTGGCGGTGCTGGCGCACTCCGCCTGATCGAAGGCTGGTGGAAACCAAAAACCCGCGGGAGCGATCCCGCGGGTTTTTCTTTTGGGGCAGGGCGTTTTGGCCGCGGGCGGCCGCGAAAGGGCTTCAGGCCGTGTAACGGTTGGAGGCTGAATGCGTTTTCACGCACGCGGTCTTTCCGGAAGGACGCGGTTGAGGGAGGCCAGTTGTCCGAACTGCTTCAGCCCTTGGGCATGCTCGGGACCATGCTGCCGGCGCCCTTGATGACCTGCGCGAGGAAGTTCTGGTCCTTGCCGCCGGTTGGCGTCGTGCGCGACACGAAATCGAAGATCTTGCCGTCCTTCAGGCCGTAATTGGCGATCTGGGTGACGCGGTTGTCCGGGCCGAAATAGACGGCCAGCACCTTCTGGTCGACAAGCTTGGGCTTGGCGAAGGCGACGGGGCGCTTGCGCGTCTGCGAGATGTAGTAGAACACCTCGTTGTCAAAGGTTGCCGTGGTGGAGGGCGTGCCGAGCGCCAGCAGCACCTGTTCACGGCTGGAGCCGACCGGAACGAGGTCTAGCGTCTCCTGGTCGGCGATATAACCCTGGGTAAGGGTCTGGCTCGGGTTGAGGTCGCCGAACGTCTTGGACGAATTGCAGGCGGTCAGGACCGATGCCGCAAGCAGCATCGATACCATTCCCAAGGGCAGGGGAGAGCGGGCCTTCAGCGCCAAAACGGGTTTCGCTGGACGGCTTGGCTTGAAATTTTGCTCGCGCAACAACAACTCCATCAGATTGGCCGGCTTGCACAGCGCCGCAAAACCGGTAAACCAGCTTAGCTGCCGATGCAACAACACCACCGTAACAAAGACCCCCTCGGGAGTTCGTTCCCCATGTTCAAGCGCCTGTTTGGCCGCGAACGCCAAGCCAACCGCGCGATCACCGAGGCCCTGTACGGCGAGATCGTGGCAGCGGCGCGGCAAAGCCCATTTTATTCGGACTGGGGCGTTCCCGATACGCCGCTCGGCCGTTTCGAGATGCTGTCGCTGCATATGTTCCTGTTCCAGCACCGCATGCGCGGCGAGGAAGGGGCTTCCCAGGCGCTCGCGCAGATCCTGATCGACGAGTTTTTCCTCGATATCGACCATTCGCTGCGCGAACTGGGCATAAGCGACATCGGCGTGCCCAAGCGTATGAAGAAGCTCGCCAAGATGTATTACGGCCGCACGGCCGCCTACAGCGATTCGCTGGACCGGGGCGACGTCGCCTCGCTGGCCGCGGCCCTTATCCGCAACGTGCGGCCCGATACCGAAGCCTGGCCGGAGGCCGGCGCCCTTGCCGATTACGTGGTGCGGGTGGAAAAGGACCTGGCCTCGCAGCCGTCCGCGCAAATCCAGGCCGGAAAACTCTCCTTTCCCGCCACCCATGCGGCGTGAGGAGGAATTTGCGATGCACGAGACGCCGATAAAAAGCCCCGTTTCCTTTCCCGTCCATGTCGCGCGGCTGCCGCAAAAGGGCGTGTCGCTGACGATCGAGGCCGATTCGGCCCAGATGGCGGCGCTTGCCGAGGAGCATGGCCTGCTCTCCGTGAAGGCATGGCGCGCCGACCTGGAAGTGAAGCCGTGGAAGCGCAACGGCGTGAAGATCGCCGGCCGCGTCCGCGCCGATATCGTCCAGGCCTGCGTCGTCACGCTCGATCCGCTCGAAGGCCATATCGACGAGGTGGTCGAAGGGCTTTTCCTGCCGGAGGATTCCAGGCTCGGCCGCGAGGGATTCGGCCACGCCGGCGAGATTCTCCTCGACGCCGACGGGCCGGACAGCCCGGAAACCTTTTCCGGCGATACGGTGGACGCCGGCGCGCTCGCCGAGCAGTTCTTTGCGCTCGCGATCGATCCTTATCCGCGCAAGCCGGGTGTCAGCCTTGGCGAGGGCGAGGACGACGCCGAGCCGGTGGAGAGCGAGTTCCAGAAAAAGCTGCGCTCGCTGCTTGGAAAATCCTGAAAGCTGGAAGATGGAAGAGAATGCCGGTTGTGTGGAGGCGCAAAACCGCTATTTTCGCGGTATCGCCGCGAGGGCCGGGGCAAACCGTGAGATGAATTTCGAGTGATCAGGATTTCCATCGATGCCATGGGCGGCGATCACGGGCCGGACGTGGTCGTACCGGCACTGGCAACCGTCGCGACCCGCCGCCCCGATATTCGTTTCATTGTCTATGGCCGCGAGGAGATTGTCGGGCCTATCCTTGCGCGCTACCCGAAGCTTGCCGGGGTAAGCGAACTCATCCATTGCGAAGTCGCCGTGCGCATGGACGACAAGCCCAGCCAGGCGCTGCGCAACGGCCGCTGGAAATCGTCGATGTGGAAGGCGATCGAGGCGGTGAAGAGCGGCACGGCGGATGCCTGCATCTCGGCCGGCAACACCGGCGCGCTCATGGCGATGTCGAAATTCTGCCTGCGCACCATGGCCACCATCGACCGCCCGGCCATTGCCGCGATCTGGCCGACGCTGCGCGGCGAAAGCGTGGTGCTGGACGTTGGCGCCACCATCGGGGCCGACGCGCACCAACTGGTCGACTTCGCCATCCTGGGCACCGGCATGGCGCGTTCGGTGTTCGGCGTCGAGAGGCCCACGGTCGGGCTGCTCAATGTCGGCGTCGAGGAGATCAAGGGGCAGGAGGAGGTCAAGGACGCGGGCCGCATGCTGCGCGAGGCCAATCTGGCTTCGATGGACTATCGCGGCTTCGTCGAGGGCAACGACATCGGCAAGGGCGCCGTCGACGTGGTGGTGACGGAGGGCTTTTCCGGCAACATCGCACTTAAGACCGCCGAGGGCACCGCGCGCCAGTTCGCCCAGTACCTGCGCGAGGCGATGAGCCGCACGCTGATGGCGCGGCTCGGCTATATCCTCGCGCGCGGCGCCTTCAACCGGCTGCGCGAGAAACTCGATGTCGGCCGCTCCAACGGCGGCGTCTTCCTCGGCCTCAACGGCATTGTCGTGAAGAGCCACGGCGGCGCCGATGCGAACGGCTTTGCCGCGGCGGTGGAACTGGGCTACGACATGGTGCGTAATCGCCTGCTCGACCGCATCGAAGCCGATCTCGACTTGTTCCACGCACGCAATCCCAAGGCCGCCTCGCTCCAGAGATCCGGGGCCGAGACCGAAGAAGAATAGGACAGACCCTTGATCAGATCGCTTGTGCGAGGCACCGGTGCTGCGCTGCCTCGCCGCATCATGAAGAATGCCGATTTCGAAGGCATGGTGGAGACGTCGGACGAGTGGATCGTCCAGCGCACCGGCATCCGCCAGCGCCATATCGCGGCCGATGACGAGACCACGGCCTCGCTGGGCGAGGCGGCGGCGCGCGCCGCCCTTGCCAATGCCGCCCTGACGCCGGCCGACATCGACCTGATCGTGCTGGCGACTTCTACGCCCAACAACACCTTTCCCGCGACCGCTGTGGAAATCCAGAATCGCCTCGGCATGCACCATGGTTTCGCCTTCGACATGCAGGCGGTGTGCTCCGGCTTCGTCTACGCGATGGCGACCGCCGATGCCTATCTTCGCGGCGGCCTGGCCAGGCGTGCGCTGGTGATCGGTTCTGAAACCTTTTCGCGCATCCTCGACTGGAGTGACCGTTCGACCTGCGTTTTGTTCGGCGACGGCGCCGGCGCGGTGGTGCTGGAGGCGGGCGAGGGCGCCGGCACGGTTGCCGATCGCGGCGTGCTGGCGGCCAGCCTGCGCTCCGACGGCGTCCACAAGGACAAGCTCTATGTCGACGGCGGCCCTTCGACCACGGGCACCGTAGGGCATCTGCGGATGGAAGGCCGCGAGGTGTTCAAGCACGCGGTCGGCATGATTACCGACGTCATCGAAGCGACCTTCGCCGAGGCCGGCATCACCGCCGACGATCTCGACTGGTTCGTGCCGCACCAGGCGAATAAACGGATTATTGACGCTTCGGCCAGGAAGCTTGGGATTGCCGAGGAAAAAGTGGTGGTGACGGTCGATCTGCACGGTAATACGTCGGCAGCATCCGTGCCGCTGGCGCTGTCGGTGGCCGTGGCCGACGGCCGCATCAAGAAGGGCGACCTGGTGCTGCTCGAGGCGATGGGCGGCGGCTTCACCTGGGGCGCGGTGCTGGTTCGCTGGTAGGGGCAGAACCCGTCGGTTCGGTCCTTGACCTTGCCGGATCAATTACTTACGCTGTAGCGTTTCCTGAATAGTTTGTTTTTTGCGGATGGGACGGTTGCATGGGGGGAAAGACACTTACGCGCGCCGACCTCGCTGAAGCCGTCTACCGCAAGGTAGGCTTGTCCCGTACCGAGTCGGCCGAACTGGTGGAAGCGGTCCTCGACGAGATTTGCGAGGCCATCGTGCGCGGCGAGACCGTAAAGCTGTCCTCGTTCGCGACCTTCCATGTCCGCTCGAAGAACGAACGCATCGGCCGCAATCCCAAGACGGGCGAGGAAGTGCCGATCCTGCCGCGCCGGGTGATGACCTTCAAGGCATCCAACGTGCTGAAGAGCCGCATTCTGCGCGCACACCAGAACAACAAGGCCAAGACCCCCAAATAGGTATTGTGCCCGCTTGCGGTTGATAACGCGTCGTCCAGGCGATGCGAGGCTTGAATATTGTCACGCAAACGGTTGAAATAAAGCTCGATTCGACCATCATGCGTGGTCGTCGTCCAGCGTGAGGATTCCGCCCATGGACAAGAGCCCGGATGCTTTCCGCACCATCAGCGAGGTTGCCGAGGAACTCGACCTGCCGCAGCACGTGCTGCGCTTCTGGGAAACGCGTTTCACCCAGATCAAGCCGATGAAGCGCGGCGGCGGCCGCCGTTACTACCGGCCGCAGGATGTCGAACTGATCAAGGGCATCCGGACCATGCTCTACGACCAGGGCTATACCATCAAGGGCGTGCAGAAACTGCTGCGCGAGAACGGCAACCAGTTTCTGGTGGCGATCGGCAATGGCGACATGGCCGCCGTGGAAGCGATCGCCCAGCGCAAGCAGGCCGATGCGGTGCCGCTGACGCCGGCGGCGCAGCCCCGGGGTGCCGACGACGAGATGCTGGTCGGCCAGCCCAAGGTCAAGCCGAGCCGGCGCTTCTTCGGCCTCGGCAAGAGCGATGAGGAAGGCCCGGTCCAGGCAGACGAGGGCAGGCTTTCCCGCGACAACCGCGCGCTGTTGCAGGAGGCGCTGTTCGACCTGCTGGAGTGCAAGCGCCTGCTCGATCAGGTACGCTGACCTTCGCCATGCCGGCTGGAACCATCGGGTCCACCAGCCGTTAGGCTTCCTTCTCGCAACGAAGGAAGGCAAGCATGGCATCGTTCTCCGACATGACCGATCTGGACCTCGACCGGCAAATCTCGTCCCTTTCCAGGGAACTGGCGGCCCTGAAGAAAGCCGCATCGAAGCGGGGCGGCGCCTATTACGAGGAAGGCAGGCAGGCGGCGCAGGAGGCCTATTCGGACCTCGCCGGACGCATCGGCGAGCACCTGCCGGCATTGCGCGGCCACGCCAGGGCCATTGAAGGCACGGCCCGCAGGCACCCCGCTACCACCGCCGTCATCGGCCTGGCCGTGGTCGGCCTGCTCGCCGCTACCCTGTTCGGCCGGCGTTGAGGCCGAATATCGACGCAAGACGCGACGAGGGGCACCCGGTTCCGACGAACCCGGTGCCCCTGTTTTGTGGCGCGCAATTAGCGGAAAGCCGGCGCAAAGCAGCGTTAAAGTGTCGCCAACGTCACCACGGCGCTTTTGGCCATGGTATAGGAATCGCGTCGTCCCGGGTCGGACGGTAGCCCGCCCGCATTCCGAATTTAACCGAACGAGTAGCCCATGACTGATCGCGCCTTCATCTTGACGCTCACTTGCGTCGACCAACCCGGCATCGTTTCCGCCGTGACCACGGAACTGGCCTCGATTGGCGCCAATATCGCCGAGAGCAACCAGTACTGGGACCGCCAGACCGGCCAGTTCTTCATGCGCATCGCCTTTACCGTCCATTCCGGCAAGACCGGCGAGGAGATCAATCGGGCGCTGAAGCCGGCGCTCGACCGGTTCGAGATCAAGGCGGCGCTCACCGACCGCTCGCGCAAGCCCCGCCTCATCATCATGGTCTCCAAGTTCGACCATGCGCTGCTGCACCTGCTCTATCAGGTGAAGGTCGGCTGGCTGAACGCCGAGGTGGTCGCCATCGTCTCCAACCACGAAGACAGCCGCGCCACCGCCGAACTGGAAGGCGTGCCGTATCACTACTGGAAGGCCACCAAGGACAACAAGCCGGAGCTGGACGAGAAGTTGCTGAACCTGGTGCGCGAGACCGACGCGGATCTGGTTATTCTGGCCCGCTACATGCAGGTACTGTCCGACACCATCTCCAAGCGGCTCTACGGCAAGGTGATCAACATCCACCACTCGTTCCTGCCGTCCTTCAAGGGCGCCAAGCCCTACCACCAGGCCTACGAGCGTGGCGTTAAGCTGATCGGCGCCACGGCGCACTACGTCACTCCTGACCTTGACGAAGGCCCGATCATCGAGCAGGAGACCGAGCGCGTCACCCACGCCATGACCGCCGAGGATTTTGTTGCCGCCGGCCGCGACGTCGAAAGCCGCGTGCTCGCCCGCGCCGTGAAATCCCACGTCGAGGCGCGCGTCATGCTGAACGGCCACAAGACCGTCGTCTTCGGATAAGAGTGCAGGGGCCCGCGTGGCCCCGCCGTTTTCTGCGAGGGCAGGAAAAGAAAAACCCGGCCACTGGTCGGGTTTTTCGCATGCAGGCGGGTGCGGTCTTCGCGACCGCCGGGCTACACGAACATCATCAGGACGATGGCGCCGATGATGATCATGATCAGCCCGCCGATCAGCATCGGCAGTAGCGTGTTATCCTCGTCGGCGCCGCTCGCCGCCTGGGCGGTGCTTACGACGGGTCGCTTTTTGTCGGCGTCTTCAGCCATTTGCCTATTCTCCAGCCAGCCGAAACGAACAGCCGCACCGAAGGTGATACGAAATGGCCGCACCCTTCTTTGCGCTAAAGCAATGAAGCCGGGAAAGGACACCGACTTCATGTCGCATCCCCTTTTCAGGCGATGGCGGCAAGGCCCTTCGCTATGTCGGCCTTCAGGTCCTCGACGTCTTCAAGGCCGATTTGCAGGCGGATCAGCGGCCCCTCGTATTTTTCCTTCATGACGGTGCGGTCGCCGAGGAAAACGGGCACCGCCAGGCTTTCGAAGCCGGCCCAGGAATAGCCGAGGCCGAAGATCGTCAGCGCGTCGAGGAAGGCGTGCTGCTGCTTCTGGCCGCCGCCTGCCAGCACGATGGAGAAGACGCCGCTGGAGCCGGAGAAATCGCGCTTCCACAGCGCATGGTCGGGGTGGCTGGCCAGCGCCGGGTGCAGCACGCGTGCGACGGCGGGCTGACCTTCGAGCCAGGTGGCGATCTCGAGCGCGCTCTTGCGGTGATGCTCCAGCCGCACGCCCATGGTGCGCAGGCCGCGCAGCACCTGGTAGACGTCGTCCGGCCCGGCGCACAGGCCAAGCGCGCTAAAGGCCGCGTTGAGCTTCGGCCAGCAGGCCGCGTTGGCCGAGACGGTGCCGAGCAGGACGTCGGAATGGCCGGCCGGATATTTCGTCGCCGCATGGATCGAGATGTCGACGCCATGGTCGAGCGGGCGGAAATAGAGCGGCGTCGCCCAGGTATTGTCGATCATGACGACGGCGCCGCCGGCGTGCGCGGCCTTGGCGATGGCAGGGACATCCTGCACCTCGAAGGTGTTGGAGCAGGGCGACTCGGTAAACACCACCGTCGTGTTCGGCTTCATCAGCGCCTCGATGCCGGCGCCGATGCGCGGGTCGTAGTACTGCACCTCGACGCCGAGCCGCGTAAGCATGGTGTCGGCGAAATGCCGGGTCGGCCCGTAGACGGAATCGACGATCAGCACATGGTCGCCTGCCGACGCGAAGGCCAGCAGCGGCAGGGTCACGGCCGCGAGCCCAGACGGCACCATGACGGTGCCGGCGGAGCCTTCGAGCGTGTCGACGGCCTTGGCGAGGGCGTCCGAAGTCGGCGTGCCATGCGTGCCGTAGGTGTATTTCTGGCCTCGCGAGACCAGCGTGGCGGCATCCGGATAAAGCACCGTGGAAGCGTGCACTACCGGCGGGTTGACGAAGCCGTGGTAGTCGCGCGGGTTGTAGCCGATGTGGGCGAGGCGCGTGTTGACGCCCATTTCCGTGTCGCTGGTTGCGCCGTTCTTTGCCATGATTTTGACCATCGGTAGGAAAATTGCGGGTGGATACGCGGCTAGGCATAGGGCTGCCGTTTAGCCAACGCAACCTTTCCCGTCCGCCAGGACCGGGGTTTGCCTAGGCCAAAGCGGGGTGGCATTGCCACTTGCCGGTTTTCCCTCCGGCTGGCCTCAATGGCCACGTCCGGCGGCGGCGGCGGATTCGATTTCCAAACGTTTCCCGATTTGGTCATTTCCCTTGACCTCACGAAGATAATCGCTTTCGATGCGTTCCGTGAACTGCCTGCGCATCCAACCCGATGCCGCGTGCCGGAAGTGGGCCGGCACATCTATTGCGTTCATGTGGGAAATAAAGCTCGGGCATCCGCCTGAATAATTATAGAGAAAAGGGTTCAGAGGGTCATGAAACACATTGCAATCGGCATCCTTGGTGCCGCGACGTTCGGATTGATGGCCGCTTCAGCGTCGGCGAGCACGCTTGACGACGTCAAGGCCAAGGGCTTCATCCAGTGTGGTGTCTCGACCGGTCTGGCCGGATTTTCCGCCCCCGACGACAAGGGCGAGTGGAAGGGCCTCGACGCTGATTTCTGCCGCGCCATCGCGGCCGCCGTTTTCGGTGACGGCACCAAGGTGAAGTACACGCCGCTCAGCGCCAAGGAGCGCTTTACCGCCCTGCAGTCGGGCGAAATCGACGTCCTGTCGCGCAACACGACCTGGACCATCAACCGCGATACCGCTCTCGGGCTGAATTTCGCGGGCGTCACCTATTATGACGGCCAGGGTTTCATGATCAACGCCAAGAAGCTGCCCGGCGTGAACTCGGCTCTTCAGCTTTCGGGCGCGGCCGTGTGCGTGCAGGCCGGCACCACGACCGAACTCAACCTTGCCGATTACTTCAAGTCGAACAAGATGGAATACAACCCGGTCGTCTTCGAAAAGCTGGAAGAGGTCAACGCCGCCTATGATTCGGGCCGCTGCGACGTCTACACCACCGACCAGTCGGGCCTTTACGGCATTCGCCTGACGCTTTCGGCGCCGGACGACCATGTCGTGCTGCCGGAGATCATCTCCAAGGAGCCGCTGGGGCCGGCCGTCCGCCAGGGTGACGACCAGTGGTTCCACATCGTGCGCTGGACCTACTATGCGCTGCTGCAGGCGGAAGAACTGGGGATCACCCAGGCCAATGTCGACGAAATGAAGAATTCGCCCAATCCCGAGATCAAGCGCGTGCTCGGCACCGAGACCGACACCAAGATCGGCACCGACCTCGGCCTGACCAACGACTGGGTCGTCAATATCGTCAAGGCGGTAGGCAATTATGGCGAGATGTTCGAGCGCAACGTCGGCTCGGGCAGCCCGCTGAAGATCGCGCGTGGCCTGAACGCGCTGTGGACCAAGGGCGGCCTGCAATACGCCATGCCGATCCGCTGACCGCGGACGGAACGCACACCGGGAGGCGACGATGTTGCCTTCCGGTCCCTCATAACAGGGAGGCCAGTGCATGGCATCGCAAGAGATTCTTGACGGTGGCAAGGCCAGTCGCGGTTCCTTCATCAACGACCCGAAGGTCCGCGGCATATTCTTTCAGCTTATCGTCGTCGTTCTGCTCGTCGCCGGAAGCTGGTGGATCGTCAACAACGTCGTCGACAATCTGAGGCGCTCCAACATCGCTTCGGGGTTCGGTTTCCTAAACAGCCGCGCCGGTTTCGACATCGCCGAAAGCCCGATCGCCTATTCGTCGGATTCGACCTACGGGCGCGCGCTTCTGGTCGGTTTCCTCAACACGCTGATCGTGGCGGGCGCCGGCATCGCTACGGCCACCGTCATCGGCTTTGTCGTCGGCATCGGCCGGCTGTCGCACAACTGGCTGATCCGCAAGATTTGCACCGTCTACATCGAGGTGTTTCGCAACATCCCGCCGTTGCTGGTGATTTTCTTCTGGTATTTCGGGGTCCTGTCGGTACTGCCCGGCGCGCGCGACAGCATTCACCTGCCGCTCGAAAGCTTCCTCAACAACCGCGGCTTCTATTTTCCGCGCCCGGTGTGGGGGGAGGGTTCCGGGCTGATCCTGCTCGCTCTGGCGATCGGCGTCGTCCTCGCCTTTTTCGTGGCACGCCGCGCGCGCCAGCGGCAGATGGCGACCGGGCAGACTTTTCCGGTCTTCCGCACGGCGCTCGCCCTCGTCGTCGGCTTGCCGGCCCTGGCCTTCGTGCTGAGCGGCTTTCCGCTGAGCTTCGACGTGCCCAAGCAGTCGACCTTCAACCTGACCGGCGGCTTCCAGATCAAGCCCGAGTTCCTGTCGCTCTACCTGGCACTGTCGTTCTATACGGCGTCCTTCATTGCCGAAATCGTGCGCGCCGGCATCCTCGGCGTCAGCAAGGGGCAGACGGAGGCGGCGGAATCGCTGGGCTTGCGGGCGCGGCAGACATTGCGCCTGGTGGTGGTGCCGCAGGCCATGCGCATCATCATTCCGCCGCTCACCAGCCAGTACCTGAACCTTACCAAGAACTCCTCGCTCGCCATCGCCATCGGCTATCCGGACCTGGTGGCCACCGGCGGCACGGTGCTCAACCAGACCGGGCAGGCGATCGAGATCGTCGTCATCTGGATGGTGGTCTATCTCGCCATCAGCCTCGTGACCTCGGCCTTCATGAACTGGTTCAACGCCAAGATGGCATTGGTGGAGAGATAAGGTGCAGGAACACGATCTTTCCTTCGTCCGGGCCGAAATGGCGGTGGCGCAGGCCGCGCCCAAGAGCGAGGCCGGCACCGGCGCCTGGCTGCGCAAGAACCTGTTCTCCTCGGTAGGCGATTCGGTTCTAACCATTCTCGGCCTGCTTCTGGTCGCCTATTTCCTGCCGCCTTTCCTCGAATGGGCTTTCCTCAACGCCCAGTGGACGGGCACGGACCGCACCTTCTGCGCCACGGTCGCGCAAGGGGGCATCCAGCCGGACGGCTGGTCCGGCGCGTGCTGGGCCTTCGTCCAGGCGAAGTTCGGGCAGTTCATGTTCGGCCGCTACCCGATCGACCAGCGCTGGCGCCCGATCCTGGTGGCGGTGATGTTCGTGCTGCTTCTGATGCCGCTGCTGATCCCGAAAGTGCCGCGCAAGGGCCTGAACGCGGTGCTGTTCTTCTTCGTCTTCCCCGTCTTTGCATTCGTGCTTCTGACCGGCGGCTGGTTCGGCCTTTCGCATGTCGAGACGCCGCTGTGGGGCGGCCTGCTGGTGACGCTGGTACTGTCTTTCGTCGGCATCGCCATTTCGCTGCCGCTGGGCATCGTGCTGGCGCTCGGGCGGCGCTCGAAGATGCCGGTGGTCAAGCTGGTCTGCGTCATCTTCATCGAGACGGTGCGCGGTATCCCGCTGGTCACGGTGCTGTTCATGGCGAGCGTCATGCTGCCGCTGTTCCTGCCGGCGGGCGTCACCTTCGACAAGCTGCTCCGGGCGCTGATCGGCGTCACGCTGTTTGCGGCAGCCTATATGGCGGAGGTCGTGCGCGGCGGCTTGCAGGCGATTCCCAAGGGGCAGTACGAAGGCGCGGAATCGCTCGGCCTCGGCTACTGGCAGAAAATGGTGCTGGTCATCCTGCCTCAGGCGCTGAAACTGGTCATCCCGGGTATCGTCAACACCTTCATCGGCATGTTCAAGGACACCAGTCTGGTTTACATCATCTCCATGTTCGACCTGCTCGGCGTGGTCCGCCAGAATTTCTCCGACGCCACCTGGGCTTCGCCGCAGACGCCGATCTCGGGCCTGGTGTTCGCGGCGCTGGTGTTCTGGCTGTTCTGCTTCGGCATGTCGCGCTACTCGATGTTCATGGAACGCCGGCTCGATACCGGCCACAGATAAAACGAAAAAGGGAACCGGCTCATGGCCACGGAGAACGCAGTCAGTGCTGAAGAGATCGAGGTCGATGCCGCAAGGATGCAGGTATCCGCCACCGATGTCGCCATCGAGATTGCCGGGATGCACAAATGGTATGGTGAGTTTCATGTGCTGAAGGACATCAACCTCAAGGTGATGCGGGGCGAGCGCATCGTCATCTGCGGGCCTTCGGGCTCCGGCAAGTCGACGATGATCCGCTGCATCAACCGGCTGGAGGAGCACCAGAAGGGCTCCATCAAGGTCGACGGCAAGGAACTGACCAACGACCTCAAGAAGATCGACGAGGTGCGGCGCGAGGTCGGCATGGTGTTCCAGCACTTCAACCTTTTCCCGCACCTGACGATCATGGAAAACTGCACGCTGGCGCCGATCTGGGTGCGCAAGACGCCGAAGAAGGAGGCGGAGGAAACCGCCATGCACTTCCTGAAGCGGGTCAAGATTCCGGAGCAGGCGCATAAATATCCGGGGCAGTTGTCGGGTGGCCAGCAGCAGCGCGTGGCGATCGCGCGCTCGCTGTGCATGAAGCCGAAGATCATGCTGTTCGACGAGCCGACCTCGGCGCTCGACCCGGAAATGGTCAAGGAAGTGCTGGAGACGATGGTGGGCCTTGCCGAGGAAGGCATGACCATGCTGTGCGTGACGCACGAAATGGGCTTCGCGCGGCAGGTCGCCAACCGCGTGATCTTCATGGACCAGGGCCAGATCGTCGAACAGAACACGCCGGCCGAGTTCTTCGACAACCCGCAGCACGAGCGCACGAAGCTGTTCCTGTCGCAGATATTGCACTGAGAAACGAGGCGTGTCGGGCCTATTCCGGCGCGCGCCAGCCGTAGAGCCAGTCGAGATCGGCGGCAAGCTTGTCGCCCGGGCGTAGCGCCAGCATCAGGTTGCGCGCCAGCGCCACCGGGCCGGCCGCATGCCAGGCAAGGTGGTTGAGCGATCCGCGCCGGGCGACTTTCGCCACACGCGCCTTGCGCTCGACTTCCCACGAAGCCAGCGCGCCGGCGGGATTGGCGCCTGCACGGTCGACCTGCGCCGCCAGCGTCGCCGCGTCCTCGATCGCCATGGCCGCCCCTTGCGCCGCAAAGGGCGTCATCGCATGGGCGGCGTCACCGATCAGGACGATGCCTTCGGGCGAGGTCCAGGCCTGATGCCGGTCGACGGTATGGACCGGCCAGGCCGACCATGGGCCGGCTTCGTCCGCGAGGCCGGCGAGCGCCGGCGCCGTGCGGCGCATGGCCTGCCGCAGCGTGCGGATGTCGGCTTCTCCCGACCAGCCTTGCGCCATCCTCCCGCCCCTGGTGAAGGCGACGAGATTGAACGCCGCGCCGCCACGCATCGGGTAGGCGACGAGGTGGAAGCCGGCGTGAAGAAACGCGGTGACGCAGAAGGGGTCGGCGATGCGGGCGAAGGCCGCGCCCGCCGGGCTTTCGGCGGTAAGCGTGGCGCGCCATGCGAGTTCGCCGGTGAACCGGCTCGCGCCGCCGCCGACAAGGGTGCGCGCCGTCGACCACACGCCGTCGGCCCCGACCAGCAGCGAACCGCTTTCGCGTACCTTTTCGCCATGGATCGACAGCGTTGCGGTGACGCCCTGCGCGTCCGCCGCCACGGCCTCGATGCGGGCGTCGGTAAAAGGCTCGATTTGCGGCGTGTGCCGCACCGTCGCCAGCAAGGCTTCCTGCACGTCGCCGCGATGGGCGACGAGGTAGGGGGCTCTCCAGCGCCGCTTTCCGCTCTCCCCCAGCGGGACCTTGGCGAGGGTGGAAAGCCGGCCGGCATCCTTGAGCACGACGGCCTGCGGCTGCACCGCATAGGGCAGCAGCCGGTCGAGCACGCCGAGCCGGTCGAGGATATGGGTGGCGTTGGGGGAAAGCTGGATGCCGGCGCCGATGGCCTCGATTTGCGCGGCCTGCTCGAACAAGCGTATCTCGAAGCCGCGACGGGCAAAGGCGAGCGCCGCCGTCAGGCCCGCGATGCCGGCACCGGCGATCAGAATCTGCCGGGCATGGTCGTGGGTCACGGCGGGATCGGGCGGGTCTGGCCGGTCAGGCGGCCCGGTTGATGTAGAGGCAGCCGGCCGGCCGCGTCTCAGTCGGCTTCAGGTCGGGCGAGTAGCGGAAGAGCGTCGAGCAGTAGGGACAGACCTTCTCGCTGTCGTCGCCGAGGTCGAGAAAGACGTGCGGATGGTCGAACGGCGGGTTGGCCCCCACGCACATGAATTCCTTGACGCCGATGTCGATGGCCGGATGGCCGGCATCGTTCTGGAAATGGGGAATGGAGCTGCCTGCCATCTTCGTCTCCGTCTCAATTCGGTCGGACTTCCTGCGTTTGGAGCATAAGCCCGACATTTGCAAGTTCGATGAAATGAAACTGTCGCAAAACCATGGCAGAGGGTAGATTGAGCCGGTTAGCCGGCAAGCCGCATCGGGCGCGAGAACCAAGAGCAGGGACATGAACGAACTGAAGCCGGTTCAGAGAGAATTCGACATCAAGGCCACCGAGGTGGCGCAGGACGGAAATCCCGACCGTTTCGTCAACCGGGAGTTCTCCTGGCTGCAATTCAACCGCCGGGTGCTGGAAGAATCGCTGAACGAGAATCATCCGCTTCTGGAGCGCGTCCGTTTCCTGTCGATCTCGGCCGCCAACTTGGACGAGTTCTTCATGGTGCGCGTGGCCGGCCTTGCCGGGCAGGTGCGGCAGGGCATCGCCCTGAAAAGCCCGGACGGGCGCACGCCCCAGCAGCAGCTCGACCAGTTGCTGCGCGAGGTGGAGCGCCTCCAGGCGGACCAGCAAAAGAGCCTGTCGGTGCTGATGGCGCTGCTCGACAAGCAGGGGATCGAGAGCATTTCCCGCGACGCGCTGACCAAGGACGAAAAGGCCTGGCTGGAAGAGCATTTCCAGGAACAGGTTTTTCCGGTGCTGACGCCGCTTTCGATCGACCCGGCGCACCCGTTCCCGTTCATTCCCAACCTCGGCTTCTCGATGGCGCTCGAACTGCGCCACCGCAAGAACGGCGAGGAAATGAGCGCGCTGCTGCGTCTGCCGCCGGCGCTGAAGCGGTTCATCCGCCTGCCGGACCGCAAGGACCACATCCGCTTCATCCCGCTGGAGGAAGCCGTCGGCCTTTTTATCGGCCGGCTGTTCCCCGGCTATGAGGTGAAGGGGGCCGGAACGTTCCAGATCATCCGCGACAGCGATATCGAGGTCGAGGAGGAATCCGAGGATCTGGTGCGCCTGTTCGAGACCGCCCTGAAGCGCCGCCGGCGCGGCTCGGTGATCCGCATCGAGTTCGACAACCAGATGCCGGAGGAACTGCGCGATTTCGTCGCCGGCAAGCTCGGCGTTGCCGCCAACCGCATCAGCGTGCTGACCGGGCCGCTGGCGCTCAGCCAGATTTCCGAGATCGTGGCGATCGCCCGCGACGATCTCAAATTCGTGCCCTACAATCCCCGCTTCCCCGAGCGTATCCGCGAGCATGGCGGCGACTGCTTCGCGGCCATCCGCGAGAAGGACATCGTCGTCCATCACCCTTACGAATCCTTCGACGTGGTGGTGCAGTTCCTGCGCCAGGCGATGGCCGACCCGGAGGTCGTGGCGATCAAGCAGACGCTCTACCGCACCTCGAACGACAGCCCGATCGTGCGCGCGCTGATCGACGCGGCGGAAGCGGGAAAATCGGTGACGGCGCTGGTGGAGCTCAAGGCGCGTTTCGACGAGGAAGCCAATATCCGCTGGGCGCGCGACCTGGAGCGGGCCGGCGTGCAGGTCGTCTTCGGTTTCCTGGAACTGAAGACGCACGCCAAGATGTCTCTGGTGGTGCGGCGCGAGGAAGGCAAGCTGCGCAACTATGTCCATCTCGGCACCGGCAACTACCATCCGGTGACGGCGCGCATTTATACCGACCTGTCGTTCTTCACCTGCGATGCCACCATCGCGCATGATGTCGCCCAGATCTTCAATTTCATCACCGGCTATGCCGAGCCCACGCAGGAAATGCGGCTGGCGGTGTCGCCGTTCACGCTGCGAAGCCGCATCCTGAAGCATATCGACGACGAGATCGGCCATGTGCGCGAGGGGCGGGAAGGGCGCATCTGGATGAAGATGAATTCGCTGGTCGACCCGGCGATCATCGACGCGCTTTACGAGGCGAGCCGCGCCGGCGTCGAGGTCGACCTGGTGGTTCGCGGCATCTGCTGCCTGCGCCCGCAGGTGCCGGGGCTGTCGGAAAACATCCGCGTCAAGTCGATCGTCGGCCGCTTTCTCGAGCACAGCCGCATCTACTGCTTCGGCAACGGCCATGGCCTGCCGTCGGACGAGGCCATCGTTTATATCAGCTCGGCTGACATGATGCCGCGCAACCTCGACCGCCGCGTCGAGACCATGGTGCCGATCACCAACCCGACCGTGCACGAGCAGGTGCTTGGGCAGATCATGCTGGGCAATATCGTGGACAACCAGCAGAGTTTCGAAGTATTGGCGGATGGCACCTCGCGGCGGGTGGTTCTGGAAGACGGCGAAGAGCCGTTCAATGCGCAGGAATATTTCATGACCAATCCGAGCCTCTCGGGCAGGGGGGACGCGCTGAAATCGCATGCGCCCAAGCGGATTGCGCAGTTCAAGCGGCGCAAGAAGCAGACCGAAGCAGCGGCAGGCGAATGATTTCAGTATCACAAGGGCGGTTGCAGGACCGCCTGCCGGTGTCGGTCATCGACATCGGCTCGAACTCGATCCGCCTCGTCGTCTATGAGGGGCTGGTGCGTTCGCCGACCGTGCTGTTCAACGAAAAGATGCTGGCCGGCCTCGGCCGTGGCATCGTTTCGACCGGCAGGCTCGATCCCGAGGCGGTGACGCGCTCGATGGCGGAGTTTCGCCGCTTCCGCTGCCTTTCCGAGCAGGCCGGGGCGGAGCGCATGTTCGTGCTGGCGACCGCCGCCGCGCGCGAGGCGGTCAACGGCCCCGATTTCATCGCCCGTGCCGAGGAGGTGCTGGGAACCGAAATCCGGGTGCTCAGCGGGCGCGAGGAGGCCTATTACTCCGGCCTCGGCGTCCTCTCCGGCTTCAGGCCGGCCGACGGCATTTCCGGCGACCTCGGCGGCGGCAGCCTGGAACTCGTCGATATCAGGGGCGAAATCCGCGATGTCGGCGTTACCCTGCCGCTGGGCGGCCTGCGCCTTCAGGACATGGCCGGGAACTCGCTTGCCCAGGCGGCCCGCATCGCTCGCGAGGAAGTGGCGCGGGCGGGATTGCTGAAGAACGGGCGGGACAGGCCGTTCTATGCCGTCGGCGGCACCTGGCGGAACCTTGCACGCCTTCATATGGAGATGACGAACTATCCGCTCGGCGTCATGCACCACTATGAGATCGGCATCGACAGCGCGGCGAACTTCCTGCGGCAGGTAGCCAAGGGCGACGTGGAAAAGACCAGGGGGATCGAGGGCATTTCGAAAAATCGCCGCTCGCTGCTGCCCTATGGCGCGATCGTGCTGCAAGAGGTGCTGGCGGCGATGAAGCCGTCGAAGATCGTCGTATCGGCGCTCGGGGTGCGCGAAGGGTTCCTGTACTCCCTGCTGGACGCAGAACTGCAAAAGGCGGACCCGCTGATCTCCGCGGCCGAGGAGCTTGCCCGGCTGCGCTCGCGTTCCACCACCCACGCCCACGAACTGGCCGCATGGACGGGCACGACCTTCGCGGCGTTCGGCATCGACGAGACGCAGGACGAGGCGCGCTACCGGCAGGCCGCCTGCCTGCTCGCCGACATCGGCTGGCGCGCGCATCCGGAATATCGCGGCAAGCAGTCGCTCAACATCATCGCCCATGCCTCCTTCATCGGCGTGGACCACCCCGGCCGCGCCTTCCTGGCGCTGACCAACCTGTTCCGTCACGAGGGGCTGTTCGACGATTCGGCGGCGGAACTGAAGTCGCTGGCGACACCGCGCTATCTGGAACGCGCCCGGCTGCTGGCGGCCTCGATGCGCGTCGTCTACATCCTGTCGGCGGCGATGCCCGGCGTCATCCCCCGGCTGAGATGGGAAAAGCAGGACGACGGCGCGCTGGCGCTGGTGCTGCCGCGCGAACTCGCCGGGCTGTACGGCGAGCGTCCGGTGGGCCGTCTGGCGCAACTGGCGAAGATCGCCAACCGCCAACTGATGCTGGCGGTGGAAGAGTAGGCGACGGATCGCGCCGGCAGAATCAAAAAGCCCGGATCGCTCCGGGCTTTTTTATGTGGGAGAAGGCTCTATCAGCCGCGGCGGCCGTCGATCGACAGCGAGCCGGCGCCGAGTACGGCCAGCAGCAGGAAGCCGCCGGTGATGGCGAGGTTCTTCTGCAGCATCAGGGCGTTGCCGGCCTGCGAGAAGTCAAGATGGGCGGCAGCCGTGGCGGCCAGCGTGAACAGGGCCAGGACGATGGCGGCGATCCGGGTCTTGAAGCCGACCAGGATGGCGAGGCCGCCCAGCAGTTCGACAAGGCCGACGACGACGGTGGTGACGGTGGGCATCGGCAGGCCGATCGAGGCGAACCAGCCGGCAGTCCCGCTGATCGCGGTCAGCTTGCTGTAGCCGGCAATGATGAACAGGATCGACAAGAGTACGCGACCGGCCAGCACGGCGACCGGAGCGCTCGAAGCAGTGCCGGAACCGGCAGTGGAAACGGAAGTGGACATATTGGCTCTCCAAGGTTGAATGAGAGCCATATAGATCGAATCGATTGTTCACATAAGGCGCGATTACGAGAACGCATCGTTCACCGTAACCGCGCCTTATAGCATCGGGGGAGGCTCTTAGCCGGAATGCGTCATGTCCTGCGGCCGCACCAGACGGTCGAAATCGGCCTCGCTGACATAGCCGCCGCCGACCGCTTCCTCGCGCAGCGTGGTGCCGTTCTTGTGCGCCGTCTTGGCGATCTTGGCCGCGTTGTCGTAGCCGATGGTCGGCGCAAGTGCCGTCACCAGCATCAGCGAGCGCTCGAGCGCCGCCTTGATGTTGTCCTCGCGCGCCTCGATGCCGACGACGCAATTGTCGGTGAAGGAGACTGCCGCGTCGGACAGCAACTGCACCGATTGCAGGAAATTGTAGGCCATCAGCGGGTTGTAGACGTTGAGTTCGAAATGCCCCTGGCTGCCGGCGAAGGTCAGCGCGGCGTTGTTGCCGAACACCTGCACGCAGACCTGCGTCAGCGCCTCGCACTGGGTCGGGTTGACCTTGCCGGGCATGATCGAGGAACCCGGCTCGTTTTCCGGCAGCGACAGTTCGCCGAGGCCCGAGCGCGGGCCGGAGCCGAGGAAGCGGATGTCGTTGGCGATCTTGAACAGCGCGGCGGCCGTTGCGTTGAGGGCGCCGTGGGAAAAGACCATGGAATCGTGCGCCGCCAGCGCCTCGAACTTGTTCGGCGCCGAGGTGAAGGCGATGCCGGTGATCTTCGCGATACGGTCGGCGACCTTTTCGGCGAATCCGACTGGCGCATTGAGACCGGTGCCGACGGCGGTGCCGCCCTGCGCCAGTTCCTGCAGGCCCGGCAGCGTCAGTTCGATGCGCTTGATCGAGGAGGCGACCTGAGCGGCATAGCCGGAGAATTCCTGCCCCAGCGTCAGCGGCGTGGCGTCCTGCGTATGGGTGCGGCCGATCTTGACGATATGGTCGAAAGCCTTCGCCTTGGCGTCGAGCGCGGCGTGCAGGTGCTTCAGCGCCGGGATCAGGTCATGGACGATACGCTCGGCGGCGGCGATATGCATGGCCGTCGGATAGGTGTCGTTGGACGACTGGCTCATGTTGACGTGGTCGTTGGGGTGCACGGGCTTTTTTGAACCCATGACGCCGCCGAGCAGTTCGATGGCGCGGTTCGAAATGACCTCGTTGGCGTTCATGTTGGACTGCGTGCCCGAACCGGTCTGCCACACCACCAGCGGGAAATGCTCGTTGAGCTTGCCGTCGATGACTTCCTGCGCCGCCTCGACGATGGTCTTGCCGATGGCCGGATCGAGCTTGCCCAGATCCATATTGGCCTCGGCGGCGGCGCGTTTGACGATGCCGAGCGCGCGCACGATGGCCGTGGGCTGCTTTTCCCAGCCGATCCTGAAATTGCCCAGCGAACGCTGCGCCTGCGCGCCCCAGTAGCGGTCGGCCGCGACTTCGATCGGGCCGAACGTATCGGTTTCTGTTCTGGTCTTCTCAGCGCTCACGGCCTGTCTCCATGCTAAAGATGGGAACGGCCTATCGCGTTGCACAAGAGGCTTCAAGGACAGAATGCCGAACCCCGCGATGCAAATCGGTTCAGCCTGACGGGCCCGGCGGAGTTGCCGGCGCTCAGCGCCGGCGAAGCAACGCTTTTACGCGGTTGCGCACGATGCGCGCCACGTTGCGCGTTTCGCGGTAAAGGTGAAGCTGCGATGCCGCCTGGCGGGCGAGGCGGTCTGAATCGGGTGTCAGGCCGACGATGAAGGTGCCCACCCGTCGCCGTTCCGTCCACAGCCGGCTCATGACCGGATGGTCCGGCACCGCGCAGGAATCCGTTATGGTGATGTTGGGATCGTCGAGATGCTGCTTCGTCACCTCGATCATCAGCAGCGTGCCCGGCGAATAGGCTGACAGTGACTCGTCATATGCCGTCTTCCACGTATAGGCGACGCCCTGTTCCACGAAGACGATCAGGCTGGCGACGGTGCGTCCGTCGAGCTCCAGCGAGTGGATGCGGCACAGATCCCGCTCGGCGAGCCGGTGCACGGCTTCGCGGGCGAAGGCCGCCCGGTAGCGGTCGACCGCCATGGCGGTGCGTTCCCGGCCTTTCCAGCCGGCGGCCTCGAGGGTCAGGAAGTTTTCGATGGCATGGCGTATCTGCTCGGGACCGCGCGCCACGGTATGCTCGAGATGGCCGGTCTCGCCGAGGCGGCGCTTCAGGCGGCCGAAACCGCGATAGTGGTGCGGCCGCAGCGCGTTCTTCAGGTAGTCCTCGCCGTCGAGATCGCTTTGCAGCACGGGACGCTCGACTTCGCTGGTGGTGATCAGCATCAGGCCGCGCGCTTCCGCCGCGGTGCGCAGCAGGCTCGCGGTCGGTCCGTCCAGGCGCATGTCGGGCAGGGCCAGCACCTTCGGCAGGTTGAGATGCGAGCGCGACAGCATGGCGAAGAAATCTTCGATCACGCCGACCGGATCGTCGCGGTCGATGAGCGGCGTGCCGCTGGGGCCGAACGGGTTCGCCCAGGTGCGCATGATGGGCGTGCCCATCGGCAGGATCGGCCGCTCCACGGAAAACGGCACCAGCAGTCGCAGGCGGCTCCGGCTATCGCCGCCGTCGCGAATGACGGCCAGCCGCACTTCGCGGTCCTCCAGGCGCGGCATCGCCGGGGCGAGGAAACGCGGATTGAAGAAGACGTTCGGCTCGACCGTGCGGGCGCACAGATGGTCGAGTTCCTCGACGAGGTCGAAGCCGGCCGAAGCCGGATAGATTGCCAGCTTGCGCTCTGGCCGCTCGCCGGCCAGAAGCTCGATATGCGCGTTTTCGGCGCTGTCGGGCGCGAGGCCAACGAGCCCTGAGACCATCCCGCCGGCCGGCCCGCCACTGGTTTCCTCGATCAAGGGAATTGCTGCCATCACGCGGCCCGCCCGGCTTGGAGGCAGGGGCGGGAAACGGCTGCAAAGGCACGATGGCGCGGCATCTGGCACTGCACTGCGATCGTTGCGGAAAGCCGCACCGGGATGACTCCGTCTGGTTTCTTTCGAGAGTGAGGTCTAGCAGGGAGCCCTTAAGAAACGGTTGGGCAGCACGCCGTTCGATCCCAAACGAGCCTCGGCTCATAATGGAAAAGCCCGGGCGAGCCGGGCTTTTCTTTTTCTCCGGAGGGCTGGCCCGCAGGCCGAGCTGTCAGCGGATATAAGGCAGCGACTGGAACTGGTGATAGGGCGGAGGCGAAGACAGCGTCCATTCCAGCGTCGTTGCCCCGACACCCCACGGGTTGGCGCTCGCGATGCGCTTGCGGGCAAAGGCCTCGGCGATCATGATGAAGAACACCACCAGGCCGAGCGTCGAGATGTAGGAACCGATCGAGGAGATGAAGTTCCAACCGGCGAAGGCGTCGGGATAGTCCGCATAGCGACGGGGCATGCCGGCCAGACCGAGGAAGTGCTGCGGGAAGAACACCAGGTTCACGCCCACGAACATCAGCCAGAAGTGCAGCTTGCCCAGCGCTTCGCTGTACATGTAGCCGGTCATCTTCGGGAACCAGTAATAGAAGCCGGCGAAGATGGCGAAGGCCGCACCCAGCGACAGCACGTAGTGGAAGTGCGCGATGACGTAGTAGGTGTCCTGCATGTTGCGGTCGAGCACGGGGTTGGCAAGCTGGACGCCGGTGACGCCGCCGATCGTGAACAGGAGCACGAAGCCCGTCGCCCACAGCATCGGCGTCTTGAAGGTCAGCGAGCCGCCCCACATGGTGGCAAGCCACGAAAACACCTTCACGCCGGTCGGCACCGCGATGACCATCGAGGCGAAGGCGAAGTAGCGCTGGCTGTCGACCGACAGGCCGACGGTGAACATGTGGTGCGCCCACACGACGAAGCCGATCAGCCCGATCGCCACCATCGCATAGGCCATGCCGAGATAGCCGAAGATCGGCTTCTTGGAGAAGGTCGAGATGACGTGGCTGACGATGCCGAAGCCCGGCAGGATCATGATGTAGACTTCCGGGTGGCCGAAGAACCAGAACAGGTGCTGGTAGAGGATCGGGTCGCCGCCGCCATCGGGGATGAAGAAGGTGGTGCCGAAATTGCGGTCGGTGAGCACCATGGTGATCGCGCCCGCCAGGACCGGCAGCGCCATCAAGAGCATGAAGGCGGTGACCAGCATGGACCACGCGAACAGCGGCATCTTGTGCATGGTCATGCCCGGTGCGCGCATGTTGAAGATGGTGGTGATGAAGTTGATCGCGCCGAGGATGGACGATGCGCCCGACAGGTGGATGGCGAAGATCACGAAATCCACGGCGGGGCCGGGCTGGCCGGATTCGGAGAAGGGTGGATACATGGTCCAGCCGCCGCCATGGCCGTCGACGCCCGGTGCCCCGGGGACGAACAGCGACAGGATGAACAGCAGGAACGACACCACCAGCAGCCAGAAGGAGATGTTGTTCATGCGCGGGAAGGCCATGTCCGGCGCGCCGATCATGATCGGCACGAACCAGTTGCCGAAACCACCGATCAGCGCCGGCATGATGACGTAGAAAATCATCACCAGGCCGTGCGAGGTAACGACGACGTTATAAACCGCGGGATCGGAGAAGATCTGCATGCCCGGTTCCTGCAATTCCATGCGCAGGAGCACGGAAAGGCCGGTGCCCAGGATGCCGGCGATGATCGAGAAGATCAGATACAGCGTTCCGATGTCTTTGTGGTTGGTCGAGAACAGCCACCTTCTGACGAATGTGGGCTTGTGTTCCTCGGGAACTGTTGCGGAAATTGACATATCTTGAGCCCTGCCTTCTTCTTGTCCTTCTTGCGGGAAGTTCCGGTCCTGGAGACGGGCGATCGTTGCCGCAGGCGGGACCGGGCTTGCCTTGCTGTTGAATTCACGCGTCGGTTACGATTGCGTCCATGGCGATGTCGTGTGGTTGCGGATAGATGGTCGCCAGCCTGGAAGTGGCGTAGCCGACGCCGATGACGAACGCCCGCCGCGGCAGCGTGGCGAGCGTCCGGTCGAAGAAGCCGCCGCCATAGCCGAGGCGGTAGTTGGCGTCGTCGAAGCCGACCAGCGGCGCGATGACGATATCGGGCTGCACGGACGGTCCGCGCGCCGGCACAAGGATGTTCCACATGCCGCGCTCCAGCGGGTCGCCCGGCGCCCATGCCCTGAACTCCAGCGGCCAGTCCTTGCGGATGACGACCGGGAGCGCGACGCGGCCGCCGCGCTCGATCACCCGGATCGACCAGTTGCGCAGATCGGGCTCGCCCCGGAACGGCCAGTAACCGCTGACGGTGCGGCCCCCGAACTTGCCGATGGTGCGATCCAATGCCGCAGCGATGCGGTTCGCGCTGTCATGGCGCGCCGCGACATCGAGGGCTAGGCGGGCGTCGAGCAGGCGCTTGCGCTCCGCCCGGCGCCAGCGAGCAACGTCGGCCCACGCATCCACAAGCGCCGGCGCATGGTCGCGGCCGGGCTCCAGTTCATGCATGAAGCATGGAGGCGATGCGTATTCGCCGCTCATCGGATCGAAATTTCCCTCTTCTGCGTCAGCAAACCGTTGCAAGCCATGGCGACGGACAGACTCCGCACCCGACTTCCGGCGACCGTGCTCCGCTTGAAAGGGGAAAACAAATGGAATTAAATGCAGCGTTAGTGCAAATTTATTGCATTGATGGGGAGACCTTCTTGGATATCGACCGCGCCCGGACTTTTCTGGAAATCGTGCATTCTGGCAGCTTTCTAAGGGCTGCGGAGCGCCTTCACGTCACCCAGACGACGGTGAGCGCGCGCGTGCGCACGCTGGAGGACGAACTCGGCCGGCAATTGTTCGTGCGCAACCGTAACGGCGCCCATCTGACGCCGGCGGGGCGCGAATTCGTGCGTTTCGCGCAGTCCTTCGTCCAGATATGGGAGCGGGCGCGCCATCAACTCGCCATCCCGCTCGGCCGGACGGGCGTCGTCGCGGTCGGCGGGGAACTGAGCCTGTGGAACCCGCTAT
This sequence comes from Mesorhizobium sp., assembly GCA_049650385.1. GTDB lineage: Bacteria > Pseudomonadota > Alphaproteobacteria > Rhizobiales > Rhizobiaceae > Mesorhizobium. Next base: position 85,501 of record JBASAA010000050.1, read on the forward strand.
TGCTCGACTGGCTGGTGTGGATGAAGAAGGCGAAGCCCGAAATCGCCATCCATGCCCATGTCGGCGTGCCCGACCAGCTTATCGACCAGCTCCGGACAGGCGTTCTCGACATTGCGGTGCTTTACGCGCCCAAGCTGCTACCCGGTTTCAGGGTGGAACTGTTGCAGGAGGAGCAGCTGGTTCTGGTGCGGGCACACGGCAGCGAGAACGCGGGCGACGAGAAGAAGAGCTACGTCTATGTCGACTGGGGGCCGCTGTTTGCGGCCCAGCACGAGGCGAGTTCGGCTGCCGTCGGCGAATCCGGCCTGCTGATCGGGCTTGGCCCGCTGGCGTTGAGCTACATCCTGCGCGCCGGCGGCATGGGCTACTTCCGGCGCAGTTCCGTGGCGTCCCATATCGCCAGGGGCGAGCTGGAACTGGTCGAGGGCGCACCGGAGTTCACCTATCCGGCCTATGCCGTCTATCCCGAAAACAACGACGGGCGGCCCGATGTGCAGGACGCGCTGGACGGTCTGAAGGAAGTGGTCGGCTAGGGTCGCCGGCCGCCGTGGCCGGAACACGTATCAGCCGTTCGACGACAGGTTTTCGCGCGCGGCGAGCAGGGTGGTGATGACGAGGTCGCGCCCCGCGCGGTTGATGCCGACGCCGCGCGGACGCGCTTCCGCCAGCCCCAGCCCGATCAGCCGTTCGGCCATGGCCGGTTCGAGTTCGGGGTAGGGACCGCGGTTCATGCGCTTGAGCGCCGTCTGCTCGTCCTTCGTCAATTCGTTCCAGGCTACCATCGGTCGAGAATTTCCGTGAAATTGCGCAAGACGCGGGGCGGCAGGCGCCGCCGCCGCGTGCTTTCGACAGGAAAGCATGAAATCGGCAGGCGCAAAAGCAAGGATGCGCCATCTTACGTCGCAATCCTCCGCGCAAAATAGTTGCATCGAACTCTATATGAACCATGCTTGTCTGGCATTAACGGCGCAGTGGCGTTCAGTCGCGGCGCCGCCAAGCTTTGGCTGGCTTGCTTTTTATCGGGACAAGGGCAATGCCTCTGCCTAATCATGCCGCCCAACTCATGGGCACCGTTCTAGCGCCGGTCGCGCCAGCCTTTCCTCAGGTCCGCGGATGATGCCTGCTCGTCGCGCATCCCGCCAATAGTTTTCAGGCGATAGAAATGACAGTGACTGTGACCCATGGCTCTTCGCTCTATCTCGGCATCGACACCGGCGGCACCTATACGGACGCCGTGCTGTGGTCGGAGGCGGCGGGCGTCGTGGCCAAGGCCAAGTCGCTGACCACCCGTCACGACCTGGCGGAAGGCATTTCCGGGGCGGCCGACGCCGTCCTGCGCGAGGCGGATATAAAGCCCGGCGTGATCAAGCTTGTTTCCATGTCCACCACCCTTGCCACCAATGCGCTGGTAGAGGGGCAGGGCGGGCGCGTCGCGCTGGTGATGATCGGCTTTTCCGAAGACGATCTCGACCGCAGCGGTCTTGCCAAGGCGCTCGGTTCCGACCCGGTCGTATTCTGCCCGGGCGGGCACGATGTCCACGGCAATGCCGGCGAACTCGACCTTTCGGCGCTGGAGGCGGCGCTGCCGGAACTGGCTGAGACCGTATCCGGCGTCGCCATCGCCGGCTATTTCGCCGTGCGCAACCCGGAGCATGAGATCGCGGCGCGCGCGCTCGTGCGCGAGCGCACCAACCTGCCCGTCACCTGTTCGCATGAACTGACGTCTAAGCTCGGCGGGCCGCGGCGCGCCCTGACGACGCTTCTCAACGCCCGGCTGATCTCGATGATCGACCGGCTGATCGATGCCACGGAAGGCTTTCTGGGCAAGCGCGGCATTGCAGCGCCGTTGATGGTGGTGCGTGGCGACGGCGCGCTGATCACCGCCGAGTTTGCCCGTTCGCGGCCGATCGAGACCATCCTGTCCGGTCCGGCGGCGAGCCTCGTTGGCGCGCGCCATCTCACCGGCTTCGACGATGCGGTGGTCTCCGACATCGGCGGCACCACGACCGATATCGCGGTGCTCGACGGCGGCCGGTTGCGGCTCGATCCGGACGGCGCCACCGTCGGCGGCATGAGGACCATGGTCGAGGCGGTCGCCATGCGCACCTTCGGGCTGGGCGGAGATTCGGAAGTGGCGCTGCACGAGCGCTCGTTGATCCCGACCCTCGTCCTCGGCCCGCGCCGGTTGGTGCCGCTGTCGCTGGCAGCCATGAAGCATGGCGAGATCATCGAAAAGCACCTGAACCGGCAACTGCTCAGCCCGGTTCCGAGCCGGCTGGACGGGCGCTTCGCCATGCGCACCGGCGTGCCGCAACGGCTGGAATCCGGCATGAGCCATACCGAAGCGCGCCTTTACGCCGAAATCAGCGCCGTTCCCGCCCCGCTCGACCGCCTGCTTGCCTCCAACGCGCAGGTGGCGACCCTGAACCGCCTCGTCGGCCGCGGGCTGGTGCATATCATCGGCTTTACTCCTTCCGACGCCGCCCATGCGCTGGGCCGGCAGGACAATTGGACGGCCGGTGCCGCCCGCCTCGGCGCGGAGGCATTCTGCCGCCGGCGCGACGGACAGGGGCGCCTGATCGCCGAAAGCGCCGACGATTTCTGCCAGATGGTGCTGACGGCGGTAACCCGCCGCTCGGCCGAGGTCATCCTGGAAACCGTCTTTTCCGAAGACGGGCTGGAAGGCGAGGCATCCGTCGCCAATCCGCTGGTGCAGCGCGCGGTAAGCCAGCGCGACGGCATGGCCCGGCTCGCGATCGCGCTCGACCGGCCGGTGATCGGCCTCGGCGCCTCCGCGCACCTGCATTATGTCGGCCTGCCGCGCCTGCTCGGCAACGAGTGCGAGGTGGCCACGGACGCCGACGTCGCCAACGCGCTGGGCGCGGTGGTCGGCCAGGTGCGCATGTCGAGCGAGGCGCGCGTCAGCCAGCCGGAGCCCGGCCTGTTCCGGCTCAATGCCGGCGAGCGGCTGGACGACTTCGAGACCGAGGAAGCGGCGATGCAGGCCGCCGAGACGCATGTGCGGGCGGCGGCGATCGAACTGGCCGAGCGCGCCGGCACCGATCAGGCACGGGTCGAGATCACCCGCGATATCCGTGTCGCCACCATCGAGGACGAACGCACCTTCGTCGAGGCGTTCGTCGTCGCGACGGCATCGGGGCGGCCGCGCGTGGCTAGCTGATGGCCCTGCGCCTGCCCTCGGCTTCCATAGAGGCTTCGCAATCCAGCGCCTGGAGGTCGCGTCCGATGGCGGCGACCGCGATGACACGGCCGTCCTTCTTGTAGCCGACCATACAGTCGCGCGCGGCGAGGCTGCCGTCGATCTCGATCTTGTCCCAACTCGTCGCGTGGCCGACATAGCGGATCGTCATGTCGTAATGCGCGCTCCAGAAGAATGGCACGTCGAGGAAGGGGCGGCGAAGGCCGAGCATATTCTCGGCGGCGGCCTGGCCCTGCCGCTCCGCGACCACCCAATGCTCGACGCGCCTGCGCTCGCCGCTGACAGGGTCGTGCCAGCGGGCGGCGTCGCCGGCGGCGAAAATGCCGGCCTTGTCCGTTTCCAGGTATTCATTGACAAGGATGCCCCGGTCGGTGGCGATGCCCGCCTTTTCCGCCAGCGCTACGCGGGGCCGCACGCCGACGCCGATGATGACGAGGTCGGCATCCACGTCGCGCCCGTTGCTGAGAAGCACAATGCGCTCCTGAATGCTGGCGATGGTGGTGTTCAGATGGAAGGTGACGCCGTGCTCCTCGTGGATGGAGCGGATGAAGTTGCCGAGATCCGGGCCTAGCACCTTTTCGAAGGGCTGGGTGTCCTGCGTCACGACATGCACCGACAAGCCGCGCTCGCGCAGTGCGGCCGCCGCTTCGAGGCCGATGAAGCCGGCGCCGAGGATGACGGCCGATTTCGCCTTGCCGGCCTGTTCGATGATGGCGCGGCTGTCCGCCATCGAGCGCAGCGTGAAGACGTGCGGGCGCTCGGCGCCGGGGATTTTCAGGCGCACCGGCTCGGCGCCCGTCGCCAGCAGCAGCCGGTCGAAGGGAAAGCTCCGCCCGTCCTGCGTGGTCACGGCATGGGCCTGCGTGTCGATTTCGGCAACGGTGGTTTTCAGGTGCAGGCCGATCTTGCTGTCGGCATAGAAATCGTCGGAGCGCAGCGGCATCCACGCTTCCTCAGCGGTTCCGGCCAGATAGTCCTTGGACAGGTTCGGGCGGTCGTAGGGCGCGTCCTCGTCCGAGCTCAGCATGGTCAGATCGCCGCCATAGCCCCGCCGGCGCAGCATTTCGGCCGCCGCGAAGCCGGCCGCACCGCCGCCGACGATGACGATCCGCCGCGGGTCGCGGCTGGTGTCGCGGCTGGCCGCACCATCGCCCTTCGCCAGTTTCTCGGTAACGAACACCTTTCCTTCCCGCTGTTCCACCTTCCAGCGGGGCAGGGGATCGAAGGCGGGAGCACCCAGCGTCTCGCCGCTGCGCAGGCTGAAGCAGGCATGGTGCAAGGGGCATCGGATCGTATCGCCGACCACGATGCCTTCGCCGAGCGGGCCGGAATAATGGGTGCAGGTGGCGCCGACCGCGAAAATCTCGTCGCCCGCCCGCGCCAGCACCACGGCCTTCTTTCCGACATGCCCGAGCAGCCGGTTTTCGCTGCCGAAGTCGGAGAGCGAAACGCCCTGCTCCAGGTCGGGGCCGGAATCCGGGTTTCCATGCGATGCCATGCGGGTTCTCCTTCGATTGCGCGGGGGTGAGCGGCGGCCAGCCGGCGCTCCCGTTCCCTGTTCGATGTTCTACCCGGCGGAAAGTTCCTCGTAGTATGATCGGGAACCTTTCGTCTTGCGCGGCATCCTATCGCGCAAGACAGGAGAAATGAAATGGCCGATAGAGTGAAAAGCGCGGCCGCATCCGTTGCGGCGCCAAGCGATACGGAACTGGTGCGCCGGGCCCTGGCGCGCGATGCCGCTGCATTTCGCGCCATCATGAAGACGCACAATCAACGGCTCTACCGGCTGGCGCGCGGCATCGTGCGCAACGACGGCGAGGCCGAGGATATCGTCCAGGAAGGCTATGTGCGGGCGTTCACGCATCTGGAAAGCTTTCGCGGCGAGTCCACGCTGGCGACCTGGCTGTCGCGCATCGTCATCAACGAGGCGCTGGGACGGCTGCGCAAGAAACGCCGGGCGCTCGAGCAGTCGATGTCCGACGACCCGGCCATCGAGGCCAAGATCATCCAGTTTCCCTTGAATACTCCCAACGACGACCCGGAGCGGACGATGGCGCAGCGGCAAATCCTGCAATTCGTGGAGCGGGCGACCGACAACATCCCCGATATCTATCGCGCCGTGTTCGTCGCCCGCGTCATCGAGGGGCTGAGCATCGAGGAGACGGCCGACCTGCTCGGCATCAAGCCGGAGACGGTGAAGACGCGGCTGTTTCGTGCCCGCAACCTGATCCGCCGGCAACTGAACGAGCAGATCGGCCCGGTATTGCTCGATGCCTTTCCGTTCGCCGGAAAGCGCTGCGAGCGCCTTACGGTCGCGGTGCTGAAGCGGCTCGGCCTGCAGGAATAAGCCTGGCTTTTTCGCGGGAACGTTTTTTCGCCGCCCGCATCAAACGGATGTTCACTCAAGATTGGTGCCCGCCGCCTCGGCGCGCCGGGCCAAGGAGGCTTTTCATGCATATTCGCCCGCTTGCGGCCACGGCCGCACTTTGCCTGCTTTTGACCGCGCCGTTCGCGCAGGCAGCCGACAAGCCGACCGATCCCCAGATCGCGCATATTGCCTACACCGCCGGCGTGCTCGACGTGGCCGTGGCCAAGATCGCGATCTCCAAGTCGCACAACAAGGATGTCGTCGCCTTCGCCAACGACATGGTTCGTGACCATGAGGCGGTGAACGTTCAGGCGCTCGATCTCGTCAAGAAACTCAACGTGACTCCCGAGGACAACGCCACCAGCAAGGCATTGACCGACGCGATCACTACCGAGAAGGCCAAGCTGGAAAAACTCGACGGCGCCGCCTTCGACAAGGCCTATGTCGACAACGAGGTCGCCTTCCACAAGCAGGTCAACGAGGCGCTGAAGACGGTGCTTATCCCCTCGGCGCAGAATGCCGAATTGAAGAGCCTCTTGGAAACCGGCCTGAAGATTTTCGAGGGCCATCAGCAGCATGCCGAGATGGTCGCGGCCGAGCTGAAGTGAGGGCGACGCGATGAACCATCGGTTCTGGGTGCTTCCGGCCCTGGCGCTGGCCCTGGCCGCGAGCGTGGCTGCGGCTCAGGCCAAGACCATCACGGTGACGGTCGACAAGATGGCGTTTTCGCCGGCCACGATCGAGGCCAAGGTCGGCGACACCGTCGAGTGGGTGAACAAGGATGCGTTCGCCCACACGGCCACCGTGAAGGGCGGCTGGGAGGTGATGCTGCCGATCAAGAAGTCTGGTAGCGTCACCGTGGACAAGGCGGGAACCATCGATTATTTCTGCCGCTTCCATCCCAACATGAAGGGCACGATCAACGTCGCGCCCTGACTAACTGGATAATCGCTAACGAGGTTCAGCCCCCGCTCCGGCAGCACCGAGGCAGGGGCTGACGCGTCTTGGACGATTGCACTCCGCTTCGGATACGAGTCCCCCGGGGCGACGCGGGTTGCCCATACGAGCGGCCTCCCGGGCCGAATTTCCTCCTGCGGTAAAAAAAAGTGATGGCGGGCGTGTCGCATCTTTCGACCACGCCGTTTGTCATTCGCAGAAGGATCGTTTCGCGCTTCCATCGCCTGGTAGGACGGGCGTTTCAACAATCTTTAAATGCAATTTTCTTGCTAGGTATTATCAATATCATTCATTTGAAACGCTGAAAAAGGCGATGCAAAGGTCCCGGCCCAACGGTGGAGGCCGGCTATCCAAATGTTTGAAAAGACTGGATATCCCGGCTCGCTCCGTCGCGCGGACGAAAGCATGGGACGAAAATCAGATGACGGTACTCGACTTTCCAGGACCGGGTTTTACGGCCGACCAATGGGAGCGCCTCAGCGGGCTGGCGACTACGCTGAAGCCGGGGCAGGCGCTGTGGATCAGCGGCTATTTCGCCGGTATCGACCATGCCCGTGCGCTGGGGGGATCGACGGCGATACCGCTGCGCCTGGACGAGGCGGTCGCACCCGCGCAGACCGCCGTCGCGTCGCGTTCGCTGACCATCCTTTATGCCGGTGAGACCGGAAACAGCGCCGGTGTCGCCAAGGCGCTGGCCGAGGCATCCCGCGCTGAAGGCGCGACGCCCGTTCTCGTCGACGTCGCCGACTACAAGCCGCGCAAGCTCAAGGACGAGCAGGACCTGCTGATCGTCACCAGCACCCACGGCGAGGGCGAGCCGCCGCTGTCGGCGGTCGGTTTCTTCGAGTTCGTGGAAGGGCGCAAGGCGCCGCGGCTGGAAGGGTTGCGCTTTGCCGTGCTGGCGCTGGGCGATTCCACCTATGAACACTATTGCGGTGCCGGCAAGCGGCTCGATGCGCGACTGGCCGAACTCGGCGCCGAGCGCCTGGCCGAGCGCGTCGATTGCGACGTGGATTACGAGGAGCCGGCTGCGGCATGGAGCAAGGCGGCGCTGGAACTGCTTGCCCCGAAAGCCGCCAAGGCCGGTGTCGCGGCAAGGCCCGCCGGTTCTGCCGTGCCTTCGGCCCAATCATCGGCGTTTGACAAGAAGAACCCGTTCTTCGCCACCGTGATCGACAATTTCGTGTTGACTGGCCGCGAGTCCAGCAAGGAAACGCGGCATATCGAACTGTCGCTGGCCGGTTCCGGCCTGACCTACGAGCCAGGCGATGCGCTGGGCATGCTGCCGCAGAACGACCCGGTGCTGGTCGAGGCGCTGCTCGGCGCGCTGTCGCTCGATGCCAGTGCGCAGGTAACGGTAAAGGAGCAGAAGATCGCGCTCGGCGAGGCGCTCTCCGGACGGCTGGAAATCACGGCGGCGACGCCGCGTTTCCTCGACCACTGGGCGGCCTTGAGCGGCGCCAGCGAACTCGAGGCCTTGCGCGGCGAGGCGAACGCGGAGGCGCGCGGCGCGTTCCTGCGCGGCAACCACATCCTCGACATCGTACGGCGCTTTCCGGTGAAAGGTCTCGATGCGCAGGCATTTGCGGCCGGCCTGCGCCCGTTGCAGCCACGCCTCTACTCGATCGCGTCGAGCCTGAACAACGCACCCGACGAGGCGCACCTGACCGTCAGCACCGTACGCTACGACCTCAACGGCGAGCCGCGCGAAGGGGTGGCCTCGGGCCATTTTGCCGGCCGGGCCGAGCCCGACGCGACGGTGCCGGTCTATGTCCAGGCCAATGCCCATTTCCGCCTGCCGCAGGACGACAGACCGATCATCATGATCGGGGCCGGCACCGGCGTCGCGCCCTACCGCGCCTTCCTGCAGGAGCGCGAGGCGAGGGGGGCTTCCGGCAAATCCTGGCTTTTCTTCGGCGAGCGCAACTTCGACAGCGATTTCCTCTACCAGACCGAATGGCAGGGCCTGCTGAAGGACAAGGTGCTGACCAACATGAACGTCGCCTTCTCCCGCGACACCGCAAGGAAAATCTACGTCCAGCATCGCCTGCTCGAACAGGCGCGCGACGTCTATGCCTGGCTGGAGGAGGGCGCGCATCTTTATGTCTGCGGCGACGGCGCCAAGCTGGCGCCCGATGTCCACGCGGCGCTGGCCACCATCGTGGAGCAGGAGGGCGGGCTGACCCGCGAGGCTGCCGGCGAGTACCTGGCGGCGCTCAAGGCCGACCACCGCTACCAGATCGACGTGTATTGAGGTTGTGATGAGCACGCTTGAAATAGACCGCAGCCGCGATGTCTCGCAGCCGCTGGAGAAGCTTGGCCCGGACGAGACGCTGAAGGCCAACAGCGACCAGTTGCGCGGCACCATCGCGGCCGGCCTCGAAGCCGAACTGACGGCGGCCGTGCCCGGCACCGACATCAAGCTGATGAAGTTCCACGGCGTCTACCAGCAGGACGACCGCGACATCCGCGACGAGCGCCGCCGGCAGAAACTGGAACCGGCCTACCGCTTCATGGCGCGCGTGCGCCTGCCGGGCGGCGTGCTGTCGCCGGCGCAATGGCTGAAGCTCGATGAACTGGGACGCGCCTATGGCAATAACTCGCTGCGTTTGACGACCCGTCAGACCTTCCAGTTTCATTATATCCACAAGAAGAACCTGCGCACTCTGGTACAGGGGTTGCATGAGGTGCTGCTCGATACCCGCGCCGCCTGCGGCGACGATTCTCGCGGCGTCATGGCCTCGATCAACCCGCAGCTTTCGGCGCTGCATGCGCAGGTTCATGCGCTGGCGAAGCAGGCCAGCGACCACGCCATTCCCAAGACCCGCGCCTATGACGAGATCTGGTACGGCGAGGAGCGCAAGCCGGTCAGCGGCCCCGAGGAGCCGCTTTACGGCAAGACCTACATGCCGCGTAAGTTCAAGATCGGCTTCGTCGTGCCGCCGATCAACGACATCGATGTCTATGCGCAGGACCTCGGCTTCATCGCCATCGTCGAGGGCGGCAAGCTCACCGGCTTCAACGTCGCCATCGGCGGCGGTATGGGCCGCACCGACCAGGCCCCGAAGACCTATCCGCGACTGGCCAGCGTCATCGGCTTCCTGCCGGCCGACAAGGTGCTGGAGATGTGCGACGCTACCATGATGGTGCAGCGCGACTATGGCGACCGGCTCGACCGTGCCCGCGCCCGCTTCAAATACACCGTCGACGACAAGGGGCTGGATTTCATCAAGGCCGAGATCGAAGGCCATCTCGGCTTCCAGCTCGGCGAGGCCCGCGCCTACGGCTTCACCTCGAACGGCGATCCGATCGGCTGGACCGAGGGAGAGGACGGGCGCTGGCACTATACGCTGTACATCCAGAACGGCCGTGTCAGCAATTTCCAGGGAAAACCGCTGCTCGACGGCCTGCGCGCCATCGCCGAGAGCCACAAGGGCATGTTCCGCGTCACGCCGAACCAGAACCTCATCATCGCCGACGTGGCAGCGGGCGACCGGCCGGCCGTCGACGCGCTGCTGAGAGAGTACAGGCTCGACGGCCTCAACGCCGGCAGCGGGCTGCGCCTCAACTCGATGGCGTGCGTCGCCCTGCCGACCTGCGGGTTGGCCATGGCCGAGAGCGAGCGCTACCTGCCCGACCTCATCACCAAGATCGACGCGATCCTCGCCACGCATGGGCTTTCCGAGGAGCCGATCACCATCCGCATGACCGGTTGCCCCAATGGCTGCGCGCGCCCCTACATAGCCGAGATCGCGCTGACCGGCCGTGCGCCGGGGAAATATAATCTCTATCTGGGCGGCGGCTTCCACGGCCAGCGCCTGAACAAGATGGTGCTCGAAAACGTGGGTGAGAAAATTATTCTAGAATACCTGGAAAAAGTAATAGGTCATTTCGCTAAGGACCGCCTGGAGAAAGAGCATTTCGGCGACTTCGCCATTCGTGCGGGCTATGCTGCTGAAGTCAAAGAAGGGCGGTACTTCAACGATTGATGCCCGGGCAGTGCGGCTGCCTTGAGCGCATGACTGAAACACCGACAAGCGGGAGAGATGGCCGGGCGCACGTGGCGCGCGGACGGCGCCGGCTTGCCTCGCGACAGGAATTCATTGGTTCAGAAAGGCAGGAAATCCATGGCTAACTCGGTTTCTCACTCGCTCGTAACCGCCGAATGGCTCCAGGAGCATATCAACGACCCGAAGGTGCGGCTGTTCGAAGTCAGCGTCGATCCCGGCGTCTATGCCGGCGGCCACATTCCCGGCGCGACCAACCTCGACTGGCACGTCGACCTGGTCGATACCGTCAACCGCGACATCGCCTCGCGTGAGAAGTTGCAGGCGACGCTGCGCAAGGCCGGCGTCGACAACGATACCACCGTCATCATCTATGGCGACCACAACAACTGGTTCGCGGCCTGGGGCGCCTGGGTGCTGGACGTCTACGGCTTCGGCGACCGCGTGAAACTGCTCGACGGCGGCCGCAAGCTGTGGGAAGCGCGCAAGCTGCCCCTGACCGCCGACGTGCCGTCCTTCAAGGCCTCTACCATCGAACTGCCAGAGCGCGACAACAGCCTGCGCGCGCGCCTGACCAATGTGCTCGACGTGGTTGAGGGCCGCATCGACGGCGCGCTGATCGATATCCGCTCGCCCGACGAATATCTCGGCAAGATCTTTGCGCCGGAAGGCGTGAAGGAACTGTCGATCCGCGCCGGTCACATTCCCGGTGCCGAGAACGTGCCGTGGGCGACCATCGTCAACGAGGACGGTACCTACAAGCCGCTCGACGAAATCCGCAAGATTTATGCCGACAAGGGCGTCGACGGCTCCAAGCCGGTCATCACCTATTGCCGCATCGGCGAGCGTTCCAGCCATTCGTGGTTCGCGCTGAAGCGCCTGCTGGGCTACGAGGTGCGCAACTATGACGGTTCGTGGACCGAATACGGAAACGCCGTCGGCGTGCCGGTGACCAACAAGAGCGGCACGGTCTGGCTCGGCAAGTAATCCTCCCGGCCTCTCTTCGGGAGAGGTATCTGACGCATCGGCGGCACGGGCTCCCCGCGCCGCCGATGTGCTTTTGTGCCAGTGCTTACTCCGAGACTTCGGTCTGCGGCCGGTCGCTGCCGTCCGCCACTTCCTCGTGCCACTTGCCTTCGGAATCCTCATAGACGATGCCGTCCGTGGAGCCTGCGATCTGCTGCTCGGATGAAGCCATTTCCGCGGCATGCAGCGCCTGGGCACGGCTGGGGAAGGTTTCCGAGAACGTGGACCCCACCTTGTAGGCCCAGCCTCCATCATGCTCGACGATTGAGTAGACGAGTTTTGCCATGGATGCCTCCAGCTTGAGGAATTGCGGATAAAGCAGTCTCACGGCCAGGCCCGCTTGCCGGCCGGTATTTTCTGCAAAACGCGGGCTGGGGCCAAAGGTTGCAGCCAGAGCATTTCCAGCAAAAGTGTGATGCGGTTTTGCGTCCGGAAATGTGGCTCTATTGCTGCGCAGCTTTCACCCAATGCTGCATGGTGGTGACCGAGCGCAGCAATTGCGGGGCGGCGTGGATCGGTTCGCCGAGCGTTGCCGCCGCGCGCCAGCCCCAGCGCGGATCGGCGAGGAACGCCCGCGCCACCGCCACCATGTCGGCGCGGCCCTCGGCGACGATCGAATTGGCGTGAACCGGGTCGGTGATCAGCCCGACGGCGCGCACCGGAATGTCGGCGCCCTTGCCCACCGCTTCCGCCAGATCGACCTGATAGCCGGGCCCGGAGGGCAGCTTCTGCAACGGAGAATTGCCACCGCTGGAACAGCAGATATAGGCGACGCCCTCGGCCTTCAGCGCCTTGGCCACCTCGACGGCATCCTCGACGTCGAAGCCGCCGCTCACCCAATCCTTCACCGATAGCCGGGCGCCGAGCATCAGGCGTGGGACCGCCTTGCGCACCGCTCGGGCGACTTCGATCGCAAAGCGCATGCGGTTTTCCAGCGAGCCGCCCCAGCGGTCCGTGCGCTTGTTGGAGAGCGGCGACAGGAACTGGAAGATGAGGTAGCCATGCGCGCCATGCAGCTCGATGAAGTCGAAGCCGGCGCGCTCGGCACGCCGGGCGGCGTCGGCGAAGCGCTCTACGACCTGCCAGATTTCCTCGTCGGTCAGCGCGTGCGGCACCTGCCAGCCCTCGTCATAGGCGACGGCCGAGGCGGATACGACCGGCCACGGGTCCTGATCGGCCTTCAGCGGCCCGCCGCCCTCCCACGGCCGCTGGCAGGAAGCCTTGCGGCCGGCATGGGCAAGCTGGGTGCCGAACTTCGTGCCGGGCGCGGCGACGCGGCGGGCGGCATCCAGCACGCGCCTTGCGGCCGCTTCGTTGTGGTCGGAATAGAGACCGAGGCAGCCATGCGAAATGCGGGCGCGGCGCTCGACATTGGTCATCTCCACCGTGACCATGCCTGCGCCTGACAGCGCGTAGCTCATCCATTGCTGCACATGCCAGTCGGTTGCGGAGCCGTCGTCGGCCGAATATTGGCACATCGGCGCGATGGCGATGCGGTTGGGAAAGGTGAGGCCGTCAAGGGTGATGGGCTGGAAAAGAGGCGCTGTCATGAATGGCTCCGGATAAATCCGCCTCTATGTAGGTGGGGCCGGCCCCCGGCGCCAGCCGCGGCGGACCGGTTCAGGCAACAGGCCTGGCCAGGTCCGGTTGCCGCGGGGACGAGCCGAACGCCCGGCCGAGCCGGTTGGAGAGCCACTCCAGGTAAAGGTAGATGACCGGCGTCACGAACAGGGTCAGCGGTTGCGAGACCAGAAGGCCGCCGACCACCGCCACGCCGAGCGGCTGGCGCAGTTCGGCGCTGGCCCCGGCACCGAGCGCGATCGGTAGCGTGCCCATCAGCGCCGCCAGCGTCGTCATCATGATCGGGCGGAACCGCATCAGGCAGGCGCGATGGATAGCGTCCACGGGCGACATGCCGTTGCGGCGCAGGTCGATCGCCACGTCCACCATCATGATGCCGTTCTTCTTGACGATGCCGATCAGCATCAGGATGCCGATCAGCGCGATGATCGAGATATCCATGCCCGCCAGCCTCAGCGCGAGCAGTGCGCCGAGCACCGCCGAGGGCAGGCCGGACAGGATCGTCAGCGGGTGGATGAAGCTCTCGTAGAGCATGCCGAGCACGATGTAGATGGTTAGGATCGCGGCGAGGATGAGCAGGCCCTGGTTAGCGGCCGAATCCTGGAACGTCTTGGCCGTGCCGGCATAGGTGGTGGACACCGTGTGCGGCAGATGCAGTTCCGTCTTGATCGCCTCGATGCGGTCGGTGCTGGTCCCGAGCGAGACGCCGGCCGGCAGGTTGAACGAGATCGTCACCGCCGGCAGCTGGCCAAGCTGGTTCACCGCCAGCGGTCCGGCGGTGCGCTCCACCGTGGCGAAGGCGCCGAGCGGCACGAGATTGCCGTTGGCGCCGGCCACCTTAAGCCCGAGCAGCGAATCCGGCGACCATGGAATGCGCGGATCGGCCTCCAGGATGACGGGATAGCTGTCGGCGCTTTCGAAGATGGTGGCGGCTTGCTGCGTGCCGAAGGACGAATACAGGGTCGAGCGCAGCACGTCGTTGGTGACGCCGAGCGCCGCCGCCTTGTCGGGATCGACCTTGATGGTGGCCTGCAAGGCGTTGTTGCTGAGGTCGGTGGCGACATCGACGAAATGCGCGCGGTCCTGGGTCATGGCGTCGGCGATGCGATCCGCCCATTCGTCGGTCGTGTCGTTGTCGAGCGCCTGCACCACGAGCTGGTACTGGCTGGCTGAGGCGCGCGAGCCGAGGCTGAGGTTCTGCACCGGCGTCATGAAGACGTTGATGCCGGCGACCGTTCCGGTTTCACGGCGCAGCGCCGACAGCACCTGTTCGAGCGGCGGCCGCTGGTCCTTCGGCTTCAGTTCAACGAACAGGCGGCCGTTGTTGAGCGCGCCGCCATTGTTGGAGCCGGCCGACTGGGCGACGTGTGCGACGTAGGGCGACTTGGCGAAGATCGCGGCGACGCGGGTTTGCAGCGCCACCATCTGGTCGTAGGAAATGTCCTGCCGCGCCTGCGTGCTGACGGCAAGCTGGCCGATATCTTCCTGCGGAAAGAAGCCCTTGGGCGAACTTTCGAGCAGCCACACAGACATGGCCGTGGTGACGATGAACAGCAGCCCGACCAGCGCCGTGTTCTTCAGGCAGAAGCCGAGTGCGGTGTCGTAGCCGCGCAGGATGAATCCGTGCTCTTTGGCGTCGGCCTGCTTTCGGGGCGCCCTGAGCAGCCGCGAGCACAGCATCGGCGTCAGCGTCAGCGACACCACCATAGAGGCCAGGATGGCGGCGGTGACGACCATGGCGAACTCGTTGAGGATGCGGCCGACGACGCCCCCCATCAGAAGGATGGGCAGGAAAACGGCCACCAGCGAAATCGAGATGGAAATGATGGTGAAGCCGATTTCGCGCGAGCCCTTGAGGGCGGCCTCGAATGCCGAAAGCCCGTCCTCCTCCATGTGGCGGAAGATGTTTTCCAGCATGACGATGGCGTCGTCGACGACGAGGCCGACCGATAGCGTCATGCCCATGAGCGAGATGTTGTCGATGGATGCGCCCAGAAGATACATGACGGCCAGCGTGGCGATCAGCGAGATCGGCACGGCGACGGCGGGAATGATCGTCGCCGTGACGCGGCGCAGGAACATGAAGATGACCATGATGACCAGGACGATGGTCAGCGTCAGCGTGAACTGCACGTCGCTGACCGCCGACTGGATCGAGACGGAGCGGTCGTTGAGCATCCTCAGGTTCGCCTGGGGCGGCAACTGGTCGGCGAAGCTTGGCAGCATCGTCTTGACCCGCTGCACGACCTCGACGGTGTTGGCGTCGGGCTGGCGCTGCACGGCCATCAGGATGGAAGGCGTCCCGTCGTACCAGCTTCCGGACGTGGTGACGGCGACGGAATCGATCACGCGGGCGACGTCGGCAAGATGCACCGGCCGGCCGTTGTTGTCGGCGATGACCAGTTGGCCGAACTGGCCGGCGTTCTCCAACTGGGTGTTGGCGGTGATGGTGAGTTGCTGCTGGTCGTCGCTGAGCGTGCCGAGCGGCGTCTGGCTGTTGGCGTTGGCGATCGCCGTCTCCAGTTGCGAGACGGAGATATTGCGGGCGGCGAGCAGGCTGGGATCGACCTGGATGCGCACCGCATATTCCCGGCTGCCGAAGATCTGCACCTGGGCGACGCCGTTGATCGTCGACAGCGCCGGCGAAATGACGTTCTGGGCGAAGGCGTCCAGTTGCGTCAGCGGCGTGACCTCGCTCGTCAGGGCCAGGATCAGGATCGGCGCATCGGCCGGGTTGACCGTGCGGTAGCTGGGCGGCGTGGTCATCTGCGGCGGCAGCTGGCGCTGGGTGCGGGCGATCGCGGCCTGCACGTCGGCGGCCGCCGCGTCGATGTCGCGGCCGAGCACGAACTGGATGGCGATCGAGGTGTTGCCCAGCGTGTTGCTCGTGGAAATGGAATCGATGCCGGCGATGGTGGACAGTTGCTTGATCAGCGGTGTCGCGACCGAGGTCGCCATCGTCTCCGGCGAGGCGCCCGGCAGCGAGGCCGAGACGTTGACGACGGGAAACTCGGCGCTGGGCAAGGCGGCCACCGGCAGCAGCCGGTAGGCGAAGGCGCCGGCAAGGATCAGCGCGATCGACATCAGCAGCGTGGCGACGGGCCGGCGGATGCAGAATTCGGAGATCATTTGCCGGTTTCCGTCAAAGCGGCTTCGGAAATCCTGGCGGCCCCCGTGTCTTCGGTGACCGGCGCGCCGTCCTTGAGGCGTCCCTGGCCTTCGATCACGACCTTTTCACCGCTGTTCAACCCGGCCGAGACCGCCGTCTGCTGGTCGTTCGACATGGCGACCGTCACGGTCTTCATGGACGCCTTGCCATCGGCGCCGACCACGAACACATACGGTCCCTTCTGCCCGGTTTGCAGCGCGACCGTGGGCACCGTTACCGCGTCCTTGAGCGTCCCGAAGCGGATCGCGACGTTGACGTAAAGGCCAGGCCAGAGCTTGCCGGCGCTGTTGTCGACCGAGGCGCGCGCCGCGATCGTGCCAGAGGTTGTATCGATGGAGGAATCAAGGAAATCCAGCACGCCCTGCGCCAGCGGGCTGCCGCCGTCGTCGCGGCTGCTGAGCGACACCGTCGCCTGGCCCGGGTTTGCGATCGCCGACTGGAGCAGGCCGAGATCGGCCTCGGGCAGGGTAAACGTCACCATCAGCGGGTCCATCCGGGTGATCGTGACCAACGGCTGGGAGGAGCCCGATGGCTGCGTGGTCGACGTGTTGGTGTCCGACTGGCTGTTTCCGCTGCTGACGAGGTCGCCGACCGAGGCGTTGATCGCGCCAAGGCGCCCGGGGGTCGCCGCCACGATCGTGGCATAGCCGAGCTGGACCTGATCGGCCTGGATCGCTGCCTGGTCGGCCTGCACCGCCGCTTCCAGCCCCTTGGTGGTGGCAAGCTGCTCGTCATAGGCCTGCTGGGTTCCGGCACCCTTGGCGAGAATATCGCGCGCCCGGCCGAGGTCGGCTTGCGCGCTGACGAGTGCGGCCTGGTCTTTGGCAAGGCCCGCCTGGTCCTTGGCAAGCTGGGCGTTCAGCGCGGAATCGTCGAGTTTGAACAGGACGTCGCCGGACTTGACGGTCTGGCCGTCCTTGACCGGAATTTCGGTGATCTGGCTTGCGATGCGCGAGGCGACGTTGACGACGGCAGGGGACGACAAGAACCCCGTGCTGTAGCGCATGACGGGGAAATCCGTCGTCTGCACCGGTGCGGTGACCACGGCGGTCGGCCGCGGGCCTTGCTGGTTGCGGGCGTGGTCGTTCTGCGCGGCGTACGCCTTGAAGCGGCTAACGGCCCCGGGGCCGACGACCACGGCCAGCCCGAGCGCCAGGACAAGGGCAATCAAGCAGGCTACGATTCTTGTGCGCACGGTCCAGCCCTCATTTTTCACCACCGCATCCCGGTTTGCCTGGGACCACTGGCGCCGCCATTTCAGCAGCATTGTGGACAAACAACGCCGAACGGGAGGAATAGAAGCAAGATTACCGCGATTTAATGCGCTGGCATAACTTGCCCGGCCGATCGCTTCCATGCCATTGATCGCCGGCAGGCCGGGCGTGGCTGAAACCGGCCCGGGCGGACGTGGTGGAACTGGTAGACACAAGGGACTTAAAATCCCTCGGGCTTGCCCGTACGGGTTCGATTCCCGTCGTCCGCACCATGACGATCCGGGCAATCCGGAAAATCATACGAGGGTGAGGACGCGAGGCGGCCAGCGGGCATCACCCCCCTCAAGCCCAATGCCACACGCCGGCGAATGCCTCGCGCCCCCAATTCCGTTTTGCGCATATCCTTAACAAAGTGCAAACGGATCGGCGGTTTAACCTTATCTTCTAACCTTAACCGCGGTTTCGGGGCGTTCCGTCAAACGGCCGGACGTTCACTGCCCGGTGACGACGGTCAGCACCTTGAACGGCGTCGTGATGACAATCTCGGCGACGGCGCCAACCGCCTGCCCAAGGCCCTGGCCGAGGTCGTTGATGCGCCGTTCGTCGAGTGGCGGTTCGGTGTTCGACAGGCTGGCCGGGGCGCTCAGGCGGTCGCCGAGCAATTGCACCAGGATGGGATTGTCGGCGAATTTGGCGTGGTTCAGCCGGTCCGCTCCCTTCGTCTTGGTGAGGTCCACGACGATGACGCCGTAACTGGCCAGGTCGGCGGCGTCGTTATAGTCGCCGACGCGCGGCTTGGAGCCGGAAATCAGGCCTGAAATCTGCAGGGCGCGGTCGTCGCCCGACAGAAGCACGGTGAACGGCTTGTCCGGCTTGCCGTAGCGCAGCATCTGCTTCTTGAACACGTCGACGTCGATGTCGGGCGAGGCGAGGATGACATAGCCGAGCTTGCCGCCGAGGTCGCGGTCGCCGGTGATGGCCAGTTGCCTCAGCGCCTCCATCGTCACCCAGGTGCCCATCGAATGGGCAATGATGTCGATGCTTTTCACCTTGGTCGCGGCGAGCAGGCGCAGCGTCGCCTCAAGGTCGTCACGGGCCGCGTTGGCGCTTTCCTTGTCGTAGACGTAGTCGGTGATGCGGCCCCCCGACGCCCAGGAAAACAGCACCGGCGTGCCCGGATAATTGGTGTCTGCGGCGATCTGGGTCAGTCGGTAGATGCCGTCGTCGAAGCCGTTGTTGAACCCATGCACGAACACCAGCGCGCGATCGCCCCGCCTGGCCACGTCGGCCCCGAGCGCCTTGGCGAAGTGCTGCCGGTCGGGGTAGGTGACGACCCGGCTGGCGGTGAAGTCCTTGGCCGGGTCGCTGGGCGCGCGGCCCTTGGCGCGCTCGATGTTGCCGACCTGGTGGGCCTTCGGCACGGTGACGTCGACGCGCGCGTAGTTGGTGGTCAGCGAGCGGTCGCCATCGAAGACCTGGCGCGGATTGGCGGTGGCCTGCTGGCGTGTGGTGGCGACGAAGATCTCGTGGGTGGAACCGATGCTGGAAGCCGGCGCGTCGATGGCGACCCTGTTGATCAGGTCATGCGCGCTGTTGCCGGCGCAGCCGGCGAGCACGAGCGCGAGTAACGCGGCGATCAACGACCTTTGGCGCACGGCTACATCGCTCCTCAATCGTGGGCGGCGCCGGGCGCCTTACCATCCGATAAAGAAAGAACCATTTTCGGTCCAGCCGCAAGTGATGCGGCCGGCCGGCGCTAAAGGACGCCGCCGGCCGTCTGCTGGCTGAGCTGCCTGATGCGGTCGGTCACGTCGCGGTCGCTGGCAAAGCCGTCGTCCTGACGCAGCCGCTGGCCGAGTTCCTTCACCAGCGCCGGGTTGTCCGCGAACTTGGTGTGGTTGAAGCTGTCGCTGCCCTTGGCGCGCGAGACGTCGACGACGGTGACGCCGTAGTCGGCGAGGTCGGAAGCGTTCTTGTAGTCGCCGACGCGCGGCTTCCAGCCGGCGATCAGGCCTGAAAGGCGCAGCGCGCGGTCGTCGTCGGACAGAAGCAGGATGAACGGCTTGTCGGGCTTGCCGTAGCGCCGCATCTGGCTCTTGAACACGTCGACGTCGATGTCCGGCGAAGCCAGCACCACGTCGCCGAGCTTGCCGCCGAGGTCGCGGTCGCCGGTGATCGCGAGTTGCCGCAGCGTTTCCATGGTAATCCAGGTGCCCATGGAATGCGCGACGATGTCGATGCGCCGCGCGCCCGACTGTTCGAGCATCCGCAGCGTCACCTCAAGCTGGTCGCGGGCGGCGCTGGCGCTCTCCTTGTCGTAGACGTAGCTGGTGGTCGAGGCGCCGGAGGCCCAGGAAAACAGCACCGGCGTTCCGGGATAGCCCGCGTCGTGGACGATCTGGGTGAGGCGATAGACGGCGTCGTCGAAGCCGGTGTTGTAGCCGTGGACGAACAGCATGACGCGGCCGCCGCGCGCGGCGATGTCGGCGTTGAGCGCTTGCGAGAATTTCGGCGCGGTGTCGTAGCCGACCACGTCGGTCGCCATGAAGTACCGGGACGGGTCATCGGACCGGCCGCGGCTCTTCCGCTCGATCTGCCCGGTCTTGTGGACCAGCGGGACGGTGACGTTGACGCGGGCGAAGTTGAGCTTTGCCGAGCGCTCGCCGTCGAACACCTTGCCCGGGTCGCTGGAGCGCTTGCGCGTGGTGGCGATGAAGATCGCGTGGTTGCCGGCGATCTGCGAGACGGAAGTGGACACGACCGCGCTGCCCAGAAGGTCTTCGGTCCGGTGACCACCGCAGCCGGCGACAAGCAGGGCAAGGACCGCGACGAAAAAGCTATTCAAATGCACGTTATGTCCAGTCAAAGCCCCGGGGCGGCAGGGTGTGCCCACCAGTCGGTTGGTTCCTTATTTCGCGAGAATTTGTCCCGCCAGCCAAGTGCGGCGGAAGTAAGTCGGGCTTCGCCGAAAAACCGGCTGCGCCGCTTTGTTTGCGGCAAGTGTTGCGCGAAAGCCAAAATGGCGGCAGGAACGCCTGATCACGATTGGATGCTCGCCTCATGACCAGCTTTGCCGACAATGTTGCCAGCGCCGCGACGGCAGTGCGCGAAATCTTCCCCGAAACGCCGTTGCAGGAGAACGACTACCTGTCGAAGAAGTTCGGCGCGCGCATCTTCCTGAAGCGCGAGGACCTGACGCCGGTGCGCTCCTACAAGATTCGCGGGGCGTTCAATTTCTTTCGCAAGGCGCTCGCGGCCGGCAGCAAGGCGGACCTGTTCGTCTGCGCCTCAGCCGGCAACCACGCGCAGGGCTTCGCCTTCGTGTGCCGTCATTTCGGCCGGAAGGGCGTGGTCTTCATGCCGGTGACCACGCCGCAGCAGAAGATCGACAAGACGCGGCTTTTCGGCGGGGAATTCGTCGAGATCAGGCTCATCGGCGACTTCTTCGACGATTGCTACCACGCAGCCCTTGCCTTCACCGAGGAGACCGGCGCGCTCATGGTGCCGCCGTTCGACCATCGCGACATCATCGAAGGGCAGGCGACGGTCGCCTACGAGATCGCCGCCCGCATGGCCCGGGGGCATAGGCCCGACATGATCGTGCTGCCGGTCGGCGGCGGCGGGCTGGCAGCCGGGATCACGCAGTATTTTGGGCAATGGCCGGGGGAGGGCGAGCCGCGCTTCGTTTTTTGCGAGCCGGCCGGCGCGCCAAGCCTGAAGGAAAGCCTTGTGGCCGGAAGGCGGGTAAGGCTTGCGAAGATGGACAGCTTTGTCGATGGCGCGGCCGTCGGCGAGATCGGCCGCGAGAATTTCCGGCTGCTGAAAAAGTTCTCGTCCGAGGACGTCCACGCGATTCCGGAGAACCGGCTCTGCGCGACGATGATCGAAATGCTGAATATCGAGGGCGTCGTGCTGGAACCGGCCGGCGCGCTGGCCGTCGATGCGCTGAAGGATTTTCCAAAAAAGGAAATCCGCGGCAAGACGATCGCGTGCGTGGTGTCAGGCGGCAATTTCGATTTCGAGCGCCTGCCCGACGTGAAGGAGAGGGCGCTGCGTTTCCAGCGGCTGAAGAAGTATTTCATCATCCGCTTCCCGCAACGGCCTGGCGCGCTGCGCGACTTCCTCCAGATGCTCGGGCCGGAGGACGACATCACGCGCTTCGAATACCTGAAGAAGTCGGCGCGCAATTTCGGCTCGGTGCTGATCGGCATCGAGACGAAGGATCACCGCAATTTCGATGTGCTGACGGCGAAATTCACCGCCGAGGGCGTGCAGTATCAGGACATCACCGACAACGAGACGCTGGCGAACCTCATCATCTGAGGATCGCCAGCACTCGGGTTTACCAGCTTCCGGTGTTGGGCATTGAAGTCCACGGCTCGGCCGGCTCCTTCGCCTCGCCCTTCTGCAGCAGTTCGATGGAAATGCCGTCCGGCGAGCGCACGAAGGCCATGTGGCCGTCGCGCGGCGGACGGTTGATGGTCACGCCCTTGTCCATCAGGTGCTGGCAGGTGGCGTAGATATCGTCGACCTCGTAGGCGAGGTGGCCGAAATTGCGGCCGCCGCGATACTCTTCCGGGTCCCAGTTGAAGGTAAGCTCGACCAGCGGTGCCTTGTTCGTGACGCCGCTTTCCTCGTCGGCCGGCGCGGCAAGGAAGATCAGCGTGTAGCGGCCTTTTTCGTAGTCGTTGCGGCGCACTTCCTTCATGCCGAGGCCGCCGCAGAAGAAGTCGAGCGAAGCGTCGATGTCGGTGACGCGGATCATGGTGTGCAGATAGCGCATGGATTCCTCCTGAGGGATGCGGCGCACAATAGGGGGCAGGCCGTGCCGCGGCAACCGTCAGACCGAAGCACGGGAGAAGTATCCCGGCATTCGCCGGAAGGTTTTGGAAAATGGCGGTCAGGTCTTGCACTGACCGGAAATGCCAGTGTTAATCTGCGGGTAAGAATCAGTTACGGTATTTTCGACGATAGGGGGCGTTCCGATGGAAGACAAAGCCTCTTCGGTGGGGCGGAATGCGACCGTTGGCGCGACCGCGACGCGGGACGAGGTCGGTGATCAGGCCGGTCTCGTCGAAGTCTCGGGCGCCATAAAGTGGTTTGACGTGGCCAAGGGCTACGGTTTCATCCTCCCCGACGACGGGGTTTCCGGCGACATCCTGCTTCATGTCACCTGCCTCAGGAAAGACGGCTTCCAGACGGCGCTTGAGGGAGCCCGCGTGGTGTGCCTCGCCAGACAGGGCGAGCGTGGCCTCCAGGCCTTCCGCGTGCTTTCCATGGACCTGACCACGGCCGTGCATCCGGCGGAAATGCAGGAACAGCGCACCCACGTGACGGTGACGCCGGAAAGCGGCCTCGAGCGCGCGCTGGTAAAGTGGTTCAACCGCATCAAGGGTTTTGGTTTCCTCAGCCGGGGCGAGGGGACGGAAGACATTTTCATCCATATGGAAACCCTGCGCCGCTACGGCATCGCCGAACTGCGGCCGGGGCAGGTCGTGCTCGTGCGCTTCGGCCGGGGCGACAAAGGCCTTATGGCCGCCGAAATCCACCCCGATATGGGCACCTTGCCGGTTTCACACTAAACCTGTCGTGATCTGGCCGGCGCTGCATGGAGCGGTGATGCGTTACAGGAAATGGTTGGCCGCAGGCGCCCTGGTGGTGCTGGTCACGGTCTTTGCGTCGTTTCAGGCGCAACCGGGCTTTGCCGGCGGCCGGGCGATGATGCTCCCGGTCGATCCGGCCCCGCTGGTGGTGGTGACGCACAAGGCCGAGCGCTCCTTCACCATCGAGATCGCCGACGACACCGCCGAGCGTTCCGCCGGCCTGATGTTCCGCGAGGCCATGCCCGACGACCGCGGCATGCTGTTCGTGTTCCAGGACACCAGGAACGTGGCCTTCTGGATGAAGAACACGCCCATGCCGCTCGATCTGCTTTTCATCGGTGAGGATGGCCGCATTCGTGCGATCAGGCGGGGCGAGCCGCAGTCGGAGGCGGTGATCGATCCCGGCGAGCCGGCGCGCTACGTGCTCGAACTGAAGGCCGGCACTGCCGCGAAGGAAGGGATCGAGGTCGGCGACCTGCTGAAGCACCCGGCCATCGGTGCCGGCCACCGTAACTGAACCCAGGGGGTTGCCGCCGATGCAGTTCTTCCGCCACGACGGCTTCGACCTCGCCTTCCTCGATCGGGTGCCGTCTTCCGGCAGCGGCGATCCGGTGCTGATGATCCATGGCTTTTCCTCCAGCCACTACGTGAACTGGGTCGCGCCCGGCTGGTTCAAGACGCTGAACGATGCCGGCTACCGCACGATCGCACTGGACAATCGCGGCCATGGCCAGTCGACGAAGGCCTATGAGGAAGCGGACTACGCGCCGGCGAAAATGGCTTCCGACGCGGCCGCGCTGCTGGATCATCTGGGCATCGAGCGCGCCCATGTCATGGGCTATTCCATGGGCGCGCGCATTTCCGCCTTCATGGCGCTGTCCGACCCGGACAAGGTGGCGACGCTGGTGCTGGGCGGGCTTGGTATCGGCATGGTCGACGGCGTCGGCGACTGGGACCCGATCGCCGAGGCGCTGCTTGCGCCCGACGCGGCTTCGATCACCCATCCGCGCGGAAAAATGTTTCGCGCCTTCGCCGACCAGACCCGCAGCGACAAGCAGGCGCTGGCCGCCTGCATCATCGGCTCGCGCACGCTGCTCAGCGAAGGAGAGGTGGCGCGCATCTGCCAGCCGACGCTGGTCGCCGTCGGCACAGCCGACGACATTGCCGGTTCGCCCGACGAACTGGCGGCGCTGATGCCGAACGCCGAAGCGTTTTCCATCCAGGGCCGCGACCATATGCTGTCGGTCGGCGACCGGACGTTCAAGAAGCGCGTGCTCGATTTCTACGCCGAAAACCCGCTCTGAGCGCGCCCTTCCAGCGCGGCGAGGGACGCCTCCATGTTCCGTCGTGCCTGCGCCCCGAAACGGTCGCGGAATTCCGGTGTATGGAAGATGGTTTTTCGAGCCAGGAAACCCTTTAGCACGGCGGCGCGCCCTGCGAGCCAGGCGGCTTCAGGCACCCAGCCATATTCCTTTCGCACCGCACGCTCATAGGCCGCGAACGCGTCCGGCTCGGCACCCAGCACCGACAGGTCCATGTCGAGGAAGAGGGCTGCATCGCGCATGGCGCCGGCGTCGGCGAGATGGGGCAGGCGGTGGGTGGCGGTCGCTTCGATCATGGTGGCGATGCGGTCGAGCCGGGGGGCATCGACACGGCTTGCCAGCCGCTCGCGAGCCAGCGCCGCGCTTTGGGCCTCGTTGTCCTTGGCGCGGCTGTCATAGACGACGTCGTGGAACCAGATCGCCGCCTCGACCGCTTCCGGATCGGCCATTTCGACCCGGTATTGGCGCGCCAGGTCGAGCAGCGCGCGAATGTGGTCCATGCCGTGGTAGTGGCGCGAAGGGGCGTTGTAGAGCGCCGAAAGCTCGTTTTTAAGGGCTTCGTCCAACAAGGTTTCGTTTTCCCGTTGCCGTTGAATTTACGCTGGTTCTAACCATTTGACAGAGAGCTAAGGAAATTTGAGTTCACCCATGCCGGCATCTGGCCTATAGGTGCATTTCTGAACTGGACTGGCGGCTGTCGGAGACTGTCTATGAATATCAATTCCGCCCGCGTGAACGCGTTGCAGCCCGTGGACCCCATCTGGCGCTCGGTGCGTGACGAGGCGCTGAAGGCCGTGGCGCGAGACCCGCTGTTGTCGGCCTTCCTCTATTCGACCATCCTCAACCAGGAAAGCCTGGAGGATGCCGTCATCCATCGGCTGTCCGAACGGCTGGCGCATCAGGATATCGGTTCCGACCTCATCCGCCAGACCTTCAAGGCGATGGCCGCCGACGACCCCGAATGGTCGAGCGTCGTGCGCGTCGATATCCAGGCCTACTACGACCGCGACCCCGCCTGCGACCGCTTCATGATGCCGATCCTCTATTTCAAGGGGTTCCACGCCATCCAGACGCACAGGCTGGCGCACTGGCTGTGGAATCAGGGCCGGCAGGACTTTGCGCTCTACCTGCAAAGCCTCTCTTCATCGGTGTTCCAGACTGACATTAATCCGGCTGCGCGCATCGGCAAGGGTGTATTCCTCGATCATGCCACCGGGCTCGTCGTCGGCCAGACGGCGGTCATCGAGGATGATGTCTCGATCCTGCACGACGTGACGCTGGGCGGCACCGGCAAGGCCGGCGGGGACCGCCACCCGAAGATTCGGCGCGGCGTGCTGATCGGCGCCGGCGCCAAGATTCTCGGCAATATCGAGATAGGCCATTGCTCGAAGATCGCGGCCGGCTCGGTCGTGCTGTCGCCCGTGCCGCACAACAAGACGGTGGCCGGCGTGCCGGCGCGCGTCGTCGGCGAGACTGGTTGCGACCAGCCCTCGCGGCAGATGGACCAGCTGCTGCCGTCGCAGTCGATGGATCAGGTCGTCAGCTTCGATATCTGATTGCGGTGGCGGAAGCGGCCGCGCCGCTTTCTTTGTCGGGTGCTGAAGGTTCTTGCGCCTTTACATCGCAATTGCCGGCGTGCCAGAAGCGCGCTCACGCATACAAATCACCAGACGATCGGAATTGGAGAGCACCGTTGAAGCCGGATGAAATCAGAAAGCTGGACGCCTATTTCAAGCGCGCCTTCCAGAACCCCAGGCTGGAAGTGAAGGCCCGCCCGCGCAAGGACGATTCGGCCGAAGTCTATCTCGGCGACGAATTCCTCGGCATCGTCTTCAAGGACGAGGAAGACGGCGACTACAATTTCTCGATGGCGATTCTCGACATCGATCTCGGCTGAGCCGGGAGTACCGGGCAGGCGGCGTGATGCCATGCCTGCCCGCGCGCGCCTCAGTGCGGCATTTTAAGGATGCGCTCGGCTTCGGCCGCGACCGCCCGGTCGAGCGCCTGCCAGTCGCCCAGCAATTCTTCCGGAAAGCGGTAGGTGAGGCTCAAGCCGTCCCCGACGAGAATGTCGCGCTCGCACGGCGCCAGCGTCTCCCGCGCGCTCTCGCCGCTCAGGCAGCGCGCCACGAAAGGCTCCCGGCCCGGCCGGTAGGCAACCGCCAGCCTCTCGTTGAGATAGCCCGACGCCGCCTTGAAGGCATAGAGGATGATGCCGTGAGGGCCGGGCGCGCCGGGTTGCTCAATCAGCGATTGATAGATCGGAGCGAAGCGGCCGCTCATGCCGCGCGACATCATTTGCGGCTCGAACGCCAGGAAAAGGACGTTCTTGCGCGCGCCGCGACCGTTGAAGTCGTCGCGCGCGGCATCGCTGTAGCCGTCCATCGAAGGATAGCGCAGGTAAAGGTCGAGCCGGGGGGCAGGGCCGTCGCGGCGCGCGCTGGCGAAGCGGATGGTATTGGCCGGAACCGCCAGCACGTTGTTGCCGATCATGACAGCGCGCACGGTGGTGTCGTCGCTGTAGCCGCCAAGGGCGATGGAATGGCCGAACCAGCGGCCACCAAGGCTGATGGCGAGCGACAGCAGCGCCAGGCCTGCAAAGGCACAAAAGGCTTTCCTCATCAGTGTCGAATCGAGCACCGTGAACTCGGGGCTGGCGGTAGCCTGTTTCATGGACATCGTGCGAGCGTTCTACCTGCGATCATGAATGGCGCCGGCGTCGGTGGGAATTTTGCCGGCCATTCGTTCCTGACTGTGCGGTTTCATGGTAAACGGGCGGTAAAGATGAGCCCGGAAAGAAGAATGCCTGTTTACGCACTGGATGGAACCGCTCCGCGCTTCGAGGACGAGAGCAGCAACTGGATCGCCCCCGACGCGGTGCTGATCGGCAACATTCATGTCGGTCGCAATGTGGGTTTCTGGTTCGGGGTCGTGGTACGGGGCGACAACGAGGCCATCGCTATCGGGGCCGACACCAATGTGCAGGAGCACACGGTGATGCATACCGACATCGGTTTTCCACTGACCATCGGAAGGGGCTGTACCATCGGCCACCGCGCCATGCTGCATGGCTGCACTATCGGCGACAACAGCCTGGTCGGCATGGGCGCCATCGTGCTGAACGGCGCAAAGATCGGCAGGAACTCGCTTGTCGGCGCGGGCGCGCTCGTCACCGAGGGCAAACAGTTCCCGGACAATTCGCTGATCGTCGGCGCGCCGGCCCGCGTGGTCAGGCAACTGGACGAACAGGCGGTGGCCGGCCTACGGGCCTCTGCGGTGCACTATGTGGAGAACGCGAAGCGTTTCATGGCCGGTCTGAAGCCGGCCTGAGCGACTGTCTCACACAACGAAAAAGGGCCGCCCGAAGGCGACCCTTTTTGCTCACGCCGTAGCGTAAGATTTTTTGATCGTGATCATTCGGTGCCGACCGGGGCCGTGCCGCCGGCGCCGCCGATCTTGTCCGCGATCGTGTTGAACTTCTCACCGATGTTGCTGCCCAGTGCGCTGGCACCGGCCATGATTGCCAGGGCGATCAGCGCGGCGATGAGGCCGTACTCGATAGCGGTCGCACCGGATTCGTCCTTGTAGAAGCGGGCAATAAGCTTCGTCATTTGATTTTTCCTCTGACCCAGTTTGTGACATTCATCTTTGGCGGTTTCTTTTCGAACCGTGGTCCAACACTAGGCGAGATCGATTTCAACCTCGTTAAAGAGGATGGTAAACGAAAAGTAGCGGATTATTTGCTTAACAAAGAGCCAATGAAAACAGAGGTTTTATTTGCAGCCCGCGATTCTTGCCGATTTGCCCCAATCCCGGCGGCGTTGGTTTCGACCGGGAGGGAAGCTGCCTGCCCCTCGAGCATCCTGTGTGCGCAATAGGCGGAGAACAGGAAGACCACGATACCGCCGGGAATGTCCACGATATGATGTGCTCCATGCACGAGCGTGGCCGGTATCACGGCCAGGTTCAGCGGCAGAAGCACGATCCGCAGATATTTCACATGGCGCACGTAAACCGTGATCGCGAGGGCCAGGACGGTGTGAAAGGAGGGGAACGACACAAGGCCCCGGAAATCGTCGGGGCTGAGGTAGGGAGTACCCGTCCGTATCAGTTCCGTAACGGTGGCGCCGTACTCTGGTCCGAGGATGGGTCCCACCAGTGCCACCACATTTTGCGGCAGGTCGAAGTAAGCGCTCGGGCCAGTTGTCGGAAACAGCCCCCAGAACAGGATGGTGAAGGTACCGGCGATGGTTATGGCGATCATCAGTCCATAGAGATCGTTGAAGCGCCGGGTAAACCCCAGCACGATCATCAGGATAACGATCTGGGGAAGCGTCATCACATAGGCCAGCTTCATGAAACCGCTGGCGGCGAGATGATTTGACGCCCAGGTGACGGCATCAGGCCATGAATAGCCCAGTGCGGCATCCAGATCGAGCAGCAACGGGTCGATGGTCGGGTTGGCGTTGGGCAGCAGGCAGTAATTGAACAGCGACAGCGCCGCCGTAAAGACGATGAACAGGCCGGCGCAGATCAACGTCGTGCCGATGCGATCGCTTCTGCCGGAGCGGCGGTACAGGATGCCGACGCCCATCATCAGGCCCGCGACGATGGCGATCGATCCGTAGGCCGGAAAATCGACCGTCGAGCCACGAAACAGGATCATCACTGTATCGACCGCAGCCGTTGCGGCAGTGATGCGCAGGACAAAAGATTCGGCAGGATGCAGCAGCGATCTCGAGGTCATGCCGCAAAGAATATCAAAGTAAAGGCTGAGGATTGATTAACCTTGCCTCCAAAAGGCGGAGCCGGCCCGGGGACGGGGCCGGCTCCTGGAATCCGGTCGTTGGGGACGGGGGGTGGGGACTCGACCGGATTTTCCCGGGACGGTGCTAGCGCACGCTGGCAACCGCGTCGGCGCGGCCGTCGTTGATCGTTACCCACACGCCGGAATTCGTTTGCGACTGGCGCTTGAGATAGGTGTATTCGGTGTCGGTCCAGGCGAGCACCTTCGGCTCCAGATTGTCGAGGATGAACTCGCCCAGACTGGTGCGCACCGTCAGCACCGCGTGGCCGTCGCCGTTGGGCTGGCGCACGACGGTGATCAAGAGGTCGCCGGACGGCATGCCCGCTTTCATGAGGCGGCGGCGCTTTTCCAGCACATAATCCTCGCAATCGCCGAAGCCGCTGGTGGGGTATGACCAGACTTCTTCCTTGCCCCACATTTCCATGTCGGTGCGCGGCGTCACCGTGGTGTTGACGGCGTTGTTGACCGCAACGATCGTTGCCCACAGGGTGCGCGTCAGTTCCGTCGGGGCTTGGTTCGGCGTCTTCTGCCGGCATTCCTGCGGCAACTGCTGGCAGAACTCATAGTGGCCGACCGGCTGGGTGGTGCGGCTGCCGGTGTGCATGAAGCTCGCTCCCGCATGAGCGGTTCCCCAACCGCCGAACTGCAGGGCCATTGCCATAAGCAACAGCGCGCTTTTCTTGTTCATTTGTCGTCTCCCCGTTTGAGGAGACAATGACACGTTCGGATTTATTCGGCGCAAAGGTCCGAAGTAGATATTAAGTAAAACCTAGGTCGATTTAATATAAAACTTGAAGCGTCTTTTCGTAAAACAAGCCGAAAAACTATCTAAAATTTTAGCGATTGTCGCCGTGCGCCGCTAACGAAAAAAGCCGGCGCTGCGGCCGGCTCTTTGATGGTCGGGCGGGGAAGGGATCAGGAGCGCGGGGCGTTGAATTCGGAATCCAGCGAATCCACCCGCTGGACCGTGGCGAACTCGATGGCGATGCCGTCCTCGAAGTGGCGCACCACCTGGCCGCGCATGGTGCCGAGCATGACCTGCACGCCGATGGCCGGCTTGACGTCGATCTCGATGGCGGCGCCTGAAAGCGACAGGTCGATGATGCGGCACTGATAATGGCGGCCGTCGCCCAGTTGCAGGACGGTCTTCGGGTTACGCGGCACCGCACGCTCGTGGCGGCGGTCTTCCGGCAGGTCGAGCTCGTGCTTGTTGGCGAGCCAGGTGAGCTGGGCCGCGAGTTTGTCCTTCTTGCGGTCGGATGCGATCACGGTCATCGCGAACCCGTCCTGCAGGATGCGGGTGATGACGCCCTCGATACGGCCGATATGGTCGATATACGCGATAACCTTCTCGCCGGGCTGGCCGACGCGGTCGGTGCGCAAGGCCACGTTGCCCGGAGACATGTCGACGACCTGGCAGGGATGTTCCGTGCGGTCTTCGAGCATGAAGCGGCCATACACTTTGACGCGAACGCGCTGAAAGTTGCGCCTTTCTGCGCCGGACGGCGCGAGCTCGACCGCCGCTGATCTCATGACTGCCTACACCCCGTTGGCGTTCCCGCGCGCAGACGGGAATTCTCCAGGCGAACCTATGTCAATACAGGTTAATAAATCAGAAACCCGGTGCGCCCCGGGTAAACGCCGGGGGCCGCCAGATCCGGGCACCGGACTATTCCTCGCGCCCGCCGTCGAGCACGACGAGGTGGCGGATGCGCCGGGCCCGGCTGAACTCGGAAATGGTCGTCGGCCCGTCTATGCTGGACGGCGCCAGCGGCGGCACGGAGATGGCGGGCCGGTTCTTCAGGAACATCGGCTCCTTGTCCGGGTCGACGACGCGGATCGAATCGATGATCGCCTCGGTGATCGGGTCGGCCCCGAGCCAGAACGGCTTTTCGGCCGCCGATACGATGCCGAGGCTGCGCGGATTCTCCACGCCGCCGTCGAGCGGCAGTGCCAGCAGTTCGAACCGGTTGGAGCGCCCGTTTCGGCTCAGGCCCTCATAGACGATAACGACGACGGATTTCTGCTGGAAAACCCCCTCGATCAGCCGGGTGACCAGTCGCTGGTCCTTCTCGCGCCAGAGCGAGGGGAACGAAAACCCCTTCAACTCGCGTCCATAGGTGGCGCACAGCCGGGTTCCGGCCAGGCGAAACACGGCTTCGCCGCGCGTATCCTTTTCCAGGATGAACGTGTCGGCCAACAGTGTCTTGATGTCGGCCGGCTCGATTTCCGTGCGCTTCGGGGCGTAGCGGCCGTCGCGAAGCCGGTTCCAATATTGGAACAGTGCGATCGATCCGTTCAGTTTCATGCCTGTTCCATTCCGCGCTTCCCTGTGGCCCGATGTGCCATCGGTGGACAGAAGGGCGCCTTCCTGTGACCTACATGCTTCGCGTTGCAGGACGCATGCCAGCACAGTTAACGTTTGTTCACGGGTCGGGGTCGTTAAGGTTAACGAATGGTTTAGATTGCGCCTGAGGGCCGTCTGTGGGACATGAAAACCACTCCATTTCGCAGCTTTTCTCGGCTGCACTCCAGTCAGGATTTTGGGGGAAGGGGACTCGACCCACCGTTCAAGGGAAACCTTGGACGGTTTTTTTTGATTCGCGGCCGGCGATTCGCAAGGCGTGATTCGTTCGCTGGCGTTGCGTTTGCCGCGGATGGGCATTTGTGGATCGGCGGGCAATGCACTACAGCATGTCTCCCGAAAGCGTGCAGCGGTTTCGGGCCAGAGACGTGCACAAAGCCTGCAACCGAACCGGATCGAGCGCCCATGAACGAACCGACAAGCCCTGCCAAGCCGGATCGGACGCCTGCCTCGCCGGAGCGGGGTCCGCGCCGGGGGGGCGAGCCGATGTTCAACCTTCCCGGGGTGGTGCTGGCGATCATCGGCCTGTGCGCGGCGGTCTATCTGCTTCAGTTCCATGTTCTGGACGACAGCCAGAACTATGTCCTGCTCTACGACGCCGCCTTCATTCCCGTTCTCTACACGGGCCGGTACGGCTTCGACTGGTTCATGCTGACGCGACCCTTCACCTATACCTTCCTGCACGGAAGCTTCGCCCACATCGCCGTCAACATGGTGTGGCTGGCGGCTTTCGGGCCGCCGCTCGCCAACCGCTTCGGCGCGACGCGCTTCGCCTTTTTCTTCGCGATGACCGGGCTCGCCGCCGCGGCGTTTTTCTTTGCCATCCATCCGTTTATGGAGGCGCCGCTGGTCGGCGCATCCGGATCGATCTCAGGTATGATGGGGGCCGCCGCGCGCTTTGGCTTCCAGATGGACCGATCGGCGGGACGCTCGGCCTTTTCCGGCCAGCCGTTGCCATTCTCCATGGTGCTCCGCTCGCGCAGCGTCGTGGCCTTCCTCGCCATCTGGATGATTATCAACCTGGTGACCGGGCTTGTCGGCATAGGGGCCGGCGACTCCAGCCAGATCGCCTGGGAGGCTCATATCGGCGGCTTCCTGGTCGGCTTCTTCGGATTGCGGCTTTTCGACCGGCAGCGGTGAGCACTGCCGCGGCGGTGCCTGATCGCGGCACTTGAAAAGAAAACGATCCCGGGGCACCATGTTCACCGGAATGTGAGGCCGGGCGGGCATGAGGCAGAGGAGGTCGCCATGACGGTCAAGGCTATTCTTGAACGCAAGGGCTACGACGTACTGACGCTCGGGCCGAACGAAAAGCTGGTCGAAGCCATCCGCATGCTGGCAGAGCATCGGGTAGGGGCGCTGGTCATCACCAACGGCGACAGGAAGATCGTCGGCATCCTTTCCGAGCGCGACGTGGTGCGGGTGGTCGCCCGGCAGGGTGCCGCCGCGCTCGACCTCACGGTTCGCGAGGCGATGACGCCGAAGGTCAAGATCTGCAACGAGAATCATACCGTCAACGAGATCATGGAGATCATGACGACGGGCCGGTTCAGGCATCTGCCGGTCGAGAAGGACGGCCTGCTCCACGGCATCATATCCATCGGCGACGTGGTCAAGCGTCGCATCGAGGATGTGGAGCGCGAGGCGGAGGAAATCAGGGCCTATATCGCGACGGCATAAGCCTGTCCGCAAGCGGGAGTTTGCAGGGTTCGGTGGTTACGCCGCCCTTGCCTCTCCCTGCCGTTTGCACTAGCGAGTGACAATCAACGGATTGTTTAGACCAATCTCGACGTGTTGGTTCGTTTTCGCTTTTCGCAGGCTCGTTCATGACCATCATCGACACCCGTACGCCCGACCCCAAGCGCCTGATTTCCGGCGCTACCGGTGACTGGGAAGTCATCATCGGCATGGAAGTCCATGCGCAGGTGACCTCGGAGGCAAAGCTGTTCTCCGGCGCTTCCACCAAGTTCGGCGCGGCCCCCAACGCCAATGTCAGCCTGGTCGACGCGGCGATGCCCGGCATGCTGCCGGTAATCAACGAGGAATGCGTGCGTCAGGCGATCCGCACCGGGCTTGGCCTGAAGGCCGAGATCAACCTGAAGTCGGTTTTCGACCGCAAGAACTACTTCTATCCGGACCTGCCGCAGGGCTACCAGATTTCGCAGTTCAAGCAGCCCATCGTCGGCGAGGGCATCGTCATCGTTTCGGTCGGGCCCGACAGCAAGGGCCAGTACGAGGATATCGAGGTCGGCATCGAGCGCCTGCATCTGGAACAGGACGCCGGCAAGTCGATGCACGACCAGCATCCGACCATGTCCTATGTGGACCTGAACCGCTCGGGCGTGGCGCTGATGGAGATCGTCTCCAAGCCCGACATGCGCTCGCCCGACGAGGCCAAGGCCTTCCTCACCAAGCTTCGCACCATCGTGCGCTATCTCGGCACCTGCGACGGCAACATGGACGAGGGTTCCATGCGCGCCGATGTCAACGTCTCGGTGCGCAAGCCTGGCGGTGAGTTCGGCACGCGCTGCGAAATCAAGAACGTCAACTCCATCCGTTTCGTCGGCCAGGCCATCGAATACGAGGCGCAGCGCCAGATCGCCATTATCGAGGACGGCGGCACCATCGACCAGGAGACGCGGCTGTTCGACCCGAACAAGGGCGAGACGCGCTCCATGCGCTCGAAGGAAGAGGCGCACGACTACCGCTACTTCCCCGATCCCGACCTTCTGCCGCTGGAGTTCGACCAGGCCTATGTCGACGCGCTGGCCAAGGACCTGCCGGAACTGCCCGACGCCAAGAGGACGCGGCTGGTCGAAAAGCTGGGGCTTTCGGCCTACGATGCCTCGGTGCTGGTTTCGGAAAAGGCGATCGCCGATTATTTCGAGCGCGTCGCCTCGGGGCGTGACGGCAAGCTTGCCGCCAATTGGGTCATCAACGACCTCCTGGGCGCCTTGAACAAAACGGCCAAGGACATTGAAGAGACTCCGCTTTCGCCCGATCAGCTCGGCGCGATCCTCGACCTCATCAAGCAGGGCACCATCTCCGGCAAGATAGCCAAGGACCTGTTCGAGATCGTCTGGAACGAGGGGGGCGACCCAGCGGAGATCGTCGAGGCGCGCGGCTTGAAGCAGGTGACCGACACCGGCGCCATCGAAAAGGCGGTGGACGAAGTCATCGCCGCCAACCCCGACAAGGTGGAGCAGGCGAAGGCCAAGCCGACCATGGCCGGCTGGTTCGTCGGTCAGGTGATGAAGGCGACCGGCGGCAAGGCGAATCCGCAGGCCGTCAACGACCTGGTCAAGGCCAAGCTCAGCATCGAGTAGGGCATATCATCGGCGGTGCGACGCGCAAAACCCTTGCCATCGCGCCGGCCCGAAGCCATAAGCTGCGTAGCAGTCGCGGCCGCGAGGAAGTCATGAAGACGCTGATCGTGCAGTTTTTCACCTGGTGGAACAGCCAGACCTGGGGCACCCGCTTCCATACGTGGCGGCACGGCACGGAAGTCGGCCGCGATGCCGCCGGCAACGTCTATTACGAGGGCGGCGTCAATTCCGATGGCCAGACCCGCCGCTGGGTGATCTTCAGCGGATATTCCGAGGCGTCGGCCATACCGCCCGGCTGGCACGGCTGGATTCATCACCGCGTCGACGTGCCGCCGTCCAGGGAAGACTACAAGCCGCGCGACTGGCAGAAGCCGCACCAGCCGAACCTCACCGGCACGGCCTTCGCCTACCGGCCCAAGGGCTCGCTGCTGGGCTTCCGCCACCGGCCGCAGGTTACCGGCGACTACGATGCGTGGACGCCCGGTAACTGACGCACCGGTCTTTTCTCGCCACAATTGACGTTTAGGCGCTTGTTCATCCGGCAGGGGTGGATAGCCTTGGCGGTATGGAATCATCCCCGACGGCAACCACCGGTATCCGTATGAATCTTTTCCGTCGAATTTCGGTACTTGGACTGGCGGCGTCGGCGGTGCTGGCCTTGTCGCCTGCCGCGAACGCGCAGGACGATGCCCCGGCCGCGGGCACGCCGCCGTCCACCGCCGGACGTGTCGCCAACCCGGTGGCCGAGTTCGCCGGCCTGGACAAGATCACCGGCCGCATCATCAGCTTCGACGTCTATATCGACGAGACGGTGCAGTTCGGCGCGTTGCAGGTGACGCCGCGCGTCTGCTACTCGCGCCCGCAGGCCGAGGAGCCGAAGACCGATTCGTTCGTCGAGGTCGACGAGATTACGCTCGACCGCAAGATCCGCCGCATCTTCACCGGCTGGATGTTCGCCGAAAGCCCCGGCCTCAACGCCGTCGAGCACGCCGTCTATGACGTGTGGCTGAAGGCCTGCAAGCAGAAGTCGGATGTTCCCGCGCCGGACAAGGCCGAAACCCCGGCCAACAAGGCGTCTTCCGGCTGAATAAGCAATGCTTCAGGGATAGAACGTCGCTTCGCCCGTCAGTGCCTCGGCCAGCAGTTTCTCATATTTTGCGCGCGGTACCTCGATCGCCCCGAAATGTTTTAGGTGCTCGGTGGTGAATTGGGTGTCGAGGAGGACGAACCCGCGTTCGACCAACCTGTCGACCAGCGCGGCGAGGCACACCTTGGAGGCGTCCGTCTGGCGCGAGAACATGCTCTCGCCGAAGAACACGCGGCCGAGCGCCAACCCGTAGAGCCCGCCGACGAGGCGGTCGCCAAGCCACGCCTCGACCGAGTGGCAATACCCCATGCGAAAGAGCTGGACATAGGCTTCGCGGATCGGCGCGTTGATCCAGGTTGAACTGCGCTCCTCCCGTTTTTCGGCGCAGGCGTCGATCGTTGCCTCGAAATCGGAATCGAAACGAATGTCGAAAACGCCCTTGCGGATCGTCTTGCGCAGGCTCCGCGGCGTGTGGAAGCCGTCGAGCGGGATGATGCCGCGCATTTCCGGGCGCACCCAGAACACTTCCGGGTCGGCGGCGCTTTCGGCCATCGGAAACACGCCCGAGGCATAGGCCTTGAGCAGCAACTCGGTCGGGATGCGATAGCCGGGCGCAAAGGGACGAGTCATCGTACCACCCCTACGCACCTTGGGCGTTCGCGCGCCATCGGCGCCTCAGTGTGCTTCGGCTTCCTTGGCCAGGTACTTTTCCAGCCAGTGGATATCATAGTCGCCATTGGCGATGTCTGGGTTGCTGACGAGGTCGCGGAACAGCGGCAGCGTGGTGTTGATGCCGTCGACGACGAACTCGTCCAGCGCGCGCCTGAGCCGCATCATGCATTCCACGCGGTTGCGCCCATGCACGATCAGCTTGCCGATCAGGCTGTCGTAGTAGGGCGGGATGCGGTAGCCGGAATAGACGCCGGAATCGACACGGATGCCGAGGCCGCCGGGCGTGTGAAAATGCGTGATTGTACCGGGCGAGGGGATGAAAGTGCGGGCGTCTTCCGCATTGATGCGGCATTCGATGGCATGGCCCTGGAAGCGGATATCCTCCTGTCGCACCGAAAGCCCAAGCCCGGCCGCCACGCGGATCTGCTCATGTACCAGGTCGACACCGGTGATCGCCTCCGTCACCGGATGCTCGACCTGTAGGCGCGTGTTCATCTCGATGAAATAGAACTCGCCGTTCTCATACAGGAACTCGATGGTGCCGGCGCCGGAATAGCCGAGGTCGGCGATGGCGTTGGCGCAGATGGCGCCGATGCGCGCGCGCTCCTCGGTGTTGAGGGCCGGCGAGTTGGCTTCTTCCCACACCTTCTGGTGGCGCCGTTGCAGCGAACAGTCGCGCTCGCCGAAGTGGACGCCACGGCCCGCACCGTCGCCGAACACCTGCAACTCGATGTGGCGCGGCTTCTCCAGGTACTTTTCGATGTAGACAGCATCGTTGCCGAAGGCGGCGCCCGCTTCCTTGCTCGCCGTCTGCAGGGCCTCGATCAGGTCCTCTTCGGAGCGCGCGACCTTCATGCCGCGCCCCCCGCCGCCGGCCGTCGCCTTGATGATGACCGGGTAGCCAATGTCGGCGGCGATGCGCTTGGCGTCGGCTTCGTCGCTGACGGCTCCGTCCGAGCCGGGCACGACCGGGATACCCAGCCGCTTGGCGGTGCGCTTGGCCTCGATCTTGTCGCCCATGATGCGGATATGGTCGCCGGACGGGCCGATGAAAGTAATGTTATGGGCGGCCAGGATATCGGCGAACTTGGCGTTCTCGGACAGGAAGCCGTAGCCGGGATGCACGGCGTCCGCCCCGGTGATCTCGCAGGCGGCGACGATCTGGTGAATGTTGAGATAGCTGTCGCGCGAGGGCGGCGGGCCGATGCACACGCTTTCGTCGGCGAGCCGCACATGCATGGCGTCGGCGTCGGCGGTGGAGTGGACCACGACGGTCTGGATGCCGAGCTCCTTGCAGGCGCGCAGCACCCGGAGGGCGATTTCGCCGCGATTGGCTATGAGGATTTTCTGGAACATGGGTCTTGCCTGTTCGCCGGCTTATTCGACGACCACGAGCGGCATGCCGTACTCGACCGGCTGGGCGTCCTCGACGAGGATCGCCTTCACCGTCCCGGAGCGCGGCGAGGGGATCTGGTTCATCGTCTTCATCGCCTCGATGATCAGCAGCGTCTGGCCTTCCTTGACGCTCTGGCCGATTTCGATGAACGGCTTGGCGTCGGGCGAAGGCGACAGATAGGCGGTGCCGACCATCGGCGAAGGAACGGAGTTCTTGGCCGGGTCCGCCACGGAAGGGGCTGCGGCAGCCGGCGCGGCGGCGCTCGGGGCTGTCTGAGCGGCCTGCGGCGCGTAGGCGGGAGCGGCCGCGACGGCATGAACCGTCGGCGATTGCCGCGAGACGCGTATCTTGAGATCGTCGAGTTCCACCTCGATTTCGGTCAGGTTGGTTTCGTTCAGGATACCCGCCAGATCGCGAACCAATTGCTGGTCGATACCGGTCTTCTTTGTCGTCATGGTGGAACTTTCTTTTGTCATTGTGGCACCCCGACCTGGCTCCTCGCCGCCAACGCCTGCAGTGCCAGCGTATAGCCGAGTGAGCCGAAACCGCAAACCATGCCGAGGGCATGGGGCGCGACCAGGGATTTGTGGCGGAAGGATTCCCGCGCATGGATGTTGGACAGATGCACCTCCACCACGGGGATGGGGGCGATCGCGGCGATCGCGTCATGGATGGCGATCGAGGTATGGGTATAGGCGCCAGCATTGAGCACGACACCAGCAGCCTTTTCGCGGGCTTCCTGGATCCAGCTCACCAGGTCGCCTTCATGGTTCGACTGCCGGAAATCGATCTCGAGTCCGAGCAACTTGGCTGCCTTCCTACATTCGGCGGCAACGTCGTCAAGCGTCTTCGACCCGTAAATCTCCGGTTCGCGCTTGCCGAGCATATTGAGATTGGGGCCGTTCAGGACAAAAATCGTTTTCAAAAATGCCGACCTTTCCCCACGCCGCGACCCGCCAGCCTTCCCCTCTATAAAGGGCATAGGCCGCTGCGGAAAGAGCGCAAGCCATGTTCTTGCGCTGTCCACAACAAGGGCGGCCCGTAGCGGGGCGGGCCTGGGATCAGAGCGAAGATTTCGCCTCGGCGATCTTCTGCGCCAGCACTTCCTGGCCGAGCGCGCCGAAGATCACTTCGTTGCCGACCACGTAGGACGGCGTACCGGTAATGGCAAGCTTGTTGGCAAGCTCGTAGGTGCTGGAGAACGCCTGCAGGATCGACGGGTCCTTCATGCCTTCGCGCAGCTTGCCCTCGTCGGCGCCGAGGGAAACCGCGATCTTGATGGCTGCGTCCTCGGTGGCGCGCCCTTGTCCGCCGAGCAGGGCGGTGTGGAACTCGCTGTATTTCTCCGGCATCATCTTGTGGAAGGCCATCGAGACGACGCTGGCCTTCTGTGAATCCGGGCCGAGGATCGGGAATTCCTTCAGCACGAAGCGCAGGTCAGGGTCTTCCTTCGTCAGCGCCTGCATGTCCTCGATGGCGCGTTTGCAGAAGCCGCAATTGTAGTCATAGAACTCGACGATGGTGACCTTGCCCTGCGGATTGCCGACGACGCCGTCGAAGGCCGAGTTGAAGATTTCGTCCTTGGATTCGCTGATGACGCCGAGATGGGCGAGACGCTGCTCTTCCTGCTGCTTGGCCTCGAGCGCTTCCTGTACCTCGAGCATGATTTCCGGGTTTTTCAGGAGATAGTCGCGGATGATGCCTTCCACCTCGGCGCGGTTCACCGTGCCCGACGCCGTTTCGGCGTTGGCGACCTGCGGGGCGCCGGCCATGAGGGCGAAGGCCAGCGCGACGCTAGCGGCGATCGCGGCGGTGCTTCCCGGCAAAACTGTTTTCTTCATGTCGATTGTCCTCTGGAATTGCCGGCTGGCATTGGCGGCCGCATGTTTCACTGGTTCTTTCCGGGAGCCCGGAAGTTGATGATGTCCTGCGCGCGGAGCCAACCCGGTTCGCCGCGCTTGAATTTCCGCTGCGCGCGCGCCGCAAAGATCTTGGCGTCCTGATAGGCGCCTGAATAGTAGTGCCCCTCGGCCGTCGCAAGCTCCGCCCTTGGAATATCGCCGAGCTCGCCATAGGCCTGCGCCAGATAGCGGTAACCGGCCGCGTTCTCGCGATCCCGCTCCAGGCCGTTGTTGATCTGCGCCACGGCTTCCTTCAGCGCCGCCGGCGTACCGACCGCCATCAGTGCCTGCCCCTGCGAGACCATCAGCAGGCCGGACTTGGCGGGATCGAGGCTGACAGCCCGGCCATAGGCGGCCGCCGCTTCCTTCGGCTTGTTGATCTTCATCAGGATGTCGCCGCGCAACTCCTGGAAATAGGGGTTTCTCGGCTGTGCCTTGACGAGGGCTTCGGTCCTCGCCATCGCCGAGCTCGGATTGCCGAACAGATAGGCCGACAGCGCCTCGCCATAGCGGGAAGAAAGGCTGTCGGGCTTCTTGCGGATCAGCCGGGAAACGGCAGCCTGGCCCTGCATGTAGGCGGCGATCTTGACGCGCATCATGTCGTGGCGCTGCTGCAGGGCTTCCGGGTCGGTCTTGCCGTAGAACGGGCTTTTTTCAATCAGGGTTTTCAGGTTGGCGATGCGGTCCTGCGGCATGGGGTGGCTGATTCGATAGGGATCGATCTGCGCGCCGGAAAGCGAAAGCGCGCTCTGGAACCGCTGGAAGGTCTTCAGCATACCCTTGCCGGACTGGCCGGTGGCGTTGAGGTAGTTGATCGCGGAACGGTCGGCGGTCATTTCCTCGCCGCGCTGATAGTTAAGCAGGGTGCGTTGCGCGACCTCGCCGCCGCCCGTGGCGATGCCCATGCCGGCGCCGGCCAGTCCCTTGTTGTTGGTGGTGGCCCCGGCGACGATGGCGCCTGCGCCAAGCAGGCCGGCGACGATGGCCATGGTCTTGGAGCGCTCCAACTGGTCGCGAAGACGCTGCTGATGGCCGCCGGCCAGATGGCCGGCTTCATGGGCGATGACGCCGATGATTTCATTGGGCGTTTCGGCCTGCATCAGCGCACCGGTGTTGATGAACAGGCGTCGCCCGGCAACGAAGGCGTTGAAGCGGGAATCGTTGACGAGGACGATCTGGATGCCCGCGTTGGACAGGCCGGCGGCCTTGAAGATCGGCCGCGCATAGTCGCGCACCAGCGCCTCGATCTCGGCATCGCGTACGATGGGCACGTTTTGCGCGGCAGCCACCAGCGTTCCGGCCATCACCACGACCGCGCTCAGGCAGAACAAGGCAAGAGCGCGCGTCGCGCCTGCGATGGTCAATCTCGGACGTGGCGGGCTCAACATGATGTGCCTACTGGTAGACGAGGCGGCTGCGAATGAACAGCCGCCCCCGGAAACTTCATTTAATTGTGATCCCCATCAATTGGGCATTTATGCGGCGCGGCGGCGGAGCAGGCTGCCGCGCTATTGGAGGCTTTCGTTCTCCGCCGCGGGCATTATACCCCCACCCCTAACCCCTCCCCACAACGGGGAGGGGAATCCTGGCACCGCGCTTCCGCTTCCCTCCCCTTTGTGGGGAGGGGTTAGGGTGGGGGCTGAAGCCCACAAAGGGAGAGGGTTGTTGGCACGGCACTTCTCCTCTCGCCCGATGGGCATCGTAAAGCCCGCGAGGCAAGCCGCTTCCGGCTACGGCGCCGTCGATCGTTGCTTAGAAAAAGCCCTTTCGCTGCCACCAGCCGGCACGCTTGGGCTTTTGCTCGGTATTTTCCGCGCTCTCAGCCGGGGCGTCGGCCACCGTCGAGGAAACGACGGGTGCCGTTGCGGTTTCGGCCGCCGCGGCCGGCTTGCGCCGCGAAGCGCGCGGCTTGGCCGGCTTGTCCGCGACAGGCGCAGCAGCCTCGGCCTCCTTGGCCGGTTCCTCGGCGGGCGTCTCGGCCGCCGGGGCCGGCGTTTCTTCAGCGACGGCCTCGGCAGCGGCCTTTTTGGCCCGCGTCGTGCGGCGCGGCTTCTTGGGCTTCTCGGCCGCCGGCGTCTCTTCGCTCTCCGCAGCCATGGCCGTCACCGGCTCCTCGACAGGGGCGGGCGCTTCGGCCTGCGGTTCTGGAGCAACGGGTTCGAACTCGCTCTCGGCGGCCTCGACCGGCTCGGCTGCATCCGGCGTATCGGCCTCGCCCTCGTCCTGACGATGCCGCTTGCCGCCGCGCTTGCCGCGTCGGCGCTTCTTCGGCTGCTCATCCTCCGTGGTTTCAGCCGCAACGGCGGAAACGTCGGCGCTATCTGTCTCGGCGCTGGCTTCGGCTTCGACCGATTCCGCATCGTCCGACATATCGTCGGAGTCCTCGGACACGGTATCTCCGGTCGCTTCCGCAGCCTCCTGCCGATTCTGGGCCTCGCCGTTGTCGCGGTCCTTGCCGCCGCGGCGGCGGCGGCGCCGGCGCCGCTTGCGGTCGCGGCC
>JBASAA010000051.1:0-86406 GCA_049650385.1 Mesorhizobium sp.
AACCGCAAGAACTGGCATGCCGCTGACCTTCAGGCAAGTGGCGACGCCTTCGCTGGCTCCACCGCCCATGCAAAGGGCGACGCCTGGGGCGTGGCGGTTCGTTTCGACCGCTCGTTCTAATCGGCGCATCATCGTCTGATGGAAAACCCGGCGGGCAACCGCCGGGTTTTTTCTTTGTGCGGGGCCGGCTGCCGCCCCGTGCTGCATACCTCCACCCCTGACCCCTCCCCACACGGGGGAGGGGAAGCGGAAGCGCGGTGCCAAGTCCCCCTCCCCCTTGTGGGGAGGGGTGGGGGTACTGCAGCCCACCGCCTCCCGCGCCCGTCCTTCCGGTTTCCGCCACGCGGCCCCGGCATGACGCGGGCAGCAGGCCCGTTGCCGGATATGCCGGCATTGCGCTACAAGGCGGATAGCCAAGCGCTCCGTCTGTCTACGCAGGCGCCCGCCCAGCCTTGTGAGGGTGCATGACCAGCTTTCCGCATCTTTTTTCACCGATCAGGGTGGGCAAGATGGAGGTTCGCAACCGCATCCTCTCCACCGGTCACGACACGGTCATGGCCCATCACGGCCATGTCACGGATCAACTGGTCGCCTATCAGGAGGCGCGCGCCCGTGGCGGGGTGGGCCTCATCGTTGCCCAGGTCTCCGGTGTGCATGAGACCGCGCGCTATACATCGCACATCCTGATGGCAACGGACGACGATGCCATCCCCGGCTATGCCCGGCTGGCCGAGGCCGTGCATCGCCACGGCGCGAAGATTTGCGGCCAGCTTTTCCACCCGGGCCGCGAGATCATGGAAACGCAGGACGGCACGGCGGCGGTCGCCTATGCGCCCTCGGCGGTGCCCAACGCCCGCTTCCACGTCATGCCGGT
This sequence comes from Mesorhizobium sp., assembly GCA_049650385.1. Lineage (GTDB taxonomy): Bacteria > Pseudomonadota > Alphaproteobacteria > Rhizobiales > Rhizobiaceae > Mesorhizobium. Next base: position 875 of record JBASAA010000051.1, read on the forward strand.
GCCACTGTCGCTGAAACTGCTGCGGGAAATCGTCTCCGGTTACGGCGACGCGGCCGCCCGGCTCATGAAGGCCGGGTTCGACGGCTGCGAGATCGTCGCCAGCCATGGCTATTTGCCCGCCCAGTTCCTCAATCCCCATGTCAACCTGCGCGAGGACGCCTACGGCGGCAGCATCGAGAACCGGCTGCGCTTCCTGCGCGAGGTGGCTGCCGATATCCGTGCCAGGACCGGTCCTGATTTCGTGGTCGGGCTACGCATCACCGGCGAGGAGCACGACAGCCAGACACTCGAGACGGCCGAGGTGCTGACCTTCTGCAAGATGCTCGACGGTGACGGGGACATCGATTATTTCAACGTCGTCGCCGGTACCTCGGCGTCGCTGATGGGTGCGGTCCATATCGTGCCGCCCATGTACTATTCCGGCGGCTATTCCGCGCCCTTTGCGGCCGCGCTCAAGGCCGTCGTCGGCAAGCCGGTGTTCGTCGCCGGCCGCATCAACCAGCCGCAGATCGCCGAACAGGTGCTGGAGACGGGGCAGGCCGACATGTGCGGCATGACCCGCGCCATGATCTGCGATCCCGACATGCCGGCGAAGGCGAGGGACGGCCGGGTGGACGATATCCGCGCCTGCATCGGCTGCAACCAGGCCTGCATCGGCCATTTCCACAAGGGTTATCCGATCTCCTGCATCCAGCACCCGGAAACCGGGCGCGAGCTGACCCTGGGGGTGAAACCGAAGGCGGTGCTGCGCAGGCGCGTGATCGTCGCCGGCGGCGGGCCGGCGGGCATGAAGGCGGCCGCCGTTCTGGCCGAGCGCGGCCATGAGGTGGTGCTGCACGAGGCCGATGCGCAGCTGGGCGGCCAGGCCCGGCTGGCGCAGCTTCTGCCGGGGCGGGCCGAGTTCGGCGGCATCATCACCAACCTGCAACACGAGATGGAACTGGCCGGCGTCGTCGTGCAGCGCCGCTCGCCGGTGACGCGTGCGCTGGTCGAGGCGGCTGGCGCCGATGCGGTGGTGATCGCGACCGGCGGCCGGCCGCACCGCCCCGCCATGGAAGGCGGCGAGGACAGCCATGTGGTCGATGCCTGGCAGGTGCTCACCGGCCAGGCCAATGTCGGCGCCAGCGTCGTCATCGCCGATTGGCGGGCCGACTGGATCGGCATGGGGCTGGCAGAGAGGCTGGCGCGCGACGGCTGCCGGGTGCGGCTGTGCGTGGAAGCCGTCGCGGCGGGCGAAACCATCCACGGCTATGTCCGCGACACGATGGTCGCCAATCTCCACCGGCTGGGCGTCGAGATCGTGCCTTATGCGCGCCTCTACGGGGCCGATGGCGTGACCGTGTACATGGAGCACGCCGCCTCCGGCGCGCCGATGATTTTCGAGGATGTCGACACGCTGGTGCTGTCGCAGGGGCACGATCGCGTTGCCGAACTGGAAGCGGAACTCGACGGTTTCGCGGGCGAGGTCCATGTCATCGGCGATGCGCTGACGCCGCGCACCGCCGAGGAGGCGGTGCTTGAGGGGCTCAAGGCCGGGCTGGCGATCTGAAGCTGCGACGAAGCCGGCTCAGCCGCCTTCGTCGGCGAGGCTCGTCAATAAAAGGCGAACCGCACGGTGCTGTCGAGAAAACGCTGCAGGAAGAAGATGACCAGCAGAACGATGATAGGTGAAATGTCGATGCCGCCGAGGTCCGGCAGGAAACGGCGAATCGGCCGGTAGACCGGCTCGGTCAGGCGATAGAGCACCGTGCCGATGTTGTTCACGAAGGCGTTTCGTGAATTGACCACGTTGAAGGCGAACAGCCAGGAAAAGATGGCTGACGCGATGATGATCCACCAGTACAGGCTGAGCGCGTAGATGAGCGTGTCGATAAGCGCGTTCATTAAAGGCTCCGTTCGATGAGCGACATGTAGCCATTGCCGAGGAAGCGGGCAAGACCCTTGCCGCTCGCGTCCGCTGCACCGTAGCGCGCCGCGGTAGGGTAGATGATCGAAGGCGTACGATGAAATCGGCGAGCGGACGCGCAGGCCGCTTGACAGGCGCCGGCCGCACCCCATAAATGCGCCATCCGCTGAACGGGGCTGTAGCTCAGCTGGGAGAGCGCGTCGTTCGCAATGACGAGGTCAGGGGTTCGATCCCCCTCAGCTCCACCAGCGGATTTAGGCTGTGTGCTCGCCGGGATTCCCGGTGCCGGCCTCTCCCGCGCCATATCCCACGCTTCCTTCCGAAAGCCGCTTGTGAAGGTGCTGTACCGAAGGCGCCCGTCCGTGATATGCGCTCGAGGCAGGCAACTTGGGTAAAATTCGCCGTCGGCGGGGGCAATATCGACCATGGTGGGGTTCAGGCGCGTCTGGTCCGGAAGGATGGTGGATTGGGGCGGGCTGGTCCTGTGGGTGACCAGCTTCCTTGTCATCCTGGTGATTTCGAGCCTTGCGCCGGACCACCGGTCGGTGATCCCCGCCTATCGGCATGGCGCCGAAGCGTTCGCCGCCGGTCAATCGCCCTATAATCTCGATCTGGCGGTCGGCTATCTTTATACGCCGGCTTTCGCAGTGCTGTTCATGCCGTTCGCCAAGCTTGGCCCCTTCGCCGGCGACCTTCTCTGGCGGTTGCTGGGTTTTGCGGTGCTTACCTATGCGGCAATGCGCCAGATCGCGCGGATTCAGCCGTCGAACCGGATCTGGATGCTGTCTTATGCCGTCCTTCTGGCCCTGCCCGTATCGGCCGGCGCGATGCGCAACGGTCAGGCGACCGTGCTGCTGACGGGGGCGTGCTGGCTGCTCGTGATGTCGGCGCTGGACGGCAAGCGCGCCGAAACCCTTTTCTGGGCCACGCTGGCCCTGGTCGCCAAGCCGACGGCGATCGTGGTGCTGCTTTTGATTGGCGTCTTGAGGCCGAAGCTCATTCCGATGCTGCTGTTGTCGGTGCTTCTTCTGCTGGCGATCCCCTATGCCTTCGGGCCGGCGGATTACGTGACCATGCTTTATGAGGACTTCGCCAGGCTGATGACGTCGATGTCGCTGCACCGGTCGGTGGCGTTCCAGCCCGCCGATTTCACCGCGCCGTTCACCGCCATCGGGATACCGCTGCCGGAGATAGTGGCGACAGGCATCCGCCTCGTTGCCGCGCTTGCCACGCTGGGGCTTGTCGTCTGGTACGACCGCAAGCTGGACCGGAAGACCAGCGGGCTCGCCATCTTCCTCGCGGCCTGCTTCTACATGTGCATCTTCAATCCGCGCGTCGAGTACAATACCTTCGTCATGCTCGTCCTGCCGGCCGGGGTCGCGGTTGCCGTCATGTGGGAAAACGGGAGCAGGGGATGGCTGCACGCCGTCCTTGCCGCGCTGCTCTTCCTGGCTGGCCTTACCGGCTTGTTCGGGCAGGTGCACGCCCTGATCCGGCTGTGGTTCCGGCCGATCGTCATGATCGTGGTCACCGTGCCGCTTCTATGGTGGTTCTGGACGAATTTCCGCACAAAACCCTATGCTGCCGCGTCGGCCACCGCCGGGTGAATGGCGCGCGGGGTCACGAGTCTTCCGTCATCCAGCCTTCGAGGGTCGCGTAGCGGACAAGGGCTGCCCGGGTTCTCAGCCCGAGCTTTTCGTAGGCGCGGGCACGGTAGGTTTCGACGGTCTTGACGCTCAGCGAGAGCTGGCCTGAAATCTCCTTGTTGCTGAAGCCCTTGGCGACCAGCTTGACGACCATCATCTCCCGCTCGCTGAGCGGGTCGGCGCTGGTGGTCAAGAATTTCGGCTCCGTCAATATCTTGGCGGCCACCCCGGGGTCGATGTAGAGACCGCCCGCCAGCACCGACCGGATCGCGTGGATCAGTTCCTCGGCGGCCGAGCGCTTGAGAATGAAGCCGCGGGCACCGGCATGCAGCAACTGGCGCACATAGGCCGGCTCTTCATGCAGCGTCAGCGCCAGCGCCGCCGTGTTGGGATACAGTACCCGCATCTGGTCGACCAGTACGATGCCGCTCGATCCCGGCAGCGAGACGTCGATGACGACGATGTCGGGCAATGTCTCGGCAAGGCCGGCCAGGGCGCTTTCCACGTTCCCGGCGACGCCGGCCACCTCCAGGTCGCCTTCCGCCTCCACCATCGCCCGTATGCCCGACAGGACGACCGGGTGGTCGTCGACGAGGAATACCCGCCGGGGCGAACGGGGTTGGCTCATTGCACGGCGCCTTCCGCCTGCCCGGCCGTGGAAGGCAGCGAAACGTAGACGGTCGTCCCTTGGCCGGGAGCGCTCTCGACGCTGAAATTGCCTCCCACCAGCGCCAGGCGCTCGCGCATTCCGGAAAGCCCGAAACACCCCCGCCGCTTGGTGTCCATGATCGTGCAATCGAAGCCCCTGCCGTCGTCTTCGACGACGACGCGCAGCAGTTCGTCGGATATCTGGGCGGTGACGCTGATCCCGCTCGCGCGCGAGTGCTTGGCGACGTTGGTCAGCGCTTCCTGGACGACACGGTAGATGGTCGTCGCCGCCTCGTCGTCCAGCGGGTCCGAGAGCGCCTCCAGATGGACGTCGGCCGATATGCCGAGACGCTCCGACCAGGTGATGACCAGGTCCTCGATCGCCTCGCGCAGGCCGAGATGGTCGAGCAGCACCGGCCGCAGGTTGGCCGCCGTATGATGGACCTGCACGCTCATGTGCTCGACGATCTTGCGGATGCCGGAAACGGCCTGCTTGAAGTCGTGGATTTCTTCCAGGCCCTCCAGCGACTTCAGCCCGAGCGACAGGGCGGTGAGATCCTGCCCCATCTCGTCGTGCAGTTCGCGCGCGATGCGCAGGCGCTCCTCTTCCTGCGTGTTGATGAGCCGGCGCGTCAGTATCGCCCGCTCCTCGGCGATCTCCTTGTGCTCGGTGACGTCGGTGAAGGCGATCACCGCGGCCGAGATCGTGCCGGCGCTGTCGAATACCGGGGCGGCGTTGATCGAAAAACAGGCTCTGCTGCCGTCGCCGCGCTCGGTCCAGACCTCCTCGTCGATCACGACGTCCCCGGCATGAATGGCCTTCGCCACCGGCCAGTCGTAGTATTCGTAGGGTTGCCCGTCGGCGTGATACGCCCGTTGCCCGCACTGCTCCCACAAGGTGGCGCCGGGAACGAGCATGTAGCGCAGCAACTGCTCATGCTGGTCGTTGGCCAGGATCAGGCGCCCGCTGGGAGCTTCGACCACGACGACGCCGACCGGCATGGACTTGACCACCGCCCGCAGGCTGGCCTGGCTGTGCTCCAGTTCCTGGCTGGTGCGCGCCCGTTCGCGCTCGATCTCGGCCGCGCGCCCGATCGAGCGCACCAGTGCCATCGCCAACACCATGACCAGGACGATCCCTCCGCTCAGGAGCCAGTCCGCGGCATCGAAGTGCCATGAATCGTGCGATGCCACCGAAATCCAGACGATGTCGCTGCCCAGCGTCAGCCCGCAGACCCAGAGTGTTACCACCCCGATCTTCTTGTGAAGATTTAACCAGTCGTGGCCTCTCATCTCTGCCGAAAGCATTGCGGTATCCGTCCGAACTGGCAGCCGTGGAACAACTGTACGGGAAGTAAACGAATATTGGCAGATTTTGCCGGAATGTGGACTGAGTCCGGCGCCCCCCCCTTCCTGAAGCTGGTTTTGAAGGCCCGCCTGACCGGCGGACCGAACTCCCAGCGTCACGCCTATAGATAAACTGTTTTACCCGGTGTGCATGTCGGGCTTTTCCCGCCTCGACACGGCGAATCCCGATCCGCCCGCCCGCTATGAACCCGACAAGCAGTCTGGTTAATCCCCAATTGGTTAACTCTCCATTTAGCCGATAATGCGCCGGTCAGGTTCGAGTATGGGTCAGTCTCCTGACAGTATGACAAAGAATTAAAGGTAATTGTCAGAGATCGGAAAGGTAAATACCATGTGGAAAAGTATCATCGCAGCAACGATAATCGCCTCTTTGACTGGTTATGCTGGAGCTGCTTCCATCGGTAGCGGTAACGGCAATGGTAACGGCAACGTTGGGATCGGCAACGGCAACGGCAACGGTAATGCCAATCATGGTGCCTTTAACGGCAATCTGAACGGCAACGGCAACCACGGCGCCTTTAACGGTAACCTGAACGGCAACGGCAACCATGGCGTCGGTAACGGTAATGTGAACGGCAATGGCAACATGGGGCTCGGCAACGGCAACGTCAACGGCAATGGCAACCGTGGCGGTCTCAGCGGCAACGTGAATGGCAATGGCAACGTCGGCGCCTTCAACGGCAACGTGAACGGCAACGGCAATCACGGGTTCCTCAACGGCAACGGCAACGGCAACTTCAACTGGTAGCCGGCTTCACAGAAGAAGATCGAGGCTCCTGCGGCCCCACGTCCCCACCCCCAACCCCAACCGGCGCAGTGCCTCGGTCTTCTTTTCCGCAATCCCGACCAGCGTTCGGGGCGGCGAGATAGGAGAGCGTCATGAAAGGACATCTAACAACCGCGGTCTGCCTGCTGGTCTGGGCGCCTGTGCTGCTTCCGGCTGAAGTCGGCGTGCAGCAGGTCCTTGCCGCTAGCGTCGGCAGCGGAAACGGCAATGGCAACGGCAATACCGGCGTGGGCAACGGCAACCACAACGGCAACGGCAACACCGGCATCGGTAATGGCAATCACAACGGCAACGGCAATACCGGTGTCGGTAACGGCAATGACAACGGCAACGGCAATACCGGTGCCGACAATGGCAACGATAACGGCAATGGCAACGGTGGCGGCACGAGCGGCGGCGGTGGCGGCAGTGGCGGCGGCGGCGGCAGTGGCGGCGGCGGCGGCGCAGGCAGTTCTTCGGGTTCGGCCGGGGCGTCCCGGTTCCACGACGAAGACATGACGACGCCATCTGCCATGGCGACATGCACGGGTGGTGGCCGCTCCTACCTCATTTCGGGGCTGGGCTCCTCTCATTGGAACGGATGCTTGTGACATAATTCAGGGAGTCGATCATGAAACCTTATGTAACAGCCTTTGCTTGCCTGGCACTTTGCACGCCGGCGTTGCTTTCGGTCGGGACCGGGGTGAGCCCGGCCTTCGCCGCCAGCGTCGGTAACGGCAATGGTAACGGCAACGGCAATGTTGGCGCCAACAACGGCAATCACAACGGCAACGGCAATACCGGTACCAACAACGGCAACGGCAACGGCAACGGCAATGTCGGCGTCGGCAACGGCAACAACAACGGTAATGGCAACGCCGGTATCGGCAACGGCAACGGCAACGGCAATGGCAATGTCGGCGCCGCCAACGGCAACCGCAATGGCAACCGCAACGCCGGTATCGGCAACGGCAATGGCAACGGCAATGGCAATGTCGGTGCCGCCAACGGCAACCGCAACGGCAACCGCAACGCCGGTATCGGCAACGGCAATGGCAACGGCAACGGCAATGTCGGCTACCGCAACGGCAACCGCAACGGCAACCGCAACATCGGCACGGCCAACGGTAACGCCAATGGCAACGGCACGCCATCCGCCAACGGGAATCTGGGCTACCACAACACCGGCACCAACAACATTGGCGCGTTCAACGGCGGCAGCGGCAATATCGGAGCCTTCAACGGCGTCGGTAATGTTTCCACCACCAGCGGCAACCGGAACATCGGCTCGTTCAACGGCAATTTCAACGGCGGGATGTACGACGGAAACGATAACATCGGTTCCGGCAACGGCAACTTCAACGGAAACTGACGATGCGGTCGATGATGGGTAGTCATACGCGAAGAACAGTCGTCATGGCGTTGTTCGCCGCGGCGTTGACCGCCTCCTCCGCCTGTGTTGTCGTGGCCGGAGGTGGCAACGGCAACGGTAACGGCAACGTCGGAAACAACAACGGGAACGGAAACCAGGGCAACGACAACGGGAACGACAACTGGAGCGATGGCAACGGCAACGGCAATGCCGGAGACGGCAACGGCAACGGTCAGGGCCAAAGCGGCGACGACCGCAATCAGGCATTGCTCAAGGCCTGGCTCGATAGTTTGATGAACCGCGTTCTCGGAGGCTGACGCTTCTTTTCCCGAACCGAATGGCCGGCGCGGATTCTTTCCGCGCCGGCCAAATAGTGCCGGGCCGGCACGCGATCGTTGTTGCACGCCCGACACGAACCGGCGCCGGCAAAGCGCTGTGCGACCAACCGGGGCGAGACGGCACTTGCATTGATGCGACGATCGGAACAGAATCGCGCGTCGTCACGGCGGGCGAGGGCGGGCAATGTCGAGTGTGCGGATATCGATGGTTGCCATCGTCTCGGCGGTGGCCATCGTGACTTTCGGCGACGGTCCCGCCAGTTCCCAGAGCTTCGAGATTCACTCCGGCCAGGTGAGCGGACCAAGGACGATGGCCGGTGCCGGCGACACCGGCACGGTCGGGGCGGGCGGCGTGATCGGCGCGGCCGGCAGCGATGCGGTGCGGATGTTCAATTCGGGCCAGCGCCTGACCAATGGCGGGCTGATCGGTGTATGGGAAGACCCTGCCGATCCGACGGCCTTCGGCGCCGCCGTGAATTCGCAGGGCGACTCTGCCTTCATCCTCAACAACGGCTGGGTCTGGGTAACGAGCGACCACTCGACCGGCATCCTTGCGGACGGTTCCGATGCAACCATCCGCAACACCGGCACCCTCGCGTCGTTCGGCACCGGCAATGAGGGCATTCTCGGCTCCGGCGACAATCTGTCGGTCTCCAACAGCGGCTACATCTGGGCCGGCGGGGAAGGCGCTTCCGGCATAATCTGGGAGAATTTCGGCGGCAGGCTGCGGGTCGACAATTCCGGATTGATCGTCGTGTCCGGGCAAGCCGTCAACGGCATCGGTGCCCTTGGTGGCGACGTAGCCGTCGACAATAAGGGGCTGGTGCTGGCGTCCGGTGTGGGTGCCGTCGGCATCGGCGTCGTGTCCGATCACTCCGTGATCGCCAATACAGGTTCGATTTTTACCGAGGGTGCGGGCAATATCGCGCTCCTGAACCTGGGTATCGGCGCGGCCGTCACGAATTCCGGCAATATCTTCAGTGATCAGGGCATTGCGGTCGCTTTCGAGGGATCCGATGCCACGCTGAACCTGTTGGCCGGAACAGCCATCCAGGGGCCTATCGTCTTCGACGGCGCCGGCAACACGGTAAGGTTCGGACGCGGACTGAGCGCCGTCATGACCTTCAACGGCAGCGCGGACATAGAGACCGGCGGCAGGCCCTTCGCCATCGACGGCGAGATCGCGGCGGTGGTCGACGTCACCGGCTTCGCCAGCGCGGGCGCGGTGGTCGAGGACCTGACAGGCGGCGTCGCCGACGCCATCGAAACGCACCTGTCGCAGACGCACGACCGCGACGCCGGCCATCGCTTCCGCCTCTGGGGCACGCCGTTCGGCGTCACCCGCACCCAGGCGGCGTCGGGGCCGGCGGCCGGGTTCCACGACGATCTCGGCGGCATCGTCGCCGGCGTGGATACCGACCTTTCCGCCGATATCCTGGGAGGCATCTTCATCGGGGCGGCCGGAGGCAAGACCTCCATCGACGACGATGCGCAGGATGTCACCCATCGCAGCGTCTTCGGGGGCGGCTATCTCGCCTATGACACCGGAGCGCGTTTCGCCGATGCTTCCCTGACCTTCGGCAGGCTTGACGAAAGCAGCCGCCGGCGCGTTGCCGACAATCTGGTCCTGGGCGGCGTCGAAATGGCGAGCGCGGATTACGACGGCGCCTTCGTCAGCCCCTCGCTGACGCTCGGGGTGCGCATGCCCTACGGCGAAAGCACGCTGATCCCCAGCCTGCGGCTGCGCTATGTCGGCCTGTCCCTCGACGATTATGCGGAGACGGGAGCGGCCGACGGTCTGTCGGTCGCCGGCCGCGACATTCATCTCTTCACCGCGCGCGGCCAACTGGCGCTGGCGATGCCGCCGGTGACGGCGAGTTCTGGCGTCTGGCGCACGACGTGGCGGGCCGGGCTGGACGGCATGGTCCGCAACGCCGGCGACGTCTCGGCCAACCTGCTCGGCCAGCAAATCGCCTTTGCCGACGGCAGCAGGAAACAGGCGCTTCGCGGTTTCGTCGGCGCCGGCCTTTCGGTGTCGAACGGTGCAGGCATGACGTTCGGCGGCGATGTCGAAACCGCCTATGGCAGCGACCACGCCCTCATCGCCCATGCCGAGGCCCATCTGGACGTCGCCTTCTGAGGCGGGACGGCGGACGGGCGTAAAGGGTCAGGTCGACAGGATCATCTCGGAGGCTTTTTCCGCGATCATCACCGTCGGCGCATGGGTGTTGCCGGATACGATGGTCGGCATGATCGAGGCATCGACCACGCGCAGGCGCTCGATGCCGTGAATCTTCAATTCGGGATCGACCACCGCGGCCGCATCGTTGCCCATCCTGGCGGTGCCGACAGGATGGAAAATGGTGGTGGCGATATCGCCGGCCGCGCGCGCCAGATCGTCCGGACTGCTGATATGCGTGCCCGGCTTGAATTCCTGCGGGTGGTAGCGGCGCATGCGCTCGGTTGCCATCAGCCGCCGCGCATGGGTGATCGATTGCGCGGCGATCTCGCGGTCGCCGTCGGTGGACAGGTAGTTGGGCGCGATCGCCGGGGCCTGGTGCGGGTCGGCAGTGCGGATGCGCACATGGCCGCGTGATTCCGGCCTCAGGTTGCACACCGAAACCGTGATCGCCGGGAAGGTGTGTAATGCTTCGCCGAACTTCTCCAGCGACAGCGGCTGGACGTGAAACTCGATATTGGGCGTGTCGAAGCGCGGATCGGAGCGCATGAAAATGCCGAACTGGCTCGGTGCCATCGCCATCGGCCCGGACTGCCACAGCGCGTATTCGAGCGCGATGCCGGCCTTGCCCCACAGGCTCGCCTGCCGCTCGTTCAGCGTCGCGGCACCCTCGATGCGGAAAGCGGTGCGGATCTGCAAATGGTCCTGGAGGTTTTCGCCGACCCCCGGAAGGTCGCGCAGCACGTCGATGCCGTGCTCCTTCAGCAGCGGCGCCGGCCCGATCCCCGAAAGCTGCAACAATTGCGGCGAGTTGACGGCGCCGGCCGAAAGCAGCACTTCGCCCGCCGCCCTGGCCTTTGCCCGGCGGCCGTTCGCGCCGCGAAACAGGATGCCGGTGGCGCGACTTCCATCGAACAGGATGCGCTCGGCCTGGGCATGGGTGGCGATGCGCAGGTTGGCGCGCTTGCGCGCCGGGCGCAGGAAGGCGCGCGCCGCGGAAAAGCGCACGCCGTGGCGCTGGTTGACGTCGAAATAGCCGGCGCCTTCGTTGTTGCCGGTATTGAAATCGTCGGTGGCCGGCACGCCGAGCTCGCTGGCCGCCTCGCGCACCGCATCGAGGATCGGCCAGTTGAGGCGCTGCCGCTCGACGCGCAGCGGCCCCCCCTGGCCATGGTTCGCGTCATTCAGCGCATAGTGGTCCTCCGAGCGCCTGAACAGCGGCAGCACGTCGCTCCAGCCCCAGCCGGGATTGCCGGACTGGCGCCATTGGTCGTAGTCGCGCGCCTGGCCGCGCATGTAGATCATGCCGTTGATGGACGAGCATCCGCCCAGCACCCGGCCGCGCGGGTAGGAAAGCGAACGGCCGTTGAGGCCCTTTTCCGCCTCCGTGCTGTAGCACCAGTCGGTGCGCGGATTACCCATGCAGTAGAGATAGCCGACCGGGATGTGGACCCAGTGGTAATTGTCCTTGCCGCCCGCCTCGAGCAGCAGCACCCGGTTCTTCGGATCGGCGCTCAGCCGGTTGGCGAGCACGCAGCCGGCCGAGCCGGCGCCCACGATGATGTAATCCCATTCGCCGAAATCGTCGGCGTCGTTGCCGTTCCGGTCATGCACTGCGTTGCCCATTGGCCTATTCATCGCCAAAATTCCCCGCTCCGCAATCGGGGACGCGGCAAAAACACGGCATTTTATCTCGCTAAACGATATTATACGCCGCCGCCCCGGTTCCGTTCTTGACGAGGGGACGGCGGTTCCTCATTCTTCGAGAGGTATCATGCAGCCTCCGCCGCCGCTTGACGACGCGCTGCGTTAAGGGAGGACGACAAGTGCGACTATCAACCCTCGTTTCCGCGGTCCTTTTGGCCACCACCGCCGTTCCCGCCATGGCAGCCGACATTTCGGACGGCAAGGTCAAGATCGGCATCCTTAATGATCAGTCCGGCGTTTATGCCGATTTCGGCGGCAAATGGTCGGTCGAGGCGGCCAAGATGGCGGTCGAGGATTTCGGCGGAAAAGTGCAGGGCGCGCCGATCGAGGTGGTTGACGCCGATCACCAGAACAAGCCCGACATCGCCTCCAACATCGCCCGCCAGTGGTATGACACGGAGCAGGTCGACGCCATCATGGAACTGACCACCTCCTCGGTGGCGCTCGCCGTGCAGGGCATTTCCAAGGACAAGAAGAAGATCGACATCGTCACTGGCGCGGCGACGACGGACCTGACCGGCAAGTCCTGTTCGCCCTACGGCTTCCACTGGGCCTATGACACGCATTCGCAGGCGGTCGGCACCGGCGGCGCACTGGTCGAGGCCGGCGGCGACAGCTGGTTTTTCCTGACCGTCGACTATGCCTTCGGCTATTCGCTGGAAGAGCAGACATCTAAATTCGTCAAGGAAAAGGGTGGCAAGGTACTGGGCTCGGTGCGCTATCCGCTCGGCACCACGGACTATTCGTCCTTCCTGCTCCAGGCGCAGTCTTCGGGCGCCAAGGTCATCGGCCTCGCCAATGCCGGCCTCGATACGTCGAATTCGATCAAGCAGGCGGCTGAATTCGGCATCGTCCAAGGCGGGCAGCGGCTGGCGGCGCTCCTGTTCACGCTGGCCGAGGTGCATGGCCTCGGGCTCCAGGCCGCACAAGGCGTGGTGCTGACCGAGGGTTTCTACTGGGACCGCGACGACAAGAGCCGCGAGTTCGCCCAGCGCTTCTTCGAGCGCACCAAGCGCATGCCCAACATGATCCAGGCCGGCACCTATTCGGCGGTGCTGCAATATCTGAAGGCCATCGACAAGGCCGGCACCGACGAGACGGAGACGGTCGCCAAGGAACTGCATTCCATGCCGGTCAACGACGTCTTCACCGAGAACGGCAAGGTGCAGAGCGACGGCAACATGGTCCACGACATGTATCTCTATCAGGTCAAGAAGCCTGAGGAGAGCAAGAAGGACTGGGACTACTACACCTATCTCGCCACCATTCCGGGCGACAAGGCGTTCCTGCCCGCTTCGGAAAGTGGCTGCGACCTCAAGTGACGGCGGCCACGGACGTGGCCGCGTCGGTAGACGGTGACGATAAGCAAGACAGGCCGCGGGTGGTGCTTTCCGCCCGCGGCCTGCGCAAGGATTTCGCCGGTTTCACCGCCGTCAACAATGTCGATCTGGACGTCCATCACGGCAAGATTCACGCGCTGATCGGCCCCAACGGCGCCGGCAAGACGACCGTCTTCAACCTCCTGACCAAATTCCTGGCGCCGACCGGCGGCAGGATCGAACTGCTCGGCCGCGACATTACCCGCACCTCTGCCGCGCGGGTGGCGCGCATGGGGCTGGTGCGTTCGTTCCAGATATCGGCGATTTTCCCGCATCTGAGCGTGCTCGACAACGTGCGGGTCGCCTTGCAGCGGCCGGGCGGGCTCGCCGCCCAGTTCTGGCGCTCGCTGGCCACGCTCGACCGGCTGACGCCGCGTGCCGTGGAACTTCTGGCCTCCGTCGGCCTCGACGGCGATGCCGGGCGGCTCGCCGGCGACCTCTCCTACGGCCGCAAGCGGGTGCTTGAAATCGCCACCACGCTCGCGCTCGATCCCAAGGTGCTTTTGCTGGACGAGCCGATGGCCGGCATGGGCCATGAGGATGTCGGCACCGTTTCCGATATCATCCGCGTGGTGGCGAAGGACCGCGCCGTGCTGATGGTCGAGCATAACCTCACGGTCGTCGCCGACCTGTGCGACTGGATCACGGTGCTGCAACACGGCGAGGTGCTGGCCGCCGGCGACTATGGCGCGGTGAGCCGCGACGAGCGGGTCAAGGTCGCCTATATGGGAACGGAGCAAGCCTGATGGCCGGGAACGCGCCCCTGCTGTCGGTTCGCGGCCTCAATGCCTGGTACGGCGAAAGCCACGCGCTGCATGGCGTCGACCTCGAGGTCTTTCGCGGCGAGACGGTCACGCTGCTTGGCCGCAACGGGGTCGGCAAGACCACCACCTTGCGCTCCATCGTCGGCCTGATCCGCAAGCGCACCGGCGAGATTGCCTTCGACGGCCACGACCTGATGCATCTGCCGCTGCACCGCACCGCCTATGCCGGCATCGGCTTCGTGCCCGAAGAGCGCGGCATCTTCGCCACGCTGACGGTGGACGAGAACCTGGTGCTGCCCCCGGTGGTGGCCCCGGGCGGCATGAGCGTGGAAGAAATCTTCGAGCTGTTCCCCAACCTCAAGGCGCGCCGCAACAGCCAGGGCACGAAACTGTCCGGCGGCGAGCAGCAGATGCTGGCGATCGCGCGCATGCTGCGCACCGGCGTCACCATGCTTCTGCTCGACGAGCCGACCGAGGGCCTGGCGCCGGTCATCGTGCAGCGTATCGGCGAGCTGCTGGCGGAACTCAAGGCGCGCGGCATGACCATCCTTCTGGTGGAACAGAATTTCCGCTTCGCCAGCCGCATCGCCGACCGCTTCTACCTGATGGAGCACGGCAAGGTGGTAGGCGGTTTCCCGGTGGCGGAACTGTCCTCGCATATGGCCGAACTGCACGAAGTGCTGGGGGTGTGAGGACGCCATGACCATGATCTTCGGAATCCCCCTGCAGGCCTTTCTCGGGCAGTTGCTGGTCGGCCTCATCAACGGCTCGTTCTACGCCATGCTCAGCCTCGGGCTGGCGATCATCTTCGGCATGCTGCAGATCATCAACTTCGCCCACGGCGCGCAGTACATGCTGGGCGCTTTCGTCGGCTACCTGCTTCTGGTCAATTTCGGCATCGGCTACTGGCCGGCCCTGATCCTCGTTCCGGTGCTGGTCGGGCTGTTCGGCATGGTGCTGGAGCGGCTCGCCATTTCCCGGCTCTACGGCGTCGATCCGCTCTACGGGCTGTTGTTCACCTTCGGCCTCGCCCTCGTCCTCGAAGGGGTGTTCCGCTATTATTACGGGGTGTCGGGCAATCCCTATTCGGTGCCGCCGCTGCTTTCGGGCGGCGTCAATCTCGGCTTCATGTTCCTGCCAATCTATCGCGGCTGGGTGGTGGTGGCCTCGCTCATCGTCTGCTTCGGCACCTGGGCGTTGATCGAGAAGACGCGGCTCGGCTCCTACCTGCGCGCGGCGACCGAAAACCCGCAGCTCGTCCAGGCCTTCGGCGTCAACGTGCCGCTGCTGCTCACCCTGACCTATGGGCTGGGGTCGGCGCTGGCCGGGCTGGCCGGCATTCTGGCGGCCCCGGTCTACCAAGTCAGCCCGCTGATGGGGTCGGATCTCATCATTGTCGTCTTCGCCGTCGTCGTGGTCGGCGGCATGGGCTCGATCCTCGGGGCGATCGTCACCGGCTACGCGCTCGGGCTAGCCGAGGGGCTGACCAAGGTCTTCTACCCCGAGGCTTCCAATCTCGTCGTCTTCGTCATCATGGTGGTGGTGCTTCTGGTCCGGCCCGCCGGCCTGTTCGGAAGGGATGCCTGAGATGGCCGAGGTCACGCTTCAGGAAGCCCGCGCCCGACGCTCCGCGAGGCTGGAGTGGACGCTGGTGGGGCTCGGCATCGCCGCGCTGCTGGCCGGTCCGTTCTTCGTCTACCCGATCTTCCTGATGAAGATGCTGTGCTTCGCGCTGTTTGCCTGCGCCTTCAATCTCCTGCTCGGCTATACCGGCCTGCTGTCCTTCGGCCATGCCGCCTTCTTCGGCGGCGCGGCCTATTTCTGCGCCCATTCGGTCAAGGTCTGGGGCTGGCCGCCGGAGGCGGGCATCCTGCTCGGCACTGCGGGCGCCGCCGTCATGGGCCTGGTCATGGGCTTCTTCGCCATCCGCAGGCAGGGCATCTATTTCGCCATGATCACGCTGGCGCTGGCGCAGATGTTCTTCTTCTTCTGCGTGCAGGCGCCGTTCACGCAAGGCGAGGACGGTATCCAGGGCGTGCCGCGCGGCGCCCTGTTCGGCGTCGTCGACCTGCGCGATCCGCTCGACATCTATTACGTCGTGCTGGCGATTTTCCTGCTCGGCGTTTTCGCCATCTGGCGCATCGTCAATTCGCCCTTCGGCATGATCCTGAAGTCGATCCGCGAAAACGAGGCCCGCGCCACCTCGCTCGGCTATTCGGTCGCCAACTACAAGCTGGCGGCGTTCGTCATGTCGGCGGCGCTGTCCGGGCTGGCCGGCGCCACCAAGGCCATCGTCTTCCAGTTCGCCACGCTGACCGACGTCACCTGGCAGATGTCGGGCGAAGTGATCCTGATGACGCTGCTCGGCGGCATCGGCACCATGGTCGGGCCGATCGTCGGCGCCGGCCTCGTCGTCGGCCTGCAGAACACGCTCGCCACCTCCGGCTTCCCGGTGACCATCGCCACCGGCGCGATCTTCATGATCTGCGTGCTGGTGTTCCGCCGCGGCATCGTCGGCGAGCTTTATGCCCGCCTGCTTCGATCAAAGTCCTAGATACGCGGCCGTAGGATCATGGGGCCGTAGAGGGCGGCGAAGCCGAGGAAGGCCGCCGCCCAGGCGCAGGCGGCGAGGTGGATGGGCCAGTCGCCCGGCAGGCCGAGCGCGGCCGCGATACGGACGGCCGCCGCGACCACGACCGCCGCGAACACGAAGCAGCCGGCCTTTCTGGCGGCCAGCGCGCGCCCGGTGTGGCCGAGCGTGGCGCGCACCATCACCGCGAGCGTCATCGTGCCGATGGCGCCGGCGCTGAAGGCATGAATGCCGGCGGCGGGCGAAAGCGTTTCCGGGTGAAGGGCGGCAAGCCCGGTAAGAAGAAAGCCGAGCGGCACGAACAGATAGGCGACGTGCAGGATGAGGACCAGCGGATCGCGCAAGGTGCGCTGGCCGGCCCAGCGGCCGAGACGCCAGACATTGGCGGCGGCGGCCGCCAGCAGGGCCAGCCCTGTCGCCCGCCATTCCGGCAGGAAGGCCCATCCCGCCAGCGCCAGCGCCGACAGGCCGATGGCCACGGCGTCGAAGCGGTTGAACGGCACCGGCAGCCGGCCGGGGTTCTCGCGCACCAGCCAGTTGCGGGTGAAGCTTGGAATGATGCGTCCGCCGATGATGGTGATCAGAAGGATCGCGGCGCCGATGCCGAGCCGGCGGCCGATGTCCGAGACGCCGGAGAAGTGCGCTTCGCCGTGGAACAGGATATTGGCGGCCAGAAGCACCGTCACCGGGATCAGCACCTTGAGATTGCGCCAGTTGCGGCCGGCGACGATCTCGGTCGCGGCCGCTGCGGCCACGGCGAGCAGGAAGGCGCAGTCGATGACGCCCGCCGCCAGCCAGCCGATCTCGCCGGAAAAGGAGACGGCGAGGCGGCCGGCGAGCCACAAAAGCACGAGCCCCAGCAGCGGCATGCCCTGCACCGGCAGCCGGCCGGTCCAGTTGGGAATGGCGGTCAGTAGAAAGCCGGTCATCACCGCCGCCAGGTAACCGAACAGGAGTTCGTGCACGTGCCAGTCGACCGGCGCGAACAGGCTGTCTATCCGCAGTTCGCCGTAAAACAGCGGCAGCCACAGCAGGATGGCCAGGCCGGCATAAAACGAACCCAGGAGGAAGAACGGCCGAAAGCCGTAGGACAGGATCGCCGGATAATTGCCGGGTCTGGTGCGGGGGATGGCCACGCTCGGGTTCTTTCAATGGCCGGACGGCCGGCCGTGCGCGGCGTGGGTCAGGCCCGCGCCGCGCCGGTTATCGTCAGTTGGCGGGAACCTGGGCGAAAAGCTCGGCGAACCGGGGCTTGGCCTTGCCGGTTTGCTTGACTGCCTCGGCCTCCGTCAGGTTGACCGGCTTGCCGACCACGATCAGGGCGACCATGCCCATGCCGTAGTGCGGCGTGCATTTCACGCCGTAGACGCCTTCCTTGTCCAGCGTCACGGTGAGTTCCTGGCTGATCTTGCCCTTGAAGGGCTCGGCCCCGTCGGGGATCATGCCCTTGATGGATTCGGCGTCGTGCCCCTTGTCGGTCGGCACGAAGGTGACGGTGTCGCCGGGCGCGGCCTGGATGAAGTCGGGCTGGAACACCATGGCGCCCTTGTCGCCCTTGTTGAGCATCTGGACCTGATGGTCGGCAGCCTGCGCGGCGCCCGCGACCGCCATCGCGGCCAGCGCCGCTGCAAGTACGATAATCCGTTTCATTTCGATCTCCATTCTTCTCGTTGCGTCCGTGTATGGGTCGAAGGGTGGTATATGGCGCGTTGGCGAACTTTGTTTGTCGCAGCGCAAATTTAGGCGAAAATACCGATTTGCCGCGAAGCTTGCGGTTTCACCGTCGAAGTGTGAAGTTGCGCCGTTTCCGGAAGCGCGGTCGGGCCCGCCGGAGCAAGGGTTTCATGTAGGAGAAATGCTTGAGCCATCTTGATCGCTCGCTGATTGCAGGACTGCCCCAGTTCCAGGGAATGGAGGCGCACGACCTCGACTACGTGCTGATGAACGCCCGTTCGCAACTTGTCGCCAAGGATGCGGCGGTGTTCGAGCAGGAAGCCGAGGCGCATTTCTTCTTTCTCCTTCTCGACGGGCATGTGCGCGTCGTGAAAACCACGGCGGACGGCCAGCAGGTGATCGTGCGCTATATCAGCGCGGGCGAATTGCTGGGCATCGCCCATGCGCTGGGGCGTACGACCTATCCGGCGAGCGCGATCGCGGCGGTCGACTGCGTCGTGCTGGCCTGGCCGGGGCGGCTGTGGGCGGAGTTTTCCGAGCGCTATCCGGCCTTCGGCGCCAGCACCTACAGAACGGTCGGCGCCCGCCTGCAGGAAGCCCATACCCGCGTCGTCGAGATGTCGACGCAGCAGGTCGAGCAGCGCGTCGCCCATGTGCTGCTGCGACTGGCCAAGCAGACCGGCAAGAAGTCGGACGACGGCATCCTGATCGATTTTCCGATCTCGCGGCAGAACATCGCCGAAATGACGGGAACCACGCTGCACACCGTCAGCCGGTTGCTCAGCCTGTGGGAGACGAAGGGCCTGGTGCGCAGCGGCCGCCAGAAAGTCACCATCGTCCAGCCGCAGCGGCTGTTCATGCTGGCCGAGGGGCGCCTGCCGAAAGACTGAGCGGCGAGCCATCCGTCAGGGGACGATCAGCGTACCCGCACCGTGTTCCGTGAAAAGCTCCAGCAGGACCGAATGCGGCGTCTTGCCGTTGAGGATGACGACGCCTTCCACCCCGCGCTCGATGGCTTCGATGCAGGTTTCGACCTTCGGGATCATGCCGCCCGAAATGGTGCCGTCGACGATGAGGTCGCGCGCCTGCGCCACCGTCAGCTCGGGCATCACCTGGCCGTTGGCGTCGAGCACGCCGGGAACGTCGGTCAGGAACAAGAGGCGCGAGGCGCCGAGTGCGCCGGCGATGGCCCCGGCGAAGGTATCGGCGTTGATGTTGTAGGTATGGCCGTCGCGTCCGGGCGCAACCGGCGCCAGCACCGGGATCATCTCCGATCGCGCCAGAAGGTCGAGTAGCCGGCGGTCGACCTCGACCGGTTCGCCGACGAAGCCTAAGTCGAGCACGCGCTCGATGTTGCTGTCCGGGTCGGTGACGGTCTTGCGCGCCTTCTCGGCAAAGACCATGTTGCCGTCCTTGCCGCTCAGGCCGATGGCCCACTCGCCCTCGGCGTTGATCAACGCCACGATCTCCTTGTTGATCGAGCCGGCGAGCACCATTTCGACGATCTCGACGGTCTTGGCGTCGGTTACGCGCAGGCCGCCCTCGAACTTCGACTCGATGCCCATCTTGGTCAGCATGGCGCCGATCTGCGGGCCGCCGCCGTGGACGACGATGGGATTGACTCCCGACTGCTTCAGGAGCGCGATGTCGCGTGCGAAGGCCTTGCCGAGTTCGGTGTTGCCCATGGCATGGCCGCCATACTTCACGACCACCGTCTTGTTCTCGTAGCGCTGCATATAGGGCAGGGCTGCCGAGAGCAGGTCGGCTTGCATTTCGGCGCTGGCTGCAATGTCCGTCATCGGCATGGGTTCCCGGCTGGCATGGAAGGACGGGCGGGGTTTAACCGGATTTTCGTCACGGGGCAAACGCCATTATCGCCGGCCCGGCAAGCGCAGATGCGGGCGGCCTCCGATGGAACCGAAGCGGGCGAGCGACGTTCCTCTTCGCACGCCGCACCGGGTGCGGCGAGGAGGCTTGTCAGGGGGTACGATGAAAGCCGATGCACCTTCGAACGGGTCGGGCGATACCCCCGACGACGCGGCACTCAATATCCGCCGGATACGGTCGATGCTGGCGATAATGTTCCTCCTGATGACGGTTTATGCGCTCTATTTCGGGCGCGATTTCTTTATGCCGGTCATCCTGGCGTTCCTGCTCGCGCTGACGCTGACGCCGATCGTGCGCTTCCTGCGCAAGCGAGGCGTGCCCGAATCCGTTTCAGCGACGCTGCTGGTGCTGTTTTCCGTCGGCTTCATGACCACGGCGGGCTACCTGCTCAGCGGACCGGCGATCGACCTCATCAACAACGCGCCCACGATCGGCCAGCAGGTCAGCGAAAAGCTCAACCATTTGCGCCGTCCGTTCGAGAAGTTCATGAAGGTGTCCGAGCAGATCGGCGCCATGACCGAACCGGCGCAGGAGCCGGGCGTCTCCAAGGTGGTCGTCGCCCAGAGCGGCATCCTTTCGCAGGCGGCGGGAAGCGTTCTTTCCGGCGTCACCAGCATCACCATCGTCTTCGTGCTGTCGCTGTTCCTGCTCGCCTCCGGCACCATGTTCTACGAGAAGATCGTCCAGTCCTTCACCCGCATGAGCGAGAAGAAGCGGGCGCTGCGCGTCGTCTACGATGTCGAGCGCGAAATCTCGCGCTACCTTTTGACCGTCTCGCTGATCAATGCGGGCCTCGGCGTGGCGATCGCGCTCGGCCTGTGGGCGCTCGGCATGCCCAATCCGATGCTGTGGGGCGCGGCGGCCGCCCTGCTCAATTTCCTGCCCTATATCGGCGCGCTCACCAACATGGCGATGGTCGGCGTCATCGCGCTGATCAGCTTCGACAGTCTTGCCTATGCGATGCTGGCACCGGCCTTCGTGCTGTTGTGCAACATCGTCGAGGGGCAGTTCGTGACGCCGATGGTCGTCGGCCGGCGGCTGGAGATCAATTCCGTCGCCATCTTCATCGCCATCGCCTTCTGGTCGTGGATGTGGGGCTTTGTCGGGGCGCTGATGGCGGTGCCGCTGCTGGTGATCGTCAAGGTTTTCTGCGACCATTTCGACGGGCTCGCCAATATCGGCAATTTCCTTTCCGCGCAGCAATCGGCGGTGGAGGACGAAGGGGAAGAAGGCGGCGATCCGGCCGGGGACAAGGCGAAAATCGCCGTATAAGCGGCCGCCTGTTTGTGGCGACGGCCCAGGCATCCTATATCCGGGTCCGACCCCTCACCCGGAAACCGCTCATGGCCACGCTGTCCGTCCTCGATCTTTCGCCCATCGTTGAAGGCGGCACCGCCTCGCAATCGCTGGCCAACTCGCTCGATCTGGCCCGCCATGCCGAAAGGCTCGGCTACAGGCGCTACTGGGTGGCCGAGCATCACAACATGCCCGGCATCGCCAGCGCCGCCACCGCCGTGGTCATCGCCCATATCGCGGGCGGCACGAAGACCATCCGGGTCGGCGCCGGCGGCATCATGCTGCCCAACCACGCGCCGCTGGTCATCGCCGAGCAGTTCGGCACGCTGGCGGCCCTGCATCCGGGGCGCATCGACCTCGGGCTTGGCCGCGCGCCGGGCACCGACATGCTGACGGCGCGGGCGCTGCGGCGCAACATGGGCGACGGCGTCGACACCTTCCCGCAGGACGTGGTCGAACTGATGCACTAT
The DNA here is from genome assembly GCA_049650385.1 of Mesorhizobium sp. Lineage (GTDB taxonomy): Bacteria > Pseudomonadota > Alphaproteobacteria > Rhizobiales > Rhizobiaceae > Mesorhizobium. The sequence continues at coordinate 22,865 of JBASAA010000051.1, forward strand.
TTCGAACCGGCAAAGGAAGGCCAGCGCGTGCGCGCCGTGCCCGGCGAGGGGCAGGCGGTGCCGGTATGGATCCTCGGCTCCAGTCTCTACGGCGCCCAGCTTGCCGCCATGCTCGGCCTGCCTTACGCGTTCGCCTCGCATTTCGCCCCGGCCGAACTGGAGCGGGCCATCGATGTCTACCGCAGCCGCTTCCAGCCGTCGCAGCACCTGGACAGGCCCTATGTGATGCTCGGCCTCAACGTCGTCGCCGCGCCGACCGATACGCAGGCGACCTTGCTGTTCAGTTCGCTGCAACAGGCCTTCGTCAATCTGCGCACCGGCCATCCGGGGCCGTTGCCGCCGCCGGTGGAAGGCTACGCGGAGGGCCTCGATCCGATGGCGCGCTCCATCCTGGGGCAGGCGCTGTCCTGCGCCATCGTCGGTTCGCCCGAGACGGTGCGGCAGGGCCTCGACGCTTTCCTCGCCCGTACCGGTGCCGATGAACTGATGGTCACCGCGCAGGTGTTCGACCATGCGGCACGTGTGCGCTCATTCGAGATCCTGGCCGAGGTCAACCGGGCGCTGACGCAGGCCGCCTGACGGTTTATCGCAGCGCCTTCACCAGCCCGGCATCCGGGAAGCAGGTGGCGGCGCGGCCGTTCTTTTGCTGCCACAGGCCGATCGAGCGCCGGGTCTTGAACCCCGGCAGGCCGTCGGCCGAGCCGACGTCGTAGCCCAGCTTCTCCAGCCCCCTTTGCATGGCGGCGATGTCGGAGCGGTAGAGCGTGCCGACGTCTCCCCAGCCGGCCGAGAAGCGCTTGTCGCCATGGGCGATGCGGTCGCCGGCATGGCCGATGAACAGCGCGTAGAGGTCGCTCATGTTGTATTCCTTGAGCACGTAGAAATTCGGCGTGACGAGGAAGGCCGGCCCTTCGCGCCCCGCCGGCATCAGCAAGAATCCCTCGGCGCGCAGCTCGCCGGCCGGAAACGGCTTGCCGCTGACGCGCGCGATCCCCAGCCCTGCCCATTGCGCGATGGTCTTTCCCTGGTCCGGTCCCTCCAGCGAGCAGGAGACGCCGGCCGGAACGCTGACCTCGAAACCCCAGTCGCGGCCCTTTACCCAGCCGTAGTCGGCAAGATAGCCGGCGATGGAGGCCAGCACATCCGGGGTGGAATTCCAGATGTCGGGATGGCCGTCGCCGTCGAAATCGACCGCGTGTTTCAGGAACGAGGTCGGCATGAACTGCGGCTGGCCGAGCGCGCCGGCCCAGGACGATTTCATCGCCGCGCGCGAGACGAGCCCCTTGTCCACGATCCTGAGCGCCGCCAGCAGTTCGGTGCGGAACATGTCCTTGCGGGTCGCCATGAAGGCCTTGGTGCCCAGTACCTCGAACGCGTCGTAGGAAAGCTTGGCCGCGCCATAGCCGGTCTCGCGGCCCCATATCGCCAGCACGATCGGGCCGGGAACCCCATAGCGCTTCTCGATCGCGGCAAGCGTTTTCGCATTGGCCGGCAGCCGGGCGCGTCCCCCCGCCATGACCGCGCCGATGGTCTTTTCGGCAAAATAGTTGCCGGGAGAGCCGAATTCGGCCTGATGCTGCTTTTTCGGTGTTTTCGGCTTTTCCCCGGGCATGACGAGGTCGGGCAGCTTCAGGTTGGGCCGCACATTCGCAAACGCCGCATCGAAGGTTTTCTTCGAGATGCCCTCGGTTCGGGCCTGTGGCCACAGATCGTTCTGGAGCCACGCCTGGAACTGGTCGTCGATCTGCGCGGCCCGGGCCGGCGCAGGCATCGCCAGCAACGCTATGAGGAGAGTAAGCGCCAAGGCGGCCTTTCGGGCCGGGAAGGTGCGCGGGGCGGGAACGATAGCCGTCATCTTCAGAACACGGTGCGCGATTTGAGCGCCGCCGCCAGCGTACCCTCGTCCAGATAGTCGAGCTCGCCGCCGACCGGGACTCCGTGCGCCAGCCGCGTGACACGGACATCGAGGCCGGCAAGCTGGTCGGTGATGTAGTGGGCCGTGGTCTGGCCCTCGACCGTGGCATTGACGGCCAGGATCACTTCCCTGACCTCGCCGCTGGCGAGGCGGTCGACCAGCGAGCGGATGTTGAGCTGGTCCGGGCCGATGCCGTCGAGCGGCGACAGCGTGCCGCCGAGCACATGGTAGCGCACGTTCATGGCGCCCGCGCGCTCCAGCGCCCACAGGTCGGCCACGTCCTCGACCACGATCAGCGTCGCTGCGTCGCGCCGCGGATCGGTGCAGATCATGCAGGGGTCGGTGGTGTCGACATTGCCGCAGGTGGAGCAGACGCGCACTTTGTCGACCGCCTCGCCCATGGCGGCGGCCAGCGGCTGCAACAACTGCTCCTTCTTCTTGATGAGATGTAGCGCCGCCCGGCGGGCCGAACGCGGCCCGAGCCCCGGCACCTTGGCCAGAAGCTGGATCAGGCGTTCGATTTCCGGACCGGCGATTCGCTTGGACATGAGGCCGGTATAAAGCCAATGGCGAGCGTAGAACAGCGGGGGCTGCTGAGCCCGCGCGCGGTTGCCGTCACTGCACCGGCCGGTTCTCGCTCATGATCAGCTTGGCGATGGCGTCGGTGTCGGTCGGCGTCGACTGGAAGGACAGCGTGGGCTGGTTCCCGCCCGTCGCGGACGCGGTCATGAAGGGTACCGACGAAGGCTGCGCCGTATCGAAATCGGAAGCGCCGAAACGGGCGGAATCGGGTTCGCGCATCGCCACCTGGACGGCCCGCGCCTGCTTGCCGGCCCGCTCCTGCCGGGCTTGCGGCTGTGTCGCCGCAGTGGCGGCGGAGCGCGGTGCCGGCACAGGCGTCGCATCGGCCACCTGCGTCGGGGCTGCTGCCTCCTCCTGCGCGGTTACGCCGGGCAGGGTGGCGGCGGAGGCCATCATCGTGTGGGATGTCGCCGTGGAAGCCGAAGGCGTCGAGCCGTTGAGGGCGACCATGGTAATGCGCTCGGACGGCAGCGGTTCCCAGTTGCGGCCGCGCTTCTCGTAGAAAGCATTGCCGCCGGCCACTTCTATGTAATGCATGTTCTTGTAGGGGAATTTAAGCCCGGCCGTGTGGAAATGCATGGCGTTTTTCAGCTTCGGTGCGCGCTCGCCCTTGAGCACGGCGTCGGCCGCCGCCATCACGTCCGGCAGCGCCCTGGAATTCATCGGCCGGCTCAGCACGCCCGGCGCGAATTGCTTTGGTTCGCCGACGACGGCGCAGAGCGTGTCGCCGTGCTGGCCGGAGCGCAGGCGGTTCATGACCACCGTGCCGACCGCCACCATGCCTTCGCGGCTCGATCGGTTGGATTCGAAGAACATCGCCCGCGCCAGGCATTCCCGGTCCTTGCCGTTGTATCCGTAGGTCCGCGACCCGAGGAAACCGGATTTCATGCTTGACGTAAGACTGGCGGTGGAAAGGCTATCGGTGGTCTGGCTGCAACCTGCCACCAGAAGAGGGCAGATCAGGAGGCCCAGAAGCGCAGGGAGTTTGCGTCGCAGGGCGACCATCCTGTGGGAAATCGACAAACCGACCTCTTTTTTGCTGCTGTCCCGCCCCCGAGCCATGGCAAGAATGAGACAGTTTCCGGCAAAAAGATGGCAAACGCCTTAACGAGGACGATTGAAGCCCGGCCGCAAGGGGTTGAAGGAGATCAACATTCCGCATCGTGCGGTTACATTGCGTGACCGGGCTTCGGCGAGCGGCCTCGAAACGACGGGGTCAGAAGGGCAGCTTCATTCCGGGCGGAAGCGGCAGACCGGCCGTCAGCGACTGGGTCTTTTCCTGCATGAGTTGCTCGATCCGCGCCTTGGCGTCATTGTGGGCGGCAAGGATGAGATCCTCGAGGATTTCGACCTGGTCCTCCTTGAACAGCGAGGGGTCGATCTTCAGCGCCTTCATGTCGAATTTCCCGGAGAGCGTCACCTGGACGAGGCCGCCGCCGGACTGGCCGGAGGCCTCGATGGTGGCCATCTCTTCCTGCATGGCCTGGAACTTGGCCTGCATTTCCTTCGCCTTGCCCATCAGGCCGAGCAGATCTTTCATGGTCATCCGATCCTTTGCCGGTTGTGCCTCAAGTTTCGTCGTCTTCGTCCGTCGCCGGCTCGATCGGCGCAGCATCGTCCACGCTGTCGGCCTCCGGCGCGTCTGGAATGCGCACATCGATGATCCGGGCACCCGGAAAGCGTGCCAGCACGGCGGCGACGGCGGGGTCGGCACGGGCGTCCATAAGGGCGGTCTCGCGCCGGGCGGCTTCCGCCTCGGCAAGCGTCTGGCCGCCCGCCTCATTCGACAGCGAAACCATCCACCGTTGGCCGGTCCAGCTTTCCAGCCTGCTTTTCAACTCGCCAAGCAACGTCTTCGGGGCTGTTTCGGTGAGACCGACATCCAGTCTGCCGGGGCCGATCTTCAGATGCCTCACATGCGATCTCAGGTTTACCTTGAGGAGCTGGTCGCGGTGACTCTCGGCGAGGGCGACGATATCGGCCAGCGATTTCACCTGCACGGCCGGTGGCGTTTCGGGCTCCGGTTGCCGCGGGGCGGCGAGCGCCGTGGGCTCGGGCGCGCTCACCAGCCGCATCGTCTGCGCCGCACCGCCGCTCGTTGGCATCCGGGCGGAGGCGACCGCGCTGGTGCCGCCGGACGGTGCCGATGCGGGCATGGCCGGGCCTGAGGCCGGCATGCCGCCGCGCCGGGTATCGACGGCGGGCGGAACCCCGCCGTCCTCCAGCGTTTTCAGCGCCTCGTCCAGTGTCGGCAGGTCGGCCGCATGGGCGAGCCGGATCAGCACCATTTCGGCGGCGCTGACGGGCCGGTTGGAGCTCTGCACCTCGGGAATACCCTTCAGCAGCATCTGCCAGGTGCGTGACAGCACCCGCACCGACAGCACCTGGGAAAAAGCAGCACCCCGGCTGCGCTCGTCCTGCGACAGCGAGGCGTCGTCGGCCGCTTCCGGCACGAAGCGCAGCCGGGTGACCAGATGGTTGAATTCGGCGAGGTCGGCGAGCACCGTTGCCGGGTCGGCCCCGGTATCGTACTGGGCGCGGAATTCGGCGAGCGCAGCCGCCACGTCACCCTTCATGACATGCTCGAACAGGTCGACGATGCGGGCCCGGTCGGCAAGGCCGAGCATGGCGCGCACTTCCGCCGCGTTCACCGTGCCGTCCGCTGTACCGCCGCTATGGGCGATTGCCTGGTCGAGGATGGAGAGCGAATCGCGTGCCGAGCCTTCCGCCGCGCGCGCGATCATCGCCAGCGCCTCGCCGTCGATGGCGATGCCTTCCTTCTCCGAGATCGTCGACAGGTGCGCCGCCAGGGCACCGGCGTCGATGCGCCTGAGGTCGAAGCGCTGGCAGCGCGACAGGACCGTGATCGGCACCTTGCGGATTTCGGTGGTGGCGAAGATGAACTTGACGTGCGGCGGCGGCTCTTCCAGCGTCTTTAGCAGGCCGTTGAAGGCCTGGTTGGAGAGCATATGCACTTCGTCGATGATATAGACCTTGTAGCGCGCCGAAACCGGCGCGTAGCGCACGCGGTCGATGATGTCGCGGATGTCGTCGATGCCGGTATGCGAGGCCGCGTCCATTTCGATGACATCGACATGGCGGCCTTCCATGATCGCCTGGCAGTGCTCGCCGGGCACGGCGAGGTCGACGGTCGGCTGGTCGACGGTCGCACTTCTGTAGTTCAATGCACGCGCCAGGATGCGCGCCGTGGTGGTCTTGCCGACGCCGCGCACGCCCGTCAGCATCCACGCCTGCGCGATGCGGCCGGTGGCGAAGGCGTTGGTCAGCGTCCTGACCATCGGCTCCTGGCCGATCAGTTCAGAAAAATTCGACGGCCGGTACTTGCGCGCCAGAACCCGGTAGGCGGCGTCCTTTGGCGGGCCGCCGCGAGTCTCGTCGTTTTCTCCGGCTTCACTCATCCCGTCCGTTCCGCTCCCCGTTCCTGTCTCGCGCAGCCGATTCCGACGATAGAGTTTCGCCCGCGTGCCGGCACGCCGTCAATGTCGCGGGTGATGAGAAGGTGGGAGGCTGGAACAATGACCCGTTCCGGGCTCGTTAGGGCTGCTTCCTTCCGGACCTGACCCGGTTGGCGAGTGGATCGTCCACCACCAACCTCCCGGCTCCCATATCGGAAATTCGCGGCAGGAATGCAAGGGCGAAGCGAAATCGTTCCGTATTCCGCCTCAAGGCCAACGAATCGCTTGCGATGCCGCCGACGCCGAAATAGCCTCGACCGGTTTTCAGCGTTTCAAGAGGGGAAATGCCGATGATGGCGGGCCTGAAGGCAGGTTTCTCGCTCGACCGACGGCTGGAAGCGGACAGCGAGCCCCTGATGTGGCTCGGCCTGTGCGAACTTCGCGTGATGAACGACCGGCGCTGGCCGTGGCTGGTGCTGGTGCCGCAGCGCCCCGGCATCGAGGAACTCCACGACATGACGCCACTCGACCAGGCGATGCTGACCTTCGAGGCCAATATGGTGGCGCAGGCGCTGAAACGGGTGACCGGCTGCACCAAGATCAACACCGGCGCGCTCGGCAATATCGTGCGCCAGTTGCACATCCACGTCGTTGCCCGCTCGGAAGGCGATTGCGGCTGGCCCGGGCCCGTCTGGGGCCATGGCCTGCGTGAACCCTACAAGGTGGCCGACCTTCGCAAGTTTGCCGAGACCGTCAAGGCAGCACTATAAACCGACCCTCCAGCCCCCCTCGCGAGTTCCCGACAAGATGGTTTTTCGTTTATTTGACGCGCCCCCGCGTGAGCCGAGCCAGTTCGTCGGCTTTTCCGGCAACCGGATCGACCGGCAGTCGGAGAACAGGCCCGACGATTGCGTGCAGGTGGCGCTGGCCGACCCCCGCGCCCGCCTGATGCTGGTTAGCGAGAACAAGCTGTTCCTGAAGGCACAGGGAGAGGGCTTCGACTGCTGGTTCAGCCTTGCCGAAAGCGAGGCACACGGCGCGAGGCTGGGTGAGATCATTCTTCTGGGCCTCTCCGCGGCCGGGCCGGTGCTGGCGGCGCCTTCCGCGCTTGCCGTCGACGGCCTGCCCGAAACGCTCAAGGCGTCGGACTACCGGTCGGTCTATTCGCAGGGACTTGTCGACGAGGAATCGGTCGGCGCGCTGGCACAGGCCGCCTCGCTGCTTTCCTGGAACGTCAACCACCGCTTTTGCGGCCGTTGCGGCACCGAGACGCTGGTGCGCGCCGGCGGCTACCGGCGCCATTGCCCGTCCTGCGGCGCGGACCATTTCCCGCGCACCGATCCGGTCGCGATCATGCTGACGGTGACGCGCGAAAAATGCCTGCTCGGCCGCAGCCCGCATTTTGCGCCGGGCATGTATTCGGCGCTTGCCGGCTTCATCGAGCCCGGCGAGACCATCGAGGCGGCGGTGCGGCGCGAGACGCTGGAAGAGGCGGGAATCCGCCTCGGTCGTGTCGTCTATCACGCCAGTCAGCCCTGGCCGTTCCCCTATTCGCTGATGATCGGCTGCTTCGGCGAGCCGCTGGAGGAGGAAATCCGCGCCGACCTCGGCGAGTTGGAGGACTGCCGCTGGTTTTTTCGCGACGAGGTGCGCTCGATGCTGGAGCGCGGCCATGCCGGCGGCCTGATCACGCCGCCCGGGGGAGCGATCGCCCACCACCTGATCCGAAGCTGGGTGGAGAGCGGGCAGGATTGAGCAAGGGGGAAAGATGATCCGTCATACCGTGGTGTTCAGGCTGAAGCATGCGGCCGGCTCGGCCGAAGAGGAAAAATTCCTCGCCGATGCCCGCGGCAGTCTGGCGAAAATCCCGGGTGTCGGGAAATTCGAGCAGTTGCGGCAGGTCAGTCCCAAGAACGACTACCGCTTCGGCTTCTCGATGGAGTTCGCCGACCAGGCGGCCTATGACGGCTACAACGAGCATCCGGATCATGTCGCCTTTGTCCGCGACCGCTGGGTTCCGGAGGTGGAAGCCTTTCTCGAAATCGACTACGTGCCGCTGGTCGTTTGCTAGTAGCGGGTGCCTCGCGCCGCGCGGTATTCGTTGGCCTCGTAGACGCCGAGAATGCGCACCTCGCGGGAGAAGAAGCGCAGTTCCTCCAGCGCCAGCGCGACATGGGCGTCGTCCGGATGGCCTTCGATGTCGGCGTAGAACTGGGTCGCGGTGAAGCCGCCGTCCAGCTGGTAGCTTTCCAGCTTAGTCATGTTGACGCCGTTGGTGGCAAAGCCGCCCATCGCCTTGTAGAGCGCTGCCGGCACGTTGCGCACCTTGAACACGAAGGTCGTCATCATGTCGGCGTCGCCCGTACGCTCGGCCCAGTGCCTGGCCTTGGAAAGGACGACGAAGCGGGTGATGTTGTTCTCGGTGTCCTCGACGTTCTCCTCGATCACGTCGAGGCCGTAGAGTTCGGCGGCCAGCGCCGGCGCCAGCGCCGCCATGGTGCGGTCCTTCACTTCGCTGACCAGCTTGGCGGCCCCCGCCGTATCGCCCGCCACCATCGGCTTCCAACCGTTCTTGCGGATGTATTTTCGGCACTGGCCGAGCGCGTGGATATGGGTATGCACGCTCCTGATTTCCTCGCGCTTTACGCCCGGCAGCACCATCAACTGGAAATGGATCGGCAGGAAATATTCGCCGATGATGTGCAGCTTCGATTCCGGCAGCAGGTGATGGATGTCGGCGACCCGCCCGGCGATGGTGTTCTCGATCGGGATCATGGCGAGGTCGGCCTTGCCGGTCTCGACCGCGTTGAAGGCGTCCTCGAAACTCGGGCAGGGTAGCGGCACCATCGACGGATAGACGTTGCGGCACGCGGTATCGGAATTGGCGCCCGGCTCTCCCTGGAAAGCTATCTTGTTGTTTTTTTCTGGCATGAGACGGGTCTTTTCGAAGTTACGTTGACAGGATTTTACGGGCGCGCTCGAGGTCTTCCGGTGTGTCGACGCCGAGCGGCAGCGAGTTCACGATTTCGGCGTCGATGCGCATCCCGGCTTCCAGCGCGCGAAGCTGTTCCAGGCGCTCGCGCTGCTCCAGCGGCGACGGCTTCAGCGCCACGAAACGTTCAAGGGCCGCGCGCCGGTAGGCGTAGAGGCCGACGTGGTGATAGAGCGGGCCGTCGCCCCAGGGCGCGGTGGCGCGGGTAAAGTACAGCGCCCTGAGCCGCGTTGCCGACAGCGGCGAACCGACGATCTTGACGACGTTGGGATTGGTCTTTTCCGCCGCGTCGGCGATCTCGACGCCGAGCGTGGCGATGTCGACGGACGGCTCGGCGAACGGCCGCAGCGCCGCCCCGATGATCGCCGGATCGATCGTCGGCAGGTCGCCCTGCACGTTGACGACGGTCTCGACCTTGCCGGCGGGATCCACCGCGCCCAGCGCCTCGAAGATGCGGTCGGAGCCCGATTCATGGTCGCCGCGCGTCATCACGGCTTCGAAGCCATGGGCGCGCACGGCTTCGGCCACGGCCGGCGTGTCGGTGGCGACCACGACCCGGCCGAGCCCGGCCTCGGCGGCCCGGCGCGCGACATGCACGATCATCGGGCTGCCGGCGATATCGGCCAGCGGCTTGCCGGGCAGGCGGGTCGAGGCCATGCGGGCCGGGATCAGGACGAGAATGGACATTGGCGGTGCGGATCGTGACAGGCGGGTGGAAAGTGTCAAAAAGTCTCACTGGAAGCGCTCTTATAGGTGTTGCAACGCCAGAGCAAAAGACCTAGTTTCCGCCCGATTTGACCAGCTCGGAGGGGTGGGTCGCGATGCCGTACGGACAGGCCGGGTGGATCGGCCTTTCCGGAACAGGAGCCTGGGGTACATGGACTCTTTTGAAGTCAACAAAGTGATCGGCGGCCTGCTGGGGACCGTTTTCGTCATCTTTTCCGTCGGCCTTGCCTCCGACGCCTTGTTCTCCGAGCAGGCGCCGGAAAAGCCGGGCTACGTGATCGAGGCGGCGGAACCGGCCGAAGGCGGTGGCGAGGCTGCGGCCGAGAAGGCGGTGCCGATCGCCGATCTGCTGGCGAAGGCCGACCCGGCCAAGGGCGAGGCCGTCTTCAAGAAGTGCCAGGCTTGCCATTCCGGTGAGAAGGGCGGCCCGAACAAGGTCGGCCCAGACCTGTGGGATGTCGTCGACCGCCCGGTTGGCGAGCATGAGGGCTTTGCCTATTCGGCCGGCATGAAGGATTTTTCCAAGGGTGGCAGCGAGAAGTGGACGTTCGACAACCTCAACCACTTCCTGACCTCGCCGAAGAATTTCGTGAAGGGCACGGCCATGGGCTTTGCCGGCATCAAGAAGGACGACGAGCGCGCCGACCTGATCGCCTACCTGCACACGCTGTCGGATAACCCGGTTCCGCTTCCGGCGCCCGGCGCTGCCGATGCTGGTGCTGCGGCGCCTGCCGAAGGTGGTGCGGCCGCACCGGCCAACGAAGCGGCCCCGGCTCCCGCGGAAGGAACTGCGCCGGCACCGGCGCAATAACGGGCGCTTCTTACGAAAATCCTTGAAAAAGCCGGGTTCTGCCCGGCTTTTTTGTTTGTCGCGGCAAAACCGGTCCACCCGGTTCCCTTGTGCGGCGAATGGGCTAGATTGTGGGCAGGGTAAAAGGGATGCACATGCGGATTTGCCGGGTTTCGTCGTTGTTCGTGTTCACGCTCGCGGTGCTCATGCTCGCGGGCTCGCTTTCCACAGCGGCGGCGGACGAGTGGCGCACGACCTCCTCGCTGATCGGCGAATCCAAGTATGGCGACGATTTCCAACGCTATGACTACGTCAATCCCGACGCGCCGAAGGGCGGCACACTGAACACCGTGGTCAGCGGCGCTTTCGACAGCTTCAACCCCTATATCGTCCAGGGCGCGGCCGGCGCCGGCTTTGCCGCCTTCGGCGGCGGCCTGCTCTACGATACGCTGATGGAGCAGGCGACGGACGAGGGATCGGTCAACCATCCGCTGGTCGCCGACGCCTACAAATATCCGCCGGACTATTCGTCGGCCACCTACCGGCTCGATCCGCGGGCCAGGTGGCACGACGGCACGCCGATCACCGTGGACGACGTGATCTGGTCGTTCAACGTGCTGAAGAAAAACAGTCCGATGTACAACCGCTATTTCGAGAACGTCACCGAGGCGGTGGCGGTGTCGGATCACGAGGTCGAGTTCCATTTCAACCAGAAAGGCAACCGCGAACTGCCGCAGATTCTGGGCGGCCTCGTCGTCCTGCCGAAGCACTGGTGGGAGGGCACCGACGCCAAGGGCAACAAGCGCGACATATCCAGGCCGACGCTGGAGCCGCCGCTGGGCTCCGCCGCCTACAGGATCAAGAGCTTCAAGCCGGGTTCCGAGATCGTCTGGGAGCGGGTGCCCGATTACTGGGGCGCGAAGCTGCCGGTGAAGATCGGCCGCGAGAATTTCGATGTCCGCCGCTACGTCTATATCCAGGACGACAACGCCGAGTGGCTGGCCTTCACCAAGGGCGGGCTGGAGGACATCAAGCCGGAGAACAGTTCGCGGCGCTGGGCCACGGCCTACAACTTTCCGGCGCTGAAGGCGGGCGACGTCATCAAGAAGGAATTCAAGACGGCCTCGCCGGAGCCGATGCAGGGGTTTGTGCTGAACCAGCGCCGCCCGCAGTTCCAGGATCGCCGGGTGCGCGAGGCGCTGACCTACGCGCTCGATTTCGAGAGCATGAACCGCACGCTCTTCTACGGCTACAACACCCGCACCACCAGCTATTTCCAGGGCACGGAACTGGCATCCAGCGGGCTGCCGTCGCCACAGGAACTGAAGATCCTCGAACCCTATCGCGCGCAGTTGCCGCCGGAACTGTTCACCCAGCCCTTCAAGCTGCCGGTCTATGATTCGCCGCAGGCCGAGCGCCGCAATCTCGGCCAGGCGGTCAAGCTGTTCGAACAGGCCGGCTGGGTGATCAAGAGCGGCAAGATGGTCAACGCGCAGAGCGGCGAACCCTTCCGGCTGGAAATCCTCGGCCGCGACCCGACCGACGAAGTCATCGCCAATCCGTTTATCGACAACCTGAAGAAGATCGGCATCGGTGCCTCGCTGCGCATCGTCGATCCGAGCCAATATGTGAACCGGGTGCGCAGCTTCGATTTCGACGTGGTGACCAGCATGTTCGGCCAGTCCGATTCGCCCGGCAACGAGCAGCGTGATTTCTGGAGTTCGAAGGCCGCCGACACGCCTGGTTCGCGCAACCTGATGGGCATCAAGAACCCGGTCGTAGACGCGCTGATCGACCGGATCATCTACGCCACCGACCGCGCCGACCTCGTCACCGCCACCCACGCGCTCGACCGGGTGCTGTTGTGGAACTACTACGTGGTGCCGCAATGGCACCGCTCGGTCGTCTGGCTGGCCTACTGGAACAAGTTCGGCATTCCGGACAAGCAGCCGTCCTATGTCGGCGCCGACATCGATTCCTGGTGGATCGATACGGTCAGGGAAAAAGCGCTCGCCGCCAAGTACAAGAGCGGCAATTGATGGCGCTTCTCCGCCGCGACTTTCTCGCTCTCGGCCTGGCGGCAGGCGCATCGGCCCTGCTGCCCGGCAGGGCGTTCGCCACCGTCCAGACCGGCACCAAGCTGCACGGCCTGTCGGCTTTCGGCGACCTGAAATACCCCGCTGGTTTCGACCATTTCGCCTATGTGGACCCGAACGCGCCGAAGGGCGGCGCGATGAATTTCGCGCCGCCCAACTGGGGCTACAACCAGAGCCCGCTGACCTTCAACACGTTGAATTCCTTTGCCCTGAAAGGCGATGCGCCGCCGCGCATGGAAATGTGTTTCGATACGCTGATGGAGCGCGCGCTGGATGAGCCGGACGCCGTCTACGGGCTGCTTGCCGAGAGCGTCACCCTGTCGGCGGACCGCAACAGCTTCGATTTCGCGTTGCGGCCTGCCGCGCGCTGGCACGACGGCACGCCGCTTACCGCACACGACGTCGCCTTCTCCTTCATGCTCTACAAGGAAAAGGGGCACCCCGACCTGTTGCTGCCGCTTGTCGAGTTGAAGGAAGCGGTGGCGCTGGACGACCGCACCGTGCGGCTGACATTCAGCGGCAGGCAGTCGGTCCAGGCGATCCTGACCGCCGTGGGCATGCCCGTCGTCTCGAAGGCCTATTATGAGGCCAACGATTTCGAGGCCTCGACGATGATCCCGCCACTTGGCTCCGGGCCCTACAAGGTCGGGCGGGTTTCGGCGGGCGAATTCATCGAATATGAGCGCGTCGCCGATTATTGGGGCGTCGATCTGCCGGTCAACCGCGGCCAGGACAATTTCGGCCGCATCCGCATCGACTTCTATCGCGATCGCCAGGCGGCGTTCCAGGCGTTCAAGAAGGGCGATACCACCTTCCGAGAGGAGTTCGTGGCTCGTGTCTGGGCGACCGGCTACGATTTTCCGGCCCTGAAACAGGGCAAGGTGGTCAAGCGCGAGTTCCCCGGCGAGAAATGGCCGGCAATGCAGGCGATCGCCATCAACCAGCGCCGGGAGCGCTTTCGCGACGTGCGGGTGCGCCGCGCGCTCGACCTGTGTTTCGATTTCGAATGGACGAAGCGGACCTTGTTCGCCGGCTCCTACGAGCGTTCGCAATCGAATTTCGAGCGCTCGGATTTCCGCGCCGAAGGCCTGCCTTCGCCGCAGGAACTGGCGCTGCTGGAGCCGTTCCGGGCCGAACTGCCGCCCGAAGTGTTCGGCGAACCGGTGATGCAGCCCGTCTCCGACGGTTCGGGGCGTGACCGCAAACTGCTCGGCCAGGCGGCTAAGCTGCTGGCCGAGGCCGGCTGGAAGCGTGTCGGCGGCTTCGTCGTCAACGACAAGGGCGAGCGGCTCGTCGTCGAGATACTGGCCGAGGACGATTCTTTGGTGCGCATCACCTCGCCCTGGGCCGACAACATGAAGGCGGTCGGCATCGACGCTTCCGTGCGGCTGGTGGATTCCAACCAGTTCGAGGAACGGCAGAACACTTTCGACTTCGACCTCAACCTGGTCGCCGTCTCCGTCGGCGCGACGCCGAGCGCGGATTCGCTCGAAACGCTCTATTCCTCGCGTGCCGCCGACCGGCCGGGCACGCGCAACTACCCCGGCACCAGAAGCCCGGCCATCGACGCGCTGGTGGCCGCTGCCGGCGCCGCGCGGAGCCGCGACGAACTGGTGACGGCGCTGAGGGCGCTCGACCGGGTCTTGCGCGCACGGCTCGACTGGATTCCAACATACTATCTGGCGAATCACCGCGCCGCCTATTGGGATATGTTCGGCTTCGTCGAGCAGAAGCCCGATTACGGCTTTCCGGTGGAAGCGCTGTGGTGGTTCGACAAGGACAAGGCTGCGAAGATTGGCAAGGGGTGAGGAGTGGTCCGCAAGGCAGACGAAAAGCCGACGATGTGGCTTTTCGAATGACGAACGCCCGGAGCGAAAGCGTAGGGCCGGGGCAAATTCCGCAGGAATCGTGATCTGATGGGCGCCTATATCCTTCGGCGCGTCCTTTTGATGATCCCGACCCTGCTCGGCATCATGGCGATCTCCTTTGCCGTCATCCAGTTCGCGCCGGGCGGCCCGGTCGAGCAGGTCATCGCCAACCTGACCGGGCCGGGCGGCGGCGCCGGCGACCGACTCGGCTCCGGTGGCGGCGGTGATGCGGGCGGCGGCAATTTCGAGATGGGCGGCGGAGGCGCGGGCAGTTCCAAATACCGCGGCGCGCAGGGCCTCGATCCCGAGTTCATCGCCAAGCTGGAAAAGCAGTTCGGCTTCGACAAGCCGCCGCTCGAGCGTTTCGGCAAGATGCTGTGGGACTATGCCCGCTTCGATTTCGGCGACAGCTATTTCCGCGACATCTCGGTGGTCGACCTGATCCTGGAAAAGATGCCGGTGTCGATTTCGCTCGGCCTGTGGATCACGCTCATTTCCTACCTGATCTCGATCCCGCTCGGCATTCGCAAGGCGGTCCGCGACGGCTCGGCCTTCGACGTGTGGACAAGCGGCATCGTCATCGTCGCCTATGCCATTCCGGGCTTCCTGTTCGCCATCCTGTTGATGGTGCTGTTTGCCGGCGGCTCCTTCTACGACTGGTTTCCGCTGCGCGGCCTTGTCTCCGATAACTGGCACGACCTTTCGTGGCCGGCGCGCATCCTCGATTATTTCTGGCACCTGGCGCTGCCGCTGACGGCGATGTCGCTGTCGGCCTTCGCCACCACCACGCTGTTGACCAAGAATTCCTTCCTCGACGAGATACGCAAGCAATATGTGGTGACGGCGCGCGCGAAAGGCCTGTCGGAGCGGCAGGTACTTTACGGCCACGTCTTCCGCAACGCCATGCTGATCGTCATCGCCGGCTTTCCCGGCGCCTTCATCTCCGCCTTCTTCACCGGCTCGCTGCTGATAGAGAACATCTTCTCGCTGGACGGGCTCGGCTTGCTCGGCTTCCGCTCCATCGTCGAGCGCGACTATCCGGTGGTGTTCGCCAACCTCTATATCTTCTCGCTGATCGGGCTCGCCGTCAGCCTGATCTCCGACCTCACCTACACCTGGATCGATCCGCGCATCGACTTCGAGCGGAGGGACGTGTGATGGAGCAGGCGGCATCCACGGCGGCGGACAAGCCAGCCGGCGGCAAGGTGCGGCGGCCGTTCCTTTCGCCGCTCAACCAGCGCCGGTGGCAGAATTTCAAGGCCAACCGCCGGGGCTACTGGTCGCTCTGGCTGTTTCTTCTGCTGTTCGTGCTGTCGCTGTTTGCCGAGTTCATCGCCAACGACAGGCCGATCGTCGCTTCCTACAAGGGCGAGATTCTTTTCCCGGTGCTGGTCGATTATCCGGAGGAGAAATTCGGCGGCTTCTACGCGGTGGCGGACTACCGCGACCCGGTCATCCGCGACGAGATCGAGGCGCATGGCTGGATGATCTGGCCGCCGGTCCGCTATTCCTACACCACCGTCAACAACGCCATTCCCGAGGCGGCGCCCGCCAGGCCGTCATGGGAATATGACGAGAAGACCCGTTGCAGCCAGTATGCGCAAGGCGTGAACGATCCGGACTGCATCGTCGGCAACTGGAACTGGCTCGGCACCGACGACCAGGCCCGCGACGTGCTCGCGCGCGCCATCTACGGCTTTCGCGTGTCGGTGCTGTTCGGGTTGATCCTGACGCTCGGCTCGGCCGTCCTCGGCGTGTCGGCCGGCGCGGTCCAGGGCTATTTCGGCGGCTGGATCGACCTCCTGTTCCAGCGCTTCATCGAGATATGGTCGGCGATCCCGGTGCTCTATCTGCTCTTGATCGTCGCCGCCATCCTGCCGCCGGGCTTCTTCATCCTGCTCGGCATCATGCTTCTGTTCTCGTGGGTGGCTTTCGTCGGCGTGGTGCGGGCCGAATTCCTGCGCGCCCGCAATTTCGAATATGTCAACGCCGCGCGCTCTCTCGGGGTGCCCAACCGCACCATCATCTTCCGCCACCTCTTGCCCAACGCCATGGTGGCGACGCTGACCTTCCTGCCCTTCATCCTCAACGGCTCGATCTCGACGCTGACCTCGCTCGATTTCCTCGGCTTCGGCCTGCCGCCGGGCTCGGCCTCGCTCGGCGAACTCTTGAAGCAGGGCCAGCGCAACCTCAACGCGCCCTGGCTCGGCATCACCGGCTTCGTCACCCTGTCGATCATGCTGTCGCTGCTGATCTTCGTCGGCGAAGCCACCCGCGACGCCTTCGATCCCCGGAAGACGTTCAAATGAAGCAGGGAGTATGGTATAAATTCGCTGGGTTTCTACCATGGAGGCGATCATGGGCATGAACATCAAGAACGAGCGTGTCGAGCGGCTGGCCCGCGAACTGGCAAGGGAGACGGGTGAAACCATCACCTCCGCGATCCAGCATGCGCTGGAAATGCGTCTGGAGAGGGTTCGCAAAGGGCGCGACATCGAGCGGCGCAAACATGATCTGGAGGAGTTTCTGAAGAAACTGCCGCCACCGCCGCCCGGCCTCACCAGCGATCATTCCGATCTCTACGACGAATGGGGCCTGCCCAAATGATCGTGGACGCCTCGGCGATACTGTCGATCCTGTTCGAGGAGCCGGATCGAAGGCGATATAGCGATGCCCTGATGGAGTATCAAGGCGATGCCGTCATGTCGCCGGTCAACTATCTGGAGCTTTCCTTGCGGTTGGATCGTGGCGCGACGCCCGAGCTTTCGGCGGCGATCGATCCGCTGCTCGAAAAGCTGGACGTGCATCTCGTGTCCGTGGAACCGGAGCACTCGGGCCTTGCCCGCGAGGCCTATCGCCGCTACGGCAAGAGCAACCATCCGGCAAAACTCAACCTCGGCGACTGCTTCGCCTATGCGTTGGCCAAGGCGCGCGGCGAGCCGTTGCTGTTCAAGGGCGACGACTTTTCCCAGACCGACATCGAGGCGGCGATTTGAGCGGCGAACCCCTGCTTTCCGTTCGCGACCTGTCGGTGGCCTTCACGCAAGGCGGCAGGACCTCGCTCGCCGTCGACCGGATTTCCTTCGACATCGGCAAGGGCGAGACGGTGGCGCTGGTCGGCGAATCCGGGTCCGGCAAGTCCGTCTCGGCGCTGTCGGTGCTGAAGCTTCTGCCCTATCCGCCCGCCTCCCACCCTTCCGGGAAAATCCTGTTCGACGGCGAGGATTTGCTGGCGCTCGGCGAGAAGGACCTGCGGCGCGTGCGTGGCAACAAGGTCACCATGATCTTCCAGGAGCCGATGACCTCGCTCAATCCGCTGCACACCATCGAGCAGCAGATCGTCGAGGTGCTGCGGCTGCATCAGGGCATGGGCGAGAAAAAGGCGCGCGCCCGCGTGCTCGAACTTCTCAACGAGGTCGGCATCCGCGAGCCGGAAAAGCGGCTCGGCGCCTATCCGCACCAGTTGTCCGGCGGCCAGCGCCAGCGCGTCATGATCGCCATGGCGCTGGCCAACGAGCCGGAACTTTTGATCGCCGACGAGCCGACCACGGCGCTCGACGTCACCGTGCAGGCGCAGATCCTCGAACTGCTCGCCCGCCTCAAGCGCGCCAAGGGCATGTCGGTGCTGTTCATCACCCACGACCTCGGCATCGTTCGCAAGATCGCCGACCGCGTCTGCGTGATGACCAAGGGCCAGATCGTGGAAACCGGGCCGACGAAGCAGATCTTCGATAACCCGCAGCACGCCTATACGCGCCACCTTCTCGCCGCCGAGCCTAAAGGTCGCGCGCCAAAAGCCGATCCGCAGGCAAAGCCGGTGATGACGGGGCAGGACATCAAGGTCTGGTTCCCGATCAAGCAGGGCTTTTTCCGCAAGGTGGTGGACCATGTGAAGGCGGTGGACGGTATCGACGTCACAGTGCGCGCCGGACAGACGGTCGGCGTGGTCGGCGAATCCGGCTCCGGCAAGACCACGCTCGGCCTGGCGCTGTCGCGCATGATCTCGTCGACGGGGGCCATCCGCTTCGAGGGCAAGGACATCAACCAGCTGTCGTTCAACGACATGCGGCCGCTGCGCAGCGAATTGCAGATCGTTTTCCAGGATCCCTACGGCTCTCTAAGTCCCCGCATGTCGGTGTCGGAGATCATCGAGGAGGGGTTGAGAATCCACGAGCCGAAGCTCGATGCCGACGAGCGGGACCGGCGCGTGGTCGACGTGCTGGAGGAAGTCGGGCTCGATCCGGCCACCCGCGTGCGCTACCCGCACGAATTTTCCGGCGGCCAGCGCCAGCGCATCGCCATTGCGCGCGCCATGGTGCTGAAGCCGCGCTTCGTGATGCTCGACGAGCCGACCTCGGCGCTGGACATGAGCGTGCAGGCGCAGGTGGTGGACCTACTACGCGATTTGCAGGCCCGGCACGAACTGGCCTATCTGTTCATCAGCCACGACCTGAAAGTGGTGCGGGCGCTGGCCAACGATGTCATCGTCATGCGCGGCGGCAAGGTGGTCGAGGCCGGCCCCTGCGAGCAGATTTTCGATAACCCGCAAACCGACTATACTCGGGCGCTGATTTCGGCGGCCTTCAGGATCGAAACCGCGCCGGCCGGCGTGGTCAGCCAATAGCAGGAGAATTGACGAGACATGCCGACACTGGAAAAGGGCCGCGTCCTGCTCGCCATCACCGGCTTTCACCCGCGGCGCTGGCACGAACTGCTTGCTGCCGAGCGCGAGGTGGTGTCGGAGCCGGACGGCCTCACCGATCCGTCGATCACCTATGCGGTGGTGTGGAAGCAGCGGCCGAACCTTCTGTCCACTCTGCCCAATTTGCGCGCCATCTTCTCGGTCGGAGCGGGCGTCGACCACATCCTTGCCGACCCGACCATCCCCGACGTGCCGATCGTCAAGGTGGTGGCCGACAACCTGACCCGGCACATGACCGAATATGTCGTGTGGCGGGTGATGGACCATCATCGCCAGGGCATGCTCTACCATGCCCAGCAAAAGAAGAAGATCTGGCACGAGCCGCCCCAGCGCTCCGCAGGCGACATCGCCGTCGGCATCATGGGGATGGGCAGTCTCGGCCGTGCGGCGGCCGCCGCGTTGCTGTCGCTCGGCTTCAGGGTCAATGGCTGGGCGCGCAGCGAAAAGGCCGTGGACGGAGTCTCGACCTTTGCCGGCGAGAGCGGCCTGGTGCCCTTCCTCAACGCCACCGACATCCTGGTCGTGCTCCTGCCGCTAACGCCCGCCACGCAGGGCATCCTCAACTACGGCCTGCTGAAGGAACTGCGGCGGCGCAACGGGCTGGGCGGTGCGGTCCTCATCAATGCCGGACGTGGCCGTTTGCAGAAGGACGCCGATATCCTGCGCGCGCTGGACGACGGCACCCTGAAGGAAGCGAGCCTAGACGTGTTCGAGGTCGAGCCCCTGCCCAAGACCAGCCCACTATGGGGGCATCCGAAGGTGTTCGTCACCCCGCATGCCGCGGCGACTTCCGACCCCAACCATCTGGTTCCGCCCATGCTGGACCAGATGGATGCCTTCGAGCGCGGCGAACCGCTGCGCAACCTGGTCGACCGCAAGGAAGGCTATTGAACGACGATCTTCGGAATGGGAGTGGTGCCGCCTGCGTGACTCGAACACGCGACCCTCGCATTACGAATGCGATGCTCTACCGACTGAGCTAAGGCGGCGCCGGAAGGCGGTGCCTTCAGGTTGCGCTGGGTGATAGACGGAAGCGCCAAGAATTTCAAGCCGGGTATTCGCCGAATCATGTGCGTGGAGACACGCACCGCTTGACGCCTTGCGACAGCGTTGTCGGCATGGTCGCTGGCCGGCGCGGCCGCCGCAAACGACAGCCGGCAGTTGATTGATCGGCCCGCTGCGTTTAACGATCTTCCCGACGTGGACAGGCCACGAAGGAGCATTGCTTGGACCCGATCGAAAAAGCGATCCGGAACGCCTTTGCCAAAGGCAATGCTGAAGACCGCGCGTTTCGCGAGAAAGTCTACCGGTCGGCCTTTGCCGCGCTCGACCGTGCGCTCCAGGCCAATCCGGGCATTACCGTCGAAACCGCGATCAAGCGGCGCAAGGCGATGCAGGCCAGGATTGCCGAGATCGAAGCGGAATTCCTGCCTGCCGTCGCCCCGCAGGTCGAGCGCGACGCCCCGTCACCGTCGGTGCAGGCGCCCGCCGTTTCCGCGACGCCCGCTGCATCGGCGCCATCGCCGGCGGCAGGCAACGCCCGGCGAGAACCGTCGGTGGGTGCTGAGCCGGCCCCGGTGGTTGCGGCTTCCGCGCGTTCCGATGCCGCGCCCGTCGTTCCCGACATCGTGCTGGAACCGACCTTTGCCGGCTCGCCCTCGGCCGAGGCTGGCTCGTTCGCCGGCGGCGTCGTCGAGGTCATGCCCGACCGCGACGAGCGCCGGGCGGCCCGGCGCCTGCCGATCCGCCGGTTCGTGTTCGGCCTGCTGGTGCTCGCCGCCATCGCCGCCGGCGTGTGGTGGGTGGCCACCAGCGGCGTCCTCAAGCTTCCGCAACGGTCCGGCGCGTCGACGGTCGGCAGTTCAGAGTCCTCCGGCAACAATGCGGCAGAACCTGTCAGGCCCGGCGATGCCGATCAGGGCCGCAACTGGATCGTCGTCTTCACGCCGGACGACCCGACACTGGTCAGCGCGCCCTCCGATGCCTCGGCCGAGGTCACGAAGGACGATACCGGCTCGTTCCTGCGCATCCGTTCGGGCGCTTCGGGCGCGGCGGTCAGCTTCGACGTGGGACAGGGTGTCCTGAAGGAACTGGCGGGCAAGCACGCCGTCTTCGACGTCCTTGCCCGCTCTGAAGAAGGCAAGCCGACGCAGATGGTGCTGGACTGCAATTTTGGTGACTTTGGCGATTGCGGCCGCCGCCGCTTTGCCGTCGGCCATGAGCGCAACGAATATCTGTTCGACGTGCAGTTCCCGGACAGGCAGCCGAGCGCGGGCGGCACCATCGCGATCAACCCCGATTTCGAAGGGCAGGGCAAGGCCGTCGACATCTACGAGATCCGCGTATCGGTCGCCCAATAGGCTCTTTAGTCCAGCAGCGCCTGCAGCGTCTCGATGCGGTCGGCTTCGGCCGCCGGCTTGTCCCAGCGTAGCCGCGAGATGCGGGGAAAGCGCATGGCGACGCCCGATTTGTGCCGGGTGGAGCGGGCAAGGCCCTCGAACGCCACCTCCAGCACCAGGCCGCTGTGGCGGTCGGCGCGCACCGCGCGCACCGGCCCGAAGCGCTCGACGGTGTTGTCGCGCACATATTTGTCGATTTGCCGCAATTCCTCGTCGGTGAAGCCGAAATAGGCCTTGCCCACCGGCACCAGCTCTTCCGCGGTCTCCGGCCCGGACCACACCCCGAACGTGTAGTCGGAATAGAAACCGGATCGCTTGCCGTGGCCGCGCTGCGCGTACATCAGCACGGCGTCTACGGTATAAGGGTCACGTTTCCACTTGAACCACGGCCCTTTCGGCCGCCCGGTGAGGTAGGGTGAGTCCCGCCGCTTCAGCATCACGCCTTCGATGATAGGGTGCGGCGGGGCGTTGCGCAGGGTTTCCAACTGGTCCCAGCTTTCGAACGGAACCAGCGGCGAAAGGTCGAAGCGGACCGGATCGAGGCTTTGCACGAAGCCCTCCAGCCGCCCGCGCCGCTCGGTGAAGGACAGCGCGCGCGTATCCTCGCCGCCGTCCTGCAAAAGGTCGTAGCAGCGCATGAAGGCGGGGTAGCGCTGCATGATCTTCGCCGACACCGTCTTGCGGTTGAGGCGCTGCTGCAGGTCGGAGAAGGTGCCGGTCGCCGAGGGTGTGCCGACGAGCAGTTCACCGTCGAGCGCACCGGAAAACGCCATGACCTCGGCAAGATCGGGGAAGGCGCCCGACACGTCGTCGCCGGTGCGCGAATAAAGCCGGCGCAGGCCTCCCTCGCAGACCGCCTGTACCCGGATGCCGTCCCACTTCCATTCCGCCGCGTAGTCGGCCGGCTCCAGCTTTTCGAGGTCGCCGTCGCCGGCGGGGTTCGCCAGCATCACCGGGCGGAACAGCGCTTTTGCCCTCGTTTCGGGCTTCGCCGCCCTGCCTTCCAGCCAGGCGAAAAGCCCGGCATAGGGCGGCGTGAGGCCGTGCCACAATTCCTCGATTTCGGTAACCTCGACCGGGCCGAGATCGGCCACGGCCTGCTTGGCGAGGCGCGCCGAAACCCCGATCCTGAGGCCGCCGGTGACCAGCTTGAGGATGGCGTAGCGAGCCTCTATGTCGGCGCTGTCGAGCAGGTCGGCCAGCACCCTCGGCCCGTCGGAACGGCTGGCCGCCTGCAACTTGCCCGCCACCTCCGCCAGCGTCGGCTGGCGATTGGAACACGTTTGCGGGCCTGCCGGCCACACCAGCGAAACCGTTTCGGCAAGGTCGCCGACGTAATCGTAGGAGTAGCCGAACAGGATCGGGTCGATGCGCTCCGCGACGAGGGCGCGCAGCATCGCCGGCTTCACCGCCGCGATGTTCAGTTCGCCGGTGATCGTCGCCAGCGCCAGTCCGCGGTCCGGGTCCTCGACGGCGCGGAAATAGTCGGTGAGCAGCCGCAGCTTGCCGTTGCGCGCCGGCGTCAGCACCAGCCGGTCGAGAAGTTCGGCGAAGCGGTTCATGAGGGCAGGGGCCATGTCGTCGGGGCGCAACGGAGGACGAACTTGGCCCGCCTATCCATGTTGGCGCCCATCAATCGCCCTCGTCCTCGTAGCCGACGAGGTGCAGGGGCCGGGCGGCGATGCCTTCCAGCTCGCACCAGCGCACCAGCGCTTCCTCGCGGCCGTGCGTGACCCAGACCTCCCCGGCCCCGGTGTCGCGGATCGTATCGGTCAGTTCGTCCCAGTCCGAATGGTCGGAGATTATCAGCGGCAGTTCGACGCCGCGCTGGCGGGCACGCTGCCGGATACGCATCCAGCCCGAGGCGAAGCAGGCGACCGGATCGGGAAAGCGCCGCGCCCAGCGGTCGGCGAAGGCGGCGGGCGGGCCGACGACGATCTGGCCGGCGAAATCGGCCCGGGCTCCGGTTTCCACGGTTGCCGGTTCGAGCGGCCCGAGATCGACGTTGCGGCTCTGGTAGTAGTCGCAGAGTTTCGCCAGCGCGCCGTGAATGTAGATCGGCCGTTCGTAGCCGGCCTCGCGCAACAGCCGGATGACGCGCTGCGCCTTGCCCAGCGCATAGGCGCCGACCAGATGGGTACGTTCGGGGAATTGCGCCACCGATTTCAGCAGTCGCGCCATCTCGTGGCTGTCCGAAGGGTGGCGGAACACCGGCAGGCCGAACGTCGCCTCGGTGATGAAGACGTCGCAGGCCACTACCTCGAACGGGCGGCAGGTGGGATCGGGCCGGCGCTTGTAGTCGCCGGAAGCGACGATGCGCAGGCCCTTGTGTTCCACCGCGATCTGCGCCGAGCCCAGCACATGCCCGGCCGGATGGAAGCGGACGCCGGCCTCGCCGCAGGCGATCGTCTCGCCGAGCGCCGCCGCCTGCGTCGAGCCGGCGAACCCCTCGCCGTAGCGCAGCGCCATGATGTCGAGCGTCTCGCGCGTCGCCAGTACCGTGCCGTGGCCGGCGCGTGCGTGGTCGGAATGACCGTGCGTGATCAGCGCACGCGCCACCGGCCGCACCGGATCGATGAAGAAATCGCCGGGCGGGCAGTACAGGCCTTCGGGGCGCGGATGAAGCAGGTCGCTGGCGCGCATGCCGCAAAGATAGGCTTTTGTCGCGGCAGGAAAAGGCCGGGACGGCAAAATGGCCGCGTGTCGCCGATCTTGTTTTGTTCCAGAATTTCCTTGGCGATCGTTCTTCCGCGCGCTACCTCTGCCCGTGTGACCGCCGAACCGCGCCTTACAGACGAAAATGCCGCCGCCTTGCTGCCCGAACCGTTCGTAAGATGGTTTGGGCAAAAGGGCTGGGCGCCGCGCGCGCATCAGCTCGAACTGCTCTCGCGTGCGCAGGCCGGAGAATCCGTGCTGCTGATCGCGCCGACCGGCGCCGGCAAGACGCTGGCCGGCTTTCTGCCGACGCTGACCGAACTGGCCGGGCGCGCGAAGCGAAGGCCGGGCATGGCGAGGCATGGCGTGCATACGCTCTACATCTCGCCGCTGAAGGCGCTTGCCGTCGACATCGAGCGCAACCTCGGCAAGCCGGTGGCGGAGATCGGTCTTTCCCTGACCATCGAGACGCGCACCGGCGACACGCCGCAGCACAAGCGGGCGCGGCAGAAACTGGCCCCGCCCGATATCCTGCTGACGACGC
The DNA here is from genome assembly GCA_049650385.1 of Mesorhizobium sp. GTDB lineage: Bacteria > Pseudomonadota > Alphaproteobacteria > Rhizobiales > Rhizobiaceae > Mesorhizobium. The sequence goes on from JBASAA010000051.1 coordinate 47,550, forward strand.
CGGAACAACTGGCACTGCTGATCGCCTCGCCGGATGCGGGCCGCTTCTTCGAGGATCTGCGCTATGTCGTGCTGGACGAACTGCATTCGCTGGTGACCTCGAAACGCGGCCACCTTCTGGCCCTGGGGCTGGCGCGGCTGCGCCGGCTTGCGCCGGGCATGCAGGCCATCGGCCTGTCGGCAACCGTGGCCGAACCGGACGAACTGCGCCGCTGGCTGGTGCCCCAGAACGGGTTGAGTGGTGCACCCCCCTCCGGCCTTTCCAGCGTCGTGCCAAGCATACCCCCTCCCCACAAGGGGGAGGGGTATCTTGCGCATCCCTCTCCGCATCCACCTCCCCCTTGTGGGGAGGGGTCAGGGGTGGGGGTCAATCAACAAAAAACCACCCTGCCGGCGGACAGGCCCATGGCCTCCCTCATCACCGTAGAGGGCGGGGCGAAGCCGGATATTTCGATCCTCGATTCGCAGGAGCGGGTGCCGTGGGCTGGCCATTCGGCGCGCTATGCCATCGGCGAGATCTACGAGCAGATCAGGCGCCACAAGACCACGCTTCTCTTCGTCAACACGCGCAGCCAGGCCGAGCTTCTGTTTCGCGAACTGTGGCGGGTCAACGAGGATACGCTGCCGATCGCGCTGCACCACGGCTCGCTCGACGTCGGCCAGCGGCGGCGGGTGGAAAAGGCGATGGGCGACAATGCGCTGAGGGCGATCGTCGCCACTTCGACGCTCGATCTCGGCATTGACTGGGGCGATGTCGACCTGGTCGTCCATGTCGGCGCGCCGAAGGGGGCGAGCCGGCTGGCGCAGCGCATCGGTCGCGCCAACCACCGCATGGACGAGCCGTCCAAGGCGATCCTCGTTCCGGCCAACCGCTTCGAGGTGCTGGAATGCCGGGCCGCGCTCGACGCCAATTACCTGGGCGCGCAGGACACGCCGCCGCTGACCGCCGGCGGGCTCGACGTTCTGGCGCAGCACGTTCTGGGCTGCGCTTGCGCCGCCCCCTTCCTGGCCGAAGACCTGTTGGCGGAAATCCGCACCGCCGCGCCTTACGCCGATCTCGATGGCGAGACGTTCGGGCGCGTCGTCGATTTCGTCGCCACCGGCGGCTATGCGCTGAAAAACTACGAGCGCTATGCCCGCATCCGGAAGAACAAGGACGGCCGTTGGCGCGTCAGCCATCCGCGCGTCGCCCAGCAGTACCGGCTGAACGTCGGCACCATCATCGAGGTGCCGGCGCTCAACGTGCGCTACGTGAAGGCGGGCGCAAAAGCCTCGGCCTCGCGCGGCGGCATGGTGCTCGGCAAGATCGAGGAAGCGTTTTTGGAAACGCTCTCCCATGGCGACACGTTTCTGTTTGCCGGCAAGATATTGCGCTTCGAGGGCATCCGCGAAAACGAGTGCTTTGTCTCGAATGCACCGGGCAAGGACGCCAAGGTGCCCTATTACGGCGGCGGCAAATTCCCGCTCTCCACCTATCTGGCCGAGCAGGTACGGCGCATCATCGACGATCCGGCGCGCTGGAAGAACCTGCCGGAGCAGGTCGCCGACTGGCTCACCATCCAGGCCGACAAGTCGATGCTGCCGAAGCGGGCCGACCTTCTGGTCGAGACCTTTCCGCGGGGAAACAGGCACTACATGGTCGCCTACGCCTTCGAAGGTCGGCTGGCGCACCAGACGCTCGGCATGCTTTTGACGCGCCGGCTGGAGCGGGCCGGCGCGCGCCCGCTCGGCTTCGTCGCTACCGACTACGCGCTCGCCGTCTGGTCGCTGGGCGACATGGGGGCGCTGTTCAAGGCGAGAAAGCCGTCGCTCGGTGCGCTGTTCGACGAGGACATGCTGGGCGACGACCTCGAGGCTTGGCTGGCCGACAGCTGGCTTCTGAAGCGCACCTTCCGCGCCTGCGCGCTGATTTCAGGCCTGATCGAGAAGCGCCACCCGGGCCAGGAGAAGAGCGGCCGGCAGGTCACGGTGTCGACCGATCTCATCTACGACGTGCTGCGTAGCCACGAACCCGACCATATCCTGTTGCAGGCGACGCGGGCGGATGCCGCCGCCGGCCTGCTCGATGTCGGCAGGCTTGCCGGCCTGCTCTCGCGCATCCGGGGCCGAATCGTGCATAAGCATCTGGAACATATCTCGCCGCTGGCGGTGCCGATCATGCTGGAAGTAGGCAAGATGCCGGTCAACGGCGAGGCCGACGAGACGCTGTTGATGGACGCTGCTGATCTGGTCGAGGAGGCCATGGGGTCAGGATGAAGATTGTTTCTGCCTGCGCTGAGCACAGCGAAGGAAACCTGGTCTCCATCGCTGGCGAACGCGCGCTGTGCGACCGGCGCGGCGTGCTCTATTTTCCCGACTACGGGTTGCTGGCCGTATCCGACCTGCATCTGGAAAAGGGCTCCTCGCTGGCGCGGCGCGGCACGCTCGCCCCGCCCTACGATACGGCGGCGACGCTGCTTCGGCTTCAGGCTGTGATTGCCGACTACCGGCCCGAAATCGTCGTCAGCCTCGGCGACAGTTTCCACGACGGTGAGGGGGCCGCGCGCATGCACGCGGCGTTTCGGGCGCAGCTCGAAGCGCTGATGGCCGGCCGCGACTGGTTCTGGGTCGCCGGCAACCATGACCCGGAAGCGCCGGCGGGCCTGCCGGGAGAAACCGTGCGCGAGATCATGATCGGCGCCCTGTCGTTCCGTCACGAGCCGTCGCCGGAGCGGGTGGAGGGCGAGATCGCCGGCCATCTGCATCCCTGCGCGCGGATCGTGCGGCGCGGCCGTTCGGTGAGAAGGCGCTGCTTTGTCGGCGATGGCGGCCGCATGATCATGCCGGCCTTCGGCGCCTATACCGGCTCCCTCAACGTGCTCGACAGCGCCTATGCCGGCCTGTTCCGCCGCGAGAACCTGATGGCCTATATGCTGGGCGCAAGCCGCGTCTTCGCGCTGCCGGGCTCGATGTTGCAGCCGGGGTAAGGCGCCCGTTCAGTCCTTGCGGAAGATGATGCGGCCGAGCCAGCCGGTGATGATCGCGAGGAACACGGCGAACGAGCCGTAGAAGATCGAATGGTTGTGGGCGAGGCGGTAGACCGCCTGCTCGAAGCCGGATTTGCGGATTTCGAGCTGGGCCGAATTTTCCTTGATGAACAGCCCGTTCTTGAACAGGAAAGCGCGCGCCTTGTGGGTGCCGATCTGCACGTCCGGGGCGAGCCGGACCGTGGCGCGGAACAGGTTCTGCGACAGGAACTGCACGCCGCCGACATTCTCGCTGTAGAGACCGGTGGCGGTCTTGCGCTCGCGCAGCGCCTTGGTGAATTCCTGGATGGTCGTCGGGTTCTGGTCCGGCTCGGCCGGCTCCAGGTAGATGTTGTTGGGGCCGAGCGACAGTTGCCTGTAGCTGTTGGGTTCGGTGATGTCCTGCAAGGGGCGCGTGCTCGCCATCGAATAGGAGACCGGCACGTTGTCGAAGGTTTCCGATTCAAGGTTGACCCAGACGCCGAGCACCCGGTCCTTGCGGCGCACGACGACGGGCTGGCCCGGCCCCTCGAGCACGACGATGACGTCGTAGCGGCCCTGCCGCGCGACCTGCGGGTCCGCGTCCTCGAGCGAGCCGAAGATGGTGAGGTCGGCGCCCGAGAAGCCGGCGGTGATGGCGATGTTGTTGGTGGAAAGGCCGATCTGGATGCCCTCGTTGTGCAGGGGACGGGCATAAGGCGCCTGCGCCTGCGCAACCGGAGCCAGCATGAGCGAAAGTGCCGCCGCGGCCAGGAAAGCCTTGAGGGTGGACCGCCCGCCCATCAGTTCAGGCCTGCGGTCGAGAGCGAGTAGAGGTTGGGCGGCGTGACGAACAGGTCGATGGCAAGCCGGATCGCGACCGCCAGCACCAGAAGTGCCAGCAGCGCCCGCAATTGTTCGCCGCGCAGCTTCTGCCCGACCTTGGCGCCGTATTGCGCGCCCGCGACCCCGCCCGCCATCAGCATGAAGGCGAGGATGACGTCCACCGTATAGTTGGTCGCCGAGTGGATCAGCGTGGTGTAGGCGGAGGTGAAGATGATCTGGAACAGCGAGGTGCCGATAACGACGTTGGTCGGCACCTTGAGCAGGTAGATCAGGGCCGGCACCATGATGAAGCCGCCGCCGACGCCCATGATGGAGGACAGGAAGCCGATGGCCGCGCCCAGGCCCAGCACCGGGATCACGCTGACGAACAGCTTCGAGGCGCGAAAGCGCATCTTGAGCGGCAGGCGGTGAATCCAGTTGTGCTGGCCGGATTTTTTCAGCACCGGCGCTGCTCCGTCGCGGCTCTTGCGCAGCGCGTTCACGCTCTCGATCAGCATCAGGGCGCCGACGATGCCGAGCATGACGACGTAAAGCAGCGAGATGAACAGGTCGAGTTGCCCCATCCGGCGCAGGAAGCCGAACACGAATATGCCGCCGGTGGACCCGACCACGCCTCCCGCCAGAAGCACGCCGCCGAGCTTGAAGTCGAGCGTGCCGCGTTTCATGTGCGACAGCGCTCCGGAGAAGGAGGAGGCGATGACCTGGTTGGCGCCGGTGGCGACGGCGATGGCGGGCGGGATGTTGTAGAAGATCAGCAGCGGCGTAATGAGAAAGCCGCCGCCGACGCCGAACATACCCGACAGGAAACCCACCGCGGCCCCCATGGCCAGCAGCACGAAGACGTTGACGGAAATTTCCGCGATCGGGAGATAGATGCCCACCCGTCAGTCTCGTTGAGTTTCGTTGTCCGGCCATGACGGCCGGGCCTGCCTATCGTCTTGGAAGTCTATATCACCGAAAAGCTAACCTGTTCTTGCTGCGACGCCGCAAAGGTGATCGCAGCGTCGAAACAAAAGCATCTCAATCGGTTAGCAGGCAAATTTGTGGCATGGCGTCGTGGAAACGACGCCGATGCCTCTATTTCTTCGCAAGCAGCGCCTTGACCAGCTTTTCGTCCACTTCGCCGGTCGGCGGCAACTCGTTGTCGCTCTGGAAGGCCATGATGGCGTTCTTGGTCTTCTCGCCCATGACGCCGTCGGCGCCGCCGGCCGCGTAACCGTTCTTGTTGAGGATGCGCTGGATGTTCTGCACGGCCTTCTTCATGTCGATGCTGGCCGTTGCCGCGGGGTCCGCGTCCTGCCAGGATGCGGGGATGTCGACGGTGTTGACGGCCGCGTCGATCGGCCTTGCCTTCCACAGCTTGGCCGCGGCGCGGGCACGCTCCAGTTGCTCGGGCCGCAGTGCGTTGGCGATCTCGTCGCGCTTGGCCGCAGCGTCCTTGTCGCCGGCATCGGCGACGAGGGCGAACCACTTGTAGGCCTCCTCGAGGTTCTGCTTCATGCCGACGCCCTTGGCGGCGAGGATGCCGAGGTTGAACTGGCTGTCCTTGACGCCGAAGTCGGCTGCCGCCTGGAACCAGCGCGCTGCCGCTTCATTGTCGGTGATGCCGTCGGCGGCCATGGCGAACAGCACGGCGAGGTTGTGCATGGCGCTGGCGTTGCCTTGCGCCGCAGCCAGTTGATACCAGGTCTTGGCCTTGGGGATGTCGCGCTCGACGCCGATGCCTTTCTCGTAGAAATTGCCGATGCGGTATTCGGCCGGGGCGAAGCCGCGTTCCGCCGATTTCTCGTACCACTTCGCAGCCGTAGCCATGTCTTCCGTGACGCCGCGCGCTTCGGCATAGCGAGAGCCGATCTCGAACAGCGCCTTGGCGTCGCCTTGCGCGGCCGCTTCGCGCAGCGCCTGCGGGCCTGCATCGGCGGGAATGTCGGCCGTGGGCTGCGTGGCGGCGACGGCAGCGGCAGGAGCCGGAACCGCCCCGGTTGTCTCGATCGGGGCGAATGCGGAGGGTTCGAAAGCGGCCATGTGAACGGCCTCATGCGGTGCTTCCGCCGGGACTTCGAGGACTGCCACCTTGGCGGAGGTTGCCCCGGCTGCGGGGGCCGTGGCGATCCGGTCCGGCGCGACCTTGGCGGCAGGCGGCACGTCGTGCGCCGGTGCCTGCACATTTTCCAATGCCGTCTTTTGTACCGGCGCTGCATCGGCTTCGCTCTCGCCGGTACTGGCCTGGAGTTCGGTCGCCACCGCCGCAGGCTCGCCGGCATCGGTCGCCGCTGCGACGTCCGCCTTCTGTTCGACGACGATCGGGGTGGCGTTGCTGGCGGCGGTCTGCGTGGAGTCGGCCAGGAGCGCCTTGCCCAGCATCGTGCCGGCCAGCGCCAGGGCGAGGGCGGTCGTGGCCATCAGGATCGGCTTGCGCCGCGCCTTGAGCATGTCGCCGATGCGCAGCGCCCTCACCGGGCCGCCGAGCGAGGACTGCCGCTTCTGTGCGCCGGCCTCGGCCGCGGCCGCCTGCGCGGCCCGCCTTGCCGCAGCGATGAAATCGGACTGCGAAGCATCGCCGGCCGCCGGGTTGCCGGCCGCCTGCCCGCGCTCGTCGCGCACACGCTTCATGATGGCGCTGAGGTCGGGAGCGCCCGAGCCGGGCTCGAGCGGCTGGTTGGCGAGCCGCGGGTCGAGCGGCTCATCGAGATCGAGCGCCGTCGTGTCGGCGGCTGCTGCGGGCTCGTCCGTAGCAGGGGCTTCCGGTCGCTTCTTCCGGAACGCGCGGCTGAGGCCGCCCAGCATCGACTTGCGGCGGCCACCTTTCTCCGTCGGCTCCGCGATGGGGGCGCTTCCGAGCGCGGCCATGGCTGCCTCGGCGGCGGCCTGCGCGGGCGTACGCACCATGGTTTCGGCCTCGCGCACCGGGGTGGTGGCGTCGAGCGTGGCCATGCCTTCGGCAAGCAGCAGCGACGGCTGGTCGACCTCCATGGAGGGCGCGTTGTGCACGGTGATCTTCGGCTCGGGGAGGGGGGCGGCCTGCTCGGCCTGTTCCAGCGAGCCGAGCCGGTCGACGATCTTGAGCAGCGTGTCGTGGATGGCCTCGAAGGTGCGGGAATTGCGTTCGTCGGAGCGGCGGGTCAGCGTCTCCAGCATCTTGAGGTCGTCGGCAAGGCCGGAAACGGCGGCGGTGTCGGCGTTCGATCCGGCCAGCGACTGCACGGCGTTCTCCGCCGCCTCGCGGGCCGCGCGCACGATCGCGTCCTGCGTCGCCGCGAGCGCCTGCTCGATGTCGTCGAGGCGAGGCGCAATGGCCTCGAATTCCGGCGACTGGGCGCCGGTCTGCGCAAGATGGGCCGACAGCCCGTTGACCTGAGCTTCGAGGCTGCGGATGAGTTCGGGGTCGATGCTCGCCACCAGCGCGGCAGAGGCGTCGAGCCGTTCCGCGAAGGCGCTGAAGCGGGCGTCGATCGCGTCCATGATGCCGACGCTGGCCATCTGTGCTTCCGGCGCGCGCTGGTCGAGCCTTGCGACGACCTCGTCCAGCCGCCGCTCCAGGTCCTGGAACAGAAGCGTGCTCTGCTCCAGGACATCGCCCTGGCGGCGGTCCATGACGGCGGACAGCGCCTCGAACCGCTGTTCCAGCCCGTGGAACAGCGTGTCCGGGTCCGGCATCACCGGCGCATGGTCGATCTTGTCGGCGATCAGCGCGATCTGCTGGGCCAGCCGTTCCATGGCCTGCTGCGGCAGGTTGGCCTGCGCGGCAAGGTCGTCGACATGCGCCGACAGCATGGTGAGGCGGGCCATCATCTCCTGGCCCTGCCGGTCGGCGGTCACTTCCTCGATCTGCGCTGCAAGGGAATCGATGCGCCGCTCGATGCGGCCCAGCGTCTCGGGATCGACGCTGCTGTTCTGGGCGGCGACGCTGGAGGCGACGATGGCGCGCGAAATCTCGTCGAGCCGCTCGTCGATCATGGCTAGCGTCGTGTCGGAACGATCGCTTTCGCGGCTGACGAAATGATCGACGGCGCCGGCCAGCGTCCGGACCTTTTCCTCGAGCGGCCGCAGCGACAGCGATTCGGGCAGGTTGTCGACGGCGCTGCCGATCTGCTCCAGCCGCTCGGCCAGCATGGCGATGGCGGCATCGCCGACCTGCTTGCTGGCGCTGGAATCGACGCGTGTCTCGAAGGCGCTCCAGCGCCGGTCGAAATCGTCGAAACGTCGGCCGACCGACTGCACGCTTTGCTCGCGGGCGAGAATGTCGAGCGCGGCCTTCACCTGCTCCATTTCCAGGCGAAGGGAATTGATGTTGCGGTCGTCGCTTTTTTCGGCAAGGGTCTGGATGGCGCCCGACAGCCGCTCGAACTCCCGGCCGAGCTCGGCGCTGTCCCTGGCGGCGGGCGAAGACTGGGCGGCGCGGCCGATATCCTGGCGCAGCGCCTCGAATTCGCGGTGCAGGCCAAAGGTCATCTGGCTGCGCAGTTCCTCGCGCAGGCTGTGCAGTTCGCCTGCGATCTTGCCGGCGGCCGCTGTACCGTCGGCTTCGCCGTCGCGGACACCCGCCGGCTGGGTCATCGGCGGGTAGGCGCGTCGCGGATCGCTGTTGCGCGGCTCGCCGGCCGCCTGGCGGCTGCGGCCGATCTGTTCCTCCAGCGCCTTGAGCGACTGGTTGAGCTGGTCGAGCGCGCTGAGCGACTTGTGCTGCCCGCCGGCGTTGAGTGTGTCGAGGTAGGACCGCTTGGTGTTCATCGGGACGCCGTCTTTCGAAATGGCTGGCACGGGGCCAGATCCTCTCAACTCCTGTCGCAATCGAAGCGGGAACGCCTGAACCCGGCGAAGGCAGAGTTCCGCAGCTTGTCCGGCGCTTCGAAGACCGTGAAAAAATCGATACAGGATGACCACGGATAACCGACATCCGCACAATTCGCCCGACATGGTAAATAACGCGTTAACCAAGCTTAAGAACGTTGAAGGGTTCTTCAGAAATCACCGCAGAAAGACGACTTCGCGCCGCCTTACGCTGTCGTGCCCTGATAAAACCCTTGCGTGCAGGGAGTCGGTCTCGTATATCTTTTACGTAAACGTAAGATGGCTTGGCGAGCGTTGTGCGATTTGTCGAAATCACGATCCGGAAGCCGGGCGCCCGAACGGCTCCGTAGGAGCATGCGGCCTCGTCCATATCGTGACGGCGGGGAGTGATGCCGATGGAAATGGGAACGGACGGCCGGGCAGCCGGCGGGGAAGCCATGCCGGGCGAGACGGAAGACGATCTCACCCGCATCGGCGACATGGCCAAGACCTTTGGCGTGACGTTGCGCGCGCTTCGCTTCTATGAGGACAAGGGCCTGCTGCAGCCGCGGCGCGAAGGAGCGACCCGGCTTTACACGCGCCGCGACAAGGCGCGGCTAAAGCTGATCCTTCTCGGCCGCCGGGTCGGGTTCTCGCTGCGCGACGTCAAGCAGATGATCGATCTCTACGATCCGACCGGGTCGAACACCAAGCAACTGCGGCTCACGCTCGAGAAATCGGAAAAGCAGCGGGTGCGGCTGCAAAAGCAGCGCGCGGCGATCGACGAGGCGATCGCGGAACTCGACACCATGATGGGCGTGGTACGTACCCAGCTGACGGAGCAGGCCGGCGACAAGAACCGCACCGCCGGCTAGCCTGTTTTCCGGCCTGGGAGGCCTGCCCGGCCGCAGGCCCGATGCGGGTCAGGCAGCGTCGTTCGGTTGAGAAATATTGATGTTTACGTAAACGTCAACATTTACTATTTTGACCTCGACAGGCAGGGCATGGGCGTTCACGGTGCCTGTCGCAACGAGCAGGAGCAAGCATATGCCGATCTACACCGCACCGGTTCGGGATACGCTGTTCGTGCTCGACGAAGTGCTGGGTTTTACACACTATTCGAACCTGCCGGGCTTTTCGGATGCGTCGCCGGATGTGCTGGAAGCGATCCTTGCCGAAGGCGCCAAGCTGGCCGAACACGACATGCTGCCGCTCAACCGTGTCGGCGACACCGAAGGCTGCGTGCGCCACGACGACGGCTCCGTGACGACACCGGAAGGATTCAGGCAAGCCTTCGACCAGTACCGCGCGGGCGGCTGGATGGGGCTGGCCGTCCCCGCCGAGCATGGCGGGCAGGGCCTGCCCTATGCGGTGCATACGGCGGCCGGCGAGTATTTCTCCTCCGCCAACATGGCGCTGATGATGTATGCGGGCCTGACGCAAGGGGCGATCGCGGCGATCATCGCCCATGGCAGCGACGCGCAGAAGGCGGCGTTCCTGCCGAAGATGGTCGACGGCTCGTGGACCGGCACCATGAACCTGACCGAACCGCATTGCGGCACCGATCTCGGCCTGCTGCGGACCAAAGCGGTTCCGGCCGGCAATGGCGTCTACAAACTGTCGGGGCAAAAGATATTCATCTCGGCCGGCGAGCACGACATGGCCGAAAACATCATCCATCTGGTGCTGGCCCGCATCGAAGGCGCGCCGGAAGGCACGAAGGGCATCTCGCTATTCGTCGTGCCGAAGTTCAAGCTCGACAAGGGCGGCAACCCCGGCGCGCGCAATGCGGTTTCCTGCGGGTCCATCGAGGAGAAGATGGGCATCCACGGCAACGCCACCTGTGTCATGAACTATGACGAAGCCGAGGGCGTGCTGCTCGGCGAGGAAAACGGCGGCCTGAAGGCCATGTTCGTGATGATGAACGAGGCGCGTCTCGGCGTCGGCCTGCAAGGCCAGTCGATCTCGGAAGTCGCGTACCAGAACGCGGCGGCCTATGCGAAGGAACGCTTGCAGGGCCGCGCGCTGGGCGGGCCGAAGAACAAGGATGGCAAAGCCGATCCGATCGTCGTCCATCCCGACATCCGCCGTGCGCTGATGACCATGAAGGCCTTCAACGAGGCGGGCCGCGCGCTGCTGTTGTGGACGGCGTTGCAGTCGGATATCGCCCATCGCGCCGACGACGCCAAGGTCCGCGAGGCCGCCGACGACCTGCTCGGCCTGTTGACGCCCGTCGTCAAGGGCGTCCTGACCGACCGCGGCTTTGACCATGCGGTGATGGCGCAGCAGGTCTTCGGTGGCCACGGCTACATTGAGGAAAACGGCATGAGCCAGTTCGTGCGCGATGCCCGCATCGCCATGATCTACGAGGGGACGAACGGCATCCAGGCGCTCGACCTCGTCGGCCGCAAGCTGGCGCTGAACGGCGGCCGCGCCGTGCAGGCCTTCTTCAAGGAGGTCGGCGATTTCTGCGAGGAAAACCGCACGGATGAAAAGATGGCGCCCTTCACCAAGGCCTTGAAGAAGGGGCTCAACGACCTTCAGGCCGCAACGCTGTGGCTGATGCAGAACGCGGTGGCCAAGCCCGACAATGCGGGCGCCGCCGCCAGCGACTACCTGCATCTCTTCGGGCTGGTGGCGCTTGGCTATATGTGGGGGCGGATAGTCAAGGTGGCGCTGGCGCAGGCCGGCACGGAGTTCTACGACAACAAACTCGTCACCGCCCGTTACTTCATGGAGCGCATCCTGTCGGAGACGGCGCTACGGCTGGCGCGCCTGTCGAGCGGCGCCGACACGATGATGGCCTTGCCGGCGGAAGCGTTCTGACGGACGGCGAGCGGTATCGCGATCAAAAGTGAAATTGGCGGTCGCGCGCCTGCGCTGCGACCGCCGCCCGAGGAGAAGAAGATGGCCGAAGCTTATGTCTATGATGCCGTGCGCACCCCACGCGGGCGCGGCAAGAAGGACGGCGCGCTGCACGAGGTGCCGGCGGTGCGGCTGGCAGCAAAGACGCTGGAAGCCGTCCGCGACCGCAACGGGTTGGACACCTCGACGGTGGACGACATCATCTTCGGTTGCGTCGATCCGGTCGGCGAGGCCGGCTCGGTCATTCCGCGCGCCGCCGCCTTCGAGGCCGGCTATGACGACAAGGCGCCGGGCATGCAGATATCACGCTTCTGCGCCTCCGGGCTCGACTCGATCAATCTGGCCGCCGCCAAGATCGTGCAAGGCGCCGACGACATCGTCATCGCCGGCGGCGTCGAATCCATGAGCCGCGTCGGCATGGGCATGTCGGGCGGCGCATGGTTCATGGACCCCTCGGTCGGCCTGCCGGCATGGTTCGTGCCGCAGGGCATCTCGGCCGACCTCATCGCCACCAAATACGGTTTTACCCGTGACGACGTCGACGCCTATGCGGTGGAAAGCCAGAAGCGCGCCGCGCACGCCTGGGAAAAGGGTTTCTTCCGGAAGTCGGTCATTCCGATCAAGGACCAGAACGGGCTCACCATCCTCGATCATGACGAGCATATGCGACCCGGCACCGACATGCAGGCGCTGGCGGCGCTCAACCCGTCCTTCGTCATGCCCGGCGAAATGGGCGGCTTCGACGCGGTGGCGGTGCAGAAGCATCCGGAGATCGAGGCGGTGAACCACGTCCACCATGCCGGCAATTCCTCCGGCATCGTCGATGGTGCTGCGGCCGTGCTGCTCGGCTCGAAGAAGGCCGGCAAAATGATGAGTGTGAGGCCGCGTGCAAAAATCCGCGCCTTTGCCAATATCGGCTCGGAGCCGGTGCTGATGCTGACCGGCCCGGTGGACGTGACGGAAAAGCTTCTGAGGCGCGCGAAGATGAAGCTTTCCGACATTGACCTGTTCGAACTGAACGAGGCGTTTGCGGCGGTCGTGCTGCGCTACTGCCAAGCCTTCGACATTGCTCACGACAGGATCAACGTCAACGGCGGCGCCATCGCCATGGGCCATCCGCTCGGCGCGACCGGCGCAATGATCTTCGGCACGGTGCTGGACGAACTGGAGCGGCGCGACCTCAACACCGCGCTGGTGACGTTGTGCATCGGCGCCGGCATGGGCACCGCCACCATCATCGAGCGCGTGTAAGGGGAAGAGAGAATGGCCTACAAGAACTTCACCCTGGAAACCGACGCCGACGGCATCGCGCTGGTCGTCTGGGACATGCCCGGCCGTTCGATGAACGTGTTCACCGAGGAGGTGATGCGGGAGCTTGATTCCATCGTCGACCGCGTGACGGCCGAGGCGGCGATCAAGGGTGCGGTCATCACCTCTGGCAAGGATACTTTCTCCGGCGGCGCCGACATCGCGATGCTGCAGAAGATGCTGAAAATCTTCGCCGTCGAAAAGGCTACCGGCGTCGAGAAAGCGACGCAAAAGCTGTTCGAGACGGCCGGTTTCATGAGCGGCCTGTTCCGCAAGCTGGAAACCTGCGGCAAGCCGTGGGTTTCGGCCATCAACGGCACCTGCATGGGCGGCGCCTTCGAACTGTCGCTCGCCTGCCACGCGCGCGTCGCCGCCGACAGCGATGCCGTGAAGATGGCGCTGCCGGAAGTGAAGATCGGCATTTTCCCGGGCGCCGGCGGCACCCAGCGCGTGCCGCGCCTGACCGACCAGCAGCAGGCCCTGCAAATGCTGACTTCCGGCCAGACGCTGACGCCGAAGAGGGCCAAGGCGATGGGGCTGGTCACCGAGATCGCCGCGCCGGACGCCCTGGTCGAGGCGGCCAAGGCGCTGATCAGGGGCGGGCTGTCACCGGTTGCGCCGTGGGACCAGAAGGGCTTCAAGCTACCGGGCGGGCCGGTCTATTCGATGGCGGGCGCCAATCTCTGGCCACCGGCCATCGCCATCCTGCGCCGCGAGACCCATGGCAACTATCCGGCGGCCGCCGCGATCCTGAAATGCGTCTATGAGGGACTGCTGGTGCCCTTCGACACCGCGCTCCGGATCGAGCTGCGCTATTTCACAGAAATCATGCAGAGCCGCGAGGCGGCCGCGATGATGCGCTCGCTGTTCATTTCCCTACAGGAACTGAACAAGGGCGCGCGCCGGCCTGAGGGCGTGCCGGAAACGAAGTTCATGAAGATCGGCGTGCTTGGCGCCGGCTTCATGGGGGCGGGCATCGCCTATGTCACGGCCAGGGCCGGCATCCCGGTCGTGCTGCTCGATCGTGACGTGCCGTCGGCCGAGAAGGGCAAGGCGCATTCCGCCGAACTGATGGACGGGCAGATCAAGAAAGGCCGCGCCACGCCGCAGGACAAGGAAAAACTCCTGTCGCTGATTACGCCGACCGCCGCCTATGCCGACCTCGACGGCTGCGATCTCGTCATCGAGGCCGTGTTCGAGGATTCGGCGGTGAAGAAAGCGGCGACCGAACAGGCCGAAGCCGTGCTGAAAGCCTCGGCGGTGTTTGCCTCCAACACCTCGACCATTCCGATTACGGCGCTGGCGAAGCATTCGGCGCGGCCGAAGAATTTCGTCGGCATCCATTTCTTCTCGCCGGTCGACAAGATGATGCTGGTCGAGATCATCCTGGGCAGGAAGACTGGCGACAAGGCGCTGGCGACGGCCATCGACTATGCGCGCGCCATCAGGAAAACGCCGGTTGTCGTCAACGATACGCGCGGCTTCTACGTCAACCGCTGCGTGCTGCGCTACATGGGGCAAGCCTACCAGATGCTGATCGAGGGCGTGCCGGCGCCGATGATCGAGAACGCCGCGCGCGCCGCCGGCATGCCGGTCGGGCCGTTGGCGCTGACCGACGAGACGGCCGTCGACCTCGCGCAGAAGATCATGCACCAGACCGTGCGCGATCTTGGCGAAAAGGCGGTCGACCCGGAGCAGATGAAACTGATCGATACGCTGGTCGACAAGTTCGACCGCAAGGGCCGCAAGAACGGCAAGGGCTTTTACGATTATCCGGCCAAGCCCGCGAAGAAGTCGCTATGGCCGGGCCTGAAGGAGCTTTATCCGCAAAAGAGGCCGGAGGGCGTCGACTTCGAGGAACTGAAGCAGCGCCTTCTGGTGGTGATCGCGCTGGAAGCGGCACGGGTGATGGAAGAAAGGATCGTCACCGATCCGCGCGAGGCCGATGTCGGTTCCATCCTCGCCTTCGGCTTCGCGCCCTATACCGGCGGAGCGCTGTCCTACATCGACGGCATCGGCGCAAAGCCGTTCGTGGCCTTGGCCAGACGGTTACAGAAGAAATACGGCGCGGAATTCAAGCCGCCGAAGCTGCTTCTCGACATGGCCGAGAAAGGCGAGACGTTCTACGAACGCTTCGATCCCTACACAGCGCCGGGGGAGAAAGCCGCGTAGGTAGCTGGCTTCAGTACCCCCACCCCCTGACCCCTCCCCACAAGGGGGAGGGGGATTGTGGCACCGCGCTTCCGCTTCCCCTCCCCCCTTGTGGGGAGGGGTCAGGGGTGGGGGTATGAAGCCCATGACGACAGCGGATATTTCTTGAATGACGGCCGCGGCGTAAGGCCCCTCAGGACCCTTCGACCAGTACGATCTCGCCGTCGGCGACGCTTTGACGGATTTTCTTGGCGGCCTGGTATTCGGGGGAGTTGTAGCAGTCCCGGGCGGCGGCGAGCGACTCGAACTCGATGACGACGTTGCGGGCGCGGCCGGGACCTTCGGCGATCTCATGGGCGCCGCCGCGCGCCAGAAACTTTGCGCCGAAGCGCTCGAAGGCCGGCTTGGCGGTGGCGACATAGTCCTTGTAGCGCTCCGGATCGCGGATATCGACTCGGGCGATCCAGTATCCCTTGGGCATTCTTTCTTCCTCCGTGACGGCGCCTGTCAGGCGGCGCCCATCTCGGCCAGAATAGCCTTCGCCGCCCCCTGCCTGTCAACCGCGCCGACGATCGGGCGGCCGACGACGAGGTGGCTGGAGCCGTTGCGGATGGCGTCCGCGGGCGTGACCACCCGCTTCTGGTCGCCGTGGTCGGTTCCGGCCGGACGGATGCCGGGCGTAACCACCGCCATGTCCGGCCCGACGATCTCGCGCACCGCCGTCGCTTCGGCCGCCGAGCAGACGATGCCACCCATGCCGGCTTCCCGCGCCTGACGGGCGCGCCTTGCGACCAGCGTTTGCGGGTCGTCCGCGTAGCCCGCCTCGGCGAGGTCGGCGGCGTCCATGGAGGTGAGCACGGTAACGCCGAGCAGGCATAGCCCGCTGCCCTGCGCCGCTTCCACCGCCGCCCGCATCGCCTTCGGATAGGCATGCAGGGTCAACATGGTCATGCCCATGCGCGCGACATTCTCCACGCCCTTGGCGACGGTGTTGTCGATATCGAGCAGTTTCATGTCGAGGAAGACCTTTTTCCCCTCCGCCGCGAGGTCGCGGGCGAATTCCAGGCCGCCGGCGAACACCAGTTGGTAGCCGACCTTGTAGAAGGAAACGCTGTCGCCGAGTTCGCGCACCGCCTTTTGCGCTTCCGCGACGGTGGGCACGTCGAGGCCGACGATCAGTCGGTCGCGCAGGGTGTCATGGGTCATGGTTCGATCCTCGTGGACAGGAGACGGGCGCGCTCGATCAGGGTGGTGGCAACCGTTTCCATCGATCGGCGCAGACCCTCGTCCCGCAGTTCGCCCATGTCGGTGAACGCCTCCGAGCCGCTCGGCACCGAGCATTCCGGCGTGATGACGTCCATGCGGCAGCGTACCAGCACCGTGCGCAGATGGGCGATGCAGCGGATGCCGGCGAAGCGGCCGGACGAGGATGAGCACAGCGCCACAGGCTTGCCGGTCATGGGCTGGAAAGGACGCCCGCCGTCCTGTCGTACACGGCTCGCCCAGTCGACGGCGTTCTTGAGCAATGGGGGAATGGAGCCGTTATATTCGGGCGTGGCGATAAGAAGCCCGTCATGCGCGGCGAACTGGCGAGCCAGCTTCAGGGCGTTCTCCGGAACGCCGCTTTCCTTTTCGAGATCCTGGTCGAGGATCGGCATCGGGTAGTCGCCCAGCGAAAGGCGCGTCACTTCCGCGCCCTGCAGGGCCAGTTCCCGCTGCGCCGCGTCGGCAGTCCGGCCGCTATAGGCGCCGATGCGGACCGAACCGGCGAAGACGAGAATGCGTGGCATGAGATCGGCTGTGCTCCCTTGTCGAGGCGCAGCTATAGGCCATGCGGCCCGCAAATCAATGCGCGGGGCGCCGATAAATCCACAGATGCGCCGGCGGGATGTTGCGGATGATGAAATCGAAGTGCTTGACCGTGTAGTCGCCCTTGCCGGCGGGGATCGGCGAAAGCGGGCCGTAAGTGATCTGCATCACCGGGCGTCCGGCAGGGATGCGCCCCAGCAGGTCCTCCAGATAGGCGACGCGGCGCTTGATCGGGAAATTGAGCAGCGGTACGGCCGAGACGACGCAGTCGAAGAGCATGTCGCGCTTGTCGCCGAGCGTCTCGGTAAGGTTGAAGGCATCGCCTTCAATCACGTTCACGTCCGGGTAGAGCCGATGCAGATGGCGCACGAAATTGGGCGAGTATTCGATGGAATAGAGGTTCTGCGGCGCGATGCCCCGGGCAAGGATCGCCTTGGTGATGACACCGGTTCCCGGCCCCGTTTCCAGCACGGGCAGGCCGGACGACGGATCGACGATGGAGGCCATGCGCCGCGAGGTGATGGAACTGGTGGGGGCAATGGCGCCGACGGCTTTCGGCTTGTCGATCCAGCCCTTGAAGAACTTCAGTTCCTCGTCGAACTTCTGGGTGAGGGCCTTGCGCAGTTGCGAACCACGTATCATGCAGAGTCTCCCTGGTCCCCCGCACGCTAGGTATCAGCTACGCGTCGGACCGCAAGACAGAATCGCATGAAAATGTCGCTGGCAAAACAGTTTTTGCCGTTTTCAGTTTTCACCGAAGGATTCGAAGAAATCCTTCATCCGCGAGAAAAAGCCGCTCGATTGCGGTGAATTCTCCTTGGAGGAAAGCTGCTCGAACTCCTCCAGCAACTCGCGCTGGCGGCGCGACAGGTTCTGCGGCGTCTCGACGGCGGTCTGGATGTAGAGATCGCCGACATTGGGCTGGCGCAGCACCGGCATGCCCTTGCCCTTGAGCCGGAACTGGCGGCCGTTCTGGGTGCCTTCAGGCACTTTCACGCGGGTTTGCGTGCCGTCCAGCGTCGTCACCTCGAACTGGCCGCCGAGCGCGGCCGTGGTCATCGAGATCGGCACCTTGCAATAAAGGTCGGCGCCGTCGCGCTGGAAGAACTCATGCGGCTTCACGCTGAGGAAGATGTAGAGGTCGCCGGCCGGGCCGCCGCGCTGGCCGGCCTCGCCCTCGCCGGCAAGCCGGATGCGGGTGCCGTCCTCGATGCCGGCCGGGATGTTGACCGAAAGCGACCGCTCCTCGACGACGCGGCCCTGACCGGCGCATTTCGGGCACGGGTCCTTGATGGTCTGGCCGCGGCCCTGGCATTGCGGGCAGGTGCGCTCGATGGAGAAGAAGCCCTGGCTGGCGCGCACCTTGCCGTGGCCGTTGCACATCGAGCAGGTGACCGGCTGGGTGCCGGGTTTGGCGCCGCTGCCGGAGCATTCGGTGCAGGCGATGGAGGCGGGCACGCGGATTTGCGCCGTCTTGCCGGTAAAGGCTTCCTCCAGCGAGATTTCCATGTTGTAGCGCAAATCCGCGCCGCGCTCGCGTCCGCCGGAGGAGCGGCGCCTGCCGCCCATCATGTCGCCGAAGATGTCCTCGAAGATGTCGGCGAAGCCGCCGGCGCCGAAACCGTGGCCGCCGCCCCCGTTCATGCCGCCGTTTTCGAACGCGGCGTGGCCGAAGCGGTCATAGGCGGCGCGCTTCTGCGGGTCCTTGAGGCACTCATAGGCCTCGTTGATTTCCTTGAACTTGTGCTCGCAGGCCTGGTCGCCTGGGTTGCGGTCCGGGTGGAACTGCATGGCCAGCTTGCGGAAAGCGCTTTTAAGCTGTTTTTCGTCGGCCGAGCGCTCGACGCCAAGGGTCTCGTAGAAATCCGCCTTCATCTCGTCCCAACGCCCGGTGTGACCAGGTCTTCAGTCCCCTCGGCTGCCTTCGCGAAAACGAGGGCAGCAATGAGAAGATTTAGGTGTTTCCCGAACCGGATACCAGTGCGGCATCGGGTTCATTGCGATTTTTGCGTGGCCACCTGTAAAAAAGCCCGGCCGAAACCGGGCTTTTCAGGAGTGCCGTAAGGTTCAGGCCGACTTCTTCTTGTCGTCGTCATCGTCGATTTCTTCGAAATCGGCATCTACGACATCGCCGTCCTTGGCCGCGTCCGCCTTGGCGTCGGCTTCGGCCGCTTCCTTCTGGCTAGCCTCGTACATGGCCTGGCCAAGCTTCATCGAGACTTCCGCCAGCGTCTGGCTCTTGGCCTCGATCGCAGCCACGTCGTCGCCCTCGGCAGCCGTCTTCAGCGCGGCGATCGCTTCCTCGATGGCCTTGCGGTCATCCTCGGAAACCTTCTCGCCATATTCCTTCAGCGACTTCTCGGACGAGTGTGCCAGAGCCTCGGCCTGGTTGCGGGCCTCGACCAGCGCCTTGCGCTGCTTGTCGGCTTCGGCATTGGCCTCGGCGTCCTTCACCATCTTCTCGATGTCGGCGTCGGAAAGGCCGCCGGAAGCCTGGATGCGGATCTGGTGCTCCTTGCCGGTGCCCTTGTCCTTGGCCGAGACGTTGACGATGCCGTTGGCGTCGATGTCGAAGGTGACCTCGATCTGCGGCACGCCGCGCGGGGCCGGCGGAATACCGACGAGATCGAACTGGCCGAGCGCCTTGTTGTCGGCGGCCATTTCGCGTTCGCCCTGGAAGACCCGGATGGTCACGGCCGACTGGCTGTCTTCGGCGGTGGAGAACACCTGGCTCTTCTTGGTCGGGATCGTCGTGTTGCGCTCGATCAGGCGGGTGAACACGCCGCCCAGCGTCTCGATGCCGAGCGACAGCGGCGTCACGTCGAGCAGCAGCACGTCCTTGACGTCGCCCTGCAGCACGCCGGCCTGGATGGCGGCGCCCATGGCGACGACCTCATCCGGGTTGACGCCCTTGTGCGGGTCCTTGCCGAAGAACTGCTTCACCACTTCCTGGACCTTGGGCATGCGGGTCATGCCGCCGACCAGGACCACCTCGTCGATCTCGCCCGCCTTCAGGCCGGCATCCTTCAGCGCCGCCTTGCACGGCTCGATGGTGCGCTGGACGAGGTCTTCGACCAGGCTTTCGAACTTGGCGCGGGTAAGCTTCATCGTCAGGTGCTTCGGCCCGGTGGCGTCGGCGGTGATGAAGGGCAGGTTGATTTCGGTCTGCGCGGAGGACGACAGCTCGATCTTGGCCTTTTCGGCCGCCTCCTTGAGGCGCTGCAGGGCAAGCTTGTCGTTCTTCAGGTCGATGCCCTGTTCCTTCTTGAACTCAGCCGCCAGGTACTCGACCAGGCGCATGTCGAAGTCCTCGCCGCCGAGGAAGGTGTCGCCGTTGGTCGATTTCACCTCGAACACGCCGTCGCCGATTTCCAGCACCGAGATATCGAAGGTGCCGCCGCCAAGGTCATAGACGGCGATGGTCTTGCCGTCCTTCTTGTCGAGGCCGTAGGCGAGCGCGGCGGCCGTCGGCTCGTTGATGATGCGCAGCACCTCGAGGCCGGCGATCTTGCCGGCGTCCTTGGTGGCCTGGCGCTGGGCGTCGTTGAAATAGGCCGGAACGGTGATGACCGCCTTCTCGACCGTCTCGCCGAGATAGGCTTCCGCCGTTTCCTTCATCTTCTGCAGGATCATCGCCGAAATCTGGGACGGCGACTGCTTCTTGCCGCCGGCTTCCACCCAGGCGTCGCCATTGTCGCCCTTGACGATGTGGTAGGGGACCAGGTCCTTGTCCTTGGACGTCACCGGGTCGTCGAAGCGGCGGCCGATCAGGCGCTTGACCGCGAAAATGGTGTTTTCAGGATTGGTCACCGCCTGGCGCTTGGCAGGCTGGCCGACCAGACGCTCGCCGTCGCTGGTGATGGCGACGATCGAAGGGGTCGTGCGCGCGCCTTCCGCGTTTTCAATGACCTTGGGCTCCTTGCCGTCCATGATGGCGATACAGGAGTTGGTCGTGCCGAGGTCGATGCCGATTACTTTTGCCATATCTGTTCTCTCCACTAAGCAGGTCTTCCGGACCCATAAGGCGTTCCGTGGAAGACCCCTGTTCACAAGAAATTTCCGTTCCGGCAACCGGATCGGTTTCCGGTGCTGAACGGCTTGCGGCGTATATAAGAACAGGCTTCGCGGGGCGCAAGCATTCTGCGCGAGACATTCACCGCCCGCTGTTTTGCCGAAAGGAGCGCCGCCAGTTTGCGCTTTCGCAAACACGACCCGGCCAACCATGGCTAGGGTCAGGCCCTGAAACAGACGTGAAGGGCATGATCGGCATGTGCGGCCCGCAGCAAACACCGGAAATCCAGCAAGGTCGGCATCGGAGCCAGCGGCCATGATGGGGGCAGCACTCTCCCGCTGGACGATGGCTTATTTCGCCGCAGCGCTCATATTCCTGGTTGGAGCGCAGGGGCTGATGGTCGCCGGCTACGGGTTCCCCGCCGACCCCGTCGAAGCGCCTGAAAGCCTGCTCCTCGTTCATATGGTCACCATCGGCTGGCTCAGCCTCTTGATGTGCGGGGCCTTGTTCCAGTTCGTGCCGGTGCTGGTGGCGCGTCCGCTCGTCGGCGCGAGACTGGTGCTGCCGGCGCTGATCGTGCTGCTGGCCGGGCTTGTCTGCCTGCTGTGCGGCTTCCTGCAACTGGCCGGCGTCATCGATCCGCCCCTGTCGCCGCTCGGGCCTGCCGGCGTGTTGCTGCCGACAGGTTTCGCGCTGGTGGTCGGCGTGCTGGGGGCGACGCTGTGGGCCGGACGTCCCCTGCCGCTGCCGGCGCGCTTCGTCACCGCCGGGCTCGCCTCGCTGGTGGCGGCGGCCTTGCTGGGCGCACTGTTTGCCCTGCAACTATCCGGCTTCGCCACCTTCGGCGTCGATTGGCGCGGGGCGGCACTGCCGACCCACATGAGCGCCGGCTTCGGCGGCTGGCTGACGCTGACGGCGGTCGGCGTCAGTTACCGGCTGCTGCCGATGTTCATGCTTTCGCCGGACAAGGCGCGCCTCTCCGGCCATACCGTGCTGTGGTGCGGCGTGGCGGCGATGGTGCTGATGGTGATCGTGGCACCGTTCGAGGCCGCGTTCGGCGGACCGGGCGCGGCGGCACCCCTGGCCGGACTGGCGGTAGTCGCCGCCATCGTCTTTTACGGCGCCGACCTCGTTTTCTTCTACCGCAACCGCAAGCGGCGCAAGATCGAGCTCAACAGCCGCTCGGCCATCGGCGCGTTTGCCGGGCTCTATCTGTCGGCGCTGCTGATTACCGTCCTGGCGCTGACTGGAAACCTCGCCGAGCAGGCGCCGGCGGCCCTTTATCTGGTAGCCTTCGGCTGGTTGAGCGGCCTCGGCCTGTCGCAACTCTACAAGATCGTGCCTTTCCTGACCTGGCTCGAATGCTATGGTCCGGTCATGGGCAAGACGCCGACGCCGCGCGTGCAGGACCTTGTCAGCGAGGGGCGGGACGGCGTCTGGTTCCTGCTTTACTTTGCCGGCGTGCTGGCCGGCACCGGAGCCTTGCTGGCTGGTCAGCCCGGCCTGTTCCGGCTGGCGGCTACGGCAACCCTTGCCGCGACGCTGGCGCTGGTGGTCGAACTGGTTCTGGCGCGGCGCCTGTTCAATGTCCAGGGCAACCTGCGCTTGCCCGCCGGCACGACGCAGCCCCGGCTGTTCCTGCCCGCGCCACGATAATCGACTGGGAGTTTCCGATGAGCGTTCCGCATTACGACCTTGATGTTCGGCCCATCCTGCGAGGCGGCGGGGAGCCGTTCAGCGTCATCATGGAGGCGGTCGGCAAACTGGCGCCGGGGCAGAGCCTGCGGCTTCTGGCGACCTTCAAGCCGGTGCCGCTGTTCCATGCGCTGGGCGCGCGCGGCTTCGAATCCTCGGCCCGCGAGATCGGCGATGGCGATTGGGAAGTGATTTTCATGCCGACGGGCACAGCAGCCGAACCTGCCGCAAGGCCCGCCGCCAGCCAGCAAGGGGGCGACCAGCCGGGCGCCGGGCCGGCCTGGCCCGAGCCGGTCAGCGAGATGGATAACCGCGACCTCGAGCCGCCGGAGCCGATGGTGCGCACGCTGGAAGGCGTGGAGGCGCTGGAGCCGGGCCAGACGATCGCGGTGCTGCTGCCGCGCGAGCCGGTGTTCCTGTTCGAGGAATTGCGGTCTCGCGGCCATGTCTGGCGCGGCGGCTTCGAGCCGGAGGGCCATTACCGGGCCGTTATCCGCCGCGGCGGCGAGGAGCCGGCCTCATGACCGAAGAAGAGAGGAAGGCGCTGTTCGTCGCCGGCATCCGCCAGGCGCTGCGATTGGTCATCGATCCGGAACTCGGCGAAAATATCGTCGATCTGGGGCTGATCTATGCGATAGAGGTTGAAGACGGCGTCGTTCGTATCGAAATGACGACGACGACGCGCGGCTGCCCGGCCACCAGCTATCTGAAGGAAGCCGCGGAACAGGCGGCGTGGGCGCTGCCGGGCATCCACTATGTCGAGGTCAAGCTGACCTACGAGCCGCCATGGACGCCCGAACTGATGAACGAGGAAGCCAAGGCCCATCTCGGCTTTGCAGGAGCATGACGCGGCAATGAACGACACACCTCGGACCAGCACCGTCGTCATCGACGGCGTGCCCTTGCCGGATATGCTCGACGAGGAACTGGTGCATGCCGTGGTGCACGGCTTCTACGACAAGATCCGCGCCGACGAACTGCTTGGCCCCATTTTCTACAGCGTCATTCCGCCAGAGGCGTGGCCGCGCCATCTGGCCAAGATGTGCGATTTCTGGTCGTCGCTGCTGCTCAGGACCGGGCGCTACGACGGCCGGCCGATGCCGGCGCATCTGGCCATACCGGGGATCGACGAAGAGCATTTCCGCCGCTGGCTGACGCTGTTTCGCGCCACAGTCAACGATCTTTGCGCGCCCGAGGTCGCCTCGCTGTTCATGGACCGGGCGCTGCGCATCGCCCACAGCTTCCGCATGGCCATTGCCTTCAGCCGCGGCGAAAGCTCGATGGACATCGAGCCGATCTACGAACACACCCTTTGATCTCATTCCGCCCTGGCGGGCCGCGGGCTTTTCCGGGCTTGCGCGACCGGCGCAGGGAACGGGATTGCCGATTGCGGCGTTTCCCTAGCCAATGGCGCCGAGCGTGGCGCGGCAATCGAAGGAGGCTCCGATGGGCTTAGGCACCATTCTCATCATCATTCTGATCCTGGCGCTGCTGGGCGGCTTCAGCGGCATCGGCGGCGGCCCGTTCTACGGCACCGGCTATTATGGCGGCGGCGGGCTCGGCCTCCTCCTCATCATCGTCCTCATCCTCGTCGTCCTCGGGAGGTTGTAGCCTAGAGTTGGGATTCGATCGGCAGGTGGCGCACCAGCAGGGCAAGCGCACGGCGTGACAGGCTGGCTTCCGGCTCACGCGTGTACTGCAACATCTGGCCCTGATCGATCCCGGTCCAAACCAGCCTGCCGTCACGCAGGGTGACGGCATAACTCGTCTGCGGCAGGATTTCGCGGTCGAAGCGACGGCGCAGCTCCGCCACCAGCACCTCGTCCTGGAACAGGACGCCCATCTCGGCGTTCAGCGACACCGAGCGCGGATCGAAATTGAACGAACCGACGAAGCCGGCCCTGCCGTCCACGGTGAACGCCTTGGTGTGCAGGCTGGCGCCCTTTGAGCCGAATACGGAAATCTTGGCCTGATGGCTGAACGGCTGCAATTCGAACAGCCGCACGCCCGCCCTGAGCAGCCGCTTGCGATAGGTGGCGTAGGCGCCGTGGACGGTGGCGACGTCGGTGGCGGCGAGCGAGTTGGTCAGCACCGTCACCTCGGTGCCCCGGGCGACGAGGCCGGAGAAGATCGCGGTGCCCTTCCTGCCCGGAATGAAGTAGGGCGAGACAATTTCAAGCTCTTTGCGCGCCGTCTGGATCAGGGGCAGCAGTTCCCGCATCAGCCAGCTTCTGGTTTTCTCGCCGCGCACCTTTTCCGGTGGATCGGAAATGACGCGTGCCGTATCGGTCCAGTGGAAGCCGTCGCCGGTGGCGATGCAGCGGGCGATTGCATGGAGGTCGCCGATGCCTTGCAGGAGTTGCGCGTCGGCCGTGGTGTCGATGCGGGTAACGAAGCCCGCCTTTGCCGCTGGCTTCTTGCTTGAATGCAGCGCATCGATGCTCCACGCCGCGCTCGACTGCCAGAACGACTCGAAGATGCGCGCGGTCTGTTCGACCGCCGGGCCGACCAGCAGCAGGTCGAGGTCGCGAAAATTGGTTTCGGCCGCATCGAAATAGGCATCGCCGATGTTGCGGCCACCGACGATGGCGAGCGTGTCGTCGGCGATCCAGGCCTTGTTGTGCATGCGCCGCGTCATGGCGAACAGCCGGAACACCAGTTCGGCTGCCCGAAGCAGGCTGCCGTTTCGCATGCCGCTGGGGTTGAACAGTTTCAGCTCGATGTTGGAATGGGCATTCAGCGCCAGATAGGCGGCATCGCTGCCGCGCGGATTGATGTCGTCGAGCAGGATGCGCACGCGCACGCCGCGTTCGGCGGCCCGCACCACTTCCTGCATCAGCACGCGCCCGGTGTGGTCGTCGTGCCACAGATAGTACATCAGGTCGAGGCTGTGGACCGCGCCCCGGGCCGCGAGCACGCGCGCGGCGAAGGCGTCGTAATTGTCCGCGATCAGCAGCAGGCCGCTGTTGCCGGCCGCGATCTTGTCCTGGGCAATTTGCGAGACCGCTATGTCCATCCGCTTCCACTCGCCATGGCGGTGCCGGCAGGCGGCACTCCAGCGCCAAGCTGGAACGTTTCAAACGGGATCCGGTTGCGTCGGCGACTCGCCCAGGACTTCGAGGTTGAGGCGCGCCTTGATCGGCAGGTGATCGGAGGCGACCCGGGCGAGCGGCGTCTGGTGAACCTCGATGCGGGTGATCAGGCTTGCCGGCCGCGCCATGATGCGGTCGAGCGCCAGCAGCGGGTAGCGCGAGGGGAAACTCGGCAACACCGCGTGGATCGGCCCGAAATGCGGCAACAGCGCAAGCAGGGAGGAGCGGTTGCGCACCCGCCACTCGTTGAGGTCGCCGAGCAGGATCGTCGGCTTCGAAACGGAGCGCGTCGCCTCCACCAGAGCGCTGGCCTGTTGTGAACGGGAACGCCGCAGCAGGCCGAAATGCGCGGCAACGACGCGCAGGCTTATTCCCTTCAGTTCGAGGTCGACGATGATCGCGCCGCGCGGCTCGAATCCGGGCAGCCTGACCTGCCGGACGTCCTGCACGATGCCGCGCCGGGCGAGGATGAGGTTGCCGTGCCAGCCGTGGCTGCCATGGTTTGCCGGCATATGGGTGGGAACGAGGTCAGTTTCGCGCTGCAGCGCCTCGAGATCGAGCAGGCCGAGTCGCGCGCCGGTGCGCTCGTCGGCTTCCTGCAAGGCGATGATGTCGGCGTCGATCTCGCCGACCACGCGCGCCACCCGTCCGGGATCGAAGCGGCCGTCGGTGCCGACGCATTTGTGGACGTTATAGGAGGCGATGGTGGTCGAGGCGCCTTCGCCGGCGAAATCGATGAAGCCCGGCGCCTTCTTGCGAAGGGCGGCCGCCAGCGAGGACGGCAGGGTTTGTGCGTGATCGGGCATGCGGTTGGCGGAATGCTTTATTCGGAAGGGGAATCGCCTGTTGCCTGGTGCATCTTCTTCAATGGGCATATCGGTCAATGGTTCCCCGGAAGCGGTGCCATGGTTGACGCGGCGCGGCCGCATCGGAAAAAGAATAGGGTTCGATGCAACATAAATCCACTTCGGCTTGTTCATAGAAGGCAATTGCGGGGTAGAACTGGTTTCATGAATCGAAGTTCCGGCGTCCGGCGTCTTTCCAGCATAGCCATAGGCACGGGCGCTGCGCTTCTGCTTGCCCGCCAGGCATGGGCTGCCGAAGGGGCAGCAGCCGGGGCGGCCATGGCCGGGTCGAGCGAGGCGGCTTTCGTCGCGGAGCTGGTGTTGCTTCTCATGATCGGGCGAGGCCTAGGGGAAATCCTCCAGCGCATGGGCCAGCCCGCCGTGATGGGGCAGCTGATCGGCGGCATCGTGCTGGGGCCGTCGCTGTTCGGCTGGCTGTGGCCGTCGGCGCAGCATTTCGTCTTTTCCGGCGATCCGGTCCAGAAGAGCATGATCAACGCCGTCTCTCAGCTCGGCATCCTCATGCTGCTTCTGCTCACCGGCATGGAAACGGACATGAAGCTGGTGCGCCGGGTCCGCAAGGCCTGCATCTCCATTTCGGCCACCGGTGTGCTCGTGCCGTTTGCCTGCGGGTTCGCGCTGGCCCAGTTCCTGCCGCGCGAATTGCTGCCCGAACCGGACGAGCGCATCGTCGCCGGGCTTTTCCTCGGCACGGCGCTGTCGATCTCCTCGGTGAAGATCGTCGCCATGGTGGTGCGCGAGATGAATTTCATGCGCCGCGACCTCGGCCAGGTCATCGTTTCGTCGGCCATCATGGAGGATACGGTCGGCTGGCTGATCATCGCCGTCACTTTCGGCATCGCCACCCATGGCAAGGTCGAAGTGCTGTCGCTGCTCGGCACGGTGACCGCCGTCGCGGTCTTCATGGTGTTCAGCTTCACGCTCGGGCGGCGCATCGTGTTCACCCTCATCCGCTGGACCAACGATGTCTTCCGCAGCGAATACGCGGTCATCACCATGATCCTCGTCATCATGGGCGTGATGGCGCTGCTCACCGACATGATCGGCGTGCACTCGGTGCTCGGCGCTTTCGTCGCCGGCATCCTGGTCGGCGAATCGCCTATCCTGTCGGACCATATCGAAGGCCAGTTGCGCGGTATCATCACCGCCCTGTTCATGCCGGTGTTCTTCGGCGTGGCGGGCCTTTCCGCCGATCTCACCGTACTGGTCGATCCGACACTGGCGCTGCTCACGCTCGGCCTCGTCGTCATCGCCAGCATCGGCAAGTTCAGCGGCGCCTTCATCGGCGGCAAGATGGCGGGCCTTTCGCGCAAGGAGGCGATTGCCGTCGGCTGCGGCATGAATGCGCGCGGCTCGACCGAGGTGATCGTCGCCAGCATCGGCCTGTCGATGGGATTGTTGTCGGAAACCCTGTTCACCATGATCGTCACCATGGCGGTCATCACCACGCTCGCCATGCCGCCGATGCTGCGCTGGGCGCTGGCGCGCCTGCCGATGGGTGAGCTGGAGAAGGAGCGGGTCGAGCGCGAGGAACTCGACCAGCGCGGCTTCGTCTCAAAACTGCAACGCCTGCTTCTCGCCGCCGACGACAGCGCGGTCGGGCGCTTCAGCGCCTATCTCGCCGGCCTGATCGGCGGCGGGCGCGGCATGCCGACGACCTTCCTGCATCTGGCCGGCAAGGAGCCGCAAGCCGGTGCCAAGGGATCGCCAAAACACGTGGAAACCATCCGCGAAGGCGCCAAGGCGAGCGCCATGGCGGTCATGGAAGGAGAAAACACGCCGGTCGACAAGGTTCACCTCAGCTCACGCACCGAGGTTGGCGCCACTGGCAAGACCATCGCCGAGGAAGCCCGCAAGGGCTACGACATGCTGATCGTCGGCCTCAACAACGCCCTGACCGCGAAGGGTAATTTTACCGCGCGCATGACCGACATCGCCGGCGGCTTCGACGGACCGCTGTGCCTGGTCGTGAAAGGCACCGGCGCGTCCGGCATGCCGGCCCTGCGCTCGGGCGAAACCATTCTGGTGCCGGTCAACGGCACCGAGGCCTCGCGCCGCGCCGCCGAACTGGCCCTGGCGCTGGCTCGCCCGAACCGTGCGCGGGTACGGGCGCTCTATGTCGCGCACGAGGACAGGAGCAGCCATCTGTTGTCCTCGATCTCGCACCGCCGCGAGGAGGCCGTGCTGAAGGACATAGCTCATCTCGGCGAACGCTATGGCGTTGCCGTCGCCACGGCGATGCGGGTGCAGGGTGCCGCCGGCGCTGCCATCCGCAAGGAGGCGGCCAAGGGCGTCGCGCTGATCGTGATGGGCGCTACCCAGCGACCGGGCGACGAGTTGTTCTTTGGCGATACGGCCGCCATGGTGCTGGGAAAAAGCCGCGTCCCGGTGGTGCTGCTCACCACCGGCCGGGTCAGCCGCGACGACGCCGAGCAGGAAGCCCGGCGCTCCGCCGGGCCGGACCCAGCGCCGGAATGAAAGGAACTGTGAAGGGGCGGGCGCCGCTCAGCCGCCGGATTTCGGCACCAGAAGCGGGACGATGCGCTCGCTTTCCGCCACGGCCGGGCGGCCGGCGCCGCTATAGGGAATGCCGAGCGCATCCCACGTCTCGACCAGCGCACCCTGCAATTCGAGGATCAGCTCGTCGGAGTGGTAGGGCGTCGGCGTGATCCGCAGCCGCTCGGTGCCGCGCGGCACAGTCGGGTAGTTGATCGGCTGGATATAGATGCCGTGCACGCCGAGCAGGCGGTCCGTGGCCATCTTGCACAGTTCGGGGTCGCCGACCAAAATCGGCACGATATGGGTAGTCGAGGCCATCACCGGCAGGCCGGCGGCCGAAAGGATGTGCTTGGTGTGGGCGACCTGCCGCTGCTGGGCGTCGCGTTCCGCCTGCGAGGCCTTCAAGTGGCGGATGGCGGCGGTGGCGCCCGCCGCGATCGCCGGCGGCAGCGCGGTGGTGAAGATGAAGCCCGGCGCATAGGAGCGCACGGCGTCGATCACCGCCCGCGTGCCGGTGATATAGCCGCCCAGCGTACCGAACGCCTTGGCGAGCGTGCCCTCGATGATGTCGATGCGGTCGGCCAGTTCCTCGCGCTCGGTGATGCCGCCGCCGCGCCCGCCATACATGCCCACCGCATGAACCTCGTCGATATAGGTCATGGCGTTGTACTTGTCGGCGAGGTCGGCGATTTCCTTGATCGGCGCGACGTCCCCGTCCATCGAATAGACGCTCTCGAACACGATCAGCTTGGCGCGCTCGCGGCCGGCCGCCTGCAACAGGCTTTCCAGATGGGCAACGTCGTTATGGCGGAAAATCTTCTTTTCCACGCCCGAGCGGCGAACGCCCTCGATCATCGAGGCGTGGTTGAGTTCGTCCGAAAGGATCAGGCAGTTCGGCAGCAGCCGGGCGATGGTCGAGATCGAGGCCTCGTTGGAAATGAAGCCGGAGGTGAAGGCAAGCCCCGCCTCCTTGCCGTGCAGGTCGGCGAGTTCGTGCTCGAGTTCGACCAGCGGGTTGCTGGTGCCGGAAATGTTGCGGGTGCCGCCGGCGCCGGCGCCCATGCTGCCGGCCGCCCTCTGGAAGGCGGCGACGACATCGGGGTGCTGGCCCATGCCGAGATAGTCGTTGGAGCACCAGACGGTGATCTCCTGCGCCCGGCCGTTGGCCCGCCAGATCGCGCGCGGAAACTTGCCGACGATGCGTTCGAGGTCGGCGAAGACCCGGTATCGCCGCTCCGCGTGGAGCTGGTCGATGGCATCTTCGAAAAAGCGCTGGTAGTTCATGCGGGGGTCCCGAATTTTGCGCAGATCATAGCCATTGCCTGTTTTGACGTCCACCAATGCGTTTGGTCAAAATGCCACGCCTTGCGAGGCGCATTCTAGACGCGGTTCCATCGCGTTTTTCCTTGCGCCAGCGCAAGTTTCCGTCGATCCGGCCGCGGCCGGTGTGGAATGCGGGCGGGAGCGCTTCCATCGGGCTGTTAACAGGTTTATCGCTGCCTTGCAGCCCTGCCGCCGTTTGAGGCAGTTTCAGGGGCGCAAGGGATACTCGGCAACGGTCGGCCTTCGTGCCGGCAAGTCTTCGGGGAAGGTATGAAAGTTCTTGTTCTGGGCGCGGGCGTGGTCGGCACGGCCGCCGCCTATTATCTGGCGAGGGACGGGCACGAGGTCACCGTCATCGAGCGGCACGCGACGGCGGCGCGCGGCACCAGCTATTCCAATGCCGGTCTGGTCTCGCCGGGCGACGCCACCGCATGGGCTTCCCCGGCCGCGTTGAAGACCTTTATCCGTGGCATTTTCAACCATGAACTGGGCATCCGGGTGCGGTGCCGGCTCGACCCCTACCTGTTCGCCTGGAGCCTGCGCTTCCTTCGCCAATGCACCCGCGCGCGCATGCGCGCCAACACCGACGTCAAGATCAGGATGGCGCTCTATTCACGCGAATGCATCAACGCGCTGATTGCCGATACCGGCATTGCCTATGACGGGCGCAGCAAGGGCATCCTCTATCTGTTCCGCTCGCAGCAGAGCCTTGACGAAGGCTCGCAGAACTATCTCTACCTCGGCAAGCATGGGCTCGACGTCGAGGTCGTCGACCGTGCTCGCCTGCTTCAGTTGGAGCCGGCGCTGGCCAACAGCCGCGGCGCGCTTGCCGGCGCGGTCTATTCGCCGATGGACCAGACCGGCGATTCGCGCCTGTTCACCCAGGCGCTGGCGGCCTATGCCGCTGAAAAGCTCGGCGTGAAGTTTCTCTACGGCACGTCGGTCGAGGCCCTCGACACCGAGGGCGACCGGGTGCGGTCCGTGGTGACCTCCGCCGGGCGGGTGGACGGTGATGCGGTGGTGCTGTCGATGGGGCCGGAAAGCGGCGTGTTCGGTCGCCGCTACGGCATCGACCTGCCGGTCTACCCGGTCAAGGGCTATACCGCGACCATGCCGCTGGAGGACCCGGCGCTCGGGCCGACCATGGGCGGGGCTGATGAGGACAGTTTTGTCGCCTATTCGCGGCTCGGCAACCGGCTGCGATTGACCTCTACCGCCGAGTTCACCGGTTTCGACCGCAGCTTCAGGCCACGGGATTTCCGGTCCCTTTTCAGGACCGGCCACGAGTTGTTCCCCGGCGCCTTCGACGAGAAGAAGGCCGAGCTCTGGGCCGGCCTGCGGCCGATGATGCCGAATTCCATCCCGGTGTTCGGGCCGGCGCGGTTCCGCAATTTCTATCTCGACACCGGCCACGGCCATCTCGGCTGGACCATGGCCTGCGGTTCCGGAAGATTCCTTGCCGACCTCGTCGCCGGTCGTAAGCCGGAGATCGACCCGCAGGGACTGATCTACAAGGGATAGGCCTACACGGCCTCCCAGCCGCCGTGCGCGCCGGCGCGGAAGATCGCGTCGATCACCTTCTGGTTGAGCACCGATTCCTCGAGCGTGAAGACCTTGTCGCCGCCGCCGAGTGCCGCCCGCGCGAAGGCCTCGACCTGCAGCCGGTATTGCTGGGCGCTGGGAAAGCGGAACACCTGCGTTTGCGTGTGGTTCTGGTCGTGTAGTTCGATGCGATGGTGGTCGTAACGCCCGGCGTTGAACGGCGAGGCGACTTCAATGAAGCCCTTGTCGCCGTGGAAGACCATTGTTTGTCGCGCCGCCATCTGCGTCGACAGGTAGAAGGACAATTCGAAATCGCCGAAATCGGCGCGCACGGAGGAATAAATGTCGGTGCCGAAATGGCTGTCGCGCTCGATGCTCGCCTGGACGCGCAGCGGCTCGCGGCCCGTCGAGAAGCGGGTGGAAACGGTGGGATAGACGCCGATGTCGGGCAGCGCGCCGCCGCCGAGTTCGAGCTGGTTGCGCATGTTGTCCGGATCGACATTGTAGTAGGAGAACGCGCCCTGCACATGGCGCAGCCGGCCGATGGCGCCTTCCGCGATCAGGTCGCGCAGCTTGAGCCATTGCGGATGGTAGGTGACCATGAAGGCTTCGCTGACCAGCACCTTCTTTTCATCGCGTAGCGCGATCAGCGGCAGGATATCGCCGGCGGCAAGCGCCAGCGGCTTTTCCACCAGCACGTGCTTGCCGGCCTCGATCGCCTTCGCCGCCCATTCGACATGCTGCGATGTGGGCAGCGGGATATAGACGCCGTCGACGCCATCGCTGGCCAGCAGTTCCTCATAAGAACCGAAGGCATGGGCCGCGCCGAAGCGGGTCGCCAGCGCCCGCGCCTTGCCGATGTCGCGGCTGGCAACGGCCGCCAGGATGCCGTTGTCGGCCTCGGCGATGGCGGGCAACACCTGCTCGCGTCCGATCCTGGCCGTCGAAAGAACACCCCAGCGAAACATCGTGCATCCTCTCCAGATCGTGACGAGACCAAGCTTTGCCCGAAAAGACCGGTTGTGCCAAGGTCGTGAGGAATCCATCATCGGCGTTGCCCAGCCGGCATGCTACGACAAGGACATGGCCATATGAACGCACGCAAGCTTGGAACCGAACTCGCCGTCTTTCCCGTCGGCCTCGGCTGCATGTCGATGAGCCACGGCTATGGCTATGGCGGCCAGGACGAGAGCGAGGCGATCAGGACGCTGCACCGGGCCGTCGAACTCGGGGTGAACTTCTTCGATACGGCGGAGGTCTACGGCCCTTTCAACAACGAAATCCTCGTCGGCAAGGGGCTGCGGCCGCTGCGGGACAAGGTGAACATCGCCACCAAGTTCGGCTTCAACGTGGTCGAGACGCCGGAGGGGCCTAAGCAGATGCCCGGTCTCAACAGCAAGCCCGGCCATGCGCGCTCGGTTGCGGAGGGGTCGTTGAAACGACTCGGCATCGAGGTGATCGATCTCTTCTATCAGCACCGCGTCGATCCCGAGGTGCCGATCGAGGAAACGGTGGGCGAGATGGCCGAACTGGTATGCGAAGGCAAGGTGCGTGCCATCGGCCTGTCGGAGGTCAGCGTCGCCACGTTGCGCAAGGCGCATACCGTGCATCCCATCGCCGCCGTGCAGAGCGAGTATTCGCTTTGGACCCGCGATCCCGAGGCGGGCATGTTGGCGGCATGCCGGGAACTGGGCGTCGGCTTCGTGCCGTTCAGCCCGCTTGGGCGCGGCTTCCTGGCGGGCGCGATCAGATCGGCGGACCAACTCGGCGAAGGCGACTTCCGCCGCCGCCTGCCCCGCTTCGAGGCCGAAAACATCGAAAAGAATTTGGCGGCCGTGGCACGGCTGGAAAAGCTCGCTGCCGGCAAGGGGTTCAGCGCCGCACAACTGGCGCTGGCCTGGGTGCTCGCGAAGGGCAATTTCATCGTGCCGATCCCCGGATCGCGCAAGGTCGGCAATCTGGAGCAGAACGTCGCCGCCGCCGGCATCGTGCTGAGCCCGGCCGAACTCGCCGAGATCGGCGACTTGGTCACGCCGGACCGGATCGCCGGGGCGCGCTATGGCGATGCCGCCATGGCGCAGACCAACCGGTAGGGCGGCCGGGCGGTTTTAGCCGCGCAGCACGCCGCCGGTCTGCTTGGCCACGTTGTCGACGATCCGCCTGGCGAGCGCCTCGAAATCCTCGTCGGTCAGCGTCTTCTCGACCGGCTGGATCGCCACTTCGATGGCGATGGACTTCTTGTCCGCGCCGAGCGAGGCCCCTTCGAACACGTCGAACACCGAGACGCCGGTAATCAGCTTCTTGTCGGCGCCGAGCGCCGCCTTGGTCAGCGTGCCGGCCTCCACCTGCCTGTCGACGACGAAGGCGAAGTCGCGCTTCACCGCCTGGAAGGCGGAAAGCTCCAGCTTCGGCTTGGTCCGCGTCGGCTTGGCCTTGGGCTCGGGCAGGGCGTCGACGAAGACTTCGAAGCCGCAGAGCGGGCCGGAGACGTCCAGCCCTTCCAGCGTCTTGGGGTGGAACTCGCCGAAATACCCGAGCACCAGCTTGGGGCCGAGCTTGATCACGCCCGAACGGCCGGGATGATACCAGGCCGGCGCGCCGGCCTCGATCTGGAGTCGATCCACCGGGGCGCCGCAGGCTTCGAGCGCCGCGATGGCGTCAGCCTTGGCGTCGAACACGCCGACCGGCGCGGCGTTGCCGGCCCAGTTGCGGCCCGAGCCGTCCAGCCTGGCGGTGCCGCGCCGCACGCCGGCGGCGACCCGGCGCTGGCGGTCGGGCGTGTCGCCCTCATAGGTGCCGGAAACTTCGAACAGCGCCACGTCGCCGATGCCCTTGTCGGTATTGCGCTGCGCCGCCGCGATCAGGCCGGGCAGCAGCGAGGGGCGCATGTCGGACATGTCGGCGGCGATCGGGTTGGCGAGCTTCAGCCCCGCCTGCCCGCCGCCGAAGAGTTCGGCATGGGCGGCCGGGATGAACGACCAGGTGACGGCTTCCATCATGCCGCGCACGGCCAGCGCCCGGCGTGCCGCGCGGGTGCGGATCTGCAAGGGGGTTAGGATCTTGCCGTTGACCGCGTCGTGGCTGGCGAGCGGCGCGGGCGCGATGGCGTCGACGCCATGGATGCGCATCACCTCCTCGACCAGATCGGCCTTGCCGTCGACATCCGGCCGCCAAGACGGCACCGTGACCTCGACCACCTCGCCAGAGCCCTTCGGCTCGAAGCCGAGACGGACAAGAATGTCGAGGCTCGTCCTAGCCGGCACGTCGAGGCCGGTCAGACGCTTTACTTCGGAAAGCGGGAAGGAGACGACTTTCGGACTATGGCCGGCATAGCCGACGACTTCGCTCGTCGTGGGTTCGCCGCCGCACAGGTCGAGCACCAGTCGGGTTGCCAGTTCCAGCCCCGGCACCATGAACTCCGGATCGACGCCGCGCTCGAAGCGGTAGCGGGCATCGGTGATGATGCCGAGCGAGCGCCCGGTACGGGCGGTCGTGATCGGGTCCCAGAGGGCGGATTCGATCAGAACGTCGGTGGTGTTCTCGTCGCAGCCGGAATGCTCTCCGCCCATGACGCCGGCGATGGATTCCACGCCCTTTTCGTCAGCGATCGCGCACATTTCATGTGTCAGCGTGTATTCGCGCCCGTCCAGCGCTAGCACCTTCTCGCCGTCCCTGGCGCGGCGAACGACGAGGTTGCCGGCGACCTTGCTGGCGTCGAACACATGCAGCGGCCGGCCGCGGTCGAAGGTGACGTAGTTGGTGATGTCGACGAGCGCGCTGATGGGGCGCAGGCCGATGGCGAGCAGCCGCTGCTGCATCCATTTCGGCGACGGGCCGTTCTTCACCCCGCGCACGAGGCGCAGCGCGAAGCCGGGGCAGAGTTCCGGCGCCTCGATGGTGACTTTCACCGGGCATTCGCCCTTGCCGGCAACCGGCTCTACCGGCGTCGCCTTGAGGATGCCCAGCCCCGAGGCGGCGAGGTCGCGCGCGATGCCGTAGACGCCAGTGGCGTCCGGGCGGTTCGGCGTCAGGTTGATGTCGATCACCGGATCGTCGAGATGCGCATAGGCGGCGTAGCTGGTGCCGAGCGGCGCGTCGGCCGGCAGATCGATGATGCCGTTGTGGTCGTCGGAGATCTCGAGTTCGCGCTCCGAGCACATCATGCCGCGGCTTTCGACGCCGCGAATGGTGCCGACGCCGAGCGTGATGCCGGTGCCCGGGATATGGACGCCGGGCGCGGCGAAGGCGCCGACGAGGCCAGCGCGCGCATTCGGCGCGCCACACACCACCTGCACGGGCGCGCCCGTGCCGGTGTCGACGGAAAGCACGCGCAGCTTGTCGGCGTCGGGATGCTTTTCGGCCGTCAGCACCTTGGCGATGACGAAGGGTTTCAGCCGCGCCTTGTCGTCGACGGACTCGACTTCGAGGCCGATCGAGGTCAGCCGCTCGACGATTTCATCGAGCGAGGCGTCGGTATCAAGGTGGTCCTTGAGCCAGGAGAGGGTAAATTTCATCAGTCGTTCCTTGCCGCCTTGGCTTCCTTGGCTTCAGCGTGTGTGAACCGTTCGGCGTTCAGATGTCAGGCTTTGTGTCGGTTGGGTGGTCAGGCTGCGGCACGTGGACGCTTGGCACCGGGCGACTTCAGGCCGAGAAACATGCTCTTGACCGAGATTCCCTCATCGGCCGCCGGCCACCAGATTCCTTCGTACATGAGCTCGATCTCGTTCAGTTCCGCCTCGCTCAATCCGCCGAGAAAGGGATACCACCAAAGGGGCGTGGCGATGGATCGCCCGTCCGCCAGACCGACATGCACTTCGTCGGCGATGCACCATGCCTTGACGGGTCGCATTTCATCGGTCTCAAAGGCCAAAGAAGTCATTCCACGCACCTATCCAAACGTCACGTCGCTCGGCAACAACCGCGAGCAACTGCGCTGCCTCGCGGTCATCATACCCCTTGTTCCGGGCAACCTCCAAACTTTGCAGCCATACCTTCAAGGATTTGCCATCCTTGACGACATGCACGTGCGGCGGCTCGTCCCGATCGAGGGCGTAGAACCTGAACTTGTGACCATGCCACACGAGCAGGGTCGGCATTTCAACTACTCAGTCCGCCAAACAGGGTCGGCATGTCGAGCGGGCGGAAGCCGTAGTGCGACAGCCAGCGGACGTCGGCGTCAAAGAAGGCGCGCAGGTCCGGCATGCCGTATTTCAGCATGGCGATGCGGTCGATGCCCATGCCCCAGGCGAAACCCTGGTACTCGTCGGGATCGAGCCCGCCGGCCCTGAGAACGTTCGGGTGCACCATGCCGCAGCCCAGGATTTCCATCCAGTCGTTGCCTTCGCCGAAGCGCACCTCGCCCGGCCGTGAACGGTCGCATTGGATGTCGACCTCAAGCGACGGTTCCGTGAACGGGAAATAGGATGGGCGGAAGCGCATCTTGACCGAAGGCACTTCGAAGAACGCCTTGCAGAACTCCTCCAGTACCCATTTCATGTTGGCGACGTTGGCCGTTTTGTCGACCACCAGCCCCTCGACCTGATGGAACATCGGCGAGTGGGTGGCGTCCGAATCCTGCCGGTACGTCTTGCCCGGAATGACGATGCGGATCGGCGGCTTCTGTGTCTCCATGGTGCGGATCTGAACCGGCGAGGTGTGGGTGCGCAGCACCTTGCGCTCACCCGCCTCGTTCGGCTGGAAGAAGAAGGTGTCGTGCATCTCGCGCGCCGGGTGCCCGTCGGGGAAGTTGAGGGCGGTGAAGTTGTAGTAGTCGGTCTCGATGTCCGGTCCCTCGGCGATGGCGAAGCCGAGGTCACCGAAAATGGCGGCGATCTCGTCGATGACCTGGCTGATCGGGTGGATGCGGCCGCGCTCGGCCGGAGAACTCCGCACCGGCAGCGTCACGTCGACCCGTTCGGCGGCAAGCCGCCGGGCGATCGCCACGTCCTTCAGTTCGGCCTTGCGCGCCAGAAGCGCCTCACCGACACGGGTCTTCAGGCCGTTGATCGCCGGGCCTTTGACCTGCCGCTCCTCCGGGCTCATCGCACCCAGCGTCTTCAGGAGTTCGGAAATCGACCCCTTCTTGCCGAGGGCTGCGACGCGCACCGCCTCGATGGCAGGTTCGTCGCCGGCCGCGGCGATCTCGGCCAGCAGGCTGCTTTCAAGCGTGTCCAGGTTTCCAGCGGTAGCGTTCACGGTTGAACTCTCTCGTTACGCGTCACCGTTGCGGTGACTTTGGCTGCAAAGAAAAACCCGCGCCAGCCGTGCCAGCGCGGGGTTCCCAAATCAAGTATCCGAAAAATGCTTGGGAAGGCGCTAGCTTAGGCTACAGCGCTTTCAAAAGCGTTCGGCGTGGTGTCCTTCAGGTATTCGAGCGCGACCTTGGCCTTGGCGACAAGGGCCGCGAAAGCCTGCGGCTCGTGGATGGCCATGTCGGACAGCACCTTGCGGTCGATCTCGATGCCGGCCTTGTTGAGGCCGTCGATGAAGCGGCCGTAGGTCAGGCCGTGCTCGCGGGTGGCGGCGTTGATGCGCTGCACCCAGAGCGCGCGGAAGTTGCGCTTGCGCGCCTTGCGGTCGCGATACGCATACTGCAGCGACTTCTCGACCGCCTGCTTGGCGATACGGATGGTGTTCTTGCGACGACCATAAAAGCCCTTGGCGGCCTTCATGACCTTCTTGTGCTTGGCGTGGCCGACTGTGCCTCTTTTTACGCGCATGTCATGATCTCCTTAAAATCGTATCCAACCGGCTCAGATGCCGCCGCCGTTAGGCAGGAAATTCTTGATGACCTTGCGGCCATCGGGTTCTGCGAGAACCATGGTGCCGCGCGCATCGCGAATGAACTTGTTGGAACGCTTGATCATGCCGTGGCGCTTGCCGGCGGCAGCCGACAGCACTTTTCCGGTCGCAGTGATCTTGAACCGCTTCTTGGCGGCCGATTTGGTCTTCATCTTGGGCATTTTGCTCGATCCTTGTTATGGGTGCGCGAGATTGCGCTTGTCTGTGCTTCAGGCCGACCAAAGCCTGAAAAGCAAATGAAACCGCCACGGCATGCCCTGCCGGGCGGTTCAGGAACGCCGGGTCTATACGGCAA
>JBASAA010000052.1:0-75762 GCA_049650385.1 Mesorhizobium sp.
GAAAAGGCGGCGGAGCTTGGCCGGGCCGGGCTGGCGCTATATAACCGCTCGCTCTCCGCGGACGCCATGTGCAGGCGCATGGTCGAGGCGGTCGAATACGTGATCGAGGCGTAGATGTCCGCCTTAGCAGCGGTTAGCGTCATCCACGTTTCCGGTAAAGAAGGCCGCGATGATAAAGACGCTCCCGGTCAGGAGTCCGATTTGAAAAACGGCAACGCAGCTACCTGTCGGCACACGAGACCCATAGATAGTTATCCGTGGCTTGATTGGCTGCGATTCTTGGCGGCTTTCTTTGTGGTTGCGACCCACGCCCGAGCCGCTCAGTACGTTGAATTTTCGGCCCTCGAGGCCGCCAGCCGTAACGTCATTACAGCAGGCTTCTTCCTGGTAACGCGTTTCGGACATGAAGCGGTTATCGTGTTCTTCGTGCTCAGCGGATATTTGGTCGGTGGGCGCACCCTCGAGCGGCTTCGATCTGGACATTTCCGCCTGAAGGATTACGCGGTCGATCGGGCGGCGCGCATCTTCGTGCCGCTGGTCCCTGCGGTCTTATTTACCTGGATCGTGCAATTAGCGACGGGTGCGGGGGATAGAGCTAATGTCGTTCTGGGGAATATCTTTGGTTTGCAGGGGATCCTAGTTCCCACCATGACCTATAATGGACCCTTGTGGTCTCTGTCATACGAAATATGGTTTTATATCTTATGTGGCGGCATCGCAGCGCTCGCCGTGAGGCAGTTAGCGTCGGTGGCCTTTGTAGTGGTGGTAGTATCGTTCGCGGCATTTACTGTACTTGATGCGCATTATCTATTCTGCTGGGCTATCGGTGCATTCGCTTACACTTGGAAGCCGACGGAGAAATCCTCCATTCTGCTGATCTCCGGGATAGCCTGCGCATTTTTTGGTGGCGCCTTCCGTCAGTTTGGCTCTGCTGGTTTCATGAGATCAGATTGGGCAGTGCAACTGCCGATCGAACTCTCAACGGTTCTGTTCGCATCCGGGATCGCCTTGACCGTGACACAGTTGGTTCTGCGGCGCGCACCTCGAAGCGGCGTCGCCGCCCGAGTCTACATTCAAGGTTCGAATCTTGCCGCCTTTTCCTACAGTCTGTACCTCGTGCATTATCCGGTCATCATGTTGCTCAGCTATCACACCGAGCGCAGCGTTAGAGTAGATGCTACAAGCTTAGTGCATTTTTCCATCGTGATGCTTGCATCACTGTGTGCTGCGTATATTGCGTATGTCGGATTTGAGAAGCACACAGGCCGAGTGCGGAAGATGGTACGATTGATAGGAATGAAGTCGAGTATGCAAGCCGATACCGAACTCGTTCCTGCGGAAATGGTCGAGCACTCATCGCGGGATGACTAATCTTCGTATGCCGGTTCCCCACCGAAGGCACCTCTCGGCACATGGTCGGAAATTTCTGACAATCGTATTGATGTTTTTGTCAGTGTATTTTGCGGAGCCGCTGTTCGAGGATAGATATGCGCGGGATGCATTCGTATTCTTTTGTCTTCTCGTCCTTTTCAACGGATTCATCCTCCTCGAATCCAGAAGAGATCTGCTAGCGTTCCTTTTTCCATCTTCGATAGCAATAAACTATCTTTACCTATCACTATTCATAGGCGCGTTGGGATTCTATACAGACAATATCGTCTCGCTGGTCATGAAGACCGACGCTCCGTCTTGGGAAAGAAATACCATTTCAAATGTATTCCTTGCAGGTGTAGTGGCTTGCGTCGTGGCTTTCTCGAACTATGGAAGAACCTCAGCGAGCTTGGCTGTTCCCAGATTCGAATCGGGAAAAGTTCTGTTCATCCTAGCTATCTACGGTGCAACACTGGTTACATTTGCGACCACGGGCTTTCTATTTGGCGAGCAGGTCCTGGCGGCTATTTTTATCGTCTTTGTGCTGCATGTTATTGGGCTGAGGTCCATACACGCGCGGTTGGCGATGTATTTAGTGGCATTTATTCCATTGGCCCTAGCAGTGGCTCACTCCAAGCGTGAAGCAATTTTTTTGCTCTACCCCGTTATCGTCGTTGAGGTAATTATGGGTAAGTGGGGAAAAGTCGACTTGCGTCGATTACTCCTTGCAACATCCGGTGTCGTAACTGTAGCCGCGCTTATTGTTGTTATGACGACACTTCGTGTACCCGAGGTGTTTGGTGTTAAGTCAATTTTCGATATTCCGGCTGCGGTTAGCCGGTACCTGAGTTTCGATAATTTTATACCTTATTTCCTTCTTAATATCGAGGCAACCTATACGTACTTTCATGTGATAAACACGATAGATTTATCTGTTAAGGGTTCGATGCCCGTGCTTTGGGGTGAGACGTACATCAAACCGTTATTCATAGGGATTCCCAGAGATTGGGTGGATTGGAAGCCGCGAAGCGCGGTTGATTATTATACGACTATATTCATGCCCGAATTTAGGATGGCGGGCGGCTCGTGGGCAATATCCATGCTGGGTGAAGCATTTCTGAATTTCCGGGTGATGGGGGCGATACCATGTGCAGCCATCATCTGCTGGTTCGACTATTTGTTTCGGAGGCATGTGATTGGTACGCCACGGAAAGGGCTTCTGTACTCGGTTGGCGCCCTTTATTTTTGTGCTGCGGTGCTCAACTTTGCGCGTGGATCTGGATTGGATCTGACACTTGTACAATTTATATTGGTTGTGTCGTCAGTATCTCCGGTTGCGATTTTTCTAAATTACTCGGAGGCGCTGCGTTTGGTCTATCTTCGCGAAGCCTTTTCGGGCTCAGGGCAAATTATTAGGCACGTTTATGCCTTGCCTCGCAAAATGAAGATCGGACCGATATCTGTATAGGCAGGAGGACGAAATTGGGTCATCGGCCCCTATTTGAATATATCTGAACCAGTGGGGAACAGAGTAAAATCATGCGCAAGTGCCCCATCATCCTTACTTTCGTGCGCCACTATCTGCCCGGCTACAAATCCGGCGGACCGATCAGGACTATTGCGAACCTGGTCGAGGCACTTGGGAAAGAGATCGACTTCCGCATCGTCACCTCGGATCGTGATGCGACCGATACTCGCCCTTATCCTGGCCTGCTATCGACTGGTCAGTGGGAGCAGGTGGGAAAGGCACAGGTTCTGTATTTGGCGCCGGGCCGGCGAGGCCTACGTGGCATTGCGGGTATTCTGCGCGATACGCCGCACGACACGCTTTATCTCAACAGCTTCTTCGACCCGGTCTTTTCACTGAGGCCGCTGCTGGCGCGCCGTTTTGGGCTCGCGCCGCAAACGCGCTGCATCGTCGCACCGCGCGGAGAATTTTCACCGGGCGCTCTGAAATTGAAAGCCTTGAAAAAGCGCGTTTTTATTGGCTCTTCACGCGCGCTCGGCTTTCATAGCAATCTGGTCTGGCAGGCTTCGAGCGAGCACGAGGCAGAAGCCATAAAGCGGAAGATGGGGACGCTCGCTATGGATATCCGCGTGGCCATCAACCTGCCCGCGCCGGCAGGTTCGCAGACAGCGCCAACTCATCGCCAGCGTGCGAAAGGCGAGCCGCTGCGCACCGTTTTCCTGTCGCGCATCTCGCCGATGAAAAATCTCGAATTTGCGTTTGAGGTCCTGCGACGGGTGCAGTCGCGCACCGTCTTTGATATCTACGGCCCGGTTCGTGACGATAACTACTGGACACGATGTAAGGATCTTATGGCTCGTCTGCCTGAGCATGTGGAAGCATGCTATCGCGGCAGTATTGACCATGATCGGGTTGCCGAAACTCTGAGCGCGTACGACCTCTTTTTTCTGCCCACGCGCGGCGAGAACTATGGACACGTTATTCTGGAGGCTCTTACCGTTGGGACACCGGTGCTGATCGCCGATACAACGCCGTGGCGCGGGCTCGCGGATATCGGGGTGGGCTGGGACCTTTCACTCAGCAGGCCGGAAACATTCGCCGAGAAGATTGAGCAGATGGCGCATATGCCACCTGCCGAACAATCGGAGATGCGGGCGCGCGTATCGTCTTTCGCCCGGCGGTGTCTTACGGATAGCGCAGCGATTGACGTCAATCGCGATCTGTTCATGTCTTAACTCATGAAACATCTTCTCCAGTTGCCGGGGGCTGTGCAGCCGGCGCCGCCGACAAGCCTGCGTCGTATCCGCGGTCTGGACAGTTCGCATGCTGCAAACCCCGCGGCCTTTATCGCCACGCCTCCAGGCTCGGCACCACGCCGTAATAGCGGCCCGCACCGATGGGCAGCAGACCTGGCGTGACGGTGAGGGCGGCGAGATAGAAGACGGTTCCCGGCGTGGCAAAGAGCTGATGCACCAGATTGTTGTACCCCAGAAACCGGCGCGGATCGAAGGCGATGCGGCGCGTCACCTGTCGCCAGCCGTCGTCGGGCAGGATCTGCTGCGCCTCCGTGTAGCGTTGGCCGTCCAGATAGAGCCAGTTCGGATCGCTGGGAATTGCGCAGCCGAGGCTGCCCGACTTCACCAGCACATGACAGTTGATCGTCAGTTCCCGCGGCAGGGGCAGTTGCGGCGTCGCGAACGGCAGATAGTGCGAAACGCCGTTGATGACGCGCGCCGTGCCGGTGCCGCTGCCGGCCGTGATCTGCATCACGAAGAACTCGACGCCATACCGGCGGTAGCTCTCGTCCTTCAGTTTCGAAATCAGGGCGTCGACATCGGCGTCCAGATCGCCCGCGCTGCCGCCATAGGTCGTGTTGTTGTAGATGTATTTCGGGCCTGCGCTTATCGACGCGCCGTTGGTCGGCTGGACATAGGCCGGGGCCGAAAAGCTCGGGGCCGCAACGCCTTGCGGCTCGGGGCTGCCGGCGAATCGTCCGGCGTCCTTGAGCAGGTTGAAGCTGTTGGCGATGGGCGGCGTGGCCGGCAGGGACACCTCGCCCGTCGCCCGGTCGACGACGAGCGCCTCACGCCACGCCGCGCCGTCGGCGCTGATCTTGAGATGGAAATCGTCGTCGCCCGCAAGCCCGAATTCGGCACGGCCCGACCAGCCGGTCTGGTAGAGCAGCGAAGCCGTGCCGCCGGCCGACGCCTTGTTGAGCTTGAGGCGCATGTCGCCCGTGCCCGGCGTCGCGTCGTCATGCGAGAGCAGCACGGCGTCGGACTTGACCGCGAGCCGGTTGATCGCATCGGCCGTCGCGTTGACGCCGACGAGCGGCGCGGGGTTGACGCTTTTAAGGCCTGTGAAGCCGGCCCATGCCGAGCCGTCGAAGACCAGCGCCGTCTCCTCGCCGGCCACCCAGGCGATCCAGCCTTCGCCCGGCGGATAGAAGGTCCAGGCTCCGTCCTGGAAGGCGGCGATCTGGCCGGCATGGCCGGTCCATTCCCCGGCTGCGTCGGCGGCGACGATATGGCGCTCGCCGTCCTCCGGTTCTGCCGGCGGGCTGGCGAGGTCGCGGCCGGCCACGGCGAGATGAACCACGGCGTCCAGCCGCCTGAGCGCCTCGTTGTGGGTGACGTGCTTTTGCGCCTGCGACGGCAGGATGAAGGGAAGCTCGAGATTGGGCGTGATATCCAAGATGCGTCCTCGTGTTCGTGTCCGGCCTCAAGCATAGGCACGGCCGCAGGCAGCGTGGATAGATCGCGGCGCGAAAGGAACATGACGAAGGACTTGCGCCGGTGCATGTCCCGCTATTATGCAGCGGGGTTTGTGCCGGAAGGCTGCGCGCTCGGCGCCGCGGCCGGCAGGACGGAGAAGGAAGATCTCCTCAACCGCGCGAGGGCAAGATAGTGAGGCAGGTGCTGCAATCGCTCAAGACCGGCGCGACCGAAGTCGCGGAGGTGCCGTGCCCGGCGTCCGGCCGCGGGCAGGTGCTGATCCGTACCGCCCGC
The DNA here is from genome assembly GCA_049650385.1 of Mesorhizobium sp. GTDB lineage: Bacteria > Pseudomonadota > Alphaproteobacteria > Rhizobiales > Rhizobiaceae > Mesorhizobium. The sequence continues at coordinate 5,848 of JBASAA010000052.1, forward strand.
ACACTGGTTTCGGCCGGCACCGAGCGCATGCTGGTCGATTTCGGCAAGGCCGGCTTCATCGGCAAGGCGCGCCAGCAGCCGGACAAGGTGCGCCAAGCGCTCGACAAGGTCAGGACAGACGGCCTCGCGCCGACACTGGAGGCGATCTTCAACAAGCTCGACCAGCCGCTGCCGCTCGGTTACTGCAATGTCGGGACGGTGCTGGAGGCAGGTGCCGGCGTAACGGGCTTCGCCCCTGGCGACAGGGTGGTTTCCAACGGCAAGCATGCCGAGGCGGTGGCCGCGCCCATCAATCTCTGCGCTCATGTTCCGGACGCGGTTACCGACGACGAGGCCGCTTTCACGGTGCTGGGCGCCATCGCGCTCCAGGGCATCAGGCTGGCGCAGCCGACGCTCGGCGAAGCGGTCGTCGTCACCGGCCTCGGCCTGATCGGCCTGATGGCGGTGCAGCTTCTGAAGGCCAACGGCTGCCGCGTGCTCGGGTTGGATTTCGATCCTGTCAAATTGCGGCTGGCTGAAAGTTTCGGCGCCGAAACGGTCGACCTTTCGACCGGACAGGATCCGGTTGCCGCAGCACAGGCTTTCTCGCGCGGGCGCGGCGTCGATGCGGTCATCGTCACCGCCTCCACGAAAAGCAGCGAACCGATGCACCAGGCGGCATCGATCTGCCGCAAGCGCGGCCGCATCGTGCTGGTCGGCGTGACGGGGCTGGAATTGTCGCGCGCCGACTTTTACGAAAAGGAACTGACCTTCCAGGTGTCGTGCTCCTACGGTCCCGGCCGCTACGACCCGAACTACGAGGAGAAGGGCCAGGACTATCCGGTCGGCTTCGTGCGCTGGACCGAGCAACGCAATTTCGAGGCCGTGCTCGACATGATGGCCAGCGGCCGCCTCGACGTGAAGCCGCTCATCTCGCACCGCTTCGCACTGACCGATGCGGCGCAAGCCTATGAACTGGTGACGGGCAAGGAGCCCTCGCTCGGCATCCTGCTCGACTATCCGGCAGAAGGAGGCGCGCCGGCCAAGGCACTGGCGCGCCGCACGGTGAAACTCGCACCGGCCGCGCCGGCGGCTGGCAAGGCGGCCATCGGCGTCATCGGCTCCGGCAACTACGCCACGGCGGTTCTGATCCCGGCCTTCAAGGCGGCCGGCGCGCGGCTGGTCAGCGTGGCGTCGGCTGCCGGCGTCAGCGGCGTCCATGCCGGTCGCAAGTTCGGCTTCGAAAAGACGACGACCGATGTTGCCGCGTTGCTTGCCGATCCGGACGTCAATGCCGTGGTCATCGCCACCCGCCACGACAGCCATGCCGATCTCACCTGCCGCGCGCTCGATGCAGGCAAGCATGTCTTTGTCGAAAAGCCGCTGGCGCTCACCGGTGACGAGGTGGCTGCGATCGAGGCCGCGCGTGCTGGCGCCATTGCCTCGGGCTTCTCGCCCCTGGTCATGGTCGGCTTCAACCGGCGTTTCGCACCGCAGGTCGTGAAGATGAAGGGCCTGTTGAAAGGCGACACCGGCCCGAAATCCTTCGTCATGACGGTGAATGCGGGCGCAATCCCAGCTACGCATTGGACTCAGGATCGTGCCGTCGGCGGCGGGCGCATCGTCGGCGAGGCCTGCCATTTCATCGACCTGTTGCGGTTCCTCGCCGACAGTCCGGTTGCTGCGCATAAGGTGGCGGCGATGGAAGCCATGAGCGGCGACACCGTGACGATCACGCTGATGTTCGAGAATGGCTCGATCGGGACGATCCATTACTTCGCCAACGGAGCCAAGGCTTTCCCCAAAGAGCGGCTGGAAGTCTTTTCCGGCGGCCGCATCCTGCAACTCGACAATTTCCGCCGGCTGAAAGGCTTCGGCTGGCCCGGCTTCCGCAACATGAATCTCTGGCGGCAGGACAAAGGCCAGAAAGCTTGCGCCGCCGCCTTCGCACAAGCGATAGAGCAGGGCGGTCCCGCGCCGATCCCGTTTGAGGAACTGGTTGAAACGGCGCAGGCCTCCATAAGGTGCGCGGAAAAAATCTCTGGTGAAACGAAATGAATCCAGCGGGGGAAGGGTGGATTTCATGGATGGACGCGAAATTCTATCCAACCTCTGCCAGGAATTGGGATGACAGCCTGTTTCGCGACAGGATCATCATGAAGCTCACGCCTGAAAGCACCGTGCTTGATCTCGGAGCCGGGGCGGGCATCGTCAGCCAGATGGATTTTCGTGGCCACGCCGCGCGTATCTGCGGCGTCGACCTGGATTCGCGCGTCGAGCAGAACCCCTTCCTGGACGAAGGGCGGGTGGCCGACGGACAGGCCATTCCCTATCCCGACGCCTCGTTCGATCTCGTATTCGCCGACAATGTGCTGGAGCATCTGGCCGATCCGGTCAGCGTTTTCCGCGAGGTGTCGCGCGTGCTGAAGCCCGGCGGGCGTTTTCTCTTCAAGACCCCAAACAAAAGCCATTACATGCCGCTGATTTCGCGGCTGACGCCGCATGCCTTCCATCGCTACGTCAACCGCAAGCGGGGCAGGGCGGAAGACGATACGTTTCCAACGCATTACCGGGCCAATTCCCGCGCCGAAGTCGCGCGCATCGCGGCGGCGGCTGGGTTCACGGTGGAAAGCATCGAACTCGTCGAAGGGCGCCCGGAATATCTGCGGATGTTCGCCGCGACCTATCTGGCCGGCCTCGCCTATGAGCGGCTGGTGAACGCGCTCCCGGTGCTGGAGCGCTTTCGCGTGGTGCTGATCGGCACCGTCTGCAAGGAGGGCTGAAGGAAGTCATGCCGGCTGAAACCGCACTTGTCATCGACATCATCGCCGGGGCGCGGCCGAACTTCATGAAGATCGCACCGATCATCCACGCGCTGGAGGCGCGCCGGGCGGCGGGGGGTCCCTTGCGCTACCGGCTGGTTCATACCGGCCAGCACTACGACGCCCGCATGTCGGGCGATTTCTTCGCGCAGCTCGGCATTCCGGCACCGGACGTCAATCTCGAATCCGGTTCCGGTACGCAGGCCGAGCAGACGGCCGCGATCATGGTGCGGTATGAAAAGCTGCTTCTGGAAACGCCGAGCCGGCTTTGCCTCGTGGTCGGCGACGTTACCTCGACGATGGCCTGCGCCATCGCCGCGCAGAAGCTGTATATTCCGGTTGCGCATGTCGAGGCCGGCATCCGCTCCGGCGACTGGACGATGCCGGAGGAGATCAACCGCATGGTGACGGACGCCATCACCAACTGGTTCTTCACCACCAGCGAAACGGCATCCGACAATTTGCGACGGGCCGGCATCGGCGACGAACGCCTGTTCTTCGTCGGCAACACGATGATCGACACGCTGCTCGCCAACCTGGAGCGGCTTCGCCCGCCGCCGTTCGTGGACGAACTCGGCCTGAAACCCGGCAATTATTTGGTGGTGACGCTGCACCGGCCATCCAACGTCGATGCGCTGGCATCGTTCGAGCGGCTGCTCAAGGCGATTGGCGAGGGCGCGCGTGGATTGCCCGTGGTATTTCCGGTCCACCCGCGCACGGCAAAGACGCTGGAAGCCGTGCCCGGCCTGCCGCCGACGATCCGCTTCGTGGAGCCGCAGCCTTATCTGGAATTCAACTGGCTGGTGAAGAACGCCAGGGCCGTCATCACCGATTCCGGCGGCATCACCGAGGAGACGACGGTGATGGGCGTGCCCTGCATGACGCTGCGCGACAGCACCGAGCGGCCGGAAACGGTGACGGTCGGCACCAACGAGATACTGGGAACCGACCCTGCCGCCCTGTCGGCGGCGCTTGAGCGCCTGTTCGCCGGACGCTGGAAGAAAGGCGGCATTCCTGACAAATGGGACGGCCGCACCAGCGAGCGCATCGTGGCAGCGTTGGAAGGCCTGCTGGCTTGAGGCAGCGCATCGAGCAGGCCGGCCTGCTGTGGCATACCGTCCGCCACCTGAAGCCGATCCAGATCGGCGGGCGCATCTGGTTTCGCCTTTATCGGCCGAAACCAGACCTGCGCGCAGCGCCACCTCTGCGAGAGCCTTGCGGGGCGTGGACCCTGCCGGCGCGGCGGCGGCCAAGCCAGACGGGTCCGGAAAGGTTCCGTTTTCTCAATCGCGACGGCGATCTTTCCCGCGGCTGGGACGATCCCGGCTTCGACAAGCTGTGGCGCTACAACCTTCACTATTTCGACGACCTGAAGGCCGAGGATGCGGTATCGCGCGCGTCGTGGCACGAGGCACTGGTCGCGCGCTGGATCGCCGAAAATCCACCGGCCGACGGCAGCGGCTGGGAGCCGTATCCCACCTCGCTGCGCATCGTGAACTGGATCAAATGGGCGCTTTCCGGCAACACGCTTTTGCCCGGGGCGGTGCAAAGCCTTGCCGTGCAGACGCGCTGGCTGTCGCGGCGGCTCGAATATCACCTGCTCGGCAACCATCTCTTCGCCAACGCCAAGGCGTTGGTCTTCGCCGGCTGCTTCTTTGCCGGGCCGGAGGCGGAAGCGTGGCTCGGCAGGGGCATGCGCATTCTCGCGCGCGAGGTGCCGGAGCAGATTCTGGCAGATGGCGGCCAGTTCGAATTGTCGCCGATGTATCATGCGCTGGCCGTGGAAGATATGCTCGACCTCGTCAACGCCATGCGCACCGCGGGCTTGACGCCGCCGGAGGTTTGGCAAGGCAAGATCGACGCCATGCGTGATTGGCTGGCGACGATGTGCCATCCGGACGGCGAGATCGCCTTCTTCAACGACACGGCGATCGGCGTTGCGCCGCCGCCGGCCGAACTGGAAAGATACGCGCGACGGCTCGGTTGCCCCGCGCTGTCGTCCACTACTCCCGGCTGCCGTCACCTGGCCGACAGCGGTTATATCCGTCTTCAGAACGAGCGGGCCGTGGTGTTGATCGACGTGGCGCGGATCGGGCCGGATTATCTTCCGGGCCACGCCCATGCCGATACGCTATCCTTCGAACTCTCGCTCGACGGCCAGCGCGCGATCGTCAATTCCGGAACCTCGGTCTACGGCACTGGCCCGGAGCGCTTGCGGCAGCGCGGAACGGCAGCGCATAATACGGTGAACGTGGCCGGCCGGAACTCGTCCGAAGTCTGGTCGGGTTTCAGGGTGGCAAGACGGGCAAGGCCGTTCGGGCTCGTGATCAAAGCCGCGGAGCAGGCCGCGGAGGTCGAATGCGGTCATGACGGATATGCAGGGCTCGCCGGGCGGCCCCTGCACCGGCGTATGCTCAAGCTCCTGCCTGACGGCCTCGACGTGACGGATAGCGTGGCGGGCGGCACGCATGCCGCCGAAGCGCGATTTCACGTTCACCCCGACTGGACGGTATCGGCCTCAGCCGATGGAGGTGAAGGGGCGATCCTGTCGCCGAAAGGCTGGAAGATCGACTGGCAGATCGAAACCGGGCATGGCAAATTGCAGGCGAGCTTGTTTCATCCGGAGTTCGGCGTGGGCATTCCATCGACATGCCTTGCCGTCGGCCTTGCAAAAGGGCAAAGCCTCATCCGGTTCCGTTGGTGATCTTCGGGCACGCGCGAACCCATGCACATCCTCTTCCTGACCGATAATTTTCCTCCCGAGGTGAACGCTCCGGCGAGCCGGACCTTCGAGCATTGCCGGGAATGGGCCGCCGCCGGCCACAAGGTGACCGTGGTCACCTGTGCGCCGAACTTCCCGCAGGGCAGGGTTCTTCCCGGCTACCGCAACCGTTTGTGGAAAAAGGAGGAGATGGCGGGCATCACCGTCATCCGCGTCTGGTCCTACATCACGGCCAACGAGGGCTTCGCGCGGCGGATCGCGGACTATGTCAGCTTCATGATGAGCGCCCTCATCGCCGCACCTTTCGTGCGCAAGGTCGATATCGTGGTCGGCACCTCGCCGCAGTTCTTCACCGCCTGCGCGGGTTACGGCGTCGGGCTGATGAAGCGTATCCCCTTCGTCTTCGAACTGCGCGACATCTGGCCGGAATCCATCCGAGCCGTCGGCGCCATGAAAAACTCAGCAGTGCTCGACTGGCTGGAGAAACTGGAACTCTTCCTTTATCGCAAGGCGGCTCTGGTTGTCTCCGTCACCCATTCCTTTCGCGAAAACCTCGCACGCCGGGGGATCGATCCGCGGAAGGTCGCGGTGGTGACCAACGGCATCGACACTGGCCGTTTCCAGCCGCGCCCCAGGGACGAGGCCCTTGCCGGGCGGCTGGGGCTCGGCGGCAAGTTCGTCGCCGGCTATGTCGGCACCCACGGCATGGCGCATGGGCTGGAAACCGTCCTGGAGGCCGCAGCGCTCCTCAAGGCGCAGCCGGGCGGCGACCGCTTTCGCTTTCTCCTGCTGGGCGACGGTGCAAGCAAGGCCGCGCTGGTCGCGGCCGCGAGTGCCAGGGGCCTGGACAACGTCGTCTTCGTAGACACGGTTCCCAAGGAGGAAGTGGCGAGTTACTGGGCACTGCTGGACGCCTCGATCATCCACCTGAAGCGCAGCGACCTGTTCCGCTCCGTCATTCCCTCGAAACTGTTCGAATGCATGGGCATGGGCATCCCGGTCCTGCACGGCGTCGAAGGGGAATCGGCCGCCATCGTCGAGCGCGAAGGCGTCGGCCTGCTGTTCCAGCCGGAAAATGCGGAAGATCTTTGCCGGCGGCTGCGTGAACTGGCCGATGACCCGCAAATGCGAAAGCACCTCGGCGTCAACGGCATTGAGGCCGCGAAGCACTATGACCGCAAGGCGCTGGCGACGAAAATGCTGGCGCAACTGGAAGCGATCGTGGCAGGCAAGCCTTTGCCGTACTGTTGCGATGAGTCGAAAACGCCCGCCGAGTATCAATTCAACCGATAGAAGAAAACGTAATTTCATGACCGAGCATCAAGAACTCGCCCACGACTACGGACTAGCCGACAAGTTGGGGCAACGAACCGCCGTCGTCGGCATCATCGGTCTCGGCTATGTCGGCCTGCCGCTTGCCGCCGCCTGCGCGCGCGGCGGTTTTTCCACGATCGGGTTCGATATCGACCCGGCCAAGATCGAAAGCCTCAATGCCGGGCATTCCTACATCGGCGCGGTATCGTCGGCCGATCTTGCGCAGCATCTCGCCGCCAGGCGTTTTCGTGCGACGGCGGAATTTTCCGAACTGGCCGGGTGCGACGTGATCGTCATCTGCGTGCCGACGCCGCTGACCCGCCACCGGGAGCCCGACCTCAAATACGTGACCATGACGGCTGAGACGATCGCCCTGCACCTGCGACCCGGCCAACTCGTCATGCTGGAATCCACCACCTTCCCGGGCACGACGGACGAGGTGATCAAGCCGATCCTCGAACGTGAGGGCTTGAGGAGCGGCGCCGATTTCTTCCTCGGCTTCTCGCCCGAGCGCGAAGACCCCGGCAACGCCAGCTTTCATACGGTGACGATCCCGAAGGTCGTGGCCGGCGATGGCCCGGTCGCCTCCGAACTGGCCAAATCATTCTATAGTGGCGTGGTCGACAAGGTCGTGGCCGTATCGACACCCGCGGTCGCCGAAGCCGTGAAGATCACCGAAAACGTCTTCCGCGCCGTCAACATCGCGCTCGTCAACGAGTTGAAGGTCATCTATGACGCGATGGGCATCGACGTCTGGGAGGTGATCGACGCCGCCGCCACCAAGCCTTTCGGCTTCATGCCGTTCTATCCCGGTCCCGGGCTCGGCGGTCATTGCATCCCCATCGATCCCTTCTACCTGACCTGGAAGGCGAGGGAGGTCGGCTATCCGACGCGCTTCATCGAACTCGCCGGCGAGATCAATGTTTTCATGCCGCGATACGTGATCCAGAACCTAGCGAAGGCCCTCGACAAGCACAGTTCCCGCTCGCTCGGCGCTTCCTCGGTGCTGGTAATCGGCCTCGCCTACAAGAAGAACGTTTCCGACATCCGCGAAAGCCCGTCGCTGGTGCTGATGCAGTCGCTGCGCGAGCGGGGGACGCAGGTGGCCTATTACGACCCGCACGTCCCGGTGATCACCCCGACGCGGGAGCATGGGGAACTATCCGGGCTGCGCTCGGTCGAGTTGACGGCGGATGCCGTCGCTTCGTTCGACGCCCTGTTGATCACGACCGATCACGACGCCATCGACTACGACCTGATCCATACCCATGCGAACCTCATCGTCGACACCCGCAACGCCTTCGAGCGTCGCGGCTATCGCGGCGACAAGATCGTCAAGACCTGAGTGCACCGGCCGACCATGACGATCAGAAGCCTGGCCATCGTTGTCGTCGCGGCGCTCTGTTTCGCGACGTTGATGCTCTTCCTGCTGGTCGGGCGGGACGAACGGAGAACGACTCATGCCGGTGCAGAAGCGACGAAAGCCGCGGCCACGTTCAGCGGAAAGCTCGATATCCGCACGATGGTCGATTTGCGGGTCGGCCGCCAGCGGGTGACGCTATGCGGCGTCTCCTTCAACAAGCCGGCATCCATGGAGCCGTTGGTGCGCAAGCAGGCGCGGAGCTCTTTCCAGAACAGCGAGGTCGATTGCGTCCAGGTGGGCGGCGGCACGCCGTGCGACGGCAGGGCGGCCCCGGTTTTCGAGGGAGGGCCTGTGGTCCAGTGCCGTGGGCCGGACGGCTCGGACATTGCGACCGCACTTTCAGCGTCAGGCTACCTGTGCGACGTCCCGGCACAATCCGGCGGGGCTTACAAAGCTTGTTAAGACCACTTTCAGTATCGCGTTGTACCCTATTGACAGTTGAACGAACTATTCATCGATGCTATCCACGGTTGGAATTTCAGGGGAATATCTGATGCATACTGTCTCAAGACTACTGGCTTGCGGTGCTTCGACGCTGTTCGGCCTGGCCATCGCGACTACGGGTAGCGTTGTCAGCGTAAGCGCGGCCTACGCGCAGTCCAGTGATTGCGGCTGCGTGGTTGCGGCCGGAACGGCAGGGGTCGTGCAGAGCGCCAGCGGGAACGTGTTCGTATCACAGGCGAGCGGTTCGGTGCCGGCTCAGTCCTCGATGCCGTTGCAGGCAGGCAGCTCGGTTCTCGTCGGGCCGCAGTCGGCCTCGGTCGTAAGCTTCGGTGGAAATTGCACGTTGCGCCTGCCCGCCAATTCCGTTTTCGAGGTTCGGCCCCAGGGCGACCAGCTTTGCCTCGCGGTCAACCAGCAGGCACCAGGCCAGGTGGTCGAAACGACGGCCGGCGGCGCCAGCGACCTTTTGGTCCCGGGTATTATTGCCGGTGGCATCGGCCTTGGGGCAATCGCCATCGCCGCATCGGATAGTGATAACGCGGTGAGCAAATAAGCTCCCGACTCGGGCGGGCGACTGGGTGGATTTCGCAGAACGCCGCCTGCCGATAGGATTTTCTCTTCCCTGAGCACGGGAACGCCTCGGCTATACGGTTGAGGGAGGGCTGCGCGTTGCGCGGCCTTGATGCACATCATGGTGGTCGCCGACAGTATAGCCGGCATGGCCTGCAAGGTCCCATATCGTCCCGGGTAAGCACGCGACTCATCTGCGAGTATCTCCCTGCAATGCGCAGGTCGCCTCCGTTTAACGAACTGAGCTCAATTCGACGGCTTGACCGGGGTCCGACACAGGAAAGAAAATGGAACCGGAATCCCGCTGGAATTTTCCGATTTGGGCTATCTATACGATTTTCCAATACAATCGGGCAGTGTGTATCGTGCGCGTCGATGTAAACCAATGATTGAGTGAAACCCTGTAGGGTGCTATGGGTCGACCGGGGGGTGCAGAGGGAAACGTGATGCAAACGATTTCAAAAGTGCTTGTTCGTGGTGTGGCGGCGGTGTTCGGCTTGGCTATTGCTGCCACGGGCGGCGTAGTCGGAACGAGCGATGCCTTTGCCCAGCCAGCTCAGTGCGGGTGCCTGATCGGCGCCGGAACGACTGGCATCGTCCAGAGCGCGCATGGGAACGTGTTCGTGTCCCAGGTGAACGGATCGACGCCGGCGCAGGCCCAGATGCAGCTACAGGCTGGCAATTCCGTGGTCGTCGGCCCACAATCGACCTCGATCGTGAGTTTCGGCAATAACTGCACGCTGCATCTCAGCGCCAATACCGTTCTTCAGGCCGTGCCCCAGGGGGACCAGCTTTGCCTCGCCGTGAACCAGCAGACGCTCGACGGCACGACGACGGCATCGACGGCTACGCGCGGTGGTTTTGTGACGCCTGAGACCATTTTTGGCGGCCTGGCAGCCGGGGCTGCGACGATAGCTATCGCTGATGACAGCAAGTCGGTGAGTAATTAAGCCTGAGGTTGGCCGGCTAACCCAGATTTGAAAAAGCCGAAAGGGTCGTGTTTTCCTGTTGGAGGCATGTGCGGGTGGTTGCCCGCCATACCTGCCTGAGGAACATTCGATGACGTGATTGGGATCCGGTTTGAATATCTATCTTCAAAGATCCCTTTCTCCCGCCATGATTGCTTCCAGCGCTGATGCGGAAGGGAAGCCGGTTCCGGTTGCCGGTCGACATATCCTGTATACGGGTCGCTGCTCTTGATCGACCTCCACTCCCATATCCTGTCCGGCCTGGACGACGGCGCGCAGGACGTTACCATGTCCGTCGAGATGGCGCGCATGTCGGTTGCCGACGGCGTTACCGACATGGCCTGCACGCCGCACATCGTCCCGGGCAAATATCCGAACTCGTCCGCGACGATCCTGCCCGCCATGCATGCCTTGCAGGCGCTGCTCGAGGCGCAGAACATTCCGCTGAAGCTGCATGTCGGCGCTGACGTCCATATCGCCCCCGATCTCGTCGACCGGCTTGCCAACGGCAGCGTGCCGACCCTGAACGGTTCCCGCTACTTTCTTCTGGAACCGCCGCATGAAATCCTGCCTCCGAAACTGGAGGATTTCGCATCCCGGCTGCTTCAGGCGGGTTACATACCGATCATCACCCACCCGGAGAGGCTTCTTTGGGCCGGCCGGCATTACGATATCATTCGGCGCCTCGCAGACCTCGGATGCCCGATGCAGGTGACGGCCGGTTCCGTGCTCGGCGCATTCGGGGGGGCGGCGGCCGAGCTGGCGCAAAGGATGCTGAAGGAAAACCTGGTCAGCTTCTTTGCCAGCGACGGCCACGGAACGACTTGGCGAAAGCCGCTCTTGTCCGAAGCCTATGCCGCTGTCGCGGAGCAACTCGGCAGCGAGCAGGCGGAGCAGATGTTCGTCCATCGCCCAGCGGCGATCCTCGCCAATGGGGAGCCTGGGCGCCTGACGGCGCCGCGTTCCACGATCCGCCATGCACCCGCCACCGGTTCCGGGTTCGTCCGGCGCTTCGTTCATCGCGTTCTCGGAAATGGATAGACGGATGCGGCTAATCACCCCCCTGTTTCCAGCCATCGTGGCGGGCCTTACCTTCCTCGCCGGCTGCAACAGCACGGCCAATACGGGGGCTGCACCTTCGGATGTCCTGTCGCTGAAAGCGGGCGCGACATCGACGGGCGACGGCAGCCTGCAACTGGTCAAGGCGCTGCCGCCGCCGCTCGGCACCGAGGGCGGCTCGGAGCAATTGCTGGCGCCCAACGACGTGCTGGAAATCAGCATCTTCCAGGCCGACACGCTCAACCGGACAGTGCAGGTGGATTCGGCTGGCCGCATTTCGATGCCGCTGATCGGCGTCATCCAGGCGGCGGGCAAGTCGATCCGCCAGCTGGAGCAGGAACTGGAGAGGGCCTATGGCAAGTCCTACCTGCAAGCGCCCGACGTCACGGTGTTCATGAAGGAGTCCGCCGGGCAGCGCGTGACGATCGACGGCGAGGTCGCCAAGGCTGGCCTCTATCCGGTCACCGCCAACGCCACCCTGCTCGACGTCATTGCCATGGCGGGCGGCTTCCGCAGCATCGCTGATCAGAACAAGGTCTATGTCTTCCGCGAGATCGGCGGACGCAAGCTGGTGGCGAATTACAGCGTCGCGGAAATCCGCAGCGGTCGGCTCGGCAACCCCCGCATCTATGGCGGCGATGTGGTGATGGTATTCACCTCGCAAAGCCGCGTGGCGATGAACAACCTGAAGGAAGCATTGGGCATGGCCGCCAATGCAAGCCGTCTGGCCGTCATTCCCTAGGGATTATGGGTGCCGGAACGCGGAGAATGGAAGTGATGGATGTCTGACCGCCAACGCTATCTTGGCGCGCCGCATGGCGGTAGCGGTTCGCTTGCCGTGGCAGGGGCCTATGAGGAGCCGCGCCTGCTCATCCAGGACTATGCCTACGAGGCGGCTTCCCGCGAGGAAGGCGTCGATGTCCTGCGCCTGTTCCTGTACGTCGTCCATTATCGCTGGCTCCTCGCCACACTGGTGGCGGTCGGGCTGGTAAGCGCGCTCGCCGTCACCATGATGATGACGCCGCGCTACAAGGCGACCGCGCAACTGGAAGTGCTGATGCCCTCGGCCAAGGTCTTTCAGGACATCGAGGTCACGGCCGAAAGTGGTGACATGCGCGCTTACCTGACGGCGCGAGAGAAATTGCAGAGCCGTTCGCTGGCGCAGCGCGTGGTGTTCGCGCTGGGCTTGAGCGAGCGCCAGGACTTCCTGTTTCCCAGGGCAAGCTTCTCACCCCTGAACCTTCTCAACCGCGCCTTCGGCATCACGGTCGGCGGCGACCGGCTTTCCGACTACACGCCGGAAGAGCGCGCGCGGCTGGCGGTGGACCGGGTGCTCAAGAACCTGTCGGTTACCCTCATTCCCAACACCAGCCTGCTTTCCATCGCCTATTCGGACCAGCAGGCGAAATACGCCTATGAGATCGCCAATCAGGTAGCGCAGAGCTATATCGACCAGCGCGTCGACCAGGCGAGCGACACGTCCTCGCAGGCGCGCAAGTTCATCCAGGAGCAGGTGATCCTGGTCAAGGCCCGGCTTCAGAAATCCGAGGAAGAACTCGTCGAGTATGCCAAGAAGGAAGGCATTACCATCACCGGTGACGAAAACTCCCTAATCGCCGCCAACCTGAAGGAAATCAACAAGGCGCTGGCGGAGGCGATCCAGGAAAGCCTCGACTACGGCCGCCTGGTCCAGCAGATCGACAACGGCCAGGGCGCCAGCCTGGAACAGGTGCTTAAAAGCGAGGGTCTGTCTAAACTGCGCGAAAAGTCGGCCGAGCTCAGCGCGGAATACCAGCAGAAGCTGGCGCTGTTCAAACCGGGCTTTCCCGAGATGCAGCAACTGCGCTCGCAGGTCGGCGAGATCGACAGGCGGCTCGACCTCGGCATCAAGGCGATCACGGATTCAATTCGCCTGAAGCACCAGGAAACGCTGGCCAAGGTCGCCGACCTGAAGGCCAAGCTCTCCGAACTGGAGACCGAACAGGCCGCCTATCAGGACAAGAACATCCAGTACACGATCCTGAAGCGTGAGGTCGATTCCAACCGCTCCCAGTATGACAGCCTGATCGCCAAGATGAACGAGATCGATGTCGGCTCCGAACTGAAGAACCAGAGTGCAGCCCTGGCCGATCTCGCGGTGATGCCTAACCGGCCGTATTCGCCGCGACTTACACTCAATATGGCGATAGGGCTGGTGCTGTCGATCGCGCTTGGCGCAGCGATCGTCTACATCCTCGAATTGCTCAACAATACCTTCGCCAATCCCGAGCAGGTCGAGAAAGAACTGGGCCTGCCGATCCTCGGCATATTGCCAGCCATCGACGAGCGCGAGTTCGCTCAGGCCGTCTCAGACCCGAAATCGGGCCTGTCCGAATCCTACCGGTCCCTGCGCACATCGCTGCAGTTCTCGGGCGAGCAGGGGGCGCCGCGTGTCCTGGTCGTCACCAGTTCGGAGCCTTCGGAAGGCAAATCCACGACCGTCTACAAACTGGCGGAGGATTTTGCCAATCTCGGCGCCAGGGTGCTGGTCATCGACGCCGACCTGCGCAAGCCCTCCGTCCATCGCCTCTTCCGGATCGACAACGGCATCGGCCTCAGCAACGTGCTGACCAGCACCCTCAACAAGAGCGACCTGCCCAAGCTCATCAAGCAGCCCAGGCCCAATCTCAGCGTCATCACCGCCGGCATGATCCCACCCAACCCGGCCGACCTGCTTTCCTCGACGCGGATGGGGCTACTTCTGCAAAAGCTCACCAAGACCTACGATATCATGCTGATCGACGCGCCACCGATCATCGGCCTGTCCGACGCGCCGATTCTCAGCCGGCTGGCGGAGGCGACGCTGGTCGTCGTTTCCTTCAATCAGGTGACGCGCAAGGCCGCGCGCTCGGCGCTGAAGCGCCTGCGCGCCGCCGGCGCCAATGTCGTCGGCGCGGCCTTCACCAAGTTCGCGGTCGGCAAGCTCGACTACAACTACAGCTACAAATACCTGAACTACAATTACTACAGCTACGGTAACGACACGCCGAAGATCGAGGACAAGACCAGGGAAGGGGCCGCACCGGAACATGCGAAGGCTTGGACATTTGCTTCTCTGTCTCGCCGCCTGCGCGGGAATCTTCGCCATCTTGGTGATCGCATCAAGTCGGCAGCTTGAGCAGAAAAGCCCGCAACTCGCGCTCAAGCTCTATCCGCTCAACACCGACGCCCTGCTAGCCTGGGGCATAGAAACCCTCGGCGGCAGCGGCGGCGATACATCGATCGAGGCTATCGGGAGCAGTGCCCGGTCGGCGATCCCGCTCAATGCCGGGGATGCCCGCATCTACAGCCTGGTCGGGGAAACCATGCGCCGGCAGGGGCAGGACACGGCGGCCTACGCCATGTTCGACCACGCGTTGCTGCTGGCCAAGACCGAGATCCACGCACTGCAATGGTCGATCCAGCGCGCGGTGCAAAAGCGCGACTATCGGGAGGTGACGAACCGGCTCGACGTTTTGTTCCGGCGCTGGCCGGAGCGGATCGCGCCGCTCGCCGAAGCGCTCCCGGCCGTCTATTCGAATGCCGACGGCTATTCGGCGCTGCTTTCGCAACTCGGCGACAACCCGCCCTGGCGAGAGCGGCTGATCGCCGCGCTCACGGCCGATACGGCAAAGGACTTGGGCTTCGCCCAGCGACTCGTGCAGGACATGGCCGTAGGCCGCTCCCCGTCGACGGCGACCGAAACGGCGGAGGTGCTGGCCGCCCTGTTCAAGCGCGAGCAGTATAACGAGGCGTACCGCACCTTTCTCCTGACCCTGACGCCGGCGGAAAGGGAGCTTTCCGGCTTCGTCTTCGACGGCACCTTCCAGCAAGGCCCATCGGCACGGATATTCGATTGGTCCGTGCGCCAGCAGCCCGGCGTCACGACATCTCTGCCCCAGAAGGCGGATACGTATCCGGGCCAGCCCGGCAACGGGCTGTTGCTCGAGTTCAACAACACGCCGGTGCTGAACGTGGGTGTCTCGCAATATCTTCTGCTTCCACCCGGCGGCTACAGCATTGCCCTCCACGCCTCGGCCTTCGCCGCCAAACTTCCCAAGGGGCTGGTGTGGACAATCGCATGCCGCGGTCCGAGCAAGCAGGTGCTGAACCTCGACGTGCCGGAAGGCGACTATAAGGACAGGGCGGTCGATGCCTGGTTCTCCGTGCCGGGAGACTGCCCAATTCAAGTGTTGCGGCTGCGCACCAATGCGATCGCCGAGAGTTGGAGCGAGCGCTATAGCGGCCGCGTGCTGATCCATGCCCTGCGGATTTCGGCGGTGCAGTCATGAACGCGCCGGATAGAACACTGGCGGACGCGGTAGAGCGGCCCGCGGTCGCCAGGGGAGGGCGCAGCCAGCGCATCTTCCTGGGCCTTTGCCTGCTCGCCTGCCTGCTTCTGGGCGGGGCCACGCAGCGCGGCGTCCTCGTCGAGGCCATTCTCCAGGTACTGGTCATCGCCGCATCGACCTACGCGCTCCTGCGCGGGACCTCGTCGGCAGCGGTGCGATGGGGGTTCGTGCTTGCGAGCCTCGTGCTGTTTGCCGGCATCCTGCAACTGCTGCCTTTCCCTGTCTCCCTGCTCGAGATCGCCCGCCCGGCCGGTCTGCTGCCGTTCACGGGCCCGACCGACCTTTCGCCGGTCGGCTCAGCCCCGATCAGCCTTAGCGTCGCACGCACCATCGAGGCGGTGATCTTCGCCTTGGTGCCGATCCTGTTCTTCATGGCGGCGACGAGCCTGCCCAGGGAAGACCGCGCCGGCCTGCTGCCGTTCTTCGTCATCGGCCTCGCCTGCAACCTGATCGCCGCCGGCCTGCAATATTCCTTCAGGGGCGACACCACGCTGGGCGACCTGCTCGGCTACAGCGTCATGGTAGGCATGTTCGCGAATGTGAACCATTTTTCCACCCTGGTGTTCTCGAGCATTCCGCTAATCGTCTATTTCGGCTTCTTTCGAGGGCGGCCCGCGCTGGCGACCGTCCTGCTGATCCTGATCTTCCTCATCCTTCTGGCCGCCGGCTCCCGCGCCGGCATCCTGATCGGCCTCGCCGTGGTGGCAATCTCGCTGGGTGCCCTGATCTGGCGCGGCCGCATCGGTACCGCCGTCATGCTGGCGCTCCTTGCCGGTGTCGCCGTCTATGGATACGGCGCCCTCATCCATATCGGCACCCAGCAACTCGACCCCGATTTCGGGCGCCGCGAGTTTGCCCTCACGACCTGGCGTGCCATTCGCGACAACTGGCTGTGGGGCACCGGCTTCGGCACGTTCGATCTGGTCTATCCGTTCTACGAGAGCCGGGACATGGTCCACGTCAAATATGTCAACCACGCCCACAACGACTTCCTCGAACTTTTCCTCGAAGGCGGGATCGTCGCCGTGATCCTGTTGCTGGGATATGCGGCCGCGGTGACGCTGCGGGCCTTCAAGGTCGCCCGGTTTCCGCTTCAGCGCCTGGTCCTGTTGTCGATCATCGTCATCCTGATGCATTCGCTGGTGGACTATCCACTGCGCACCATGGCGATCGTAATGTCCTTCGCCTTCTTCAACGTGCTGTTCTTTTCCGATGTCGGAATAGAACAGGCGGGCGAACGGCAGGGCAGGGGCAGGCGCCGCTCCGAGGAAATCTTGCCACCAGCGCCGGGGCCCTGAACACGACGCCCACGGACGGCCCCGTTGCGAGACGGCGAACCGCCTACTTGTCGTCGGACGCCATCGCGCCGAGCAGCTTGCGGATGTCGCCAAAGCGGGCGATCAGGCCGAACACCAGCGCCGCGACCACGACGAAGAACACCGACACCGAGGCCATGGTCGGCGTATAGCCGTAGCGCAGGGCGTTGAATATCTTGATCGGCAGCGTTTCCGTTGTGAAGCCGATGGTCATGTAGGCGATGATGTATTCGTTGAGCGACAGTACGAAGGCGAAGGCGTAGCCCGAGACGAGATAGGGCAGGATCAGCGGCAGCACCACGGTTTTCAGGACCGTGCGGTCGTCGGCTCCCATGGTGGCGGCGGCTTCGACCAGCGCGCGGTCGATGGAGGCAAAGCCCAGTGACAGCGTCACCAGCGGCAGCGTCACGAAGAAGATGGCGTGGCTGATGATGGCGGTGAAGAACTGGCCGAACAGGCCGACCGTCGCCCAGAAGGTGAGGAACCCGAGTGCGGTGATGACGGGCGGCAGGATGAAGGGCGCTATGCCCAGCACCTGGAACACGTTCGCCCACGGCGCGATGCGCCGCCACAGGAACCAGGCGAGCGGCAGCGCGATGGCGACGGCTATTGCCGCCGAGCACAGCGCCAGCGTCACCGAGTGGATCAGTGCCAGCCGCCATTCCGGGTCGGCGAATATCTGCCCGTACCAGGCCAGCGAAAAGCCGACCGGCGGGAAGATCAGCGTCTGCTTGGCGTTGAAGGAGACGCCGGCGACGATGACCAGCGGCGCGGCGAGAAACAGCGCCACGGCAGTGAAGTAGAGGCGGCGCAGGAAGGTTTCGATCATAGGGCGTTCTCCCGCCTGCCGATGAGCAGCGTCAATCCGACCAGCGCCAGCGAGATCAACACCAGGAACACCGCCATCGCCGCCGCGAACGGCATGTTGGACTGGTAGATCGCCTGGTCGGTGATCAGGACCGACAGCGTCCAGTGCTGCGGCCGCCCGAGGATTTGCGGCAGGAGATAGGAGCCGAGCGCGAATACGAAGACCATGATCAGCGTCGCCACGATCGTGTTGCGCAGCGCCGGGGTAACGACGTTGAAGAAGGCCCTGACCGGCGAGGCGCCCAGCGTCCGGGCCGCCTCCAGCAGGGTCGGGTCGAGCCGCACCAGCGCGGGGTAGAGCACCAGCACCGCATAGGGCAGGGCCTGGTAGACCATGCCGGTCAGCACCGCCCCGAAGCTCGGCAAGAGCGCCACCGGCTGGTCCATCAGCCCGACGGCGACGAACAGGTTGGTGATGCCGGCGGTGCGCGAAAACAGCGTCGACCAGGCGAAGCCGATGATGACTTCCGACAGCGACAGCACCGACAAGAGCCCGACCAGCCAAAGCGTCTGCACCTTTCGTGACCGCCGGGTCAAAAGATAGGTGAACGGGAAGGCGATGGCGACGCAGCAGAGCGCGACCATGATCGCCAGCATCAGCGAGAAGCCGAGCACGCCGCCGAAGAACACCGACAGGAAGCGCGCGTAATTGTCGAAGACGAAATCGGGCGTGTAGAACCCGGCCGGATTGCGCTTGAAGAAGCTCACCGCGATCATGGTCGAGAACGGCACGACGAAGAACACCACCAGCATCAGCCCCGGAAACACCAGAGGCGTGTAGTCGGCGAGCGTTCTGGGCGGCTCGCGTCTCATGGCTTCAGCACCACGCAGCTTTCCGCTGGCAGGGCGATGCCGACGCTCTGCCCGACCGCAACGTCCGGCCGCTCTCGCGGGGTGGCGACGGCGACAAGCGTCGTGCCACCGGCCTCGACGAAGGTTTCGATGGTGCCGCCGAGGTCGCGCACGAAGGTCACGGTGCCGGTGAGCACGCCCGCGCCCGGCGCGGTCAACTGGATGTCTTCCGGCCGCACCGAAAGAGCGGCCTTCGACAGGCCGGCCGGCATGGCAAGCCCCGCCATGGCGACGCCCAGCACCGTGACCCGCCCGGCTCTGTCCGTTTCGACCGGCAGGAGGTTGGTGCTGCCGATGAAATCGGCGACGAAGGCATCCGCCGGCTTGCGGTAGATGTCGATCGGCGGGGCCGCCTGCAGGATTTTTCCCTTGCCCATGACCACGACGAGGTCGGCCATGGTCATGGCCTCGCGCTGGTCGTGGGTGACGACGATGGTGGTGATACCGAGGCGTTGCTGCAACTGCCGCAGTTCCACCTGCATCGCCTCGCGCAGCTTGGCGTCCAGCGCCGACAGCGGCTCGTCCAGCAGGAACAGTTTTGGCGACAGCGACAGCGCCCGCGCGATGGCCACCCGCTGGCGCTGGCCGCCGGAAAGTTTCGTTACCGGCCGATCGGCGAAGCCGGGCAGGGCGATCATGGCCAGCAACTCGTCGACGCGCTTCTTCTGCGCTTCCTTCGTCGCGCCGCGAATGCGCAGCGCATAGGCGATATTGTCGCCCACCGATAGATGAGGAAACAGCGCCAAGGATTGGAAAACCATGCCGAAATCGCGCTTGTGCGTCGGCAAGGGGGTGATGTCTTCACCGTCCAGCATGACCTTGCCGCTGGTCGGCTCCTCCAGACCGGCGACCATCCTGAGCAGCGTGGTCTTGCCGCAGCCGGACGGCCCGAGCAGGCATACGAAGCTGCCGTTCGGCACGTTCAGCGCGACGTTGTCGACGGCGGTAAAGTCGCCGAACGTCTTGGTGATCGCGTCGAGGGAAAGACCGGACATCAGCCGATAGCTCCGATTGCCTGGGATCGAGACCCTCTCCCCGTCGTTTGCGGGAAGAGGGCAGGGGTGCGTGAACCTAGAGGGCGACGGCCTCAGCCGACGATCATTTCGGTCCATTTCTGGTTCAGCCAGTCGGCCTTGGTCGTGTAGAGGTCGTAGCGGGGGATGATCGGCTCGATGTCCGACGACACCGCGGCGAATTCCTCCGGCGTCAGGTCGAGCACTTCCCGCTTCAGCGTCGGCGCGGTGCCGACCTTGCGCGACATCAGCGCCTGCTGGGCCGGCTGGCTCATATAGTCGATGAAGGTATGCGCCTCCTCGGCCTTGGTCGAGGCGCGCGAGATGACCCAGCTACCCGAATCCTGGATGCCGCCTTCCTTCGGGAAGGTCGAGCGGACCGGATTGCCGTCGGCCGCCGCCAGGCCGGTCACGTCGTGGTAGTACTGGCCCATCGGGATTTCGCCCGACTTCAGCGCCTGCTCGAACTGCGCTTCGTCGCGATACCACAACCGCACGTTCGGCTTCACTTCCGCAAGCTTCTCGAACGCCTTGTCGAGACCCTCTTCGGTGTCGAGCGCGTTGGTGCCGCCCATGAAGGTCTTGGCCGTGACCTCGAGCAGGAACGAGTTGGAAACCAGCGCCAGCAAGCCGAGCTTGTCGGCATTGGCCTTGTCCCAGAACGCCGCCCACGAGGTCGGCGCTTCCTTGTAGACATTCGTGTTGGTGACGAGCGTGATGTACCACGCCACGGCGCCGATGCCGCAGACGCGCCCGTCCGAATACTTGTTGATGAAGCGCGGGAGCAGGTCGCCATTATGCTCGATCTTGTTCATGTCTATCGGCTGCCACAGTTCGGTCGCCTGGCCCTTGAGCGTCGCGACCTGCGACATCATCGAGACATCGGCCGGCGCCTGGCCCGCCTTCGCGGCCTGTTCGAGTTGCACCAGCCAGGCCTCGCCGGTCGGTTCGGCCACCGATTCCACGGCAATGCCGGTCGCCTTGGTGAAGGCGGGGAAGATGTGCTCGTCGAACGACTTCTTGAAATAGCCGCCATAGACGCCGACTTTCAGCGACTTGTCCTGGGCGCGCAGGATCGAGGGCATGGCGAGCACGCCAGTCGCCGCGACACCGGCGCCGAGCACGCCGCGCCGGTTGATGGTTCCGTTCAGGATGGTTTTCATGGTTCTTTTCCTCCTTGGACCGGCATATTGCCGGATTTCATGATGCGCGCCTCGATGCCGATGCGCACATTTTCCGGTATCCGTACCTGATGCGTCGGCAGACAGCAAAGCACGAAGAACGCCCTTCCGCCAAGCGATACGTAGGCGCCGGCCGGTGGTATAGCTTTGCAATTCCGGCAATATGCCTTATATATCTCGGCAGATTGCCGGAGACTGGATATGGCCACCCCTGCCGCACTCATCGACGACGTAGCACGCAAACTCGGCGGCGCCGCGGTATTGGGCGCCGATGTCCGGTCGCAGGCGGACCTTGCAATGATGGTGCGGCGCCGGCTTCCGCTGGCGGCGCTGAAGGGGCTGTCGCTTGCCGGGCTCAGTGAGCAGGAGATCGAGCGCTTCGTCATTCCGCAGCGCACGCGCCGGCATCGCGCGGAGAAGAACGAGCCCCTGACGGTCGAGGAATCCGACCGGGCCGTGCGGCTTGTCCGTATCCAGTCGCTTGCGGAAGAGACGTTTGGAGACCCAGCAAAGGCAAACCGCTGGCTGCGCAAGGAACTGGCGGAACTGGGCGGCGAAGCCCCGCTGACCGTGGCGCAGACCGAGACGGGCACGCGCGTCATCGAAACCATCCTCGGCAAGATCGCCTGGGGTGCCGCCGCCTGATGCGGCTCTGGCGGCTTTCGAGCCTGAAATTCGCGGAAGCCATGGACGGCGGCTACGGGCTGCTGTTCGACGGGCGCTGGAACACCGTCGGCCGCCCGGTGACCTATACCGCTACGTCGCCGTCCCTTTGCGTCCTCGAAAAGCTTGTCCATGTCGAGGATCCGGCCTTGCTGCCGGCGCTTGCCATGGTGGTCTATGACGTCCCCGACGAAACGCCGTTTACGCAACGAGCCTTGTCGGACCTGCCTGACGACTGGCGCCGCAGAGAAGCCGATACCCAACGCATGGGCAACGAATGGCTGGCCGGACTTGAACACGCGCTGCTGTTTGTCCCGTCGGCGATCGTTCCGGTAACCGGCAGCCCGGACTGGAACGTGATCGTCAACCATCGCCATCCCGCCGCAGCGGCGATCAGCATCGAGCGGATCGAGCCTTTCGAGCTGGATGCTCGCCTGCTTGGGTAAGCGGGGCGAATAGCTTTTTGTATCAGGATGTTATTCAGTTCCATAAGATAGATTATGCGACTTTTATGAGTGGGCGGCGGTCGGTGACATCGGGCCAGGACGCTGGCCGAGTGTTTCCGGCAAAAGGTGTTGGCGGCCGATCTTAATGCAGCCACCCCTGCCCTGGCTGCACCATCGTGCTCCTGGGGCAGCCCGACCTCGGCATCGCTTATCTTAAGGTACCACCGTTGCCATCAAGTAGCTGATGCCGGCGATGAATACCGATGCCATGCCGGCGAGCAGCAATGGCGGCAGGCCATGCTGCCTGAGCTTCGATACGCTGGTCCCCAGCCCGAGCGCGGCCATTGCCGCCGTCAGCAACACCGGTGTCGCGACGACGATCGGCTCGCGGACGGCATCCGGCACGATCCCAAGACTGTTGACGACTGCCAGGACCAGAAATCCCATGACGAAGAACGGCACGAGCGCAATTTCCTTACCTTTCGCGGCCGCCTGCCCTCGCGGCCGTGAAAGGAAGAAGGACAGGATGACGACGAGCGGCGCCAGCATCATGACGCGCGCGAGCTTCGTCACGACCGCGACCTCGCCCGCTGCGGCTCCACCCTGAAATCCCGCGCCGACGACCTGTGCAACCTCGTGAACCGACAAGCCGACCCACAGGCCGTAGGCGCGGTCCGAAATTCCGGTGACCATCGCCACGAAAGGAAACAGGAACATGGCGATCGTGCCGAAAAGCGTGATGCAGGCCACGGCGTAGGCAACATCCTCGTCATCTGCGCCGGTGACCGCGTTTGCCGCCGCAATTGCTGATGCACCGCAAACGGAAGTCCCGGCGGCAAGCAGATGCGCGAGCCGGCGGTTGACGCCGAGCAGCCGGCCCATCCAGAGCGTGAACAAGAATGTCGCACCCAGCCCGAAGGCCGCAAAACCTATCCCGCGCATGCCGATGTCGCTGAGTTGCGCGAACGAGATTTGCAGGCCGAGCAGCGCGACGGCAAGGCGCAGGAGACGCTTGCCCGAGAGAGATATACCCGACGCCGCGGACGCATGGGTGCCAACCACATTGGCAAACAGCATCCCCACGAAGATCGCCGATATCATCGGACTCAATTGCGACACGTACGGTATATGCCGAAGGCCGTACGCTGACGCGGTGATGACCGCGACCAGGATCAGGCCGGGCGCATAGCCGGCAATAGTGTTGTTGGCGTTCTCATCCGTGGTCGCAAGGACAGTCATGGGGCACTCGAAATATCATTCCAAAAAGCCCTTGCGTTCTAACCAAGACTGCCCGAGTTATCCAATTGGATTAGAAGAACGTTCTAATCGATATTGCAGAACAATTGACCTTCGGCCCCACCCTGCCCGCATCCCGCATAAACCTTTCCAGAGCTCGCGTCAGGCAAACACGGCGCGCGAGTTCGCCTGAAGCCTGACCCGGGCGAGATCGCGATCATCTCGCCCTGCCCGGCCTGGCCGACCTGTCTATCATTGCCAGCAACGCATCGGCGACGCGGCTGCGGTGACGATGGGCGTCCCTCAGGACGTGAAAGTCGCGGCGGGGCAAGTCGAACGGAACATGGCACAGCAAGCCGTTCTCGATGCTCGAAGCCACGACCGACGCGGAAAGCACCGTCGCCCCCAAACCGGCCTCGACAGCGGCGCGTACTGCCTCGTTCGAGGGCAGTTCCATCGCAATCCGCAGGCGCTCGGGCGCGAACCCGATGTCCTTCAAGGCCTGCTCGAAGACTGACCGCGTGCCTGATCCCGGTTCGCGCAACACCCATGCGGTCCCGGCAAGATCATCGCTATCGGGCGTCGCGCCCTGCGCCCAGGCATGGTCTTGCCCGACGACGAGCACCACCTGGTCCGACGCTACCCGGCTGCTCACGAGCCGGCCGCTTTCAACCCGGCCTTCAACGAAACCCAACTCCGCCGTACCGGTCTCGATCGCCTCGGCCACTTGCGCCGTATTGCCGATGGTCATGCGGATATCGATGCGCGGATGAGCACGCCGGAAAGCCACGAGATGGCGCGGCAACCAGTAGCTTGCGATCGTCTGACTGGCCTGGACCGTCAGCGTGCCGCGCTCCAGCTTGCCGAACGCGCCAAGGGTCAGTTCCGCGCGCTCCACCTGGGCCAGGATGATCCGTGCTTCGGTTAAAAGCGCGCGCCCCGCTTCCGTCAGTTCGATACGGCGCCCTACCCGGTCGAAAAGCTTCGCGTCATGCCGCGCTTCCAGGCTGGCGATGGCATGGCTGACGGCCGACTGCGCCAGGTTGAGCGCGCGGGCAGCCTGGGTCACATGCTGGCGTTCGGCGACGGCCACGAAAATCCGGAGCTGCTCCAAGGTCACGGCAAACGCCCCATCCAATCAAAGAACAAGATCATAAGTCGATATAACATCCATTGAAGAGATGGTTGCGAATTTCACGGCACGCCCATGTACAGGCTGGCCAGAACCTTTGGCCGGAAGCCTCGCTCACCCGGACACGACCTGCATGCACGTATCGAAACGGCCGGGCCCGCCGTACCCCAGGTGCTGAACATTCGATGCCCCTGCTTCCAGGAAGCAGGGGCATTTTCAGCATCTCGATCCGTGCGCCTACTGTTCTATCTCAGCCTTGCGTCGCCTGAAAGACGGGAGAATAGGCAGGAAGAAAACGATGACGGAGACGACAAGGCAGATCATCGATATCGGCTGCGTGTAAAAAATGCTGATCTCGTCGCCCGACATCACCATCGCCCGCCGGAAATTGGATTCCATCAGATAGCCGAGCACCAGCGCCAACACGATCGGCGCCGGATCGATCCGCACCTTCTGCAGGATGTAGCCAACCACGCCGAAGCCGACGGCGACCCAGACCGAGAAGATATCTTTGGATTCCGAGAACGTGCCGAGCAGGCAGGTGGCCGCCACGATAGCGGTGATGACCCCGGGCGAGATCTGCGTCAGCCGCACCCAAAGCCGCGTGCCGTAAAGCCCGAGCACCACCATGAAAGGCATGCCTGCCAGGAGCGCGATATAGATCGAGTACGGCACCTCGGGGTGACGCTCGAAGATCAGCGGGCCAGGCTGGACGCCGTGGATCGCCAGCGCTCCGATCAGCACTGCCGTGCTGGCCTTGCCGGGGATGCCAAGCGCGAGCATGGGCGCCAGCGCACCCGGCATGCAGGAGTTGTTGGCCGTTTCGGCGGCCACAACGCCCTCGGGATTCCCCTTTCCGAAGGTCTCGGGAGACTTCGACACGGATCTTTGTACCGAGTAGGCAATGAGGGAGGCGATCGAGGCGCCCGCGCCCGGAATGACACCGACGACATAGCCCACAAGCGTGCTGCGGATCATGTTCCAGGTATGCGGCCTGATCAGCTTGAACTGGCCCGCGACACTTGGAATATGACGCAGCGGCTTCACCGGATCATCGGTCGTTTCGAGCATGCGAAGCACCTCCGAGAGGGCGAACAGGCCAATGAGCGCGGAGACGAAAGGAACGCCCGAAAGAAATCCTTCGACGATCGCGAACCGTGGAATGCCGTCGACAGGATCGGTGCCGATCGTCGTCAGCAGGAGCCCGAAAAGCAGCGCGATGATCCCGCGCGTCAGCGAGTCTCCCGACAGTGTGGAGATCAGGCTCAGGCCGAGCACGGTAATGGCGAAATATTCGGCAGGCCCGAAAGCCAGCGCGAACTTGGTCATCCAGCTTACGGTGAAGATCAGCAGGATCGTGCTCAGGACCGAACCGACGGCCGAGCCGAGAATGGACAACGTGAGCGCCTGGCCGGCTTCGCCCTTCTGGCGCATCGGATAGCCGTCGAGCGCGGTGATGGCCGACGAGGGTTCGCCGGGGGTGTTGACCAGAATGGCCGGAATCGCGCCCGAATATTCGGAGGCCATGTAAAGGGTGATGAGCATCACGACCGAAACGATCGGGTCGAGGCCGAAACTGAAAGGAATGAGCAACGCCATTCCAACGCCGGCCGACAGGCCGGGCAAGGCGCCGACGACGTAGCCTATGACGACGCCGGCAAAAAGGCCCAGCAGCACCTGCCAACTGGAAAAGGCGGCAAGACCCACCATAAATCCGTCGATCATCTGTCTCCTCCGGACATTTGCTGACGAGATTAGCCCGGCTCTCCGGCGCGGACTGCAAGTGAAGGGCGAAACGCAGCCAACGGCTACGGCAAGGGCGTACCGAGCATCATCTCGAACACCAGCTTGGTAAAAAGCAGGAAACCGCCGACATACAGCGCGATGGCGATCGGATTGCGCCGGTTCGCGACGTAGAGAAACGCCGAAAGGAATATCGCCATCGCGATATAGTAGCCGAAGGCGTCCATCATGAACGGGAACGCGATCAGAAGCACAATGCCAAGCAGCACGCGCATCGGCTGCCGCACGCTCACCCGCTCCCCCAGGCGGCCCGACACGATGCGCCGCACCCCGGCGCCCGCGAAGATGACGCTTGTCAGGCCGAGCAGCGCCGCCAATCCCTTGGGGAAGTCGGCAGCACCGATCGCCGTGCCGGAGAAGTCCGGCAGGATGGATGCCTGGAAGAAAAACCAGCCTGCCAAGGCGGCGAGCGCCAGCCCGACGGCGATGTCGCTGATTTCGAGTGAAAGGGACAACGTGGCCGCGTCCGGCGTGGTCTGTCCGTGCGTTTCATCCTGGTCCTGCTGCATCTGCCCGCTCCGATGCCGATCAATTCATCGACAGTCGCTTCATCCACTCTTTGGTGACGGTGTCCTGCTGGCGTGCGAATTCGGTGAACTCGGTTGGCCCCTGGAACGCCGGCGTCAGGGAAGACTCCTTCATGTACTGCTGCAGCTCGGGCGTCTCCATGACCTCCTTGACCGCGGCGGCAAGCTTGCTCTTGACATCGTCGGGCATTCCCTTCGGCCCGATGATTCCGCGCATCTGCTGCCACGAGGTGTCGGCGTCGTACCCCTGCTCCTTGAAGGTCGGCACATCGGGAAACTGCGGTACGCGCTCGTCGGCCATGACAGCGATGACGCGCAGGTTGCCCGCCTCCACCTGGTTCTTGACCAGGTCGACATAGGCGATGGCGACCTCGGCATGGCCTCCGACCGTGGCGGTCACGGCATCGCCGACGCTGTCGTAGGGAATCCAGCGGACCTTGCTGTTATCGAGATCGGCGGACTGCGCCATGATCTCCCAGGCGAAGTGGCCACCGGAGCCGCGCACGAAGCCGGCCATGATGACGCTGCCCGGCTTCGCGTTCGCGGCCTCGACAAGGTCCTTCATGGAATTCAGCTTGCTGTCCTTGTTGACGACAAGCAGGTACGGCTCGTTCACCAACCGCGCGATCCAGTCGAAGCTGTCGACGTCGTACTGCTTCAAGGTCTGGTTGAAGGCGCCGATATGAGTGCTGGTGACGGATCCGATGGTGTAGCCGTCCGGAGCGGCCTTGTTTAGTTCCGCCAATTGCGCCGCCCCGCGCCCGCCCGCCTTGTTCTCGACCGGAACCGCGACGCCGAGCGACTTTTCCAGGCCGAGCGCGATCTTGCGCGCCATGATGTCCGTCGCTCCGCCGGGCGAAACATGAAGTATGTAGGATATCGGCCGGTTCGGATAATCTTGCGCCGATGCCGGTGCACTGATGAAGCAGGCGGCCAAGGTAGCCAACGTCAGCTGCTTGAACATACTTTCCTCCCGATTTTTGGAACTACTTTCAGTTCTGGCTTCGACCGCATACCCGCTCCTCACTTCGGGCCGGCCTACCTTCGCAAGCCAAACGATCGAGCCGACCCTATAGCGTAGTTGCGATTGATACAACTAAAAACTAAAGGGGGCGCCCCGGCATTTTCGTAGTCAGAAATCCACGCTTGCGGACAGGCAAAGATGGCCGTTCGCGTTCCGCGCCCACAACTCATAACCGCTTCCGGAAGGGGCACCTTCAAGGAATATCGGCTCCCCGACGAAGATCGGCTTCATGGCCCGGAACCCGAAGGTTCTTGGGCGTTGCGAGGCGACGTTGCGGCGCAGCGCATCCAAAAGCAACGTCGCGGTCAGTTGTCCATGCACGACGACATCCGGATACCCCTCGACGGTGCGCGCATAGGGGGCGTCATAGTGAATGCGATGCGCGTTGAAGGTCACGGCGGAATAGCGGAACAAGAGCGCCGTATCGGTTTTCACCACCTCGCTCCATGCCGCGGTTTCCGGCGCCGGCCTGGGCGGAGGCGGCGCCTCATCGGGCCTGGGATCGTCGCGATAGACCAGCGTCTGCACCTCCGACAACGCCTCCTCGCCGTCGACACGATAGATGTTCTCGATCTTCAGGAACACCAGCACGCCGGTCTTGCCCTCCTTCACCGACACGCTCGCGATCCGCGCGGTTTTCTCGACCTCCTCGCCGATGCGCATCGGGCGACCGAAGCTGATAGCGCTGGCTGCCCACATACGCCTCGGCAGGCTGATCGGCGGCAGGAAGCCCCCGCGCTGCGGGTGCCCGTCCTCGCCCATCCGGCTGCGCGCGACCGCCGGCACGAAGTAGAGCCATTGGCCGAGCCCCGGCACTTCGTCTCCTTCGCTGACGCCGAAGTCTCTCTCCAGCGCCGCGCCCAGTCCCCGCACGGGCCAGGCGTCGAGCCTTTCGCGCATGACCTGCGTACGGCCGATCCATTCCCGGTACGTTGTCTCGTCAATGTCTGTCACGGGTGCCTCTGATGCTCAAAATGAACGGAGTTGCTATTGCAACTACTAATGTCGCCATCTAAGATGGAAGTCAACAGCAGCAAGTGCGAGGAGCCACGATGGCCATTATCGACATCAAGACCGAAATTACCGGCAACGTGTGGAAGATCGTGGCCGAGGTCGGCCAGTCGCTCGAGGAAGACGACCCGATCATGATCCTCGAATCGATGAAGATGGAGATCCCCGTTGCCGCGCCGGAAAGCGGCAAACTCGTGGCCATTCTTGCAGCGGAAGGCGACACCGTCACCGAGGGCACGGTGGTTGCCCGCATCGAAGCCTGAGTACCGGGATGAAAAAGCTACTGGTTGCAAACCGGGGCGAGATCGCGCGCCGCATCTTTCGATCCGCCCGGGCCCTCGGCATCGGCACCATCGCTGTCTATTCCGAGGCGGACGCCGCCGCCGCGCACGTTATGGAAGCCGATGCGTCACAGGCCATAGGGCCGTCTCCGGCCCGTGAAAGCTATCTGGACGCCGACCGCATTCTGGAAGCGGCACGCCTAGCCGATGCGGATGCCGTGCATCCCGGCTACGGCTTTCTGGCGGAAAACGCGGGCTTTGCCGAGCGCGTCATCGCGGCCGGCCTCACCTGGGTGGGGCCTTCTCCTCGCTCCATCATCGAAATGGGCGACAAGCAGCGCGCGCGTGAACTGGCGCAGGCCGCCGGCGTGCCGATCGTCCCCGGCTCCTCGCGCTTCGCTGTCGGTGAGACCGGGACTATCGAGGCCGCCGCCGAAGCGACAGGCTATCCGCTTCTGGTCAAGGCATCGGCCGGGGGCGGCGGCATCGGGATGCGGCGCGTCGATCGCCCCGATCAACTACGCGCTACGGTCGAGGCGACCCAGTCGATGGCGCAAAAGGCGTTCGGGGACGGATCCGTGTTCCTCGAACGCTTCGTTCCCAAGGCGCGGCATGTCGAAATCCAGGTGTTCGGTTTCGGCGACGGCAAGGCGGTGCATCTTTATGAGCGCGATTGCTCGCTGCAGCGCCGCTTCCAGAAAGTGATCGAGGAGAGCCCCTCGCCCGGCCTGCCGGCCGCGATACGCGCCGCAATGACATCGGCCGCCATCCGGCTGTGCGAAAAGACGCGTTACGCCGGCGCCGGCACCGTGGAATTCATCGTCGATGCGGAGAGCTTCGAGTTCTTCTTTCTCGAAATGAATACCCGCATCCAGGTGGAGCATCCTGTCACTGAAATGATCACCGGGCTCGATCTGGTCGCGATGCAACTCGACTTCGCGCGCGGCAGGCTCACCGGCATGGAACAGGCGGCGGTGACGACAAAGGGGCATGCCATCGAATGCCGACTATATGCCGAGAACCCCGCCAAGATGTTCCTGCCTTCCCCGGGAAGGCTGAACGTCTATCGCCCGCCGGTCACCGGAACGAACCTGCGCCTCGACAGCGCCTACCGCGAAGGCGATACGGTGACGCCCTACTACGATCCGATGATCGGCAAGCTGGTGGCATGGGGGGAGACGCGGGATCAGGCGATACGCCGGGCCGTCAAGGCGCTGGATGAATTCGCGATCGAGGGCCTCCACACCAACCGTAACTTCCTCATTGCCTGCCTGCGTGACGAAGCATTCGTCTGCGGCGATGTCTTTACCGGCTTCATCGAGGCTCATCAGAAACGGCTCGCGGCCGTATGAAACAAGGAGATTACCATCATGTTCAAGGTAAACACGCTACTGGGCGACCGCATCTGGGCGCCTGATCCGGCCAACCGCCTCACGCGCGGCCTGGTCCTGTCCGTCGCCGGCTCGATGTTCATCGCGGTCTGCGCGCGCATCCAGGTTCCCATGTGGCCGGTGCCGATCACCATGCTCACCTTCGCGGTGCTGTTCGTGGGCCTGGTCTACGGTCCCCGCCTGGCGGTGGCGACGGTTTCGCTTTACCTCGCGCAGGGGATCGCCGGATTGCCGGTCTTCGCGGCAGGGAGCGGGATCGCCTACCTGATGGGGCCGACCGGCGGCTACCTGCTCGCCTGCCTTCCCGCCGCCTTCGTGGTCGGCACGCTGGCGCAGCGCGGCTGGGGAACGCAAGCCGGGCGCGTGTTCCTCGCCATGCTGGCCGGCAGCTTCATCTTCTATCTCGCCGGCGCGGGTTGGCTGGCCGGTTTCGTCGGCCCTGAGAAAGCGATCGCCGCGGGCGTCGTTCCCTTCCTGGTCGGCGATGCGCTCAAGGCGATGCTGGCGGCGGCCTTGCTGCCGGCAGCATGGTCGCTGCTGCCGCGCGGCGCCTAGGTCCTGGCGCGGCCGGCCTGCAGGGCTGGCCGCGCGTTTGCAACGCGCAGGAGCGCATGCTAACCCGAAAGCCGGGTTGAAATATGGGCAAGGAGCACGATTTGACCGCGAAGATTGCCGTCGTCGGCGCCGTTCCCGGCACGCTGGTCGCGGATTTGAAGCGGCTCGGCTTTACAGAGTACGAAGCTCGGATCTACGTCCAGCTCTTGCACGAAAGCCCTGCCACGGCCTACGAGATTTCCAAGAGCGCCGGCGTCCCTCGGCCGAATACCTATCACGCACTGGAAGCGCTGTCCCAGCGCGGAGCGGTCCTGCCCGTCAGCGAGACGCCCGTGCGCTACATCGCGGCGCAGCCGAAGGAATTTCTCGACAGTCTGGCCCGTCGTACCAGCGATCTTTGCGCCTCCGTGGGGAACCAGCTCGCGAATATGGCCAAGCCGCTCGACGATCAATACGTCTGGACGCTGACCGGCGAGTCGGCGGTCCACGAGAAGATCGCTTCACTGATCGATTCGAGCCAGTCCATCGTCATGGTGAAAGCCGCTGACGACATGTTGCGGCAGCACGTCGAGTCGCTGCGCGCGGCCGCCGCTCGCGGTGTCGAGTTCCTGATCGTGCTGTTCGGGCCGAACGCCGACGAGTTCCGCTTCGCCGAAAATTCGCGCGTCTACATCCACGAGGGCAATGGCGTCCGGATGGGAACGACAGACAACCTGTTCACCGTCACCTCGGATCGAAAGGAAATGGTGACGGCGGTGATGGCCGACGAAGTCACGGCCGTCCACACGCGCAATCAGCCGATCGTCAACATGGCCGAATCCTTGATCCGCCACGATTACTACATGGCCGAAATCTTCGATCGCCTGGGGCCGCAGATCGACGCCAGCTTCGGGCCCTATCTGCGCGACCTGCGCCTCGCCTGTTTCACGCCCGAGCAGGCGGCTTCCTTCAAGACCAAGACCGGCCTGACCTGAACAAGTCGCCAGACCGGCCCCGCGCTTTCAGTCGCGGGCAGCCAGCCGCCGCTCCAGGTGCCCGACAATGGCCAGCGCCCGGGCCATCGCCGGAATTTCGTCGAATACCGGTACGCGGGCACGGGTGGCCCGCTCACGGTACTGGTGACGCTTCTGGTCCAGTTCCGGCGAGCCGTCGGTACGCAGGGCCATGGCGAAGTGCGCCACGCCCGGCCATTTGCGCAGCGTTTCCTCGACCACGGTGAAAAGGTTGTCGATCGGGTCGACCGTGCCACGGCCGACGAAGGCGGCGAGGTTGAGGTGCATGGCAATGGCATCAGGGCTCGCATGGCTGAAGACATGCTCGAGGATCTCGCCGGCGATCCAGCCATCCTTTTCCTGCAAGGTTCTCACCGGCGTGTCGATCGGGTTGGCCGTGCTGGTGCCTGGCGGCAGGCCCATCGCAGCCAATGCGTCGCGCGCCGCGCCCCCGAAAGGTGCGATGCTCAGCCCCATGCTGGCGAAGACGTCGGTGCCGAGAACACTCGAACCGCCGCCGTTTCCGAACAGCGTGATCTCGTGCGTCGGCTTGTTGGGACGCAGATCGAGGTGCTGGAGGGCGAGCAGGGCGTCGATGAACTCGTCCACCGTCGAGACGAGCGCTACCGCCGCCTGCTTCTCCAGGGCTTGCCATGCCCGGTCGTCGCCAGCCAGCGCGCCCGTGTGAGAGGCCGCCGCGAGGCGCCCCTGCGAGGAACGCCCCCCCTTCAGGATGACCACAGGCTTCGTGGCGCGCGCGGAACGCAGCAGCTCGAAAAAGGCGCGCCCGTCCTTGATGTCTTCCAGGTAGACGCCGATGGCCTTGGTCTGCGGGTCGGCAAAATAGAAATCCACCAGCTCCTGCGGCTGCACATCGGCGCTGTTGCCGATACTGACCAGCCCGGAAAAGCGCAGGCCGCGCCACTGGCCGCGCTTGACGATGTCGGTGCTGAGGCCGCCCGACTGCGACACGATACCGATCCGGCCGGTTTCCTTCGGCGCGCCGGCCGGAAAGGTCAGGCCGCCGCGCGGCGAGTAGCTGCCGAGGCAGTTCGGGCCAATCACTCTCACGCCGGCGGCGCGCGCCTTCTCCACGAGTTCCTTCTGAAGTTGCTCCCCCTCCTCGATCTCGCCGAAGCCGGAGGATATGACCTGGGCGATCCGGCAACGCCCGTTCGCCGCGCCGAGAACGTCGGGGATGCGCGCGGCGTTGATCGCCACGTAGGCATAGTCGACAGGCTCGGGCGTCTCGGCCAGCGAAGGGTAGGCCTGGTAGCCTTCGATCGCTTCGGCCGTAGGGTGTATCGGATAGATCGCGCCGCCGTAGCCGAAGTCGCGCAGGCGGCGGATAAAGGTGTTGGCGATCGCCACGTCCTTGGTCGACGCCCCCAGCACCGCAATCGTCTTCGGCTCGAACAGCGGGCGAAATTCCTCCAGGACGGACTTCGAGGCCGGCGCAGCCGCCACCGGCTCGTCCCGGGCAAGGATGAAACGGGCATCGACCGCGATGACGCCCCCGCCCGTCGCGATCACCGGGTTGAGGTCCACCTCGGCAACATGATCGCCCAACGCCATCAGCAGGCCGTTCTCGCCACCGACCTTCAGCATCGCGTCGACCAGCGCCTCCTCGTCCACGATGGCCCCGCCGCGAGCACCGCGCAGCAGCGCATGGCCCTTCAGTTCCGCCAGCATGGCGCGCGCCTCGTCCCGGGAGACCGGGCAGATGCGGAAGGCGACGTCCTTGAGCACCTCCACGAAGACGCCGCCAAGCCCGACCATCAGCATGGGGCCAAAGCGGGAATCCCTGAACCCGCCGATAACGATCTCCAGGCCGGCGGGCGCCATCTCCTCGACCAGCCAGCCTTCCACACATGCCGAAGCGATGCCCGGCTTCTTCGCCATCTCGACAACCGCCGCCGCGACAGCCGCGGCATCGACCAGCCCGAGCGCCACGCCTGCGACATCGGACTTGTGCAGAATCTCAGGCGAGACGACCTTGACCACGAACGGCCCCCTCATGCCGGCGGCCAGGGCGGCCACATCGGCAGCGTCACGTGCCACTGCCGAACGCGGCACATCGATGCCGACCTGCCTGAGCAGCGACTTGCCCGTAGCTTCGTCGAGCGACGTCTTTCCGGCTTCCAGTGCACGGATTACGATCTCGGCCATGGACCGGGTCTGGATATCCATGATGCTCTCCTCAGAAGCTGGTGGGCCAGGTGCGCATGAGATGCTGGCCAACGCCGGCGGAGCGGCGGCGACGCTGTATCTCGAACATGCGGATGAGGTAGGCCCGCGTCTCCTGCGGCTTGACCACGTCCTGCGCGGAGAAGATGCGCGCCATGTCCCAGATCTCCAGGTCCTTCTGGATATGGCCCAGGGCCTCCTCGAACCCTTCCTCCCCGGCCTTGAGGTTATGAACGATGCTGGTGGCGAAGACCGGGTCCATGAACGAGACCTCCGCTCCCGGCCAGGCGATCATGGCGTCGTTGTGGGCGCCGCCACCCATGGCCACATAGGCGCGCCCATACGCCTTGCGGCAGATCACCGTGATCTGCGGCACCGTCGTGAGGCAGGTGGCGTTCATGAAATTCATGATGTGGCCGGGCGCGCCGCGGCGCTCTGCGTCCGTGCCGACAACGAAGCCGGGCGTGTCCATCATTCGAACCAGCGGGATGTTGAAGCTGTCGCACATTACCGTGAAGTCGATGATCTTGCGGCAGGCCTCGGCTGAAAGCGCGCCGCCGCCGACATTCGGATTGTTGGCGATGACGCCGGTGACCTTGCCGTCGAGGCGGGCCAGCGCCACCATCGCCGAGCGGCCGAAGCGCGGCTTGAGTTCGAAGACGCTGCCCTTGTCGAAGATCAGCTCGACGATCTTCTTCATGTTGTAGACCTGCGTCCTCTTCTCCGGCAGCACGTCGAGGATGTGCTCCTGGTCGAGGCCGGAGCCGTCGGAAACCGGCGCGTCCGGCGGCAGTTCGCCATTATGGCCGGGCATGTAGGACAGGAACGTTCGCAGCGCGCGCATGGCCTCCTCGTCGGTATCGACGAAGTGGTCGATGAGACCGGTTTGTTCGGCATGCAGCCGCCAGCCGCCGAGGTCCTCCAGATCGACGTTCTCGCCGATCGCCATCGAGACCAGCCGGGGACTCGACACCGACATGATCGAGCCCTTCTTCATCACCGCGAAGTCGGAGCAGCAGCAGAGCCAGGCAGACGAGCCGAAAGAGGTATCCAGCGCCGCTGCCGCCCACGGCGTGTCGCGCATGCGGCGAAACTGGGTGACGTCATTACCGAGCATGGTGCCCATGCCCTTGGACCCCATGGCGTCGGGCAACCTCGCCCCCGTGGACTCGCCGACATGGACGAAGGGCATGCCCTTCTCGGTGCAGGTCTTGCGAATGTAGCCGATCTTCTTGGAATTCGTGGTGCTGGTGGAGGCGCCCTTGGTGGTGAAGTCGTTCACTACCAAGCCGACATCGCGGCCGTTGATGCGGCCGAAGCCGGTAATCTTCCCATCACGCGGCGTCTTGGCGGCGTCGGCATCGAAAGACGACTGACCGAGAAGGCCGACTTCGAAGAAGGAACCCGCGTCGACCAGCGCGTCCAGACGTTCCTGGGCGTTGAACTGGCCGCCTTCGCGTCGCTTGGCGAGTTTCCTGGGCCCGCCCATCGCGCTCGCAGCCTCGCGCCTCCTGTCGAGTTCGGCCAGCATCTCATCATGCGCCATGGCAATGTCTCCTCGCTCTTGCAATTCTAGTGGAAGTGGCGGCTTTCGACCGTGACGCGCTCCAGCACTTCGCGATCGAGGGTCGGGCGATAGCCGCCCGGTATGTGAACGGAGCCGGCTTCGAAGCGCAGCGGTTCGACCAGCAGGCCTTCACGCGATTTCAGGAACCCGTTGAATTCTCCGGCATTGCGGATCGTATCGCGGGCCACGCAGGCCTCGAGCCAGGCATGGATGTCGCTGCCGAGGCCATCGCCCAGCACCGGCTCCATCCCGCCGGAACGGACGGCGCGCAATCCTTCTTCCAGCCGCTCCAGGCCGCCGAACCGCTTCAGCTTGAGCTTGCAGAAGCGGACGTTCGCAATCCCGGCAGCGCGCTCGATGTCCTCCAGCGTACAGATCGGTTCGTCGAGCATCAGCGGAACAGTCGAGGCGTCGGCAACAGCCTCGTTCGCTTCCCAATTGCTGGAATCGCAGGGCTGTTCGAACAGCGCGATGTTTTCGGGATTGAGTTGCCGCGCAAACTCCACCCCCTGATCCCGTGAATAGGCGCGATTGGCGTCAAGGCGCAGCGTCGCACGGCCACCAACCGCATCCTGAATCACGGCGACCCTTTCCAGGTCCGACGCGACGTCCTTGCCGACCTTGACCTTGAAGGTCCGGAACCCCTGGCCGAGCCACTCCTCGACCTCGGCCCGGATTTCGTCTTCGCGAAGGCCGTTGATGGGCGTCAGCAGCGGCAGGGTGACCGGTTGGGGGAACTCGAGGAGGCGATTGTCCTCCAGGACTTCGAGCGCCGACACCAACGCCGTCGTGGCAACCTTGGATTCCGAAAACCGCTCGAGCGCCGCAGCCTTGGCCGCTTGCGGTTCCAGGCCGACACTCTCGGCCAGCCGCGCGCATAGGAAAGCCCAGCCCCCCTCGCGGGTCTCGCTGCTCGATCCGGGCGAGATGTGGGCGTCCGCAAAACCGACCCGGCCGTCGGCATCCTCCACTTCAACGAAATAGGGCTCGAAAGTCTCGAAGGTCCGATAGGAAAGGCGGTACGGGCGATGAAGCGGCAGTTCGAGCCGTCGCAGGCAAAGTCGGCTAATGGGCGCCACTGGCCTTTCTCCTTTCAATAACCCTCGTCAGGCTTTCGGTATTTAGTAGTTGCTATAGCTACTACGTCGATCTAGTTTAAATGCGCGCAACATGCAACAGGCTTGAGAGATCATCGGGGAGATGAATGCGGGCGGGAGCGGATGCCGGGCAAGCCGGCGAGGCTTCGTGCAGCCGCTACTGCCCGTTGAGAAGGACGGGAATTTCCATGCAGACAAGGCCACTTCGCAGCGTTCTTTACATGCCCGCCTCAAACGCGCGTGCTCTTGAAAAGGCCCGCAGCCTCGATGTCGACGCGGTCATCTTCGACCTCGAGGACGCCGTCTCGCCGGACGCCAAGCCCGAGGCGCGCCTGCAGGCCGTCCGCGCCGTCAGCGAAGGCGGCTATGGCCGCCGCCAGGTTGTGATCCGGATCAATGGCCTTGGCACACCATGGGGAGCGGCCGATCTCGAAGCCGCCGTCGCGGCCGCTCCCGATGCAATTCTGGTTCCCAAGGTCGGCCATCCAGACGATCTGGCCGCGCCACAGGCCGCGATCGCCGCGGTCGGTTCTTCAAGCCGCCTGTGGGCCATGATCGAGACCCCCGCCGCCTTCGGCAACCTCTATGCCATCGCCGGGGCAACGGGCGACGCGCTACCGGCCCTGTCGGCGTTCGTCATCGGCACCAACGACCTCGTCAAGGACATGCGCATGCGCGTCCAGCCGGCGCGTGCCAACCTCGTGCCCATGCTCGTCGCCTGCGTCGCCGCGGCCCGAACCTATGGCCTGCAAATAGTCGATGGCGTCTACAACGCGCTCGAAGACCATGCAGGTTTCGAAGCCGAGAGCATCCAGGGCCGCGATCTCGGCATGGACGGAAAGTCCCTGATCCATCCGCGCCAGGTCGAACCCTGCAACGCCGCCTTCACACCCTCGGCGGAAGAAATTGACCGGGCGCGTCTTCTCGTGGAGCTCTTCGACCGCGCCGAGAACAGCAATGCGAACGTGTTGCGCGTCGATGGCCAGATGGTGGAACGGCTACACGCCGACGCCGCTCGCCAGGTGCTGTCCCTGTGGGAAACCGTGACAGCCTGATGGAGGGATGAATTGCTGAACGATCTGGTCCGCCCGCTGCCCGGCATGGCCGGGGTTGCCCATGTGAGCCTGGCGCAAGCCGGCGAACTCGGCCTCGGCGATCTTGCGGGGTTGCCCCGTTCGCTGCTGGTGCTCGCCGAGGGCATCCTGCGCAAGCCCGACTCGTGGGAACAGACCTGTGACAGGCTGGTGGCCCTGAAGCCGGGGTCGCATGGTACGGCCATCCCTTTCCAGCCAGGGCGCGCCCTGCTCCAGGACTTCATGGGCATCCCGCTGATGACCGACCTTGCCTCGATGCGCGATGCCCTGGTGGCGCGCGGCGCCGACGCGCTTCTCGTACAGCCCCGCATTCCGGTTGACTTCGTCGTCGACCACTCGCTGGTGGCGGCCTATGCCGGCCGCGCCGACGCCCGGCTGCTGAACCGGCAATTCGAGATGGAGCATAACGCGGAGCGTTTCGCCTTCATCAAATGGTGCCAGCGCAACTTCGAAGGCCTGCGCGTCATCCCGCCGGGGCGCGGCATCATGCACCAGGTCAACCTGGAATGGCTGGCTTCGGTGGTGCGCACCGTGGACCGGCCCTCGATGGCGCCGCTCGCCGTGCCGGACACGATGATCGGCACCGACAGCCATACGACCATGGTCAATGCGCTCGGCGTGCTCGGCTGGGGCGTAGGCGGGCTGGAGGCGGAAGCAGCCATCCTGGGCATGCCGCCCGACATGGCGCGGCCCAAGGTCGTCGGTGTCCGTATCGAGGGGCGGCTGGCGCCGGGTGTTACGGCAACCGACATGGTGCTTCATCTTACCCAGATGCTGCGCCGGCTGGACGTGGTGGGCGCCTTTGTCGAGTTCCACGGCCCCGGCGTTTCAGCCCTCCCGGTGGCCGACCGCGCCACCATTGCCAACATGGCCCCCGAGTTCGGCGCCACCTGCGCCTATTTTCCGATCGACGCGGGCACGCTGAGCTACCTTGCCCTGACCGGGCGCGACAGCCGCCACATCGACCTCGTCGAAGCCTACGCAAAAGCGCAAGGCCTGTGGCAGGACGGCGATGGTGGCTCACCCCCAACCTTCGACGAGAACCATACCTTCCATCTCGATGCCGTCGAGCCTTCACTGGCCGGCCCGGTGCGACCGCAGGATCGCGTCAGCCTGCCTCAGGTGCCGGCTTCATTTGACGAGCGA
The DNA here is from genome assembly GCA_049650385.1 of Mesorhizobium sp. Taxonomy (GTDB): domain Bacteria; phylum Pseudomonadota; class Alphaproteobacteria; order Rhizobiales; family Rhizobiaceae; genus Mesorhizobium. The sequence goes on from JBASAA010000052.1 coordinate 44,900, forward strand.
ATGGCCGAGATCGGTGTCGCGGCGCCCACAAAAACGCGCGGCGCGATCGATCACGGGGCGGTGGTCATCGCGGCGATCACCAGTTGCACCAACACGTCGAACCCGGCCGTGATGCTCGCCGCCGGGCTGCTGGCCAGGAACGCCGTCGCACGCGGCCTGCGGGCCAGGCCATGGGTCAAGACCTCGCTCTCTCCCGGATCGCGCATCGTGACCGACTATCTGGACGAGGCGGGGCTTACGCCGGCGCTCGAGGCGCTCGGCTTCCACAACATCGGCTACGGCTGCGCGACCTGCAACGGAAACTCAGGCGCCTTACCGCCGGCTGTCGCCGAAGAGGTTCGATCCCGCGACCTGTGCGTGGCGGCCGTTCTTTCGGGAAATCGCAACTTCGAAGGCCGCATTCACCCGCAGGTCAAGGCGGCCTATCTCGCGTCGCCTCCGCTCGTCGTGGCCTATGCCATCGCCGGGTCGATGCATGTCGACCTGTCGCGCGAACCGCTGGGCACCGACCAGCAGGGCAAGCCGGTGATGCTGGCCGACGTCTGGCCGGGCGAGGATGAGATAGCGGCGGCCGTTCGCCGCCACGTGCGCGCGGATCTGTTCCACGGCGCCTACGATTCGAAGATCGAAAGCACGCGCGCCTGGGAGGCACTCGCCACGCCACCCGGCCCACAGTTCCCCTGGGACCCCGCCAGCAGTTTCATCGGGCCCTCGCCCTTCGTCACCGAAAGCAGCGGCGCGCCGGGGCGCAGTCCCGACATGACGGGGCTGCGGCCATTGCTGGTTCTCGGTCATTCCATCACCACCGATCATATCTCGCCCAATGGCGCGATCCGCCCGGACTGCCCCGCCGGGCGGCATCTGGTCGCCTCGGGCGTAGAGCCGGGCAAGCTCGGCAACTATGGCGCGCGGCGCGGGAACCCTGCTGTCTGCCTGCACGGCATGTTCGACAACCGCCTTCTGGAAAATCACCTTGTCCCCGGCCAGCGCGGCAACAAGACACGCGTCGCCGGAGAAAAAGACCTGCTCTCGGTCTTCGACGCCGCGCAGCGCCATCGGGCGCGAGGCACGGGCTGCATCATCGTCGCAGGGCGCAACTACGGCGCCGGCTCCTCCCGCGACTGGGCCGCCAAGGGCGTGGCGCTGCTCGGCGTGCGGGCGGTCCTGGCGCAGAGCTTCGAGCGAATCCATGCATCCAACCTGATCGGCATGGGCATCCTGCCGTTGCTGCTGCCCGACGGACTGGACGCCGCCTCGGTCGATGTGCAGGCAGAGGATTCTTTCGACCTCGATGTCGACCTGCACTCGCTGGCTATGGACATGCCCATTCCTGTCACGCTGCGCAGACGGGATACGGTGCAGCACTTCACCGCCCGCCTCCTCGCAAGGACGGAAACAGACATTACCTTGCTCGAAGGTGGCGGACTGCTGCCCACGCTTCTGGACCAGTTCTGCCGCAACGACAGGTAGCCAGCGCTGCCGGCACTGAAGTCCTTAAGAGAAACGCCGTCAGGCTCTGTAAATTACAGATCCTCTCAGTAGGTCCCCTCGTAAGGGTTACGTCTGCCGGCTGCGCGGACATAGTCGATCATCGTCATGAAATCGAACACAGGCAGGCCGGTCGCCCGTTGGACAGCGCTGGCATAGGGCGGCAGATTCGAGCACTCCAGCAGAACGGCCCCGACATCCGGATTGTCCCTGCACAGCCGGCGTGCGGCCTCGACGACCTCCGCTTCGATCGCATCGCTATCCAGCGTATCCGTTTCATCGAGGATAGGACCGCGAAAGTTGGGCGCGTTTTCAAGGCCGACAACAGCCGGTGCGCGCTCGGCATGCGGATGGGCGATCGTCAGCAAGTCCGGCGTGAGGCGACCCGCATTGGCGCAGACGACGCCCACCCTCTGGTCCGGCCGCAGCAGCGACTGGATGAACGGCAACTGGAGCAGCGGCGAAAGCATGACCGGAATAGAGACCGCAGCCGCAACCTGCTTCTGGAAGTGGATCATGTAGCCGCAATCGCTGGTTATGGCGCGAACGCCGGCGGCTTCGAGCTCGCGCGCCGTCGCCAGGACGTTCGCGGTCAGCGACAGGTCGCCCTGCTCGATCAACCGCCCGAGCGTGACATCCGGCACCGTCCGATAGAGCACCGGATAGGAATAGGAACTGGCGTTGCCGACATCGCCGGGAATAAAAGGCGTGCGGCAGTCGATCAGGATTACCCCGATATCGTGGCCGTAGGATTCAGCCCCGGGCCTTGTCTTGTAGATGGGCACAGCCTTTTTCCCCGAAAAGAATATCTATCCCCGAGACACGCCGCGCAGCCGCTCGGAGCGCCGCCGCAGCAGTTCGATCGCAGTCAGCAGGCTGATCGAGAAGAAGACAAGGATCGTTGCCATGGCGAGGATGGCCGGGCTGATCTGCTCGCGAATACCGTTCCACATCTGCCGTGGAATGGTCTGCTGGTCGTGCGCGGCGACGAACAGCACGACGACGACCTCGTCGAACGACGTCACGAAGGCGAACAGCGCGCCGGCAATGATGCCTGGCAGGATCAGCGGAACCGTAATGCGGCGGAACACCGTGGTCGGCGACGCACCGAGCGAAGCCCCTGCCCGCGTCAGCGAATGATCGAAGCCTGAGAGGGTCGCGGTGACCGTGATAATGACGAACGGTATCCCCAGCGTCGCGTGCGCCAGGATGATGCCCAGGTAGGAATTGGCGAGACCTACCTTGGAGTAGAAGAAGAACAGCCCGGTCGCCGTGATGATGATCGGCACGATCATCGGCGAGATCAGCATGGCCATGATGGCGCGACGGTAAGGCATTTCCGGGCGCGACATGCCGAGCGCCGCCACGGTGCCGAGTACGGTCGCGAGCGCGGTGGAGAAGAAGCCGATGATGAGGGAATTCTTCGCCGCCAGTATCCAGGCCGAGTGGCGCCATGCGTCCAGCCACCAGGCCCAGTCGCGGGCGGCGTCGGGCCGTTGCATACCTTGCGTCAGCAGCGTGTCGTACCAGCGCAGGGAATAGCCGGCAGGATCGAAGGTAAGCATGCGCTCTGTGATCGTGAAGTAGGGCTCCGCATTGAACGACAGCGGAACGACCAACAGGATCGGAGCGATGAGAAAGATGAACACCAGAGCGCAGATGGCCAGGTAGGCATAGTGCCAGATCCGTTCGGCGGCGTTGGATGAAGGGGATATGGCCATGGGATCAAGCCAACTTCATCTTGTCGATGCCAACGAGGCGATCGTAGAGCCAGTAAAGCAATGCGATGACGGCGAGGAGCAGGGCAGCCAGCGCGGCCGCGAGCGACCAGTTGAGCGAATTCTGCATGTGAAAGGCGATCAGGTTCGAGATAAGCTGGCCGGAGGCACCGCCGACAAGAGCCGGCGTAATATAGTAGCCGACCGCAAGGATGAACACGAGCAGCGAGCCGGCACCGATACCGGGCAGCGTCTGGGGCAGATAGATGCGCCGGAATGCCACCCAGGACGAAGCGCCAAGCGAGCGCGCTGCGCGAACATAGCTCGGATTGATGGTCCGCATGACCGAATAGAGCGGCAGGATCATGAAAGGCAGCAGAATGTGGGTCATGGCGATGATCGTGCCGGTCTGGTTGTAGGCCAGTGACAGTCTTCCTGAATCGGACAGGATTCCCAGGCCGACCAGCATGCTGTTGAAGACGCCCTGCTCCTGCAGGATCGCGATCCAGGCGGTGGTCCGCACGAGCAGCGACGTCCAGAACGGCAGCAATACCAGGATCATCAGCAGGTTGGATTTGCGCAGCGGCAGCGTTGCCAGCAGATGCGCCACCGGAAAACCCAGTAGCAGGCAGATGCAGGTAATCGTGAAAGACAGCACCAGCGTGCGCACAAAGAGCGATACATAGACCTGCCGGTCAGCCGGTGCGGAAATAATGTTTCCGTCCGTATCGCGCGCAAGGTCCAGCGCGGCGAGGTAGAAATTCGCCGTATAGGATTGCGAGACATTGCGCATTGCCGACCATAGCTGCGGCGAGGCCCAGGAACGGTTCAGCGCCGGCAGGCTTTCGGCAAACGGCGGCTCCAGTTCGCCGACCTTGCGCCCGGCGGAGGTGAAAAGCGAACGCGAGCCCGAAACCTCGTAATTCACTCTCGTGCCCACGACCCCGGCCGTGCGGGCGGTGGCGGCAAGCTGAAGGTCGGCTACAAGGGCGGCATAGGCGGTTTCATCGGGCTGCCGCACCTCAGGATTGGCGGCAAACCAGGCCGTCAGTTGCGGCATGTTCTCGGCAAAGGCCGAATTATGGGCCGAGCGATGCAGCATCATGGCGATCGGCACCACGAAGGAGATAAAAACGAAGGCAAGCAAGGGCAGCACAAGCAGAAAGGCACGGCGACGGGCGCGCTGCTGCGACTTCTTCAGCGCGGATTTCAGCGCGGGGTCTCTCGTTACCGTCATGCCTCGATGTCTCTCAAATTACCGGAGGAAGCGCTGGACTACACCCTCCGGCCGACGAGATACCCGGGGCTGCGGCGTGCCGTGCGGGCCGCGAACCCCGGGTGTCCTTCCCTGCCCGGTCGGGCCTAGTTCGACGCAAGCCAGGCGTTGAACCGCTCGCTCAGTTCGATGTCGTAGTCCGTCCAGAACTCGATATCGTTGGTGAGAGCCGTCTTCATGTTATCCGGATTGGTTGGCATGTTGGGAAGCATCTCGGTCTTTCCGTCCTGGAATAGTCCGATCAGCGCCGTCGACGATTTCCGCACCGGGCCATAGCTGATATATGTCGTCTGCGCGGCCAGTTGCTCGCTGCTGGTCGCAAACTTGATGAACTCCCAGGCCGCATCCTTGTTCGGCGCCCCCTTGGGAATCACAAAGAGATTGAAGTCGAGGATCTGCTTGTCCCATAGCACCTCGAACGGTTTGCCCTCCGCAACGGCGGCATTGAAAATGCGGCCGTTGTAGGCCGTGGTCATCGTCACTGCACCGTCGGCCAGCAATTGCGGGGGCTGCGCGCCGGCTTCCCACCAGACAATATCCGACTTGATCGTATCGAGCTTCTTGAACGCGCGATCGACGCCTTCGGGGGTGCCCAGCGTTTCGTAGACCTTGGCCGGCTCCACGCCGTCAGCCATCAGCGCCAGTTCGAGCGTGAACTTGGCCGTCTTGCGAAGCCCGCGCTTGCCCGGAAACTTCTCCAGGTCGAAAAAGTCGTTTGCCGAGGCTACATCCGGCGTCTTTTCCTTGTTGTAGGCGATCATCGTCGAATAGGCGACGGTGCCAACACCGCATTCGTAAATGCCGCCTTCCACAAAATCGTCCTTCCAGCCGGCACCGTCCGCCGCCTTGGGCAGATCGTCGAGCGGCAGGGTTTCAAGCGCGCCTTCATCGCAAAGGCGTACCAGATCGGAAGGCTCCACATCGGCGACGTCCATCGTGACGTTGCCGGCCTCTACCTGCGCCTTCAGCGGAATGGCGGGGTTGTCGGCATCCACGGAGATCACGCGAATACCCGTCTTTTCCTGAAACGGCTTGTAGAAAGCCTCGTTCTGGCTTGCCGCCAGAGCGCCTCCGAAGGAGACCACCGTCACCTCTTCGGCCTGGGCTGCAAAGCCCATCAGGCTGAGCGCCGTCGTGAGATAAAGTACTTTCTTCATTCCAGTATTCCTCCCGTTGATGTTCCCGTTACTCACGCCATATCTGATTGCGCGGCTGCCTCCCGGTCGAGCGCGCGGGCGTCCTCTTGCAGCCAGCCGATCCGGATTCTCTCACCGCGAGCAGGGCGGAGCTGGCTGCGCAAGCGCGTGTTGCGTGTCTTCACCACAAAATCATCCGATCCGGCGACACGAAGGCGGGTGCGCAGCACATCCCCCATGTAGATGAACTCCAGCACCTCCGCTTCCACCCCTGGCCAGAGAGGGTTCCCTGCCGACGGATCGCCGGACAGGATCTCGACGCGCTCGGGCCGGATGGAGACCTGTGTCTTCTGCCCGGCGTGATCGATATTGATCGCCACGGCGGGAATGACGGAACCGTCTCCAAGCCTCACCTGGGCGGTGTCGCCGCTAATGCTTTCGACAGTGCCCGGCAGGCGGTTGTTCTCGCCGATGAAGCCCGCCACGAAGCTATTGGCGGGGCGCTCGTAAAGTTCGGTCGGCGGCGCGAGCTGCTGGATGCATCCCGCGTTGAAGACCGCGACGCGGTCCGACATCGTCAGCGCCTCGCCCTGGTCGTGCGTTACATAGACGACCGTCACACCCAACCGCTCGTGGAGATGCTTGATCTCGAACTGCATGTGCTCACGCAACTGCTTGTCCAGCGCGCCCAGCGGTTCGTCCATCAGAACCAGCTCGGGCTCGAAGACCAGGGCGCGCGCAAGCGCGATGCGCTGCTGCTGGCCGCCCGACAATTGCGACGGGCGACGATGGGCGAAGGCGCCCATCTGTACCATATCCAGCGCCCGGCTGATCTTTTGATCGCGGTCGGCTTTGCCCACGCCGCGCACCTCCAACGGAAAGGCGAGGTTCTCGCCCACCGTCATGTGCGGAAACAGTGCATAGCTCTGGAACACCATGCCGATGCCACGCTTGTGCGGCGGCACCAGATTGATCGGCTTTCCCGCCAGCAGGATCTCGCCCGCCGTCGCCGTCTCAAAGCCGGCGAGCATCATCAGGCAGGTCGTCTTGCCCGAGCCCGACGGCCCGAGCATGGTCAGGAACTCGCCCTTTGCAATGTCGAGGTTCAAATCCGAGACGACGAGGCTCTGGCCGTCATAGGTCTTCTGGACATGATCGAATACGACGAAGCGTTGTGCATCCATGGCCTGGTTACGCCCGTGCCCGGAAGCGAAGCGTCGCCGCTTGCACCACCGGCCCGCAGGCCGGGCAAGAAGTTGCAGTGTGGTTTTTTTGAATCAACGAGTTTCTCCCTGCGCCTCTTGTCGGACGCTCTTCAACAGAAGCTATCATCGAGCCTGGACAGCCTTTAGGTACAGACCGCAAATAACGTTGAGACGATTCCAGTCGCGCCAACGTCAGCCCGGCCCTTCACGGTCGCGTATCAGCCTTCTCCCACTACTGTATCTAAGACCACCCTCCGGCCTCTGATACGGAAAGGCCCGAACGCAGGCTTGGGGGCTAGTCTCATGGCGAGTTGGGTCGAACGCACACAGAAGCTTTTTCCGCAGGGATCGAACGGCGAATATGATTTGCCGGACGAACTGGTGCGCGTTTTCGTCAAGGGGAAAGGGCCTCATGTCTGGGACGTCGATAATCGCCGCTATGTCGACTACACCATGGCCTGGGGCTCGGCGCTGGTAGGCCATGCGCATCCCGCCGTCGTCGAGGCGGTGGCGCGGCAGGCGGCGGACGGCATCAACTTCGCGGCGATCTCCTCGCCGCTCGTGGAACTCGCGGAGCGCCTCGCCGGGCTCAGTCCCGCACTTGAGCGGGTGCGCTTCGTCGCCACCGGCACCGAAGCCACCATGACCTGCATCCGGATCGCGCGCGGGTCGACCGGCAAGCGCAAAATACTCAAGTTCGAGGGTGCCTTCCACGGCTCGCATGTCGAAGGCGTCGCCAATTTCTTCTGGGCGAACGCAGCCGACAAGTTCGCCGCCGAGGGGACAGGCACCGGCGGCGCCAGCGCGGTATCGGATCTCATCGTCGCCGAATACAACGATCTCGCCAGTGCAGAGCGGCTGATCGCCGAGCACGCCGACGATCTTGCCGCCGTCATCATCGACCCGGTCCAGCGCTCCATCTTCGCCCAGCCCGAGTTCATCAAGGGGCTGCGCGCCGCGACGAGCAAGCACGGCATAATCCTGATCTTCGACGAAGTCGTCTCCGGCTTCCGCATCGCGCTCGGCGGCGCTTCGGAGTATTTCGGCGTGGTTCCCGATCTCATTGCCTACGGCAAGGCCCTTGGCGGCGGCATGCCTATCGCAGCCCTTGGCGGTCGCGCCGATATCATGGATATCGTGCGCGAAGATTTGCACCACACCGAAAAATATGTGTGGGCGGCATCGACCACGGGCGGCTCACCGGTCACCGCGGCCGCCGCCAATGCCGTGCTCGACGTCCTGTCGGCGCCGGGCGCTTACGAGCGCCTGTTCGAGGCCGGTGCGCAGCTGCGCACCGGGATTGCCAAGGCTTTCGCGAATGCCGGTATCGTCGTGCAGGTCTACGGCGATGGCCCGCTCGCGCAATATCAGCTTACCTCCACGCCTGTTTCCAGCATGGCGACGGAGGCGACGGCAGATCGCAAGACCCGGCGCGCGCTCGACCTCGAAATGGTCCGGCAAGGCATATTCATCAACCCGATGCTGACCAAGATCTACGTTTCCCTCGGCCACGACAGGCAAGCGATCGACGATTACCTCTCCGCGCTCCAAATCGCGATCCGGAAGGTAGTCGGCTAGGGCCGTCCCTCGTCAGCCCCCTGGTTCGCAAGCCCGAGTTGCCTGGCAATGATGGCGATACCCGCATCTATCAGGCTTTCGTCAATGGCCGAAAAGCCGAGCCGGATAAAGTTACGATTGTCCTCGGGTTGCGCGAACATAGCGCTTCCGGGCTCGAAATAGACTCCCTGCGGCTCGACTTGCCGCAGTAGTCGGACCGCATCGACAGAATCCGGCAGGGCCACCCAATAGGAGTTGCTGCCGTAGGAACTCATCGCCCGAGCTGCGGGAAGATGTTTGCGCAAGGCAGCGGACATGGCTTCGTGGCGCGCTTTATACGCACTGCGAAGCCGGCCCAGAAAGCGATCGAAATACCCCCGTTGCAGAAACAGCGCGACGGTACGCTGATTATTGACCGGCGGATGCCGCAGGACGTGGTGGCGCAACGCTCTCGCCTCGGTGATGAAATCGCGGTCGCCGATCAGGAAGCCGATGCGAAGGCCGGGCATCAGCGATTTTGACAGGCTGCCGACATAGATGACGTTGCCGGTACGATCCATGGATTTGATCGCCGGAAGCGGTCGTTCGCAGAAGGACGTTTCGGCCTCGTAATCGTCTTCGATAATGAATTTGCCGGTGCGCACCGCATTGTCGAGCAGCGCCTGCCGTCGCTCCATGCTGAGCGTGGCGGTCGTCGGAAACTGGTGCGAGGAGGTTATATAGAGGGATTGGCAATCCTCGATCCGCCCGCTCGGCACGAGGCCGTCCTGGTCCACCGGCAGACGCTGGATGCGCATACGCTCCATTGCCGCGATGTTGATCATTTCGGGGTAGCCCGGGTCCTCGACGCCGACCGTCTGGCCCGGCTTCATCAGCAGCTTGAGGGCTAGGTAAAGCGCCTGCTGGCCGCCGACCGTTATCAGGACCTCGTCCGGCCCGGCGAAGATGCCACGCTTGGCCAGCAAGCGCTTGATCAACTGGTCGATCAGCATCTTGTCGTCGACGCTCGAAAAATCCGCCGCCCAGTTCTGCAATTCCACGGCACTGCCGGAATCACGGACGCACTCGCGCCACATCGAGATCGGGAACAGCGTCGGGTCGACGAGCCCGCAGACAAACGGATAGCGATAGCGCACCAGGCAATCGCTCGGCTTCATGGTCCGCGGCAGGTTGTAGCTGCGGCCTGCAAAATGACTCTTGAAGTCGAAACGCGGCTGCGTATCGGGTTGCTCCGATACCGTTCGGCCTTCGCGCAGGCGCGTCCGGGCCTCCGGATTGACCAGAAAGCCTGACCGGTCCTGGCTGACCAGAAAGCCGTCGTCCCTCAATGTCGCGTAAGCCAGCGCCACCGTATTCAGGCTGACCTGCAACTCGTCCGCCAGCGCGCGGATGGATGGCAGGCGCTGGTCGATCGGAAGCTTTCCGTCGGCAATGGCAATGGCGATCTGCCGGCGGATTTGCCCTTGCAGGCTCTCCTGTGCGCTCTTGTCTATTTGGATGAGACCATGAAACATGGGTCAGGCGCCCCGATTGAGAGTTGATCGCTCCATCATCGAGCGCACGCCGCGAGCCAGCAGCGAATGCCGGTCGTCACGCAGCATCGGCGACATGCACAGCATGATGATCACGTCGGACAGTTCCGGAAAACCGTCGCCGGCACCCAACAGCCGCGAACCTGCTGGAATGCCCGGACGGGGGAAGGCAGATACTGCGAGCCCCGACTGCACGACCGCCTGCAACGCGGCCATGTTGGGGCTCGTGCAGACGATCCTGTACTCCCTCTCCATGTTCTTGAGCGCGGCGAGTATCCATTTCCTGAAAATGCAGCCATCCGGAAACAAGGCCAGCGGCAAAGGTAGCTGCGGGTCGATCCTCGCATCCGTCGCGCAGAACCAATGCACGGACTGCCGCTCCAGTACGAACCCTTCCTTGGTGTCGGTCTCGAAGGAAAGGATGCAAACGTCGAGTTCGCCGCGCTCCAGCATGGGCCGCAGGTCGGCGGTCGGCGCACAATGCACGGTAAGGCTGGCTTGCGGAAAGAATTCGCTTAGCTGATTCAGGAAATTGCCGACCAGGGCAAGATAATCGTCCGGCAGACCGAACCGGATCACCCCGGTCAGGCCGGGCGCCCGCGCCCGGGCCACGAGTTCACCGTTGATCTGGAGAATGCGGCGCGCGTCCGATACCGTCTCGCGCCCGCGTTCGTTCAGGGCGATGGACCTGCCGGTGCGCACGAACAAGGTCGCGCCGATATCCTCCTCCAGCTTCTTCAGCTTGATGCTGACGGCTGACTGGCTGCGATGGATGACTTCCGCCGCCGCCTTGCAGCTACCGCTGTCGGCAAAGGCGACGAAGGCTTCCAGAAGGTCCAGGCCGATAGTCTTCATGGCTGTTCCCAGTATGAGAAAATCACAAGCCGACGTTCGATATTATCGTTTTCCGAATGTTTGGCGATATGGTTCTCTGCTCCTATCGACAAATGCAAGGGGCAAAATTCGATGTCGCCACAGATCCGAAAAACGGTCGTCACGATAGAGGAAACGCTGCAGGAGATGGGTCGGGCTGTCGAGCCGGCCGCGGTCAAGCTTGCGGTCACGGCCGTGGTGGCAAACCCGTTCGCCGGCCGCTACGAGGAAGACCTGTCGCCTCTCTATACGCTTGGGGCCGAAGTCGCCGACTTGTTGACCCAGCGCGCCCTCGCGACGCTTGGGGCATCCGCAAGCGACATCACCGCCTATGGCAAGGGCGCCATCGTCGGCACGGAGGGCGAGATCGAGCACGCGGCTGCCCTGATCCATCCGAAATTCGGCGCGCCGGTGCGCAGCGCCATCGGCGGCGGCAAGGCGATCATTCCCTCCACCAAGAAGCTCGGCGGTCCCGGGGCAACGATCACTGTTCCCCTGGTCAACCGCGACGACATCTGGGTCTTTGACGACATGGACGCCATGGATGTCAGCCTCGCCGACGCTCCGCGCGCCAACGAGGTCGTCATCACGCTGGCCTTCGGGCTCGGCGGCCGGCCGCTCAAGCGAATCAAGGCGGCATGACGATGTTCAAGGCGATGATCCTTTTGAAGCGCAAGGAAACGGTCGGTCCGAAAGCCTTCACGGACTGGTGGCTGGGCGGCCATGCGACCCTGGTTCGCGAACTGCCGGGCGTGCGCCGGGCTGTCTTCAACGTCATCGAGGACGGCCCCTATGACGGCGTGTCGGAACTATGGTTCGATACCCGGCAGGCTTTTGAAGCGGCGTATGCGACGCCACACGGAAAATCAGTCGCAGCCGATACGCTCGCAATGGTGGACCAGCGTGTCCGCATGATCGTGTCCGAGAACGTCATCGTCGGGGAGGCTTGAAATGACAGTCCATGTCGACGCCGCGTCGAACGCGGATCTTATGGCACGCGACAGCCGCCATCTCATCCATTCGCTGCATACGTCCAGGGGCAACATGGCGGGTAATTCCTGGGTCAGGGGCGAAGGGTCCTATCTGATCGACGGCGACGGCAAGCGCTACCTCGACGCCATGTCGGGACTATGGAACGTGACCCTCGGCCACGGCCGCCGAGAACTGATCGAGGCTTCCCATCGCCAGATGAGCGAACTCGCCTATTGCTCCGGTTATTCCGGCAACAGCAACCTTCCTGCGACCATGCTCGCCGAGAAGCTTGCAGCGCTGGCCTATCCGTCGATCAATCGCTTCTTTCTGACCTCGGGCGGCGGCGAATCGACCGACACGACGATCAAGTTCGCCCGCGCCTACTGGAAGGCCAAGGGGCGACCCGACAAGATCAAGGTCATCAGTTTCATGGGTGGATATCACGGTACGACGCTGGCGGCGATGTGCGCCACGGGCATGCCAGCCTACTGGCCACCCTTCGAACCGCGTATGCCTGGCTTCGTCCACATTCCCCTGCATCATTCGCATCGCGCCAAGGGCCGTCCGGAGGAAGAGGCCGCGCGGATGGCCGCCGAGGACCTGGAACAGGCGATTATCGAGCAAGGCGCGGACAGTGTCGCCCTGTTTATCGCAGAACCGGTGCTTGGCGGCGGCGCCTATGTCGCGCCCGACGGTTATTTCCAGCGCGTGCGTGAGATCTGCGACCGCCTTGACGTCCTGTTCGCGGCCGACGAAGTCATCACAGGCTTCGGCCGTACCGGCGAAATGTTCGCGCTGCGCCGCTGGGGTGTCGAGCCCGACATCGTCCAGTTCGCCAAGGGTATTACCAGCGGCTATTTCCCGCTGGGCGGAGTCGGCGTGTCGGACGCCATCGCCGATGCCCTCGTCGACTTCGAGGACAAACCATTCATGCATTGCTACACTTATAGCGGTCATCCGGTCGGCTGCGCCATCGCATTGGCCACCATCGACGTGCTCGAGCGCGAAAAGCTTCCGGAACGGGCTGGAAGACTTGGTTCACGCCTGAAATCGCGCCTGGAGGCGGACCTTGGTCAAAACCCGCATGTCGCGGAGATTCGTGGCCTCGGCCTGATCCTGGCGATAGACCTTGTCGCGGAAGGGGGCGAAGGCCGGAGCCCCGCCTCCTCCGGGATGGCTGGCGCAAAGGCCCTCCAGGCATGCCGGGAGCGCGGCCTGATCACCCGCGGGCGCGGAGACACGATCTATCTCGGTCCGCCCTTCACCATAGAGGAAGACGAACTCGACCGGCTGGCCGATATCGTCTCGGGCGCGGTGAAGACCTTGTAGCCGCTGTCCGGTCCTCCCGTTGCACTTCATGGCCGAAGTAGGGGCGAAAGATCGCTGCCCGGTCGCGGGACGGCACCTTGCCTGAAGAAATCATAGGCTGCCCTGCTCTCTCATCACCTGCCGAAGGCACGAGAAGATGCGCGGGTCGCCCATCTGCGCCACATTGAAGCGAAGGAATGGCGTGGCCGACTGGGACACGCTGAACACATTACCGGGCGCAAGAACGATCCGATGCTCCATGCAACGTCGCGCCATCACCGCCGAATCCAGTCCTTCGGGAAGGCGGCACCAAAGATAGAAACCGCCTCGCGGGATAGTCCACGGTACGATGCCGAGCTCGGCCAGCCGATCGGCAGCTTCGGCCCTTGCCTTGGCAAGGCGCCGGCGCACATCGTCCATGTGCCTGCGATACGTACCCCCTGCCAGCACCCCCGCGATCAGCTCGGTGGCAGCAGGACTGGGCCCTCCGAAGCTCGTCGCCACCTGAAGATCGACCAGCCGTTCGATCCAGTCCGCCGTTGCCGCGATATAGCCACAACGGACGGAGGCGGAGAGCGTCTTGGAAAAGCTGCCTATCCTGATGACACGGTTGAGGCCGTCGAGGATGGCAAGGCGCGGCGACAGGCCGGGCTCGAAATCCGCGAATATATCATCCTCGACGATCGTCAGACCGTGGGCGGTGGCGGCACTCAACACGCGGTAGGCGGTTTGCGGTGATATGCTCGCGCCCGTCGGGTTGTGAAGCGCCGAGTTGGTGATGTAGAGGCGCGGTTGCTTCTCGACAAGTGCCTGTTCGAATGCCGCAATGTCCGGCCCCGTCGGCGTGAACGGAACGCCGACGATCCTGACCTGGTGGGCGCGCAGCAATGCCTGGAAATTGAAGTAGCACGGATCGTCGACGAGAACGGCGTCGCCTGGGCGCAGGAGCAGTCGGCAGATCAGGTCGATCGCCTGCGTCCCCGAGCCTATCAGGAGAACCTGGTCGACGGATGCCGTAATGCCCTGATCCGCAAACCGGCCGATCAGGTGGCGGCGCAAGTCGAGCGAACCGCGCGTGCTGCCATAATCAGACAGTACGCCGTCGTCCGCGCGGGCGAGCGCCCTGATACCTTTTCGAAGTGCGGGATTCGGCATCCAGTCGGCCGGCAGCCATCCACAGCCGGGCTTCAGGACCGATGGGTCGGCGTCGAGTGATTGCCTCGAAACCCAGAAGGGATCAACGTCGCGTTCACGGCGCGGTCCCATCTCCGACAGGGACAGGGGCGGAAGGCCGGCTCCCGTCACATAAAAGCCCGAGCCGCGGCGGGCGCGAATGGTTCCTTCCGCTTCCAGCCGCGCATAAGCCTCCACGACGGTCGATGGCGACACGCCCATGGTCTCGGCGAAGCGCCGGACGGAAGGGAGGCGGTCACCCGGAGCGAGCGCCCTGCTCGCCATCCTCGCGCGAACGGCCCGTATCAGCGCTTCCGTTCGAGTCGTATCGCCGTCCATCACAATAAATCCCGATGACTGTATGGGCCATCCATACCATACGGATTTTAATAATCGTATTATACTGTCGCTGTTCGCTTTGGCCGAATGGCTCTAGGTGCTCGTTCTCGGAAAGCGAGGACCCATGGACAAAAGAACGGCAGGATGGGGCAGCGGCCTCCTTGGCGTCGTCATATTCAGCGGTTCGCTGCCGGCTACGCGTGTGGCGGTTGCAGACTTTGCGCCGATTTTCCTGACCTCGGCACGGGCCGGGCTAGCCGCCCTGCTCGGCGCGATCTTTCTCTTCGCGCTTCGCCAACCCCTGCCCGAGCGAAAGGATATCCTGCCTCTGGCCATCGTCGCCATCGGTGGGATCGTCGGGTTCCCCCTGCTTACCGCCCTGGCGCTCCAGAACATCACGGCCGCCCACTCGATCGTCTTCATAGGACTTCTGCCGCTTGCGACCGCCATCTTCGGCGTCGTGCGCGGCGGCGAGCGGCCGCATACCCCGTTCTGGCTGTTTTCGACCATCGGCGCGGCGGCGGTCGCGGGTTTCGCCCTCCACGGCAGCGACGGCGGAACCCTTGCCGGCGACCTGCTTATGGTCGCAGCCATCGTCGTATGCGGCCTGGGCTATGCCGAAGGCGCTACCTTGTCCCGGCGCCTCGGCAGCTGGCAGGTGATCTCCTGGGCGCTCATTCTGTCACTCCCGGTCATGGGCATCCTAACCCTGTTCACTTGGCCAGAGACGTTCAGTACCGTCACGATACGCGGCTGGCTCGGCCTCGGTTACGTTTCGATCTTCAGCATGATGGTGGGCTTCATCTTCTGGTACCGCGGCCTCGCCCTCGGCGGCATTGCCGGCGTCGGCCAGTTGCAGCTTCTTCAACCCTTCTTCGGCTTCCTGCTGGCGTCAGTCTTCCTTGGCGAGCCCATCGCCTGGACAATGATCGCCTCCACTGTGATCGTCGTTGCCTGCGTCGCCGGCGCGAAGCGTTTCGCCTGACCGTTTGGGCAGAAGCCCATGATACCCCCCCCCAAGCGACAAGGACAGAAAGATATAAACATCTCTTTATGTCGTCATTGACAATCGCGACGGGATGACAGAGCATGCCCTAGTCATGGTCCTTTGGGCGCGAGCCCCGAGGCTAAGAGGGAAGCCGGTGAGCGAAAGCGATGCCGGCGCTGCCCCCGCAACTGTAAGCGACGAGCCAACGTCCACTCATGTCACTGAGGCCGGAAGTCCTCGGGAAGACGGTCGAAAGCGACGACTCGCGAGCCAGGAGACCTGCCATGGCGAACTGAAACGTCCACGGGCGGGGTGTCCCGGTGGTCGCCGCAATCGACGGCTCCGCCGTTGCGCAGGCGCTCATCACGGCCCACGCCCCAACCATCGGGGTATGGAATGCCTGTCTCTCTCGAAGTTCCCATCGCAACGCTCGGCGTGCCTCGTATCGGCCGCAGGCGTGAACTGAAATTCGCCCTCGAAAGCTACTGGTCGGAGAAATCCACGGCTGCCGACCTACTCGAAACCGCCAGAAAACTGCGCGCCGCCAGCTGGATCGAACAGCGCGACCACGGCATTACGAAAATTCCGTCCAACGACTTTTCGCTCTACGACCATGTGCTCGATACCGCGGTCATGGTCGGCGCCGTCCCGGCAGGCTATGGCTGGGACGGCGGAGAAGTGCCGCTCGACACTTATTTCGCCATGGCGCGCGGCAGCCGGAGCGAAGTCGCGGCCTGCGGGCACGCCGGTCATGGCCATGGCCAGACCGCGCTGGAAATGACCAAATGGTTTGACACAAACTACCATTACATGGTGCCTGAACTCTGCGACCGTCAGGCTTTCGCCCTTTCGTCGACCAAGCCGATCGATCATTTCCTGGAGGCCCGCTCGCTTGGTATCCACACGCGCCCCGTTATCCTCGGGCCGGTCACCTTCCTCAAGCTGGCGAAATCACCCGACGAGGGCTTCGATCCCGTCACGTTGTTGCCGAAGCTCCTGCCCGTCTACGAGGATCTTCTGGTCCGCCTCTTCCGCGCCGGCGCGGACTGGGTACAGATCGACGAGCCTGCACTGGTGCTCGATCTTGTGCCGAACGAGCGCGACGCCTTCCGCTTCGCCTATGAAAGGCTGTCGAAGGCCGCGCCGGAACTCAAGCTGATGCTTGCCACCTATTTCGGCGCCCTGGGCGACAATCTCGAAACCGCCCTGTCGTTGCCGGTTTCCGGCCTGCATGTCGACCTCGTGCGCGCGCCGGAACAACTGGAGGCGGTGTCGAAGCGCATGCCGAAGGATACGGTGCTCTCTCTCGGCTTGATCGACGGCCGCAACGTCTGGCGCGCCGACCTGCCCGCAATTCTCGACCGTATCAAGCCCGCCGTTGCAGGCTGGCCTTCGAACAGGATCGAGATCGCGCCGTCGTGTTCGCTCCTCCACGTTCCGATCGATCTCGATCAGGAAGATGCGCTGGATGCGGACATGAAATCCTGGCTCGCCTTTGCGGCCCAGAAGATGAACGAGTTGGTCGTGCTGTCACGCGCCTTGTCGGAGGGCCGCAATGCGGTTCAGGCCGAGCTGAAAGCCTCCGCCGATGCCGCCGCCTCCCGGGCGGTCTCGCCCAAGGTGCATGACCCTCTGGTCGAAGGGCGGCTGGCCACCGTCTCCGGTACGATGAAGAGCAGAAAAAGCATCTTCGCGACACGGACCGCTGCGCAACGCAAGGGCCTTGCCCTGCCCGCATTCCCGACCACGACGATCGGCTCCTTCCCGCAGACCGGCGAGGCGCGCAAGGCGCGCGCCGCCCATGCCAGGGGTGAAATGAGCTATGTCGACTACGAGGCCTTCCTGCGCACGGAGACGGAGGCCGCCATTCGCTGGCAGGAGGAGATCGGCCTCGACGTGCTGGTGCATGGCGAGTTCGAGCGCAACGACATGGTGCAGTATTTCGGCGAGCAGCTTTCCGGCTTCGCCTTCACGAAGCATGCTTGGGTGCAGAGCTATGGCTCGCGCTACGTCCGGCCGCCCATCATCTTCGGCGATGTTTCGCGCCCCAATCCGATGACGGTGCGCTGGTGGGAATATGCCCAGTCGCTGACGGACAGGCCCGTGAAAGGAATGCTGACAGGCCCGGTGACCATCCTCAACTGGTCGTTCGTGCGCGACGACCTGCCGCGCGGCACGGTGTGCCGCCAGATCGCGCTGGCGATCCGCGACGAGGTCATCGATCTCGAAAAAGCCGGCGCGAAAATGATCCAGATCGACGAGGCGGCATTGCGCGAGGGCCTGCCTCTTCGCAGGGAGGATTGGAAAACCTATCTCGATTGGGCGGTCGAGTGCTTCCGCCTCGCCTCCTCGGGTGTAGCCGACGCCACCCAGATCCACACCCACATGTGCTACTCGGAGTTCAACGACATCATCGATGCCATCGCCGCGATGGACGCCGATGTCATCTCGATCGAAACCTCGCGTTCGAAGATGGAGTTGCTGGATGCGTTCCGGAACTTCAAATATCCGAACGAGATCGGGCCTGGCGTCTACGACATTCACTCGCCGCGCGTACCTGATATCGAGGAAATGCAGGCCCTGCTGACGCTCGCGCGCCAGCGCATCGGCGACGACCAGCTCTGGGTCAATCCCGACTGCGGACTCAAGACGAGGAAGTGGGAAGAGGTTCGCCCCGCACTGGTCAACATGGTAGCTGCGGCACGGCAGTTGCGGCGCAAGGCCGAGGCAGCCTGACGGCAATGGCCGCCGGCTGGGCCGGCGGCCATTCAACTCCCCAGGCATGACCCAAGCCGCCAACCGGGCTCCCGCTAAAAGCCTCAATCCCAGCTTAGTGCCCCGCCGTTCTGGTATTCGATGACGCGCGTCTCGAAGAAGTTCTTCTCCTTCTTCAGGTCCATCGCTTCCGACATCCACGGGAACGGATTTTCCGTCTCCGCAAACACCGGAGCAAGGCCGAGCTGGGCGCAGCGGCGGTTGGCGATAAAGTGCATGTACTGCTCGCACAGCGCCGCGTTGAGCCCGAGGAAACCGCGCGGCATCGTGTCCCGGCCATAGGCGGCCTCGAGTTCCGCGGCATCGGCGATCATACCGCGCACCTCGTCCTGGAACGTTTTCGTCCACAAGTGCGGGTTCTCGTTCCTGATCTGGTTGATGACGTCGATACCGAAGTTCAGGTGGATGCTCTCGTCGCGCAGGATATACTGGTACTGTTCGGCAATACCGACCATCTTGTTGCGGCGGCCGAGCGACAGGATCTGCGCGAAGCCGGTGTAGAACCACATCCCCTCGAAGATGACGTAAAAGGCGACGAGGTCGCGCAGGAAAGCCTGGTCGGACGCTGGCGTGCCGGTTTTGAAGTCGGGGGCGTCCAGGTGCTGCGTATGCTTGAGCGCCCAGGCCGCCTTGTCGGTGATGGAGGGCACCTCGCGGTACATATTGAACAACTCGCCCTCGTCGAGAGCGAGGCTCTCCACGATGTACTGGAACGTGTGGGTGTGGATCGCTTCCTCGAAGGCTTGGCGCAAAAGGTACTGGCGGCACTCCGGATTGGTGAGGTGGCGATAGATGGCCAGGACGATGTTGTTCGCCACCAGGCTCTCGGAGGCCGCGAAGAAGCCGAGGTTGCGCTTGAGCATGCGCCGCTCGTCGTCGGTCAGCCCGTCCTTCGACTTCCACAGCGCGATATCGGCCTGCATGGAGACTTCCGTCGGCATCCAGTGATTGTTACAGCCCGACAGGTACTTTTCCCATGCCCAGCGGTATTTCAGCGGCAGAAGCTGATTCACGTCGGCACGGGCATTGATCATGCGCTTGTCGTCGACGGAAACGCGCGCAGCACCCCGGTCGATGGCGCCGAGGCCGGTGGCGTCGGCGCCTACGGTTTCCGTCGCGACTATCCCGGACGCAACTGCGGGGTTGGTTTTCGGTTCGGACCAGTCGAGCATCGTTCTTGTTCTCCTTGAGATTGTCTTGGGCGATCGGCGCTGCCCTTACTGGCAGGCTTCGCAATCGGGATCGTCGAGGGCGCAGGCTTTTCCCCACGCGGCGTTCGGATCGACGGCGATGGGCATGTCGGCGGGAAGCGCGGCGGCCACCGTTGCCGAAACCGCATTCAGCTTGCCGTCGGTGCCTTTCAGCGTCGATTTCTCCACATGCGTGGCCGAGCGCGAGCGCAGGTAGTAGGTCGTCTTCAGCCCCTTTCGCCACGCGAGCCGATAAAGCTCGTCCAGCTTCCGGCCGCTCGGATTGGCGATGTAGAGGTTGAGCGACTGCGCTTGGTCGATCCATTTCTGGCGGCGCGAGGCGGCTTCGATCAGCCATGAGGATTCAATCTCGAAAGCGGTAGCGTAGAGAGCCTTGAGATCGTCGGGGACACGGTCGATCTGGCCGACCGAACCATCGAAATATTTCAGGTCCGAGACCATGACCTCGTCCCACAGGCCGCGCGTCTTGAGATCGTGCACGAGTTGCGCGTTCACCACGGTGAAGTCGCCGCTCATGTTCGATTTGACGAACAGGTTCTGATAGGCAGGCTCGATCGACTGCGACACGCCGCAGATATTGGAAATCGTCGCCGTCGGCGCGATCGCCATCGTGTTGGAATTGCGCATGCCGCTCTTCTTCACGCGCTTGCGC
The DNA here is from genome assembly GCA_049650385.1 of Mesorhizobium sp. Lineage (GTDB taxonomy): Bacteria > Pseudomonadota > Alphaproteobacteria > Rhizobiales > Rhizobiaceae > Mesorhizobium. Next base: position 65,103 of record JBASAA010000052.1, read on the forward strand.
AACGCTTCCCAGTCGAGCGTCGAACCGCTGTCCATCTCGACACCGGGGCGCGACTGCTCAAGCAGCTTGATGGAGTCGATCGGCAGGATTCCCTTCGACCATAGCGACCCTTCGAAGCTCGGATAACGGCCGCGTTCGGCTGCAAGCTCCACCGAGGCGGAAATCGCGTGGTAGCTGATCGCCTCCATGCTCTCGTCGGCAAAATCGGCAGCCACTTGCGACGCATAGGGGATACGCAGCTTCTGGATCGCGTCCTGGAATCCCATAATGCCGAGCCCGACCGGGCGGTGCCGCAGGTTGGAGCGGCGCGCTTCGGGGATGGTGTAGAAATTGATGTCGACGACGTTGTCGAGCATGCGCATCGCCGTGCCAACCGTGCGTGCCAGCCGGTCGAGGTCGAGCCCCTTTTCGGTCACATGGTTGAGCAGGTTGACCGAGCCGAGGTTGCACACCGCCACTTCGTCCTTCGACGTGTTCAGCGTGATCTCGGTACAAAGGTTCGAGGAATGCACCACGCCGACATGGCCCTGCGGCGAACGGATGTTGCACGGGTCCTTGAACGTCACCCACGGGTGCCCGGTCTCGAACAGCATGGTGAGTATCTTGCGCCACAGGTCGAGCGCCCTCACCTTCCGGAACACCTTGATCCCGCCGCTTACGACCTTTGCCTCATAAGCTTCGTAGGCAGCCTTGAAGGCCGTGCCGTAGAGGTCGTGCAACTCCGGCACCTCGTCTGGCGAGAACAGCGTCCATTCGCCGTCCGCTTCCACACGTTGCATGAACAGGTCCGGCACCCAGTTGGCCGTGTTCATGTCATGCGTGCGACGGCGGTCGTCGCCGGTGTTCTTCCTGAGGTCCAGAAATTCCTCGATGTCGACGTGCCAGGTTTCCAGATAGGCGCAGACCGCGCCCTTGCGCTTGCCGCCCTGATTGACGGCGATCGCCGTGTCGTTGGCCACCTTCAGGAACGGCACCACGCCCTGGCTCTCGCCGTTGGTGCCCTTGATGTGGGCGCCGAGACCGCGAACCGGGGTCCAGTCGTTGCCGAGCCCGCCGGAATATTTCGCCAGCAGCGCGTTGTCCTTGACCGCCTTGAAGATGCCGTCGAGATCGTCGGCCACCGTGGTGAGGAAGCAGGAGGAAAGCTGCGGGCGCAGCGTCCCCGAATTGAACAGCGTCGGGGTCGAGGCCATGAAGTCGAAGGAGGACAACAGATCGTAGAACTCGATGGCGCGCGCCTCGCGGTCGATCTCGCGGAGGCTGAGCCCCATCGCCACGCGCATGAAAAAGACCTGCGGCAGTTCGAACCGCTTTCCGCGCGTGTGCAGGAAATAGCGGTCGTAGAGCGTCTGCAGCCCGAGATACTGGAAGTTCAGGTCGCGCTCGGGCTTGAGCGCCGCGCCCAGCCGCGCAAGGTCGAAGCGGCCGAGTTCGGGATCGATCAGCTCGGCCTCGATGCCGACGCGCAGGAACTCCGGGAAATAGCTGGCGTAGCGCGCCGTCATCTCCGCCTGCGTCGCCTGCTCCGGGCGCCCGGACACGAAGGTGAGCGCTTCCCGGCGCAGGCGGTCGAGCAGCAGCCGCGCGGAGACGAAGGCGTAGTTGGGCTCCTGCTCGACCAGCGTTCGGGCGGCCAGGATCGGCGCCAGCGACAGTTCGTCCAGCGAAAGGCCGTCATAGAGGTTGCGACGGGCCTCGGCCAGGATCGGCGCGGCGGATACGGCGGCCAGCCCGTCGCAGGCTTCCTCGACGACGCGCGCCAGCCGCCCTTCGTCGAGCGGCCTGAGCGTGCCGTCCTCGGTTTTCACGTTGAACAACGAATGGGGAGTTGCCTGCGCCACCTTCTCCGCCGCGCGCTCTCGCGTCCGTTCCTCGCGATAGAGAACGTAGGCGCGTGCCACCTTGTGGTGTTCGCCGCGCATCAGCGCGAGTTCGACCTGGTCCTGCACGTCCTCGATATGGAAAAGGCGGCCCTCGCCGACGCGCCGCGTCAGCGCGGAGGTCACCTGTTCGGTGAGGTCCGCCACCAGATCGTGGACGCGACGCGAGCCGGCCGCCGTCGATCCTTCCACGGCGAGGAAGGCCTTCGTCAGCGCGACTGTGATCTTCACCGGATCGAACGGCGTCACCGCGCCGTTGCGCCGGATGACGCGGTAACCCGGCTCCGCCGGCGTATGCCCGCTGTCGTCAAGAAGGATCGGAGCCTTGTCGGCCCCTTCGGTATGGAGTGCTGTGGTCGCCTGCATCGTATCCCCGTGGCGTTGTGGACGGGGAGCGCGAGGGACGCCTGCCGGGCGTGTACGACAATGGCACACGGGCACGCGCACCGCCGGGACACCCCGCCCGAGGTTCGTTCACAATGTCACGGCAGGTCTCCTGGCTCGCAGGTCGTCGTCGCTGTCCAACCTTCCCGGTGCCTCGACACCAGTGGCGTTTCGCGGACGGCAACTCGCTGCTTACAGTTGCGGGGGCAGCGCCGGCATTCCCGTTTCCGGGGCACCGGCTTCCCTCTTAGCTCCGAAGCGAGAATCGCCTCAGGGAACCGTAACCACTACATTTAGTGGTTCCCGCCATCTCAATGTCAATACGTATCTTGAGAGTATACGCCTTCACGTCATGTGACGGGGTGGAAGGCTGTCCACGTGGTGCGGCGGCTGGCCGCCGCAGGCAATCTCACGGGATGTGGCGCCGTCTCCAGTTGACAGGCCGTTTGCCCAGAATGGCTCGTAGCAGCGCCGGGTCTTCCCATGGAACATCGTGGAAACCGGTTGCAATAGTGGAACTGGTCGGATCGCGTCTCCACTCCTGCGGAAAGAAGGCGACTTCGCGCTCTCCGCGAGGCGCTTCGCACGGCGCCTCATGCGCGCCCTGCAATGCCCCGAGAAAGGCCCGCGCCAGGTCGACATCGACCAGGTGGCCGAGATGCATGATCTGGGTGGGCCGCGCATTGCACTCGAGAAGGACGGCGCTGCCCGCCTCGTCGACGATGAAGTCGAACGACAGGAAGCCCGAGGCCTCGAACGCCTTCGCCATGGCCTGGGTCATTTGCCGGATTTCGGGAATGTCGACAATGCGCACGATGCTCGCAGGCCCCATCGGCTCGGTCACGTTTTCGGCAAAGCCGGTCACGATCGACAGCGAGCGGCCACCGGCCACGGCGATGCAACTCATGGCGGGACAGCCGGGAATGAACTCCTGGACCAGGATATCGAAATGGGAGCCGAACCAGTCACGTCGCAGCAGCCGCCGGCGCCACACCTTTACGGCCGACAGGCCCCGCTCGAAATCCCGAAAGGCGACGCCAAGCTGCTCGGCTGTCCGGCACAACCGGACGCCATTGCCACCGGCGCCGTGCGAAAGCTTTAGGATGACCGGGTAACCGAACGAGGCGGCCACCTGTTCGCATTCGGCGCGACTGGTCACCTTAGTCTCGCGCGGCGTGCGCACGCCGATCGACCGGGCCAGTTCCAGCGTTCGCAGTTTCGAGGAGCGCTCCGCCAGCCGTTCCGGCTTGCCGAGCGAGGTGATGAGGCAATCGCGAAGATCGGCGCTCAGCGATGACACCTGCTGGCCGCCGCCGATCCAATAATCGACGATCGAGACGGCCCGCTCGTCGCAGGGCACGATGATGTCGGGCCGAAAGGCGGCGAACGCCTTCTCGATGCTGGAACGGATGAGCGGCTCGAAGCGACGCGCCCGCAGGCGAAACCGCTCGTCGGAATGGCGCGAGGCGCGAAGCAGGCTCGACCGCAGCCCAAGCACCCCTACCTGAAAGCCTGCTTCCTTGAAGAGCTTTGGCAGGCGGCAACTGCCCGCATGGCTGGTCTGGATCGCGAACAGGAGGACGCGCGGGGGCGTGGAAGAGACCATTCTTTTCTCTGTCATTAATGCGATCCGAGGGAATTACCGAGGGCCGCCGGCAAGCAACCAGTCCATGATGTATCCGGCAACGTCGGAAGGCTCCCCTTCCCTGGGGAAATGGAAATTCGCGATTCCGGGCGCCGAATTCAGGTCGAGAAACCAGTGGTTTTCCGGCGTCGCCGGCTGCCGGTAATCGGCCACCATCACATCGACCGCCGTCAAGGCCAGGTCCGGGATGGCCGCGACGGCCTTCAGCACCGACTGCGCATAGCTCGGGTGCACCCCCTCGGGATTGCCGATACCGTCGGCACCGGTAGGGATATTCGACGTCGCCCTCAGGAAAGCGCGCTCGCCCTCGGGCAGTCGCGAAGCCATCGACAGCCCGTCCAGGGACAGTACCCGCTCCGTCTCGCCATCAAGCGGGATTTCGATCCATATGGGCAGATTGGCCAAGCGGGTCTCGACATTTCTGGACGCGACAAGTTCGGCAATCGTGCTGACGCCATCCCCGACCACGCTGGCGGGCCGGTCGAGGCGCACCGCAACCACCTTGGCACCGACCACCATGTAGCGGATGACCTCGCCGGCGACGTTCTCTTCGACGACGATCCGCTCATACTTTTCCGCAGCACGCAGGAAAGCGGTGCGGAATTGCGCCGCCTCGCCGATGCGCGGCACGATAGCCTCCCCCCTCAGGCCGCGGTCGGGCTTGACGCACGCCTCGCGGCCGAGCGACCGGAAGTAGGCCAACGCCGCGTCGATCTCGTCGCGGGCGAAAATCCGTCCCTGCGGTATGGGGATACCGGCCGTTTGCAGTGCCAGGCCGGTCTTGTGCTTGCTGCCGGTGATCGACGGCGCCTTACGGTTGACGTGTCTTACGCGCCAGCCGAAAGGGCCGCGACTGAAATACATCACCGCATTGCGATACATGTAGCGACGGCGGCCGATCCTGACTTCGAGCCATTGCCGCGGCGCCACCGACGAGCGCGGAGAGAAAAGCACCCGCTCGGTCGGCACGCCACGCACCGATGCCGCGTTGAACAGACAACCGCTGTTGATATCGTCGTGCCACCCAGCGACCGCCGAGCGATCGAAGGCCAGATCGATCAAAGACATCCGTCACCTCTGAATGCAGGAATTCTCCTTAAGCGGCGGCGACAAGAAAAAATAGCTGTTTTCGGCGAGGCGCGGCCGGATAATTCCAGCCGCCCTATCCGGGCGCGACGCCCTGCCGCGGCGACCGCCAGGCGGCGTTTCGCGCACGGGTCTTTACGGCGCTGGACCATCCCGTATGGCGCTCACTGGCCGTTTTCTTCGGGTCGGCATGGGAATAGGGTGGGCAAGATCGAGTGAACCCGCCACGCAACGCAATCCCCACAGGATGAGGCAAGAGTTGAACCAGGTCCCTCTCTCCGCCACGCAGCCGCGTACCTATATGGCCGTGCTGATCGTGCTGGCTCTGACGCACCTGCTCAATGACCTGATCCAGTCACTCATCCCGGCCGTCTATCCGATCATCAAGGACAGCTACGCCCTCGATTTCGTGCAGATCGGGCTCATCACCCTCACCTTCCAGATCGCGGGCTCGCTGTTGCAGCCGGTGGTCGGCTATGTCACCGACCGGCGGCCGATGCCCTATTCGACGCTGGTCGGCATGACCTTCACCTTTGTCGGGCTGGCCAGCCTCGGCTTCGCCCCGAGCTACGGCATCATCCTTGTTTCGGTCGCCTGCATCGGCATCGGCTCGGCCATCTTCCATCCCGAGGCGACCCGGCTCGCGCGCCAGGCTTCCGGCGGCCGGCAGGGACTGGCGCAAGGCGTGTTCCAGGTCGGCGGCCAGGCCGGCGGCGCGCTCGGACCGCTGTTTGCCGCCTTCATCATCGTGCCGCACGGCCAGGCAAGCCTCGCCTGGTTCACGCTGGCGGCCCTGTTGGCCATGGCGCTGATGGTCTGGACCGCCGGGCAGCATGCTCTGATCCGTCGGCATATCGCGACGCTGAAGGCGTCGCTTTCAGGCGGCGCCGCCAGCAACCCGCCGCTTTCGCGCGCGACCGTCATGACCGGGATGATCGTCCTTACCCTGCTGATGTTTTCGAAGGTCGCCTATGTCGAGAGCTTCCGGTCGTTCTACACCTTCTACCTGATCGAGCGTTTCGGCGTGTCGATCCCGACTTCCCAGGTCATGCTGTTCGTCTTCCTGCTGGCCCAGGCCGTGGGCGTTCTGATCGGCGGCATCGCCGGCGACCGGATCGGACGCTACCGCATCATCTGGATTTCGGTGCTCGGTCCGCTTCCCTTCACGCTGCTGCTGCCCTACGCCAACTTTTTCTGGACCGGCGTGCTCACCGTGACGATCAGCCTGATCATCGCCAGCGCCTTCGCCTCGATCCTGATCTATGCCATCGAACTCCTGCCGGAGCGCGTCGGCCTGATCGGCGGGCTGTTCTATGGCCTCAATTTCGGGCTGGCGGGGATAGCGGCCGCCATCCTCGGCGGGCTGGCGGACAAGATCGGCATCGAGAGCGTCTACTGGCTCTGCGGCTTCCTGCCGCTGGCCGGCCTGCTGACCTGGTTCCTGCCACGCATAGAAGAAGGTGCTGCCTCAAAGCAGGCGTGAGCCCGCCCCGGCGCCAGCCGTTGAAGATATGTGCGTTTGCGGGTAGTGGGGGGGCATCCTTCCAGACGAGACCTACCGGCAGATCGAATGAAGTCCGTTTTCTCCCATCAGCGCTATGCGGCTTTCTTCATCACGGCGTTCGCCTTGCTTGTGTTCCTCGCCGGCGCGGCGTTCCACAGCGCATGGCTGCTGATCCCGGCGCTTGTCGCCGGCGCGTTGTTCATGCTCGGCGTCCACGACCTGCGCCAGCACCGGCACTCCATCCTTCGCAATTATCCGGTGGTGGGGCATCTTCGCTTCCTGATGGAAAGCTTTCGGCCCGAAATCCGGCAATACATGATCGAGAGCGACACCGACAAAATCCCCTTCAGCCGGGAAGAGCGGGCGCTCGTCTACCAGCGGGCGAAGGGCGACGAGGACAAGCGGCCCTTCGGCACCACGGAGAACGTCTACGGCTCAGGCTATGCGTGGCTGACGCATTCGGCGACGCCGGTGACCATCGCCGATACCGATTTTCGCGTGCGGGTCGGCGGCCCGGCCTGCCAACAACCCTATGAGATGAGCCTCTACAACATCTCGGCCATGAGCTTCGGCGCCCTTTCCGGCAACGCCATCCTTGCGCTGAACACGGGCGCCCGAAAGGGCGGCTTCGCGCACGATACGGGCGAAGGCAGCATCAGCCGCTACCATCGGCAAGGTGGTGGCGACCTTATCTACCAGGTGGCCTCCGGCTATTTCGGCTGCCGCGACAAGGATGGCGGTTTCTCGCCCGAGCGTTTCGCGGAACTGGCCGCCGATCCGCAGGTCAGGATGATCGAGATCAAGCTGAGCCAGGGCGCGAAGCCGGGCCATGGCGGCATGCTGCCGGCGTCCAAGATTTCGCCGGAGATCGCCGAGGCGCGCGGTATCCCGATGGGCCTGGACTGTATCTCTCCAGCGGCCCACCGCACCTTTTCCACCCCTGTCGGGCTGATGGAATTCGTCCACCGGCTGCGCGTGCTCTCGGGCGGCAAGCCGGTCGGCTTCAAGCTGTGCATCGGCCACCGCCGCGAGTTCATGAGCATGGTCAAGGCGATGCTCAGGACCGGCATCGTGCCCGACTTCATCGTCGTCGACGGCGCGGAAGGCGGCACCGGCGCGGCACCCGTCGAATTCGCCAATCGTGTCGGCATGCCGATGCTGGAAGGGCTGACCTTCGTCCACAATACGCTGCGCGGGGCCGGCATCCGCGACCAGGTGCGGATCGGCGCCGCCGGCAAGATCGTGTCGGCCTTCGACATCGCACGCGCCATCGCGCTCGGGGCCGACTGGTGCAACGCCGCCCGCGGCTTCATGTTCGCCATAGGCTGCATCCAGGCACAGTCCTGCCACACCAACCGCTGCCCGGTCGGCATCGCGACGCAGGACCCCCTGCGCCAGCGCGCCATCGACGTCGGCGACAAGAGCGACCGCGTCGCACGCTTCCACCGCAACACCATGCATGCGCTGGGCGAGATCGCGGGGGCGGCCGGCCTCACCCATCCCAGCAACTTCATGCCCTATCACTTCATGTTCCGCCAGCAGGACAACGAGTTCCTCGACGGCAACGAAGCCTATCCCTATCTGCCGAACGGCTTTCTGGTGTCGGGCGAGGAGATTGCCGAGCTCGGCGACTGGTACAGCCGCTGGGACCGCGCCAGCGCCGAAAGCTTCGCGCCGCCTGAAATCCCGCACGGCCCGTTCGTGCGCGCGCGCCGGGCCGACAGGGTGCCGGCATAGGCTCGCGACCGACGGGTATTCCGGGCTATTGTGGCAGGGCCGAAGTCTCCTGTACGATGGCCGCATCCCCTCGCCGCTCGTAGCCGCCACGGTCGAGGGCGTCCTTGACCTCGCGCGGCATGTAGTTCTCGTCGTGCTTGGCCAGCACCGTCACCGCCTGGAATGTGCCGGCCTGCATGCTGCCTTCGGCGATCACGCCCTGCCCTTCGCGGAAAAGGTCGGGCAGGATGCCGTGGTAGGAAACCGGCACCGAACTCGTCCCGTCGGTGACGAGGAAGGTAGCCGTCAGGCCGTCGGCGGAGCGCGCGAGGCTGCCGTCCTCCACCATGCCGCCCAGCCGCAACCGGGTTTTCTCGTTCGTCGCTTCCTGCAGGATATCGGTCGGCGAGCGGAAAAAAACGATGTCGTCGCGCAGCGCGGTAAGCAGGAGCGCGGCGGCAAGGCCGAGCACCAGGCCGGCACCGCCCAGCACCAGCAGCCGTCGCGATTTTCGGCGTGAGCGAGCAATCATTCAGGTGCGCCTCCGCACGAAGTCGAGCCCGAGCCGCCGCCAGCCCTGCTCCAGCGCCGCGACGAGATCGTGGATCATCCGGTCGCTGTGCGCCGGCGAGACGGTGAGGCGCAACCGCTCGGTGCCACGCGCCACGGTCGGGTAGTTGATCGGCTGCACGTAGATGGCATAGGCCTCGATCAGGAAATCGCACAGCGCCTTGCAGCGAACCGGATCGCCCACCATCACCGGCACGATATGGCTCGCCCCGTCGAGGAAGGGGATGCCCGCCTCGCGCAGCAGCGCGCGCAAGGTGGCGACATTGGCGTGGAGTTTCTCGCGCTCGATCGTGCTGGCACGCAGGTGGCGCACGCTGGCAAGGGCGGCACTCGCCACGGCCGGCGGCAGGGCGGAGGTGAAGATGAAGCCGTTGGCATGGCTGCGGATCGCGTCGACCATCGCCGCCGAGCCCGCGACATAGCCGCCGACGACGCCGAACGCCTTGGCAAGCGTGCCTTGCACGATGTCGATGCGTTCGGCGATTCCATCGCGCTCGGCCACGCCCGCGCCGCTTGCCCCATACATGCCGACCGCGTGCACCTCGTCCAGATAGCTGATCGCGCCGTAGCGCTCGCACAGGGCGACGATCTCGGCGATCGGCGCGATGTCGCCATCCATCGAGTAGACGGATTCGAACGCCACCACCTTGCAGCGCGAAGGCGGGATGGCGCGCAGTATCTCTTCCAGATGGGCGACGTCGTTGTGGCAGAAGATGCGCTTTTCGGCCCGACTCGCCCGCACGCCCTGGATCATCGAGGCATGGTTGAGTTCGTCGGAGATGAGCACGCAATCCGGCAGTATCTGCCCGAGCGTGGCGAGCGTCGACAGGTTGGCGAGATAGCCGCAGCCGAACACCAGCGCCGCCTCCTTGCCGTGCAGCGACGCCAGTTCCTTTTCCAGCGCCACCATGGGCGAATGGTTACCCGAAATGTTACGCGTGCCCCCCGCCCCCGCGCCAAAACTGTCCACCGCTTCCTTCATTGCCGCACGGACGGCGGGGTGCTGGCCCATGTTGAGATAGTCGTTGGAGCACCAGACCGTGACGGTGCGCTCGCCCTCCTCGGTCATCGCCACCGAGAGCGGGAACTCGCCGACGATGCGCCGGTGTTCCTGGAAGACGCGGTAGCGTCCCTCGCGTTTCAACGCCGTGATGGCGGCATGGAAAAGGTCGTCATAATCCGGCAGGGTGCGCCAGGCATGGACCGGTTCCTCGTCAAGGTCGGCCGTAGCGCCCGATAGCTGATCCCTTCCAAATACCTGATCCATTGTCGGGCTCCTGCCTAATTGTTGGGTGGGAGTTGGTCGTGCTGCGGGATGTCGAGACGGGCAAGAAGGCTCGCCACCGCGTCGCTCGCTTCCTTGTTGCCAGCAACCAAAGGTTGCAGCTCATGCAGTTCCTTGCGCGCGCTTTCAAGGTCGCCCTGCCGGACCAGGAACAGGCTGCGATACCAGCGTGCCTCGGGCAGGTCGGGCTCGACCTTGAGCATCGCCTCCACCATCGCCTGCGCCTCGGTCGCCGTCGCCGGGTCGGTGCCGGAAAGGGCGGCGTCGACAAAAGTGAGCTTGAAGTTCACATCGTCGGGAAAGGTCTTCAGCGCCTTGTCGAGCAGCGCCTTCGCATCAGCCTCGCGCCCTAGCGTGCCGTAGCTCCTGAGCAGCATCGCCGCGTCGTCGGCCGTGTAGTCGCCGCTTTCCACACGCGCTTCGAGCCGCGCGACCATCGCGCCTATATCGGGCGCGCCGTTTGCGCCGACCGGCATGCTGCCCTCGGGACCCGTCGCCGGCTGCCCATCGGCGGCCGCGCGGCGCGTCATGTCGATGTCGCCCAGCGAGGCGAAGGCGTGCGCGCCGTAGGCGACGGCGAGCACCAGCAC
>JBASAA010000053.1:0-11822 GCA_049650385.1 Mesorhizobium sp.
GCTGCGAATACATGACCGGCGGCATCGTCGTCGTCATCGGCCAGACCGGGCGCAATTTCGCCGCCGGCATGTCGGGCGGCGTCGCCTATGTGCTGGACGAGGCGGGCGACTTCGCCAAGCGCTGCAACATGGCGATGGTCGAACTGGAGCCGGTGCCGGAAGAAGACGACCTGATGGAGAAGCTGCTGCATCATGGCGGCGATATCGACCACAAGGGCCGCGTCGACGTGTCGGGCGATATGACAAGCCACGACGAGGAACGGCTCTATCAGCTCATCTCCAACCACGCGCACTATACCGGTTCGGGGCGGGCGAAAGAGATCCTCGACCACTGGGCGAGCTTCCGGCCGAAATTCCGCAAGGTCATGCCGGTCGAGTATCGCCGCGCGCTGGTCGAAATGGAGCGCTCGCGTATGGGCGTGGCGGCGGAATAACCGCCGTTCACCGATGTCGCCTCAGCTTACGAAGAAGAGTTTCACATGGGCAAGGTAACGGGTTTCCTTGAAATCGACCGGCAGGTGCACAAGTACCAGCCGGCTTCCGACCGCATCCGCCATTTCCGCGAATTCACCTTGCCGATGTCGGACAAGGAGGTCGAGAAACAGGCCGCGCGCTGCATGGATTGCGGCGTTCCCTATTGTCACGGGCCGACGGGCTGCCCCGTCCACAACCAGATCCCGGACTGGAACGATCTCGTCTACCGGGGCGACTGGGAGCAGGCGATCCGCAACCTGCATTCGACCAACAACTTTCCGGAATTCACGGGCCGCATCTGTCCGGCGCCCTGCGAGGAAGCCTGCACGCTTAATCTGGAAGACATTCCCGTCGCCATCAAGACGATCGAGCAGGCTCTGGCCGACAAGGCCTATGAGCTCGGCTTCATCCGGCCCTATCCGCCGCTGCAGAAGACCGGTAAGCGGGTCGCCGTCATCGGCTCCGGCCCGGCCGGCATGGCGGCGGCGCAGCAGCTTGGCCGTGCCGGGCACGAGGTGCATGTCTACGAGCGCGAGAGCCGCCCCGGCGGGCTGATGCGCTACGGCATTCCCGACTTCAAGATCGAGAAGCATTTCATCGACCGCCGCATCGAGCAGATGGCGGGCGAGGGCGTGACCTTCTTCTGCGGCGTCAATGTCGGCGTCGACAAGCCGGTGCAGGAGCTTCTGTCGAACTACGAGGCGGTGCTTTATTGCGGCGGTTCGGAGACGCCGCGCGCGGCCGGCATTCCGGGCGACGATCTCGGCGGCGTGCACGACGCCATGCCCTATCTGGTGCAGCAGAACCGGCGCGTCGGCGGCGAGGATATCGGCTCGGCCGCATGGCCGTCGGAAGCGATCGTCGCCAGCGGCCAGCATGTCGTGGTCGTCGGCGGTGGCGACACGGCCTCGGACTGCGTTGGCACGGCCTTCCGACAGGGCGCGGTGCGCGTCACCCAGCTCGACATCCGCCCGCAGCCACCCGAGAAGGAGGACAAGCTGGCGGTGTGGCCCTATTGGGCGACCAAGATGCGTACCTCTTCCTCGCAGGCCGAGGGAGCGGAGCGCGAATTCCAGGTGGCGACGCTGGAGTTCATCGGCGAGGAGGGGCAACTCACCGGCGTCAAATGCTGCGAGGTGGACGAAAAGCGCAAGCCGGTCGCCGGCTCGGAATTCGTCATCCGCGCCGACCTCGCCTTCATCGCTATCGGTTTTGCCGGCCCGTTTCATTCGGGCGTGGTGTCGGAACTGGGCGAGCGGCTGGAGATCGCGGCCGATATCCGCCGTTCGAGGAATATCGCGGCGAACGACCGCGACTATCGCACCAGCGTCGAGAAGCTTTACGCGGCGGGCGACGTCCGCCGGGGCCAGTCGCTGGTGGTCTGGGCCATCCGCGAAGGGCGCCAGGCCGCCCGTGCCATCGACGAAGCGCTGATGGGCTCCAGCGAACTGCCCCGCTGAGGCCGGCGACTACGGCGTCGTCGCGCCGGTCACCCCGGGGACAGGCTTCGATTGGGCCGGTTTTGGCGGTCCTGAGAAATCGTCCGCTCGCCCGGGCACGTGAGTGGGGGTGAGGTCCGTGGTGGCATCGCCGCGCGCGACCGGTACCGCGCCGAGAAGCTCGCTGCCGCCATCGAGCGCCGGGTCGCTGAGCAGCATCGGCACGGTCCGGTCGACGGCCGCCGGAGGCGCTCCGGCCTCCGGTTCCCGCGCGGGTTCGCCGGCCGGAACGTGAAGCGAGCCGGGGCTGTCGAGCGCGGGCAGGCCGAGGATTTTCGTCAGCGGCTTTTCGGCATAGAAGGCGATCTTGCGCTTGCCGGCCTTGGTCATGTTGATGCCGTCGTCGGCGCGCAGGCGCACCGGCTGGCCGTTGACGTCCGGACCGGTGGAGACGAAAGCGCCGTTTTCGTCGACGAAGCCGTCCCAGATGTCGATGAATTCGCCTTGGCTCTGCTGTGCTGCCGAGCGATAGATATCGTTGAAGGCGAGCATGTCGGCCGTCATCTTCGAGGACTTGAAGGCAGGCATGCCGACCCACAGGAACGGCACCTTGGTTGCGGCGACCGCACCGCCGAAAGCTTTCGTGCGCTGCGTATACTGGTTGGTCCACGCCTCGGAGAGCGGCGCTTCGCGCGCCTCGCCGACCTGAATCTGCTGGCGGTCGTTGGACCCCAGCATGGCCACGACGGCGGCCGGTTTCTCGGCTGCGATGATCGCACCCACTTGCTGCGGCCAGTTATAGAAATCCTCGCGCACGAAGCCGGAGGAGCCCTTGCTGCGATCCACCACCCGCACCTGCGGGTTGTCGGCGAACGCATTGTCCAGGCCTTCCGCCAGCCCTGCCGCCAGGAAGTCGCCGATGACGAGGATGACTTTCGCGTCGTCCGCCTTTTCCACGGCCGGGGTCTCGGCCGCCGTCGTGGCAGGCTGCTGGGAGGGCGGCCGCGGTTTTCTCGCCTTCTTCGGCCGCGGCGGAAAGCGGTCCACCGGTCCAAGAAGCTCGTAGCGTTCGCTGCGGCGCGGAAACAGGAGGTCGCGCAGTGACCAGCCTTGGTCCTGCGCCCTTGCCGGCGTGTAGAACGCGCCTGCCACGGCAAGCGCGAGGAGAGCCATGAACAATATCGCGAGGCCGCCCGGCGTAGCCCGGGACCGCCGCGCCGGCTTTATCTCTTTCTCAGCCATTTGAGCACTTCCATGCTCGGATGCCCGTCCTGGGCCAGGCCGACGCGTGCCTGGTAGGCGAGGATCGCAGCTTTCGATCCTTCGCCGATCTTGCCGTCGAACTTGCCGTCATAATAGCCGTGCTCGGACAGCCGCTGCTGCAATTCCTGCCGTTCCTCGAAGGTCAGCTTGGTGAAGGGCCGCTGCCAGTCGCGCACCAGCCCGCCATAGCCGGCGATCTCGTCGGCCAGCAGGCCGACCGCGATGGCGTATTTGTCGGCGTTGTTATAGCGCTTGATGACCGAAAAATTGTTGATCATCAGGAAGGCGGGGCCGCCACGGCCGTCCGGCACCTTGAGGACCGCGCTGTCGGAGGTGTTGCGGAAGGCCTTGCCGTTGGCGCGGGTGACGCCCAGCGCCTGCCATTTTGCCAGCGACATGGAGCCGGCGGGGAATTTGCGGCCTTCGGGAAGCCGTACCTCGTAGCCCCAGGTGCGGCCCGGCTGCCAGCCGTTCTTGTGCAGCAGGTTGGCGGCGGTGGCGAGCGCGTCGGGAACCGAGTTCCAGATGTCGCGCTTGCCGTTGCCGTCCATGTCCACGGCATAGGCCTGGTAGCTGGTGGGGATGAACTGGGTGTGGCCCATGGCGCCCGCCCAGGAGCCGCTGAGATGGCTTTCGTCGATGTCGCCGCTCTGCAATATCTTCAGCGCCGCGATCAACTGGGTGCGTGCGAACTTGGCGCGCCGCTTGTCGCCATAGCCGAGCGTCGCCAGCGAGCGGACGACGCTGCGCATGATGTCGTCACGCTTGAGGATTTCGCCATAGTTGGATTCCATCGACCAGATGGCCAGCAGGATATAGCGGTCGACGCCGAAGCGCTGCTCGATGCGGTCCAGCCATGGCTTCCACTTGCGCGCAAGGGCCTGGCCGGTGGCAATCGACTGGTCGTGGACGCGGTTGTCGAAATAATCCCAGGCCGGCGCTGTGAATTCGGGCTGGTAGCGGGCCTTCTCCAATACTACCGGGTCGGGATCGTTGATGCCGCGGAACGCCCGGTCGTAAGTCTTGCCGGAAACGCCCTGCTGGATAGCCGTCGCCCGGAAGGCGGATACCCACTGGCGGAAGCCGGCGTCGGCAAAGGCCGATGTCGAGGGCATCAGCACGGCAAGCGAGAGGCCGATAGCCGTCATGGTACGGGTCAGGCGTCGGGCTGCGTTGCGGGCGGGCATCGTTTCCTCCTTCTCAGGTTCAGGAAAGACAGTCATGACCGAAGCAGGTTAGCAATGAGTTTACCATAGGTGCCCGAGGGAACGAAAAGTCGTGATAACGCTTGTGAAGGCGCGGGACTGCATTCGGACCCCCTTATTTAGGTGTGGTTTACCCGTTGCGTCCAGAAAGTATAATTACGCTTGGCCCTTCAGGATGGACGATCAGATAGCATGAAAAGAGTTCGCAAGGCAGTGTTCCCGGTAGCAGGCCTCGGCACGCGGTTTCTTCCCGCGACCAAGGCAATCCCGAAGGAAATGCTCACCGTGGTCGACCGGCCCGTCATCCAGTATGTCGTCGACGAGGCGCGCGAGGCGGGTATCGAGCATTTCATCTTCGTCACCGGCCGCAACAAGGGCGTCATCGAGGATCACTTCGATATCCAGTTCGAGCTCAACCACACGCTCGCCCAGCGCGGCAAGGACGGGCAACTGGCGATCCTGGAAAAGTTGCAGCCGCTGGCCGGGCAGACCAGCTTCACCCGCCAGCAGGAACCGCTCGGCCTCGGCCATGCCGTGTGGTGCGCGCGCGACCTCGTTGGCGACGAACCGTTTGCGCTGCTCCTGCCCGACATGATCACGCTGCCCGGGCATGGCTGCCTGAAGGACATGGTGGATCTCTACGACCACACCGGCGGCTCGATCATCGCGGTCGAGGAGTGCGACCCTTCCGAGACGCACAAATACGGCATCGTCGGCAAGGGTGAGGACGTCCATACCGGCTTTCGCATCAGCGGCATGGTGGAAAAGCCGAAGCCGGGCACCGCGCCCTCCAATTTCTACATCAACGGCCGCTATATCCTGCAGCCGCAGATATTCGATATCCTCGCCCGGCAGGAGCGTGGAGCCGGCAACGAGATCCAGCTTACCGACGGCATGCTGAAACTCCAGGCGCAGGGGGCCTTCCATGGCTACCACTACCGCGGCCGCACCTTCGACTGCGGCTCGCCGGAAGGGTTCGTCGAGGCCAATCTCGCCTTCGCGCTGGCCCGTGCCGACATGAACGGCAGCATGCGCGGCGTCATCGCCACCCTGCTCGATGAGATGGGCGGAGCGGCCGAACCGCAGGCCGTCGCGCGGTAGCCACCGTTTCAGCGGCAGGAAAATACGTCAGCGTTGCAGCCTGAGGCCGAGGAAAACGCTGTTGGTCGTCTCGTTGCGCCCGGGCAGGTTGGAGGTCAGCTTCTCGGTGCGCACGCGCGTGGTCAGGCCGGCATAGCGGGAGAGCCACCAGGTCAGGCTTGCCTCGGCGCTCAGCGTCAGGTCGTGGCCGTTGGAGCCGACATAGTCGCGCCAGCCGGCTCCCAGCGCGGCATTGCCGGTCAGGTTGCTGCGGATCTGCCGTTCCAGCGAAAGCTGGCCCCAGTAGAGGATCGAACCGCTTTCGCCGAGCGTCGTGGTGCCTTCCACGGTCGTCGCGCCCGAAAGCGCCACATTGGCGCCGCGCTCGGGCGACCAGCGAAGATCGGCGTTCACCGTGGCCCCGGAAACCGGCGTCAGGCGGTCGTCGTCGAGCGCTTCGCGCAGCCAGCCGGCCGAGAATTCGCCGGCCAGTTTCTCGCCCATGTCCAGTTCGACGCCGGCGCGCGCGCCAAGCCGGGTGGCCGAGCGCGCGTAGCCGCCGCTGTCGATGCGCTGGTCGTAGAGCCGGCGGCCGGCCTCGACCTCCACGAACGGCGTCAAGGCCGGCGAAATGGCATAGCCGCCGCGCAGCGTGGCGCTGTAGAGCGTGGAATCGCGGTCTTTCTGCGAGAGGGTACCGGACGTCAGTTCCGCATCGCCATAGGTTTCGTGCTCCACCGCCCCGGTGAGGCCGAACCGGGCCTTGCCGATGGCCTTGTCGAGGCTGAGGCTGCCGTTGAAGGTCTGGCGCAGCGGTTGCGAGATCGCGCCGCCGATAGAGACGGGGGATGAGGCGGATTCCGGTGCTGCCTCATAGCCGAGCCTGGCGGTGGCGCTGAGGTCTCGTTCGAGGTCCAGCGTCAGCGCGCCTTCCACGCGGCCGCGCACATCCTTGACCTCGGCGCCCGAGACGGTCCTGCGCCAGGTGAGAGTGCCGTCGGCGCTGGCGGTATGCCGGCGCCAGTCGGACAGGGCGTTGAGGCGCAGCGTCGTTTCCGACAGCACCGCCGAGCCGCCGCCGAAGCTCGAATCGGCGTTGGAGGTGGCGGTCAGCCCCTGTTCCAGCGACGGTCGCAGGATGAACGAGCCGGCCCTGATGCCGACGGCGGCAAACGGATCGTCGTCGCGGGCAGGAGCCAGCCTCTCGATGGCGGACGTGCGTTCCGCGCCGGGATCGAGCGCCGGGTTTTCTTCCAGGCGGATGGGCTGGACACGCGGATTTTGCGGCTGCATCCAGCCGTCGTTATCGGCCGCGTTTTGCGCGGGTTTGGCGGCGGGCGGCTGGACGGGCGTTATCAGCGCGTCGTTCTCCTGCGGGGCGCTGCGGCGCGGCCTGGTGCGCTGGTCGGTGTCTGCCGGTGGGATGAAATTCGGTGACGGGCTGCCGTCGCTCTCGGCTGGCACGCTGCCCGTCGTCGTTGCGGTATCCACCGTGTCGGGCAGGGCGTCGGCCGGCTGGCTGCCGGGAGGCGTTGCGACTGCTTCGATGGCCGCGTCGGGCTCTGGCGCCGCTATGACCGGAACCGCGTCTTGCGAAAACCCGCCGCGCAGGCCCAGTTCCTGGGCGAAGGCGGGCATGGCCAGAACACCCGTCGCCAGCAGCAGCGCGCAAGCGGCGCTGCCTCGGCGGCTTCGGCTTGTGGATCGAAAAGGCGGCATCGGGACCCCGGCAGCGCGAGCGCGCCATACTTACCGAACCGTAAATCGGGATGGTTAACGGAGGGTTGAGACGGGCTGGCGTTCGCCGCCCGCTCGCCAATTCCGTTGGACAGCGAAGCTTCGAGGCAGTAAGCGCATCTGCATGACAGTTTCAGGAATGCCGCGCATGAAGCAGCCGGATCGGCGGGAGGCGATCGCCTCGGCGCTCAGGACCATCTCGACTGAGCAGGCGGGCATCATGGCGCTGGCCGATGCGCTGGAAAACGGCCTTGCCGAGCCGTTCGCCCAGGCCGTCGAGGTTCTTGCCGGGATAGAGGGCCGCGTCATCGTCACCGGCGTTGGCAAGAGCGGCCATATCGGCTCCAAGCTGGCGGCGACGCTGGCCTCCACCGGCACGCCCGCCTTCTTCGTGCATCCGGCCGAAGCCAACCATGGCGACCTCGGCATGATCGCGCGCGACGACGCCATCATCGCCATCTCGTGGTCGGGCGAGACGGTCGAACTGAAAGGCATCATCGCCTATTCGCGGCGCTTCTCCATTCCGCTGATCGCGATAACGGCGGGCGAGGGCTCGACGCTCGGACGCGAGGCCGACGTGCGGCTGTTGCTGCCGCGCGCGCCGGAAGCCTGCCCGCACGGGCTGGCGCCGACGACATCGGCGCTGCTGCAACTGGTGATCGGAGACGCGCTGGCGGTGGCGCTGCTCGAAGCGCGCGGCTTTACCCCGGATCATTTCCGCACCTTCCATCCCGGCGGCCAGCTTGGCGCCAGCCTGACGCAGGTGCGCGAGATCATGCATGTCGGCGACACCGTGCCGGTGGTGGCCGCGGGCACGGCCATGCGCGAGGCGATCCTGGAAATGTCGGGCAAGGGCTTTGGCTGCGTGGCGATCACGGACGGGGCCGGCGCGCTGGTCGGCATCATCACCGACGGAGACCTGCGCCGCCAGATCGACAATGACCTTTTGTCGCTCAGCGTCGACCAGGTGATGACGCGCAACCCCAAGACCGTGCGGCCGGAAACCCTGGCGGTCAAGGCGCTGCAGATGCTCAACGCCTCGTCGATCACGGCGCTGATGGTGGAGGACGGCGGCAAGCCGGTCGGCCTCGTCCATCTGCACGACCTGCTACGCATCGGCGCGGCCTGAACGGTCAGGCTTCCTCGACGACCAGCTCCAGATCGGATTCCGTGGCCGCGACCACGCGCACGCGCGTGCCGGCCGGCAGGTCCGGGCCTGAAACGCGCCAGAACGTGTCGCCGAGCTGGATGCGGCCGTGGCCGTTGCGGATCGGCTCGGCGAGCGTCGCCGTCCTGCCGATCATCTGTTCGCTGCGCCGGTTGAGCAGGGGCTGGTCGCTCGCCTGCGTGCGTGCGCCCATCAGCTTCTTGCCGGCATAGGCGCTGAGCAGCGACAGCACGAGGAAGACCAGCACCTGGATTTGCCAGCCCCAGAACGCGGCCTGCCACGGAAGCAGCGACACCGCGCCGACGATCAGCGCGGCAATGCCGATCCAGAGCATGAAGACGCCGGGGAGGACGATTTCTAGGCCTAGAAGGATGATGCCGAGAACCATCCAGTTCCACGGGCCGAGTTCAGCCATAAGTTGCCCGATCATGGCTTTGCCGATGCCCTCAGCTGTCGCCGCGCACCACCGGCGGCCTCGAGGCCGGGCGCTGCGCGGAGGTGGTCCCGGATTGGCCGAACACTTCCTTGGCGATCTCGCCGATGCCGCCCAGGGTGCCGATCAGCGAGGAGGCCTCGAGCGGCATCAAGACCACCTTGGAATTCGTCGCCGAGCCGATGCGGGTCAGAGCCTCGGTGTATTTCTGGGCAATGAAGTAGTTGAGCGCCTGCGTGTCGCCCTTGGCGATCGCTTCCGACACGACCTGCGTCGCCTTGGCCTCGGCCTCAGCGGCGCGCTCGCGGGCCTCGGCGTCGCGGAAGGCGGCCTCGCGGCGGCCCTCCGCCTCAAGGATCTGCGACTGCTTCAGGCCTTCGGCAGCGAGGATCTGGGCGCGCTTGTCGCGTTCGGCCATCATCTGGCGGCCCATGGATTCCACCAGGTTGGCTGGCGGGGTTATATCCTTGATCTCGACGCGGGTGACCTTGATGCCCCACGGATGCGCGGCTTCGTCGACGACGCGCAACAGGCGCTCGTTGATGGTGTCGCGGTTCGACAGCAATTCGTCTAGGTCCATCGAGCCCATGACGGTGCGGATATTGGTCATCGTCAGGTTGAGGATGGCGCTTTGCAGGGCGGCGACCTGATAGGCGGCCTGCGGCGCGTTCAGCACCTGGAAGAAGGCGACGCCGTCGACGGCGACGATGGCGTTATCCTTGGTGATGATTTCCTGCGTCGGGACGTCCAGCACCTGTTCCATCATGTTCATCTTGGCGCCGATGGCGTCGATGAAGGGAACGATGAGGTTGAGGCCGGGGGTCAGCGTCTTGGTGTAGCGGCCGAACCGCTCGACGGTGTAGTTGAAGCCCTGCGGGACGGTCTTGATGCCCTTGAACAGCACCAGGATGACCAGGGCGGCAAGAACGATGAGCGCGATGTCGAAACCGGAAAAGTCCATGCCGCTTGCCTCCAGCAGTCTTCGGCAGGCGGAATTTCGCCTGCTCCTGACTGACACTTAAGGGGAATTCGCCGTCGTTACAATCGGCGCGGGCGGCGTAGCGTCAAACCCAGCCGCCGAGTTCGCGCCGCACCATCGCCTCGATCACGGCCATGCCTTCTTCGCTGGCGTTGAGGCAGGGTATGTGGCTGAATTTCTCGCCGCCGGCGGCCTCGAACTCCTCGCGCACCTCGCGGCCGATTTCGTCCAGCGTCTCGATGCAATCGACCGAAAAGCCCGGGTTGAGGATGGCCATCGATTTCACGCCTTCATGCGCCAGCTTCTCGACCGTCTTGTCGGTGTAGGGCTGGAGCCATTCCTGCGCGCCGAAACGCGACTGGAAGGTGGCGAACATCCTGCGCTCGTCCCAGCCCAGCCGCTCGCGCAGAAGCTGTGTCGTCCTCAGGCACTGCTCGAAATAGGGGTCGCCCTTTTCCGAATAGGTTTTTGGGATGCCGTGGTAGGAGGTGAGAACCACCTCCGGCACGAAATGCAGCGTCGCCAGATGGCGCTCGATGGAGCGGGCCAGCGCGTCGATATAGACCGGCTCCTCGTAATAGGGCGGCACGCTGCGGACGGCCGGCGCGCGGCGCATCTTCATGAGCGCGCGAAACAGTTGGTCGTTGGCGGTGGCCGTCGTCGTCGCCGAGTACTGCGGATAGAGCGGGAAGGTCAGGATGCGGTCGCAGCCGGCCTCCACGAGCGCCTTGGCGACGCTGGCCGTCGAGGGATTGCCGTAGCGCATCGCCCAGTCGACCTTGACGTTCGGCAGGTCGGCCAGCGCCTGCGCCAGCTTTTCGGCCTGCGCGCGGGTGAAGGTGTGCAGGGGCGATTCGTTCTTCTCGCGGTTCCAGATGCGCTCGTAGTTGGCACCGGATTTTTGCGGCCGCGTCGTCAGCACCAGGCCGTACAGGATCGGATACCAGATCGCCTTGTTGAGTTCGATCACGCGCGGATCGGACAAGAATTCCCGCAGATAGCGCCACATCGGCTTGTAGGCCGTGCCGTCCGGCGTGCCGAGGTTGAGCAGCATGATGCCGACTTTGGCGGGTGCTGCCGCTGCATGGGCAGCGGCGGACGGGGCAGCGGTTTTCGCGGAAGCGGCGATCGGGGCGGACAGCGTCGTCAAGGGCGGTTCTCCTGGCTGCCATCAGCGTAACCGTATGGCGTACGGTTGCAAGGTCGCGTCTGGCCGCACCCCGGCCAGCCGGCCGAATGGGAAACGGCGCCCGCCGGGCGCCGTTTCCTGATGTCGACGAAGAAGTTCAGCCGCGCCGCGTCAGGACGAAGTTCTGCCCCGAGGCGCTGGTGCAGTTGAGTTGGCTGGTGGAGACCAGCAGGCAGTTGAAGCTGATCGGCGACTGGCGGATCAGCGAGGTGCCGTTGATTTCCACCGAGGTCGAGCCGGTCATGACATAGCTGCCGTCGGAAAGCTTCTGGCCGGTGTCGGTCGCGACCGTCTGGAAACGGCCGGCCGAGAAGGTCGAGAGCCCGGTTCCCTGCGCGTCGATCCAGGAGCCTTCGACCCCCCGCGGGGCGAGGCTGCCGGCCGGAGGCGCGGAAGGGCCGCCGGTGGTGCAGGCGGCCAGCGTCAGGGCTGCCGCCGCCGCGACGCCGGCTGTAAGCGTGGTGCGAATATGCGTCATGGGTGTGTCTTCTCCTCGGTCCGCTGCCTTTTCAATCACTCCATTTTCGCAGTGATTGCAAGGGATGCGGGGTGGGTCGACCTTGCTCTATCGCACCAGGATGTTGCGGAACTGCCACGGATCGCTTGCATCGATATCCTCGGCAAACAGGCCGGGACGGCGATCCAGCGGCGTCCAGTCCGTGTAGTGGCCCTCGATCGGCCCGAGATAGGCGGACTGCACCTCAAGGCAGCGGCGGTAATCCATCTCGTCGGTCTCGACGATGCCGGCCATCGGGTTTTCCAGCGCCCAGACCATGCCGGCGATGACCGCCGAGGTCACCTGCAGGCCGGTGGCGTTGTGGTAGGGCGCAAGCCTGCGCGCTTCCTGGAGCGACA
>JBASAA010000054.1:0-26066 GCA_049650385.1 Mesorhizobium sp.
GGCCTGTCACGCCGGAGGTCGCGGGTTCGAGCCCCGTCACTCGCGCCATTCTTTCAAAGGCTTAGCAAGCCGGTTTTCCGAAAATTATATCTGTTGCCGGCTCGCGGTTGCGAGCGCGCTTCGCGAACGGCTTGCACTGGAGAGCCGCTTTCAGCCGGCCCTACAGGTACTGGGCGATCTTCTTGCCGACGCGCAGGAAGCGTGCCGGGTCGAGGGCGGCGCCGTTGTGGCGGATTTCGTAGTGAAGGTGCGGCCCGGTCGAACGGCCGCTGCTGCCGGTCCTGCCGATGACCTCGCCGGCCGTGACCTTATCGCCTACCTTGACCAGGATTGCGCTCAGGTGGCCGTAGCGGGTGGCGTAGCCTTGGCCGTGGTCGACCTCGACCATGCGGCCATAGCCGCCGTTCCAGCCGGCCTTGACGACGACGCCGGCAGCCGTGGTGCGGGCTTCCATGCCGATGGGCGCACGGAAATCCATGCCCGAGTGCAGCGCAGCCGTACCGATGATGGGATCGGTACGCACGCCGAAGGAACTGGTCACGACATGGCCCGGGGCCGGATTGGCCAGAGGCAGCCGGCGCGCTTCCTTCTTCAACTGGTCGAGCGTGTCGAGCGCCTCGTCGAGGTCCTTGACCTTGCTTTCGAACATCGTCGAGCCATCGACCGGGATCAGCGGGCCGCCGACATCGCTTTTCTCTGCACCATCGGGGCTGGAACCGCGCTCGGCCGGCAGTCCTGCCGTCTCCAGCGCATCTGAAATGGCGTCGGCATTGCGCTGGGCGTTATCGGCAAGCTGGCTGATATGGCTGATCTGCCTGTTCTCGATGTCGTGCAGCGACTGATTGATGGAAGAAAACAGCCGGTCGGCGCGGTCGGCCGTGGTGTCGCCCGGCGCCGTTTCGGTGCGGGTCTTCCAGAGCGAGAACGGCTTGATGTCGATTGCGTCCAGGCTGGCGAGGCTATAGTTCGCGGCTGGCTGCGTGATCTCGGCGCGGTTGTCGGGCTTGTCGGCCACTTCCGGGCCGCCAGAGGGCAGGGAAGCGCCGACCGCGTTTTCGGCCCGCTCCAGCATCGGCCCGAGCCGGCTGCCGCGTTCGTTGAGTTCGGCTTGGCGCTCGATCAGTTCGCTGACCTTGGTTTCCATCAATTGCTGGTCGAGCAACTGGCGGCTGGTGATGCGGTCGACCTGTCCGCGCAGGGCCGAGATGCGGTCCTCATAGGCCTGCTGCATGCGCGCCTGCCGGGCCGTCGCCGCGCCGATCAGGTCGTCGCGCAGCACCAGGTAGGAGGTTGCCAGCAGATAGCCGACGGCGGCGGCCGCCAGCGCCGAGCCGGCAAGACAGGCAACCCAGGGCCGCAGGGTGAAGTGCCTGATCTCGTCGCCATGGGCGATGATGATCGTGTGCGGCTCCTTTCGCCTGCCGAAGACCGAAATTTGTCCGGTTGATTTCACCTTCATCACCCCGCCGATGCCGTCTGATTACACATCGTTAGGGTTAACAAAGCTTTGCCCGCCGCGAATTTCCGCTGCGCGGCCCCGGAAGGACGGCGGGTGTGGTAAGTGCGTACTCGAATCTAGCCGTCTACACAGGCTAGAGCTGGCGCACGGCCTCCAGCACCGCCTGGGCGTGGCCCTTCACGCGGACCTTGCGCCAGATGGCGGCGATGCGGCCATCGGGGCCGATCAGAAAGGTGGCGCGCTCGACGCCCATATAGCGGCGGCCATACAGCGACTTTTCCACCCACATCCCATAGGCCTCGATCGCCTTGCGTTCCTCGTCGGCGGCAAGTTCGACGGTCAGGCCGTGCTTGGCCTTGAATTTGTCGTGTTTGGCGGCACTGTCCGGCGACACGCCGATCACCACCGCGCCGGCCTTGTCGAAATCCGGTTTCAGCCGTGAGAAGGCGATCGCTTCGCTGGTGCAGCCGGAGGTGTCGTCGCGCGGGTAGAAGTAAAGCACGACCGGCTTTTCCGCGAAGTCGGACAGCGCGATCGAGCCGCCGCCGTCGCGTGGAAGCGTGAAGGCGGGGGCGAGGTCCCCGAGGCTCAGTTCTGCCATATCGATGCCCTTGTTTGACGTTAGGCGCGCGGCCGTCGTTATAATGCCGTACCGGGATTCGTCCACGATCGAATTCGCGCAATGGAAGAGCAGTGGATCAGGACACCCCCCAGCACGAAAAGATCAGGTTTCGGCGCGATGAGATAGCCGATCTTGGCGCGTTGCCGTCGGCGTGCCGGGTGCCGCCGCTCGGGCAGGCTGCCATCGGGCGCACCATGCGCGTGCTTGGCCGGCTGGGCACGGGGCTGGCTCTGTTTGCCTTGGTTCTGGTCACAGCCGTCTATGTCTTCAACTGGTCGGGTATCGGTGCCGGCCGCCTGCGGGCCGAAGCCGAGAAGGCGATCGAGACGCTTGCCGGCGTCAACGTCGACGTCGCCATCGGTGCGACGGCGATAACGCTCGACGGATCGAGCTTCCTGGCGCTCCGGGCCGACAATGTCAGCGTGAAGAGCGCCGAGGGCCAGCCGATGCTGGACGCCGGCCGGCTGCGCTTCGGCGTTCGCCTGTTTCCGCTGCTCGCAGGGCAGGTACGCCTGACCAGCGTGCGCATTTCCGATGCGCGCATCGTCGCCGACGCGCTTCCCGTGACCGGGGGAGGCGACTGGGCCGCCGGATTGCGCAACGAGCAGGGTTTGCTCGACCCGGACAAGCTCAGTGCAGCCGTCTTCTCGGCCACGCATCAGGCGCTGGATGCCGTGCGCCGGGATTCGATCCGCGAGATCGGCCTTGCCAATGTCGACTTCGTCCTGCCGTCGTCCGGGCCGGTCAGCCTCGTCAGGATCGCCAAGGCCATGGTTCGGCAGTCCGGCTCCGGCCAGATGCGGCTGTCGTCGCAGGCGGCCATCGACGGCCGGCTGTTGGCCCTCACCGGCTCCGCCGTCCGAGACGACACGACCCGGCGCATCACCGATCTGGAGGTCGACGCCGCCTTGCAGCCGGCCGCAGGGGAAGCGGCAGCTGCGCCGGGGGACGGCGACTCGAAACTCGGCCCGCTCGCGCTGCACCTGAGCGGAGCGGAGGGCGGCGCCGACAGCCCGGCGCGGCTGGCGGTTTCGCTGTCGCTCGCCGAGTTCGTCCTCGGCTTCGGTCCGCGTGGGCCGCTGGCCGGCGCGCTTGCACTGGACGCGACGCTGGTCACCGGTGCCAACAAGGTCTCCGTCGATCATCTGCGGCTGACGGCGGGCCGTTCAAGCTTCGATTTCCAGGGCTCCATAGGCCCCAGGCCGCCGACCGGCACGGCAGGCGAGAAGCCGGCCTACCGGTACGACTTCGTCAGCAACGATTCGACGCTGGCGCCGGTCGATTCACCGGAGCCGGCCATGCCGTTCATCGCGCGCGTCGCCGGCGTCTTCAATGCGCAGGACGGGCGGCTCGACGCCGACACCATTGCCGTCAAGGCGGGGACGCGCGGCGAGGTGCTCGGCAAGGCCGCCCTCGATTTCGTCGGCACTCGGCCGCCCGGCATCTCGCTGGCCCTCAACGTGCACGACATGGCGGTTTCGCACGTCAAGCAACTGTGGCCGTGGTTCACCGGCAGCCGGGCACGCCAATGGGTGCTGAGCAATGTGTTCGGCGGCCGGGTCGCCGATGCAAGCCTGCAGTTCCAGGTCGCGCCGGATCGGCTCGGCAACGGCGTGCCGCTTTCCGGCAACGAGGTCTTCGGCCGCTTCCAACTGGAGGGCTCCCGCTTCGATACGGCAGGGCATATTCCGCCGGTGCGCGACGCCAACGGCGTGGTGAAGTTTCGCGGCGACGACGTCGCCATTTCGCTGTCCTCAGGCACCGTCTACATGCCGAGCGGCCGCACGGTGGCGGCCAGCAACGGCACGCTCTCCATCCCGGATGCCGGCCACCGCCCGGTGATCGGCAAGCTCGACCTCGACGTGGCCGGGGAGGCGCCGGCGATCGTCGAACTCGCCTCCTACGAACCGATCAACGCCATGCGCCATGTCGGGCTTCTGCCGCAGGATATTTCCGGCGTCGTCACCGGCAACGTCAAGGCCGACATTCCGCTGCAATCGGGCATCGACACGAAGGATCTCGGCTGGCTGGTGGCGCTCGACTACAAGAAGCTGGCGCTGGCCAAGCCGTTCGACGGCCAGGAGGTCGCCGGGGCGGACGGGTCGATAACGGTCGACCCGCAAAAGGCGGTGATCGACGCCCACGCCCTGCTGAACGGCATGCCGGCCGAGGTCGACATGGTCGAGCCGCTGGCTCCGGAAGGGCCGCCGCGAAGCCGCAAGGTCGCGCTGGTGCTCGACGACAAGGTTCGCGAAGCTTTCATGCCGGGACTGTCGACGCTGCTTGGCGGCACGGTCAAGGTGTTGCTCGACCGCAACGAGGATGGCGGGCAGGGGGTGACGGCCGACCTCACCGACGCCCGGCTCAACATTCCATGGGTGGGGTGGAGCAAGGGGCCGGGCATTCCCGCCAGCGTCGCCTTCACCATGGCCAGGAGCGGCGACACGACCACGCTGTCGGACTTCGCGCTCGATGGCAAAAGCTTTGCGCTCAAGGGAACCGTCGGGCTGTCGGGCGGCGACCTCGCCTCCGCCCGCTTCTCCAAGGTGGCGCTGAACCGGGGGGACGATGTCGCCGTATCGGTCAGGAAGACGACGAAGGGCTATGCGGTCGATGTCACCGGCGAGGCGCTGGATGCGCGCGCGCTGGTCAAGCAGTTCACCTCGGGCGCCGGCAAGGCCGGCAAGGCGGGCGGGAGCCAGTCGGTTTCGGTGCATGCCGACGTAAGGACGCTCACCGGCTTCCATGGCGAAAAGCTGTCCGACCTGAAGCTGGACTACAGCGCCGCCGGCTCGAGGCTGAACGGCCTTAGGCTCAGCGCCACGGCAGGGTCGGGCGGCGCCATCACCGTCACCGATACGGGCGACGGCGATGGCCGCTCGCTGGCGATGAAGTCGGCCGACGCCGGCGCGATGCTGCGCTTTCTCGACATCTACGAGCATATGCAGGGCGGCGGCATCTCGCTGACGCTGAACGGCGGCGCTACCGGCGCGATGACGGGCACGGTGGTTGCGCGCGACTTCCTCATCGTCAACGAGCCGAAACTTGCCTCCATCGTCTCGACCACGCCGGCCGGCGGCAACCGCAGCCTGAACCAGGCCGTCAAGGGCAACATCGATACGTCCCAGGTCAAGTTCGAGCGCGGCGCGGCCCAGATCGAAAGGGGCAGCGACTACCTGAAGCTGTCGAATGGGGTGCTGCGCGGGCCGCTGATCGGCACCACGTTCCAGGGAACGCTCTACGATCAGGACAACAACATGGACATGACCGGCACCTTCATGCCGGCCTATGGCATCAACCGCATCTTCGGCGAACTGCCGGTCATCGGCGCGCTTCTGGGCAACGGCCGCGACCGCGGCCTGATCGGCGTGACCTACCGGCTGCGGGGCGATGCCGGTCATCCCAATCTCGAGATCAACCCGCTGTCGGTGATCGCCCCTGGAATCTTCCGCTCGATCTTCGAGTATAGATAGCCGGCGCGGCCAGTCAGGCCGGCCGCACCAGAATGTGTTTTTTCTTGCCCAGCGAAAGCTTTAGCACGCTTTGCGGATTCAGGTCCTGAAGCGTCACCAGCCGCCTTTCGTCGGTCACCGGCTGGTCGTTGAGGCGCACCGCGCCGCCCTGGATATGCCGGCGCGCCTCGCCGTTGGAGGCGGCGAGGCCGGCTGAAACGAACAGGGAAAGGATGCCGATGCCGGCTTCAAGCGCGGCCTTTTCCACCTCGACGGTGGGCAGGCTGTCGGCGGTCAACCCTTCCTCGAAGGTCTTGCGCGCCGTCTCGCTGGCGGCGTCCGCCGCCTCGCGCCCGTGCAGCAGGGCAGTGACCTCCGTGGCGAGCACTTTTTTCGCCTCGTTGATCTCCGAGCCGCCGAGCGCCTCCAGCTTCGCGATCTCGGTAAGCGGCAGGGTCGTATAGAGCTTGAGGAAGCGGCCGACATCGGCGTCCTCGGTGTTGCGCCAGTATTGCCAGAAATCGTAAGGGCTCAGCATGTCGGCGTTGAGCCACACCGCGCCGGAGAGCGACTTGCCCATCTTGGCGCCCGAGGCGGTGGTGAGCAGCGGCGTCGTCAGCGCGTAAAGCTGCGGCGTATCGAGGCGGCGGCCGAGGTCGATGCCGTTGACGATGTTGCCCCACTGGTCGGAACCGCCCATCTGCAGCCGCACGCCGTGGCGCTTGTTCAGTTCGACGAAATCGTAGGCCTGCAAAATCATGTAGTTGAATTCGAGGAAGGACAGCGATTGCTCGCGGTCGAGCCGCTGCTTGACCGAATCGAAGGACAGCATGCGGTTGACGGAAAAATGCTGGCCGACATCGCGCAAAAATTCGAGGTAGTTGAGCGGCAGCAGCCACTCGGCGTTGTTGAGCATCAGCGCGTCGTGGGCCCCGCTGCTGAAATTCAGGTAGTTGGCGAAAACCTTCCTGATGCCGTCGATGTTGGATTGGATGGTCTGCGGCGTCATCAGCTTGCGCGCCTCGTCCTTGAACGACGGATCGCCGACCATGCCGGTGCCGCCGCCCATCAGCGCCACCGGGCGGTGCCCGGTCTGCTGCAGCCAGTAAAGCATCATGATCTGGATCAGCCCGCCGGCGTGCAGGCTTGAAGCCGTCGGGTCGAAGCCGATATAGGCGCTGACCGTTTCCGTGGAAAAGAGCTTGTCGAGACCGGCATCGTCCGAGGTCTGGTGGATGAAGCCGCGCTCGCTCATGGTGCGCAGGAAGTCGGATTTGAAGGCGAACATTTTTCTTTCCCGGAAAATCTCCGGCCTTTTGGGCTGGCCGTGGCATGTACAGTCGCGCGCGTTTAGCATCTTGCCGGGCGGAATCACAAGGACAGCGGCTCCATGACGGTATTTTGCGCGATCGGGCTGATGAGCGGCACCTCGATGGACGGCATCGACCTCGCCATGCTCAGGACCGACGGCCGTGATTTCGTCGAGCGCGGCCCGGCCGGCTTCGTGCCCTACGAGGCCGCGTTCCGCCGCCGCATCGAGGCGGGGCTGGAAGAGGCGAAACGGATCGGGCGGCGCGACGAGCGTCCGGGCACCCTGGCGGCGCTGGAGCGCGACATCACCGAGCGCCACGCCAGGGCGGTCGAGACCTTTCTTGTCTCCGAGGCCAAAGGTTGGGGCAGGCCGCAGGCCGTCGGCTTCCACGGCCAGACGGTGCTGCACCGGCCGCATATCGGGTTGACGGTGCAACTGGGCGATGGCGGGCTGCTGGCGCGGCTCACCGGCCTGCCGGTGGTCTACGACATGCGCGCCAACGACATGGCGCATGGCGGGCAGGGCGCGCCGCTGGTGCCAGCCTATCATGCGGCGCTGGCGCGGGCCCTGCCGAAGCCCTATGCGCAAGAATATCCGGTCGTGCTGGTCAATATAGGCGGCATTTCCAACATCACCTATGTGCCGCGCTGCGGCGATCCGGTTGCCTTCGACACCGGCCCCGGCAACGCGCTGATCGACCAGTGGGTGCTGCGCGAAGGCGGCGTGCCGTTTGATGCCGACGGCGCCATCGCCAGCGAGGGCGGCATCGTCGAGGCGGTCGTGGCCCACTATCTGGACAAGCCGTTCTTTGCCAAACCCGGCCCGAAATCGCTCGACCGCAACGATTTCACCTTGACCGAGGCGGAAGGAATGGATTTGGCCGACGGTTCGCGGACGCTGGCCGCCGTCTCGGCGCGCTCGATCCTGAGGGCGGTCGAGCACGTGCCGGAAGCGCCAAAGCTCTGGATCGTCTGCGGCGGCGGCCGCAAGAACCCGCATATCGTCGCCGACCTGCGCGAAGGGGCCGAAAAGGCCGGGGCGGTTGTGATCCTTGCCGAGGACGCCGGCCTCGACGGCGACGCCACCGAGGCCGAGGCGTGGGCCTATCTCGCCGTGCGTTCGCTGCAGGGCCTGCCGCTTACCTTTCCAACCACCACGGGTTGTCGTGAGCCCGTCGGCGGCGGCGTGCTGGCAAAACCCTGATGGTCAGGATTCGCCGCGTTCGCGCCGCGCGCGTTCCTCGCCGTAGCGCTCGACAAGGTCGGCCATGGGTGCCGCATTCGGCTTGCCGGTGCTGGCCCTGAGACCGGCGACGACACCCTCGCGGTCGGCGGCGGGCCGGTTCTGACTCACTTTCCATTTGCCGCTGATCTCGGCGATCTCAATCTCCAGCCCGACGATGGCCCGCATCTGCGCTTCGATGAACGGGGCAGGGGCATCGGAAACTTCCCACTCGCGCGGCCTCAGTCCGCTTTCGTGCGTGCGTGTCAGTTCATTGATCTGCTCGGCGATCCAGTCGCGGTCGTCCATCACCCGCGCCTTGCCGCGTATCTGCACCATGGCGTAGTTCCACGTCGGCACCACCTTGCCGGTTTCGCGCTTGGTCGCGTACCAGGACGGCGTGACGTAGGTGTCAATGCCCTGGAACACCGCCAGCACCGGCGTGTCCGGATTGGCCGCGATCTCGCGCCATTGGCCGTTGGCGCGCGCCAGATGGGCGCGCAGCCGCCCCTTTTGCCCGACATCGGCGTCGAGGAGAAACGGCAGCGCGTTCGCGGTCGGCCCCTCCGGCCCGGCCGATACCAGAAGCCCGAGCGGATGCGTGCGGATCAGCGCATGCACGATGTCAAGGCGGTCTTCGACGTGATGGGGCGGCTGGTACATCGGGGTACTCCTTCCGGGCAAACCTACTCCCGGGCCGGAGCCTGCGCTTGAGCCTCGAAGCGTCAAGCGCTCCGCCAGACGCGCAGGGGCGAGCGCCGCCGCCTCCGCTAGCGAAGCCGCTTCGGGCGCGGGTCCGCCAGTTCGCCGGCGAGCCGCCGGTCGAGATAGTCCGCGCATTCATCGAGCAGGAGCGCCGCGTCGTTGGCGAAGAAGTGGTTGGCGCCGGGCAGCGTCTTTTGCGTGATGGTGATGCCCTTTTGCGTGTGCAACTTGTCGACCAGCCCCTGCACGTCCTTCGGCGGCGCCACCTTGTCGGCGTCGCCGTGGATGATGAGCCCCGAAGAAGGACAGGGCGCGAGGAAGGAGAAATCGTAGATGTTGGGCTGCGGCGCGATCGAGATGAACCCCTCGATCTCCGGCCGGCGCATCAGAAGCTGCATGCCGATCCACGAGCCGAACGAATAGCCGGCGACCCAACAGGTCTTGGAATCGGGATGCAGCGACTGCACCCAGTCGAGCGCCGCGGCGGCGTCGGAAAGCTCGCCGGTGCCATGGTCGAAGGCGCCCTGGCTGCGGCCGATGCCACGGAAGTTGAAGCGCAGCGTGGTGAAGTCGCGCTTCTGGAACATGTAGAAGAGGTCGTACACGATCTTGTTGTTCATCGTGCCGCCGAACTGGGGGTGCGGGTGCAGGACGATGGCGATCGGAGCGTTTTTTTCGCTGGACGGCTGATAGCGCCCTTCCAGGCGGCCGGCCGGACCGGTAAAAATGACCTCAGGCATGAAATACTCCAACTGAACAGAAGAGAGCGGTCCTGCAACAACTCTCGCTTCGACCCCGATTCCGCCTTGACGAAGGGCAAGTGGGTTTTTAAAAGCTAGTTTAGAATTGTTCAAAACTGGATAGCCAAACCTCCTGGTCCAGCCATCCGTGCCGCGAAGCGTAGATAGGACGGTTGACCTTGGAATTTCAAGGAAATAACGCGCTATCCTCGCGGAATGGCTTCTGACGGGATCGACCGAACGAAAATGGCCGCAAGACGCGCCTATCTCGACTATAACGCCAGTGCGCCGCTGCTTCCCGCCGCGCGCGAGGCGATGCTTGCCGCCTTTGACATTGCCGCCAATGCTTCCTCCGTCCATGCAGAGGGCCGCGCCGCGCGCCGCATGGTCGAGGCTTCGCGCCGCGCCGTCGCCGCGCTGGTCAACGGTGCGCCCGAACATGTCGTGTTCACCTCGGGGGCAACTGAGGCGGCGACGACGCTGCTGACGCCGGACTGGCGCATGGGCCGCGCGCCGCTGCGCATGAGCCGCCTCTATGTCTGCGAGACGGACCATCCCTGTCTTCTCGGCGGCGGCCGCTTCCCGGCCGACAAGGTCATCCGCATCGGCGTCGATGCCGACGGCGTCGTCCGGCTGGAGGCGCTTGTCGATGCGCTGGCCGGCCACGACAAGGCGGAAGGCCTGCCTCTGGTGGCGATCCATGCCGCCAACAACGAAACCGGCGTCATCCAGCCGGTGGAGCAGATCGCCCGCGTCGTGAAGGCGGCCGGTGGCGTGCTGGTGCTTGACGCCGTGCAGGCGGCGGGGCGGATTCCGCTCGATATCGCAGCCGGTTACGCAGACTACCTGATTCTGTCGTCACACAAGATCGGCGGGCCGCAGGGCGCCGGAGCGATCGTCGCCGCGGCCGACCTGATGATGCCGGAGCCGCTCGTGCGCGGTGGCGGCCAGGAAAAGGGCCACCGCGGCGGCACCGAGAACCTTGCCGCCATCGCCGGTTTCGGCGCGGCGGCGAAGGTAGCGGCCGCAGGCCTTGCCGATATCGCTGCGGTGCGTGCGCGGCGTGACGAGATCGAGGCGATGGTCCTGGCGCTGGTTCCCGGTGCCGAAATTTTCGGCAAGCAGACCGACAGGCTTGCCAACACGACTTTTTTCGCCATACCGGCGATGAAGGCCGAAACCGCGCAGATCGCTTTCGACCTGGCCGGCATCGCGCTGTCGGCCGGTTCCGCCTGTTCGTCGGGCAGGGTCGGGCCGAGCCATGTGTTGGAAGCCATGGGGCACGAGAATGCGGGCGCGCTCCGGGTGTCGATCGGCGCCACGACCGGCGCGGAAGATATCGAGTTGTTCCGGCAGGCGCTGGCGCGGATCGCCACGCGCCACGCTGGGCGCGACAAGGCTGCCTGAGGCGGCGATGAAATCGGGCCACAGGCCTGGATGAGCGGTGCGTTTCCAGTTGGCCGGATGAATTTCCGGCAGGGACGCACTATATGGAACTTACGCCGCCCGGGGGAGACTGCCCCAGGTTCCTTGCGGGGACGCCGACAGGCGGTGCCATAGTTTGAAAACTGCCGGGCCTTGACCCCGGCAAGGATGGAGAACGCTGATGGCTGCTGTGCAGGAAACCATCGACCAGGTCCGTATGATCGACGTCGATCAGTACAAATACGGCTTCGAGACCCTTATCGAGACCGACAAGGCCCCCAAGGGCCTGAACGAAGACATCATCCGCTTCATCTCGTCCAAGAAGGGCGAGCCGGACTGGATGCTGGAATGGCGGCTGGACGCCTTTCGCCGCTGGCAGACCATGGAAGAACCGACCTGGGCGCGCGTCGAATATCCGAAGATCGACTTCCAGGACATTCACTACTACGCGGCGCCCAAGGGCGTGACCGGGCCGACGTCGCTGGACGAGGTCGACCCCGAACTGCTCAGGACCTATGAAAAGCTCGGTATCCCGCTCAAGGAGCAGGAAATCCTCGCCGGCGTGAAGAAGGCGGCACCGGCCGAGAGCGAGGAGCTTTCCGAGGGCGCCAACGACAACGTCTACAAGTCGGGCCGGGTCGCGGTCGACGCGGTGTTCGATTCCGTCTCGGTGGTCACCACCTTCAAGAAGGAACTGGCCGCTGCCGGCGTCATCTTCTGCTCGATCTCGGAAGCCATTCGCGAACATCCGGAACTGGTGAAGAAGTATCTCGGCACCGTCGTGCCGATCTCCGACAATTTCTACGCCACGCTGAATTCGGCGGTGTTCACCGACGGTTCGTTCGTGTTCGTGCCCAAGGGCGTGCGCTGCCCGATGGAGCTTTCCACCTATTTCCGCATCAACGAGAAGGGCACCGGCCAGTTCGAGCGTACCCTGATCATCGCGGAGGAGGGCGCCTACGTCTCCTATCTGGAAGGCTGCACCGCGCCGCAGCGCGACGAGAACCAGCTTCACGCCGCCGTGGTCGAACTGATCGCGCTCGACGACGCCGAGATCAAGTATTCGACCGTGCAGAACTGGTATCCGGGCGATGCCGAGGGCAAGGGCGGCATCTACAACTTCGTCACCAAGCGTGGCGATTGCCGTGGCGACCGTTCGAAGATTTCGTGGACGCAGGTCGAAACCGGTTCCGCCATCACCTGGAAATACCCGTCCTGCATCCTGCGCGGCGACGACAGCCAGGGCAATTTCTATTCGATCGCGGTGTCGAACGGCTACCAGCAGATCGACAGCGGCACCAAGATGATCCATCTCGGCAAGAATACGAAGAGCCGCATCATCTCCAAGGGCATCGCCGCCGGTTTCTCGCAGAACACCTATCGCGGCCAGGTTTCGGCCCACCGCAAGGCGACCAACGCGCGAAACTTCACCAACTGCGATTCGCTGCTGATCGGCGACCAGTGCGGCGCCCACACCGTGCCCTACATGGAAGCGAAGAACTCGACGGCCCAGTTCGAGCACGAGGCGACCACCTCGAAGATTTCCGAGGACCAGAAGTTCTACGTCATGCAGCGCGGCATCCCGGAAGAGGAAGCCATCGCGCTCATCGTCAACGGCTTCGTCAAGGACGTCATCCAGGAACTGCCGATGGAGTTCGCCGTCGAGGCGCAGAAACTCATCGGCATCTCGCTCGAAGGCTCGGTCGGCTGACCGCCCGCAAATAAGATTCAGGAAGAAAAAATGCTTGAAATCAAGAACCTGCACGCTCGTATCGCCGAGGACGGCACCGAGATCATCCGCGGCCTCAACCTGACCGTCAAGGACGGCGAGGTCGCCGCCATCATGGGGCCGAACGGCTCGGGAAAGTCGACGCTGTCCTATGTGCTCGCCGGCCGCGACGACTACGAGGTCACCGAAGGTGACATCCTCTACAACGGAGAGTCGATCCTCGAACTCGACCCCGCCGAGCGCGCCGCCAAGGGCATTTTCCTCGCCTTCCAGTATCCGATGGAGATACCGGGCGTGGCGACCATGGAATTCCTCAAGGTGGCGATGAACGAGCAGCGCAAGGCGCGCGGCGAGGAACCGCTGAAGGTGCCGGAATTCCTCAAGCGCGTACGTGAAGCCACCGGCACGCTCGAAATGGACATGGCGATGCTGAAGCGTCCGCTCAATGTCGGCTTTTCCGGCGGCGAGAAGAAGCGCGCCGAGATCCTGCAGATGAAACTGCTGCAGCCGAAGCTGTGCGTCATGGACGAAACCGACAGCGGCCTCGACATCGATGCGCTCAAGATCGTCGCCGACGGCGTCAATTCGCTGCGCTCGCCCGATCGCGCGGTGATCGTCATCACCCACTACCAGCGCCTGCTGGAGCACATCGTGCCGGATACGGTGCATGTGCTCTACAAGGGTCAGGTCATCAAGTCGGGCGACAAGTCGCTTGCGCTCGACCTCGAAGCCAATGGCTATGCCGGCGTGATCGGCGAGGCTGCCTGAGGGGGACGTGATGAACATGCATTTGCAACCGCAGCGCACCCAGGCCGAGACTGCGCTGATCGACGCTTTCGGCGAGCGCCAGTCGTTTCTGCCGGGCGACGGCGCGGTGATGTCGAAGCGCGACGAGTCCGTCGAGGCGATCAAGCACGGCCTGCCGACGCGCCGCATCGAAACCTGGCACTACACGGACCTGCGTCGCCTGCTGACCACGGTTCCGGCCTATGACGACAACGCCCGGGCCTCCGCGCTCGCGCCGCTGGTCGAGGGCTCGCCGGTGCTGGCGCTGCTCAACGGCGCGGTGTCGAAGCCGGTGGCGATCGAGGGCGTCACGGTAAGCCCCGTTGCCGACAAGCTCAGCGACGGCACCTATGCGCCGGCGCTCGGGGCGCAGGCCGCGGATGACGCTATCGGCGCGCTCAACAGCGCCTTCGTGGCCGATGGCTGGCTGCTCGACATTGCGGCCGGCACGAAACTG
The DNA here is from genome assembly GCA_049650385.1 of Mesorhizobium sp. GTDB lineage: Bacteria > Pseudomonadota > Alphaproteobacteria > Rhizobiales > Rhizobiaceae > Mesorhizobium. The sequence continues at coordinate 13,909 of JBASAA010000054.1, forward strand.
GAAAAGCCGATCGAGTTGCAGAACGTCCAGGCTGGCGGCCAGGCGCATGCGCGCTTTGCCGTCAAGGTCGGCGCCGGCGTCGCCGCCACCATCGTCGAGCGGCAGGCCGGCAGCGCCGATGCACTGGTCTCGTCGGTGGACAATGTCGTCATCGGCGACGACAGCGAGGTCACCTGGCTGATCGTGCAGGAGCAGCCGGACAGCGTCACCCATCTTGGCCAGTTCAACGCCTGGATCGGCAGGAATGCCAAGCTTACCCTGTTCGTCATGAACGCGGGTGGCAAGTTGGTGCGCCAGGAGATCAGGGTCGCGGCCAAGGGCGAAGGCGGCGAGTTCACGCTGCGCGGCGTCAATCTTCTGGCCGGCGACACGCATACCGACGTGACCATGGTGCTCGACCACGAAGTGCCGCATACCTCTTCGACCGAGGTGATCCGCAACGTCGTCACCGGCAAGGCGCATGGCGTCTTCCAGGGCCGCATCAACGTGCGCCAGTATGCCCAGAAGACCGATGCCAAGATGGCTTGCAACACGCTGCTGCTGTCGGACGACGGTGAATTCTCGACCAAGCCGGAACTGGAAATCTTCGCCGACGACGTGGTCTGCGGCCACGGCGCCACCGTCACCGAGATCGACCGCGACCACCTGTTCTACCTGATGGCGCGCGGCATCGAGGAAAAGACGGCGCGCGGCCTTCTGGTCAAGGCGTTCGTCGCCGAGGTGATCGAGGAGATGGAAGACGAGGCGATCGTCGAGGCGCTGGAGCAGCGCCTGGTCGACTGGTTCGTCGCGCATGGGTGAGGAGCGGTCGGCGTAGCCGGCAAAAAGCCAGAAATCCGGCTTTTTGAACGACGAACGCCCGGAGCCATGGCGGAGGGCGGGGCTAAAGCGCCCTTCCGCACTGAAAGGCAAACCATGGATCAGAAAATCGTAACCGCACCCTATGACGTCGAGGCGATCCGCCGCGATTTTCCGATCCTGGCGCGCGAGGTTCACGGCAAGCCGCTGGTCTATCTCGACAACGGCGCCTCGGCGCAGAAGCCGCAGGTGGTGCTCGACGCCATCCAGCACGCTTATGCCAGCGAGTACGCCAACGTCCACCGAGGCCTGCATTTTTTGTCCAATGCGGCGACCGATGCCTATGAAAAGGCGCGCGAATCCGTGCGCCGCTTCCTGAACGCGCCGAGCACCGACAACATCGTCTTTACCTCGAATTCGACGGCCGCGATCAATACCGTCGCCTATGGCTTCGGCATGCCGAACATCGGCGAGGGCGACGAGATCGTGCTGTCGATCCTCGAGCACCACTCCAACATCGTGCCGTGGCATTTCATTCGCGAGCGGCGCGGCGCGAAGCTGGTCTGGGTGCCGGTGGACGACCTCGGCGCGCTCCATATCGAGGATTTCGAGAAGAGCCTGACGGAAAGGACGAAGCTGGTCGCCATTACCCATATGTCGAACGCGCTGGGCACCATCACGCCGATCAAGGAGATCTGCCGCATTGCCCATCAGCGCGGCATTCCGGTGCTGGTGGACGGCAGCCAGAGCGCGGTCCACATGCCGATCGATGTGCAGGACCTCGACTGCGATTTCTTCGCCTTCACCGGCCACAAGGTCTACGGCCCGAGCGGCATCGGCGTGCTCTACGGCAAGAAGGAAGTGCTGGAACGCATGCGCCCGTTCATGGGCGGCGGCGAAATGATCGAGGAAGTGACCGAGGAGTTCGTCACCTACAACGATCCGCCGCACCGCTTCGAGGCGGGCACGCCGCCGATCGTGCAGGCGATCGGCTTGGGTGTTGCGCTTGACTACATGGAAAGCGTCGGCCGCGAGCGCATCGCCGCGCACGAGGATGACTTGAAAACCTATGCGCATGAGCGGCTGCGGGCCATCAATTCGCTGCGCATCTTCGGCGATGCGCCACAAAAGGGCGCGATCGTTTCGTTCGAGTTGCAGGGCATCCACGCCCATGACGTTTCGATGGTGATCGACAGGCAGGGGGTCGCGGTGCGCGCCGGCACCCATTGCGCCCAGCCGCTCCTGAAACGCTTCGGCGTTACCTCCACCTGCCGGGCCTCGTTCGGCATGTACAATACGCGGGGCGAAGTGGATGCCCTGGCGGAAGCGCTTGAAAAAGCGAGAAAGTTCTTCGGGTGATGAGCATGGACGACACAGATCAGCATACCACGCCCGGCATGGTGGCCGAAGGCATCGGCACGGCTTCGGCGCTTCCCGCCGACGAACTGGCGCGGCTGACGGACGACATCATTTCGGCGCTGAAGACGGTCTACGACCCGGAAATCCCGGCCGACATCTATGAACTCGGCCTCATCTATAAGGTCGATATAGAAGACGACCGCACCGTCAAGATCGACATGACGCTGACGGCGCCTGGCTGCCCGGTGGCCGGCGAGATGCCCGGCTGGGTGGAAAACGCCGTCGGCGCCGTCGAGGGCGTGTCCGGCGTCGAGGTCACCATGACCTTCGATCCGCCATGGACGCCCGACCGCATGTCGGAGGAAGCGCAGATCGCGGTCGGCTGGTACTGAGCGCCGACCGCCGTCGTTTCTACCGGACCAGTCAGTCGAGGATTTCGACGATTTCGCGCGTATCCGGGTCCACCAGGACGCCGCGGCCGTCCACCACCAGATACTCGTAGCGCGTGTCGATGCCGGGTGCGTCGAGCGGGGTGATGACGACGTCCTCGGGCACCACCGTGCCGACGCTGAGGTCGAAGTCGTCCGGCAGCACGACTGCCGGCGGCGGCCGCTTGACGATGTATTCGCGCACCACGACCTCTTCGTCCGGTTGCAGGATGACCGTTTGCGCGAAAGCGGCCGAAGCTGTGAGGGCAAGCATGGTGCTTGTAAGAAGCGTATTTCGCATCAGCATCTGTTTAGCCTCCGTTGATCGGGCCTTTCAGAACTGGAAATGTGGGGCGGGGAAGGCGGTTCCGCAAAAGTGAAAAGTGTTACGGCCGATCACGCAACGGCCTGGCCCTTGCGGCGCAGGCCAAACTCCCCCATTTTAGGGGCAATGAGTCCGGCAGGCCTTGAACCTGGCTGGAAGCGGAGAAGGACATGAGAAGTTTTTCCGTCATCAGCATGACCGAGAGGGCGGCCGAGCGCGTGCTTGAGATCGTGGCGGCGCGTGAAAACGCCCATGGCATCCGGCTTGGTATCAAGAAGGGCGGCTGCGCCGGCATGGAATACACGGTCGATCTCGTGACCGAGCCCAATCCCAAGGACGACCATGTCGAACGCGGCGGCGCCCATGTCTATGTCGCGCCCGAGGCCGCCCTTTTCCTGTTCGGCACGGAAATGGATTTCGAGCAGACGCCGCTGCGCACCGGCTTCACCTTCACCAACCCGAACCAGAGTTCGGCCTGCGGCTGCGGCGAATCGGTGGAACTGAAGCCCGCCGACCTGAAGGCTTTGGCCGAGGCGCGCGCGCAAAGCGCCGCCTGACCCAGCCACCCCGATGGACGACGAGCGGATCGCCGAGCTTTTCGAAAGCCTCGGCCGGGTCAGCGTCAGGCGCCTGTTCGGCGGCAAGGGCATCTATTGCGATGGCGTCATCATCGCCATCGTGCTACGTGGCGAACTCCTGCTCAAGGGCGACGGCGAGGTTGCCGCCGACTATGAGGTCGCCGGCGGCCGGCGCTGGGTCTACACCCATTCGCGTCACGGCCGGGAGGTCGCGATGCCCTACTGGACCGTGCCCGAAGGCGCGCTCGACGATGCCGACGAAATGGCGACGTGGGCGCGCAAGGCCCATGAGGCAGGGCTGAGGAGCGGAAAGTAGCGGCTTTTCCGGGCGAGCGGACCCCCACCCCTCACCCCTCCCCACAAGGGGGAGGGGAAGCTGAAGCGCCGCGCCAAGTCTCCCTTCCCCCTTGTGATGAAGAGTGGGGATCCTGAAGCCTGCAGCGGCGCCGGACTTTTCCGTTCCCGCTACAGTGCCCGGGCGATCCGCGCCGCCAGCCGGGCGTTGTTTTCCACCAGCGCGATGTTGGTTTTCAGGCTGCGGCCGCCGGTCAGTTCGAGGATTTTCGACAGGAGGAACGGCGTCACCGCCTTGCCGGAGATGTGTTCGGCCTTGGCCGCCTTCTGTGCGGCCGCGATGGTGCCGGCCATTTCGGCCGCCGGAATCTCGTCCGCCTCTGGCACAGGGTTGGCCACCAGCATGCCGCCGTCCAGCCCCAGCGCCCGGCGCGTCGTGAACAGGTGTGCGATCTCATTCGCCGAGTGAAGCGTCAGCGGGGCGCGAAAAGGCGAATGCCGCGACCAGAACGCCGGCATGACCTCGGTCCCGTGGCCGATCACCGGAACGCCGCGCGTCTCCAGCACTTCCAGCGTCTTTTCGATGTCGAGGATCGCCTTGGCACCGGCCGAAACCACGATCACCGGCGTCCGCGCCAGTTCGTCCAGATCGGCGGAAATGTCGAAGCTCGTCTCCGCCCCCTTGTGGACGCCGCCGATGCCGCCGGTGGCGAATACCCTGATGCCCGCCAGCGCCGCGCAGATCATGGTGGCGGCGACGGTGGTTCCACCGGTGCGCCCTTGCGAGACCGCAAAGCCGAGGTCGGCGCGCGACAGCTTCATGGCGTCGCTGGTCTTCGCCAGCGCCTCGCGCTCGCCGGCGGACAGGCCGATCTTGATGCGGCCGCCCACTACCGCGATCGTGGCCGCGAGCGCGCCTTCTTCCGCGACGATCCCCTCCACCCGGGCCGCCATGGCGGCATTGTCGGGGTCGGGCATTCCGTGCGTGATGATGGTCGATTCCAGCGCTACCACCGGCCGGCCGGCGGCGAGCGCGTCGGCTACCGGGGCAAGAATGTCGATGAAGGCGCGCGCGGTGTCAGGGATCATGAGAACTCCGTTCCGTCGCCTTCATGCCACTTCCACCGGCTCCGGCACAAGGGCGAGCGCCCCGGCAAAGGCGGCCGGGGTAAAGCCCGGGGCGGCGTCGGCGCTTGCCAGCGCCAGCATTGACGCCGCGATCCCTTCGCGCACAGCCTGGCGCAGGGCCTGCCCCCGCATCAGCGCAGCGACCGTGGTTCCAGCCAGCGCGTCGCCCGCGCCGGTGACATCGGCGATGGCGCGCAGCGCCGGCGGCGTCGCCGTGAAGGCGCTTTCGACGTCGTATCCCAGCAGCGGGCCGCCGCCGCCGGTGACGACGCCCGCTTCGAGACCGAGCCTGCGCAAGGCCGCGACCAGTTCCGCCCCCTTGCCTGTCGTGGCCTGCCCGGTCATCGCAACGGCTTCCCGGCGGTTCATGAACAGCACGGAAAGCCGGCCGAGAAGGGGAGTGAAACGGACGACCTTGGCGGGAGAAATGGCGATGCCGAAACAAGGCTTGCCGCCGGCCAGGTCCAGGCATCGTTCGAGTGCTGCCGTTGGCAGGTTGGCGTCGCACAGCAGCGCATCCGCGCCGGCCGCCGCTTCCCGCAGCTTGGATCGCCGCATCTGCTTCGGAAAGGCGAGGTCGTACAGCCCCATGTCGGCGAGCCCCGCGATCAGTTCGCCGTCGGCGTCGATGAGGGCGGTATAGCTCGGCGTCGCCCGGTCGAGAAAGACCGCCGACAGGTCGCGGATGCCGGCCGCATCGATGGCGCGTGCCACGCGATCGCCGGCATCGTCGCCGCCCCGCATCGAGCAGAGCGACGCCGCCAGCCCACGCCGGACGGCCCAGCGCAGCGCATTGAACGTGCCGCCGCCGACCTCTTCGCGCAGTGTCCCGGGGTTCGAGGCGGCCGGCATGTACGCGCCGGACACGTAGCCGCGCCGGTCAATATGGGCGCCGCCGAACGCCAGCAGGTGAGGGGATCGTGTCATGCCGTCAACACCTCTTTAGTGGCCGCACCCCGCAAGCGATTCTGCAACGCGCGCAGCGCGATTCGGGTGGCCGCCATGGCGGGCTCCTCCGGGTCAATCGGTGGGAGCTCGGACAAACAAAAAAAGAACAAATCCGGGTAATGGTGCGAAATCAATGGCTTGGTCTCTATTGCCATACGAGAACAAAAAGAGTACATAAAGGCAGGGTTCGCGGCGCTGTCCGGCCTTCATTGACGATCACGGGGTGATGTATCATGGCTCAGAATACTTTGCGGCTTGTAGAGGACAAAGCAGTGGACAAATCGAAGGCTCTGGACGCGGCGCTGTCGCAGATCGAGCGCGCGTTCGGCAAGGGCTCGATCATGCGTCTCGGCGCCAACGAGGTGGTCGAGGTCGAAACGGTGCCCACCGGTTCGCTCGGCCTCGACATCGCGCTCGGCGTCGGCGGCCTGCCGCGCGGCCGCATCGTCGAGATCTACGGGCCGGAAAGCTCGGGCAAGACGACGCTCGCCCTGCATACGGTGGCGGAAGCCCAGAAGAAGGGCGGCATCTGCGCCTTCGTCGATGCCGAACACGCGCTCGACCCCGTCTATGCCCGCAAGCTCGGCGTCAATCTCGAGGACCTCCTGATCTCGCAGCCGGACACCGGCGAGCAGGCGCTGGAGATTTGCGACACGCTGGTGCGCTCCGGCGCCATCGACGTGCTGGTGGTGGACTCGGTGGCGGCGCTGACGCCGCGCGCCGAAATTGAGGGCGAGATGGGCGACTCGCTGCCCGGCCTGCAGGCGCGCCTGATGAGCCAGGCGCTGCGCAAGCTGACCGCCTCCATCTCGCGCTCCAACACCATGGTCATCTTCATCAACCAGATCCGCATGAAGATCGGCGTCATGTTCGGCTCGCCCGAAACCACCACCGGCGGCAACGCGCTGAAGTTCTATGCCTCGGTGCGCCTCGACATCCGCCGCATCGGCTCGATCAAGGACCGCGACGAGGTCGTCGGCAACCAGACCCGCGTCAAGGTGGTCAAGAACAAGCTGGCGCCGCCCTTCAAGGTGATCGAGTTCGACATCATGTATGGCGAGGGCGTGTCGAAGACCGGCGAGTTGATCGACCTCGGCGTCAAGGCCGGCATCGTCGAGAAGTCGGGCGCCTGGTTCTCCTATAATTCGCAGCGGCTGGGGCAGGGGCGCGAGAACGCCAAGCAGTTCCTGCGCGACAACCCCGATACGGCGCGCGAGGTCGAACTGGCTATCCGCCAGAACGCCGGGCTGATCGCCGAAAAGTTCCTGGAAAACGGCGGGCCGGAGAAGGACGACGGCGAGGATTTCGAAGGGGAAGCCGGCGCGATGTAGCGTCTGCTGACCTGTCGCTTCCTCCGATGACTGCAATGAGCGGACCGCCGGCCTTGGGCCGGCGGTTTGCTTTTGCGGTATCCGTTGCGAACCATGGGCCAGCGGGTTTCGTGTTTCTGGACAGGGTGCGGTGCGCCCGCTAAAAGGCCCTGTCATTTCCGCCGGCTGAAGGCGGTTTCTCGAACAAGGCGGCATCTTATGAGTGGCGTGAACGAAATCCGGTCGACCTTCCTCGACTATTTCCGCAAGGAAGGCCACGAGGTCGTCTCATCGAGCCCGCTGGTGCCGCGCAACGACCCGACATTGATGTTCACCAATGCCGGCATGGTCCAGTTCAAGAACGTTTTCACCGGCCTGGAGAAGCGCGCCTATTCGCGCGCCACCACCGCGCAGAAATGCGTGCGCGCCGGCGGCAAGCACAACGACCTCGACAATGTCGGCTACACCGCGCGCCACCTCACCTATTTCGAGATGCTCGGCAATTTCTCCTTCGGCGATTATTTCAAGGAACGCGCCATCGAACTCGCGTGGAACCTGATCACGCGGGAGTTCGGCCTCGCCAGGGACAAGCTTCTGGTCACCGTCTACCATACCGACGACGAGGCTGCCCGCCTCTGGCACAAGATCGCCGGTTTTTCCGATGACCGCATCATCCGTATCCCGACCTCGGACAATTTCTGGGCGATGGGCGACACCGGCCCCTGCGGTCCCTGTTCGGAAATCTTCATCGATCGCGGCGAGCATATCTGGGGCGGACCGCCCGGTAGCCCGGAGGAAGACGGCGACCGCTTCCTGGAATTCTGGAACCTCGTCTTCATGCAGTACGAGCAGGTGACAAAGGAGGAGCGGGTCGACCTGCCGCGCCCGTCCATCGACACCGGCATGGGGCTGGAGCGCATGGCTTCCGTCCTGCAAGGGGTCGATGCCGTTTTCGAGACGGACCTTTTCCGGCACCTGATCGACGCGACCGCCTCGGCGCTCGGCCGCGGCCCGGACAAGGAAAACACGGCGTCGTTCCGCGTCATCGCCGACCATCTGCGCTCGTCCTGCTTCCTCATCGCCGACGGCGTGCTGCCGTCCAACGAAGGCAGGGGCTACGTGCTCAGGCGCATCATGCGCCGCGCCATGCGCCACGGCCAGTTGCTGGGCGCCGGCGAACCATTGATGTGGAAGCTGGTGCCGGCGCTGCTGCGCGAAATGGGCCAGGCCTATCCCGAACTGGTGCGCGGCGAGGCGTTGATTACCGAGACGCTGAAGCTTGAGGAGACGCGCTTCCGCAAGACGCTGGCGCGCGGCCTTCATTTGCTGGAGGAAGCCACCGGGGGCATGGCGGCCGGCGAGATGCTGGACGGCGAGACGGCGTTCAAGCTCTACGACACCTACGGCTTCCCGCTCGACCTGACGCAGGATGCACTGCGCCAGCGCAGCATTTCCGTCAACCTCGACGGCTTCAACGATGCCATGCAGCGCCAGCGCGCCGAGGCCCGCGCCAACTGGGCGGGCTCCGGTGAGGCGGCGACGGAGACGATCTGGTTCGCGCTGCGTGAGAAGCTGGGCGCGACCGAATTCCTCGGCTACGACACCGAGAAGGCGGAAGGCGTGGTGCTGGCGCTGGTCGGCGACGGCAAGGAGGTCGACGCGGCCACCGCCGGCGACACCGTTGCCGTCATCGTCAACCAGACGCCGTTCTACGGCGAATCCGGCGGCCAGATGGGTGACACCGGCCGCCTTTCCGGCGACGGTTTTTCGATCGAGGTCACCGATACGCAGAAGAAGGCCGATGGCCTGTTCATCCATTTCGGCAAGGTGGCCAGCGGCACGGTAAAGGCTGGCGCGACTGTCGAGCTGGAAGTCGACCACGCCCGCCGCTCCCGGTTGCGCGCCAACCATTCGGCCACGCATCTGATCCACGAGGCGCTGCGCGAGGTGCTGGGCACCCATGTGGCGCAGAAGGGCTCGCTGGTGGCGCCGGAGCGGCTGCGCTTCGACATTTCGCACAACAAGCCCATTTCGGCCGAGGAAATGGAGAAGGTCGAGCAGACCGCCAACGAGATCGTCGTCCAGAACAGCCCGGTCACCACGCGGCTGATGTCCGTGGATGACGCACGCGCCGAGGGCGCGATGGCGCTGTTCGGCGAGAAATACGGCGACGAGGTGCGCGTGGTGTCCATGGGCACCGCTCTCCATGGCGACAAGGTCAACCGGCCTTATTCGATCGAGCTGTGCGGCGGCACCCATGTTTCGGCCACCGGCGATGTCGGCCTGGTGCGCATCGTTTCCGACAGTCCGGTCGCCGCCGGCGTGCGCCGCATCGAGGCGCTGACCGGCGAGGCCGCGCGCCACCATCTCGACGAGCAGGAGCGCCGGCTGAAGCAGGCGGCGGCGGTGCTGAAGATCTCGCCGGCCGAAGTGCCCGCCCGGGTCGAAGCCTTGCTGGACGAGCGCAAGCGGCTGGAGCGCGAACTGGCCGACGCCCGCAAGAAGCTGGCCATGGGCGGCGGCGCGGCGGAGAACGGCGGCACGGAAACCGAGAAGGTCGGTGACGTCGGCTTCCTCGGCAAGGCCGTTTCCGGCGTTGCGCCGAAGGACCTGAAGTCGCTCGCCGACGAGGGCAAGGGCAAGCTGGGTTCCGGCGTGGTCGTGCTGGTCGGCGACACCGAAGGCAAGGCCAGCGTCGTGGTCGGCGTCACCGCCGACCTGACCGGCCGCTTCAGCGCCGTCGATCTGGTGCGGCTCGCTTCCGCCGCGCTCGGCGGCCAGGGCGGCGGCGGCCGTCCCGACATGGCGCAGGCCGGCGGCCCCGACGCGTCGAAGGCGCAGGCTGCCATCGATGCCGTCAAGGCGGCGTTGACGGCCTGAGAAAGGACAGGGAGGCGGTGGGCCGCCTCCCGGTTTGTTTCGGCGGAACGGCCTCGTTCATTCCGCCGGAGCGACACCCAGGCTGGTTTCGGCCGGATCGTCGAACACCGCGCGCCACACCAGCGCGCCGATGATCGCCCCCACGATCGGCGCGACCCAGAACAGCCACAACTGCCCCAGTGCCCCCGTCTGCGCGAACAGCGCCGCCCCGGTCGAGCGGGCCGGGTTGACCGAGGTATTGGTCACCGGGATCGATACGAGATGGATGAGCGTCAGCGTCAGGCCGATCGCCAGCGGCGCGAAGCCGGGCGAGGGATTGCGCGGGCTGGTTACCGCCAGGATGACGAAGATGAAGAAACCCGTCATCACGATTTCCATCACCAGGCCCGCCAGCAGCGAATATTTGCCCGGCGAGAGCTCGCCGTAGCCGTTCGAGGCGAAACCGCCGGCGCTGAAATCGGCCTTTCCCGAGGCGATGACGTAGAGAACGGCGGCCGCCACCACGGCGCCGACCACCTGGGCGATGATGTAGGCGGGAAGCTCGCCGGCCGGCATGCGCCCGCCTGCGACCATGCCCACCGATACGGCCGGGTTGAAATGACCGCCGGAAATACCGCCGACGGCATACGCCATGGTAACCACTGTCAGGCCGAAGGCGAGCGCGACGCCCAGAAGGCCGATGCCGACATCAGGGAACGCCGCCGCCAGCACGGCGCTACCGCAACCACAAAACACAAGCCAGAAAGTGCCGAGAAACTCGGCTGCTATCTTCTTTTGCATGTTTCCTCCTCAAAGGCGGGTTTACCTTATGGAGGCTACGCTGAGTCGAGGCAGGCGCAAAGCACGCCTATAGAGGTGCGTGCCAGCGCGTCGTGCTGCCCGTATGGCGGTCGGCCCATCCGGCAGCGCAAGGCTCTTCATGAAAAAAGCCCCGGATCGCTCCGGGGCTTTGCGTTGTGGCAGGGCCGGCCGGTCAGGCCATGGCCTTCTGCAGGTTCTCGTCGATCTTGTCGAGGAAGCCGGTGGTGGAAAGCCACGGCTGGTCGGGGCCGATCAGCAGCGACAGGTCCTTGGTCATGAAGCCGCTCTCGACCGTCTGGATGCAGACCTTTTCCAGCGTCTCGGAGAAGCGCTTCAGGTCGGCGTTGTCGTCCAGCTTGGCGCGGTGGGCGAGCCCGCGCGTCCAGGCGAAGATCGAGGCGATCGAGTTGGTCGAGGTTTCCTGGCCCTTCTGGTGCTGGCGGTAGTGCCGGGTGACGGTGCCGTGCGCGGCCTCCGCCTCCACGGTCTTGCCGTCCGGCGTCATCAGCACCGAGGTCATCAGGCCGAGCGAGCCGAACCCCTGCGCCACCGTGTCGGACTGCACGTCGCCGTCGTAGTTCTTGCAGGCCCACACATAGCCGCCCGACCACTTCAGGCTCGACGCCACCATGTCGTCGATCAGCCGGTGCTCGTAGGTCAGCTTGCGCTTTTCGAACTCGGCCTTGAACTCGGCGTCGTAGACTTCCTGGAACAGATCCTTGAAGCGGCCGTCATAGGCCTTGAGGATGGTGTTCTTGGTCGACAGGTAGACCGGATAGCCGCGCAGCAGGCCGTAATTCATGGAGGCGCGTGCGAATTCGCGGATCGATTCGTCCAGGTTGTACATGGCCATGGCGACGCCCGCGCCGGGCGCGTCGAAAACGTCGTGCTCGATGACCTTGCCGTCCTCGCCGACAAACTTGATCGAGAGCTTGCCCTTGCCGGGGAAGCGGAAGTCGGTCGCCTTGTACTGGTCGCCGAAGGCGTGGCGGCCGACGATGATCGGCTTGGTCCAGCCGGGCACCAGTCGCGGCACGTTCTTCATGATGATCGGCTCGCGGAAGATGGTGCCGCCGAGGATGTTGCGGATGGTGCCGTTCGGCGACTTCCACATCTGCTTCAGCTTGAACTCTTCCACACGCGCCTCGTCGGGCGTGATGGTGGCGCATTTCACGCCGACGCCGTGCTTCTGGATGGCGTGCGCCGCATCGACGGTGACCTTGTCGTTGGTGGCGTCCCGGTGCTCGACGCCAAGGTCGTAATAGTCGAGGTTGATGTCGAGATAGGGGTGGATCAGCTTGTCCTTGAT
>JBASAA010000055.1:0-53539 GCA_049650385.1 Mesorhizobium sp.
CGACGGCACTCAGGGGCCTATTGTAAGGCTGCGCCATCGCGAGCATCCTGAAAGAAAGACGAGGCTGCTGCCGGCTGCGACCGCCGCCGGCAGCAGCACGCCGTCATTGCGGGGCGACATTGACCCCGAACCACTTGTCGGAAATTTTCGCGATGGTCCCGTCCTGCTTGGCTTCCTCGATCGCCTTGTCGAAAAGCGCCTTGAGGTCGGTATCGGATTTCCTCAAACCGACACCACGGCCGACGCCAAACATGCCGCCCGACAGTTTCGGCCCGACGATCACCATGTCGCCGCCATCGGGACCGGTGAGGACACCGCCAAGATAGGCCAGGTTGTCCAGAGCGACGTCGATGCGCCCGGCGGCGAGGTCGAGCACATACTGCTCGGCCGTCTTGTACTGGCGCACCTCCACCACGTCGCCGAGGTAGGTCTCGATGAACTTGACATTGGCGGTTGCAGTCAGCACCCCGAGCGTCGCGCCTTTCAGTTCGGTGCGCAGCATTTCGATCTGCTGCTTCGCCTCGTCTCCACCATTCTCGATGTCGAAGATCTTGTCGGAGAGCGCGAGCTTTGCGTAGGGGCTGTCCTTGAGCGTCAGCAGGACCCGGGGGCTGTCGGCGTAGGGGATCGAGAAGTCGATCACCTCGAGACGCTTCGGCGTGATTGCCATGCCGGCGATGATGGCATCGAACTTTCCGGCCTCGAGGCTGGGAATGATGCTGTCCCAGGCTTGCGAGGTCAGTTCGCATTTCACCTTCATGCGTCCGCACAGATCGTTCGCCAGGTCGACTTCGAAGCCCATGAACGTGCCGTCCGAATCCGTGAAGGCCCAAGGCTTGTAGCTGAGGTCCATGCCGATTACGACATCGGTCCAATCCTTCGTCAGCGCCGGCGTGGCGACGGACATGGCCATTGCACCAAGCAGGCCGATAAGCAGCGATTTCATCTCATTTCCTCCGGTTTTATAGTTTTTCGGTTTGCTTCAGTTCTCTTGCTTCAGTTCTACCTCGACCTGATCCAGAGCCTCCGTCAGGAGACCGGCGGCAGTGCCGATTTCCTCTTCCGTGACGATCAACGCCGGCGTGAACGCCAGCACGTGGCCACCCACGGCGCGGGTGTTGAGCCCTTTCTGGAAGCATGTGTTCGAGACGCGCGCGCCAACCTTCTGCGCAGGCTCGAATGCCTTCTTCGTCTTCTTGTCGGCGACCACTTCGACACCCCACATCAAGCCCCTGCCGCGTACGTCGCCGACGAGAGGGTGGTCCTTCAGGGGTTCGAGATGACGACGCATGACCGCGTCGAGCCCGGCGGCACGTTCGATAAGTGCGTCTTCCTGGTAGATCCGGATCGCCTCCAGGGCGACGGCAGCGCACACAGGATGCCCGCCATAGGTGTAGCCATGGCCGAATACGCCGACGCTGTCGCTCTTCTGCGCGATCGTCTCGTAGATCTTCTGGTTGATCATGAGGGCGGAGATTGGAAGATAGGAGGACGACAGCGCCTTGGCGCTGGTGATCATGTCCGGCTGGACGCCGTAGGATTGAGACCCCCACCAGGAGCCGGTGCGGCCGAACCCGCAGATCACCTCGTCGGCAATCAGGAGGATTCCGTAGCGGTCGAGAACCTCGCGAATCTTGGGAAAATAGGTATCCGGAGGCGTATAGATACCGCCGGCCCCCATGACAGGCTCCGCAATGAAAGCCGCTATGGTCTCGGGACCTTCACGGCGGATGGTTTCGTCCAGTTCCTCGGCAAGGCGAGTGGCAAATTCGGCCTCACCTTCCCCCTCGCTGGGCCCTCTGTAGGTGTCCGGGCAGGAAACATGGAGAAAGCCCGGAAGCGGCAGGCCGAACCCGGCGTGCATGTGCGGAAGATCCGTCAGGCTCGCAGCCACCGCGGTCGTGCCGTGATAGGCGCGCTTGCGGGCGATGATCTTTCGCCGGTCTGGCTCGTTGCGCGAGTTCCAGTAGTACCAGGCGATCTTCACGGCCGTGTCGTTAGCTTCCGATCCCGAGCTTTGCAGCATCGCTTTCGACATAGGCACGGGTGCGAGATTCACGAGCGCGTCGCATAGCTCGATGACGGGTTCCGACGAGCGGTGTCCAAAGGTCTGGGCGTAGGCAAGCGTCTTGAATTGACGGGCCGCCGCCTCGGCCAGGCGCTCATTGCCCAGCCCCAGCGACAGGCTCCAAAGGCCCGCATGCATGTCCAGATAGCGCTTGCCGCTATCGTCGTAGAAATAGCAGCCTTCACCTCCCGCCACGATCAGGGGGCCGGTCGTTTCATGCGCTTTCAGATTGGTCTGGGCATGCAGATGGGAGGCGATATCCATCTCGCGGAGGTTCGTGTTCCGCCGGGCGATCTCAAGCATTCTATCCTCGTAGTGTTATTGTCCAAGGCCAGCGGTGACTGACTTCAGGTCGGTGAGCAGCATTCCCATCATGTCCTCGACGGACACGCTGTCGTTCACGACATAGAGTTGGAAGACCCGGCGAATGAGGCCATGGACAACCCTGACGGCGCTATCGCGATCAAGGTCCCGGGAGAGCAGTCCGCGCTGTTGGAGCCCATCGACCGCAAGGCCGATATATTTGGCGCTTACCGACTGCAATTCCCGGAACTGGTTGCGCTCTTCCGATCCGAAGCGGATCGAGGCCGCCAGTATCTCTCGCCAGACATTCTTGCGCGTCACATCATAGCCGTCCGCGATGATGGCACGTCCTATGGCGAAAAAGGCATCGACGGCATCGCTCGGCAACTGCTCGACAATCGCCGCCAACTTCGGCTCGAGCAAAATGCGGTCTTCCTCCAATAGCCCGAGCAGCAGTTCCTGCTTGGACTTGAAGAAGGTGTAGATGGTCGGAACCGAAAGGCCAGCCGACGCGGCCACGTCCTCCAGGCTCGTGGCGTCGAAACTTCCGGACGCAAACAGGTCGCCGGCCGCGAACAGGATCGCCTGCCTGCGTGCAAGCCTTTGCCTCTCTCTCAAGCCCATCGACTTCACGGCATTTCCTTTCATCAATAAAAAACTTTGTATCCAATAAAGATTTTTGTTGCAAGAAAGAAATTTATGATGATGCTCCCCCTCGAGACGGTCGCCGGAAGGACGTTGTTGGTGGCATGGTTGGTGAAGCGAAATCCTCGAACGAATTCGCACCCGCACTGATTGGGGGCGAATGGCTGTTCGTTTCTGAGCGCAGCGGTTCGGTGATCAATCCGGCCAGCGGCCAGTTGATCGGCCACCACGCGATGGTCGACGACGCGGAAATCCATGCTGCGGTCGACCATGCGGTGCGTGCATTCCGTCACTGGCGTGGCGTTGCCGCCTCCGAACGCTCGCGGGTATTGCTAAAGGCTGCCTCCCTCCTGCTCGAACGGCAGAACGAGATCGCAAGGACACTTTCGCGAGAGCAGGGCAAGCCATTGGCAGAAGCCATGGGCGAGGTCGCGCGTACCGCCGATGTCACGCAATGGTATGGCCAGGAGGCGCGCCGGATCTATGGCCGCCTTCTTCCCGCAGCGGACCAGGCCGTGCGGCTGGCCGTCGAAAAGGAACCCATCGGCCCCGTTGCCGCCTTTACGCCGTGGAATTTTCCCCTGTCGCAATCGGCGAAAAAGGTCGCAGCGGCCTTGGCGGCGGGGTGCTCGGTCATCCTTAAGGGTTCCGAGGAAGCTCCGTTCTGTTGTGTGCAGTTCGTTCAAGCCTTTATCGACGCCGGCGTGCCCGCCGGAGTCATCCAGCTGCTGTTCGGAGAGCCGGCTCGGATTTCGCAGATTCTCGTTCCCGATCCCGCGATACGCAAGGTTTCGTTCACCGGGTCCGTTCCGGTGGGACGTATGCTCGCGGCAATCGCCGGACAGCACTTGAAATATGCGACGATGGAACTGGGCGGACACGCACCAGCCCTCATATTTGCCGATGCGCCGCTGGAAGATGCGGTACGTTCGCTCGTTTCCAGCAAGTATCGTAATGCGGGGCAGGTCTGTGTTTCACCGACGCGGCTCCTCGTTGAAAGCCAGGCCTTCCCGGATTTCCTGCGCCGGTTCGGTGAACTCGCATCGGCGCTGAGGGTTGGCGATGCGTTCGACCCGGTTTCCGACATGGGGCCGCTCGTTCATGAGCGTCGCCTGGACGTCATGGAAGAACTCGTATCCGACGCCCTTCATAAGGGTGCTAAGCTGGTCACGGGCGGCAAGCGCATCGATCGGGCCGGCTTCTTCTTCGAGCCAACCGTTCTCGCCAATGTTCCGCCTGATGCCCGGATCATGAACGAAGAGCCGTTTGGTCCGATCGCCATCGTCAACCCGTTTGCCGATGAGCGAGAAGCCTTGCTCGAGGCCAATCGTCTTCCCTACGGCCTCGCCAGCTATGTCTATACGGTATCCGCGGCCCGCATCCGACGGCTATGCTCCGCACTTGAAGCGGGCATGGTTTCAGTCAATGGTCAGCCCATCGGGCTGCCGGAAGCTCCCTTCGGAGGTGTCAAGGATTCCGGCTTCGGCCGCGAGGGCGGCATCGAGGGTCTGGACGAGTATCTCGTAACCAAATTCGTGGCGGAACGCGCATGGTGATAGCGGCTTCCAGCGGCGCGGCGCTTCGTCCGACGATCACAGGCACGCGGCAGATGGTGGCCAGTGGCCACTATCTTGCGACCCTTGCCGGCCACGCCATGTTGGAAGCCGGCGGCAACGCCGTGGACGCCGGCTGCGCGGCCGGCATCGCATTGGGCGTACTGCAAAGCGATATCGTCAATGTCGCGGGCGTCGCGCCCATCCTGGTGCGCATGGCCGACAGCGCCGAGGTTATCAGCATTGCGGGGTTGGGCTGGTGGCCGGCAGCGCTCGACCCTGCCGACTTCATGAACCGACATGGCGGCAAGCTGCCGATCGGCGTTCTGCGCACCGTCGTGCCCTCCGCCCCGGATGCCTGGCTCACGGCCCTTTCCAGGTTCGGCACCATGCGGTTTGCCGATATTGTCGAACCGGCTATCCGGTATGCGCGGGACGGCTTCCATATGCACGCCCTGATGGCGCAGACGCTGCGGGAAAAGGCTGTAGACTACGGCCGCT
Organism: Mesorhizobium sp.; assembly: GCA_049650385.1. GTDB lineage: Bacteria > Pseudomonadota > Alphaproteobacteria > Rhizobiales > Rhizobiaceae > Mesorhizobium. The sequence goes on from JBASAA010000055.1 coordinate 5,071, forward strand.
GGGAGAGCACCAGCTCCATATATCTGCCAGGCGGAAATCCTCCGGACACGGGCGATCTTTTCATTCAATCGGATCTCGCAGCGACGCTCCAATATATGGCGGACGAGGAACGTGCTGCCGGCGGCGACCTGCGAACCGGTTATGAAGCCGCACGAAGTGCCTTCTACCTGGGCGATATCGCCAGGAAGATCGTCGATCACCAGCAGGCGAATGGCGGTCTCCTCGCCATGGAGGACCTGGCGGCCTACCGCTCGGAGGTCGGAAGAACGGTCGAGCGCCGCTTCGGAGCCTATAGCGTCCATACCTGCGACGCCTGGTGCCAGGGCCCGACCCTGTTGCAGGCTCTCAAGATGGTGGAGCACTCGGGCCTGAAAGACCTGCCTCGCAACGGGGCCGATTACATCCATCTGCTGACGGAAATCCTGAAGATCGCCTTCCGGGACCGGGAACGCTTCTATGGCGACCCGCGATTTGTGGACGTGCCGCTCCAGACGCTTCTTTCCGACAAATATGCCGCTGAATGCATCGCCGGCATCGATCCAGGAAAGGCGGCGGATGCCGGCAGGGCGAATCCCGTACCGGAGCCGGGCACGGAGCCGGATACGTCCTATGTGAGCGTCGCCGATCGCTGGGGCAACACCTTTTCCGCGACGCCAAGCGATGGCTCATGGCACGCCCCCGTCGTTCCGGGAACCGGACTGGTACCGTCCTGCCGGGGAACCCAGTCACGCCTGGACCCGGACCATCCGGCAGGGCTCGCCCCCGGCAAGCGTCCGCGTCTGACGCCGAGCCCGGCGCTGGCCGTGGCCGACGACGGGTCCGTCATCGCGTTCGGAACACCGGGAGGCGACGTCCAGATACAGGCGATGGTGCAGGTCTTCCTCAACCTGTCGCTGTTTTCGATGGACCTTCAGGCTGCGATCGAGGCGCCGCGTTTCGCCACCTACAGTTTCCCATCCTCATTCTATCCGTATGAGGATCGTCCGCAGTTGCTCAAGCTCGAGTCACGTCTCGACCCCGGGCTCGACGACGATCTGCTAAGCCGGGGCCACAAGGTCGAGCGCTGGCCGGACTACAGCTGGCTGGCCGGTGGCGTGTGCGCCGTTGTGTCCGGCAAAGCCGGATATTTCGGTGGAGCCGATCCACGCCGCCCCTCCTACGCGATCGGCTGGTGAAAGATCATGGCCCGCTCAACCATGCTTCACCCGGATTTCAAGCCATCCCCCTACTGGTGGGAGGATGTGCCTGAAATCGAGGCTTCGGCACCGCCGCCTCGCAAAGTGGACGTCGCAATAGTCGGCAGCGGCTTTTGCGGCCTGTCCGCCGCGATCGAGCTTGCGCAGTCCGGGGCGTCCGTGGCCGTGCTCGACGCGGGAAGGATCGGCGAGGGCGCGAGCACCAGAAACGGCGGCATGATCAGTGCGGCTCTCAAGCTGCCCGCCGACCTCGAAAAACGTGTCGGCGCCGACAAGGCAGATCGGCTGCGCCAGGAGGCCGTCGCTTCGCTCGCACATCTGGAAGGCAAGATTGCGCAGGAGAATATCAGTTGCGCGCTGCAACTGAGCGGAAGGCTGGTACTGGCATATTCGAAGCGCGCCCACCGCTCGCAGATACGGATGGCCGAACCCTTGAGCCGGCTGACCGGAACAGGGGTGCGGGCGCTGTCCAGGGACGATCTGCGCAGTGAGATCGATACGGACTTCTACCATGGCGGAATGCTGATCGATCACGCCGGGGGACTGCATCCTGCCCGCCTTCACCGTGGCCTTGCGGAGGCTGCCGTACGAAGCCGGGCAACCCTTCACAATCATTTTCCGGTAACCACCGTCGAGCGGAAAGCCGGCGGGTTTTCGCTGTCGGGCGCCGCCGGGCGTGTCGACGCGGACACGTTGATCATGGCCACCAATGCCTATACCGGCGGCGTATCCCCCCATTTCAGGAGAAGGCTGGTTCCCGTAGCCAGCCATATGATCGCGACGGAGGAAATTGCGCCCGACCTGATGCGTGAAATCAGTCCGAAGGGCCGGTTCTTCGCCGATACGAAGCGTGTCCTCTACTATTTCCGGGCATCGCCGGACGGAAAGCGCATTCTGTTCGGAGGCCGGGCGAGATTTACCGCCTGCAATGAGAGGGAGATAGCCCGGATCCTGCATCGTGCCATGTGCGAGGTATGGTCTCAGCTTCGGACTGTCCGGGTCACGCATGCCTGGCAGGGCAATGTCAGCTTCACGTTCGATTACCTGCCGCACATAGCGCGGCATGAGGGCGTGTACTTTGCCGGCGGATGCCAGGGCAACGGCGTCGCAATGTCGAATTACCTGGGATTTCGCCTGGCGAGGTCGATCGCCCACCCGGACGAAGAGCCGAGCGCTTTCCAGACGCTGGGCTTCCCCACCATGCCTTTCTATTCCGGCAACCCGTGGTTCCTGCCGCTTGTCGGCGGATATTACCGTGCGCTCGACCATGTCGAGCGTCGTTTCTTCTAGGTGTCAGGATGACTTTTACGACAAGACCGGAAATCGTCGGCCGGTTCGGAGTTGCCGCTTCCACGCACTGGATCGCGTCAGCGGTCGCCATGGGCATTCTGGAGCGCGGCGGCAACGCGTTCGACGCAGGCGTCGCCGCGGGCTTTACCCTTCAGATCGTCGAGCCGCATCTCAATGGCCCCGCAGGGGACGTGCCGATCATGCTGCACCACGCCGCATCGGGCAAAACCATCGTCATCTGTGGGCAGGGGCCGGCACCGCAGGGCGCCACGACAGAGCATTTCGCAGCGCTGAATCTCGATCTCATTCCTGGGACAGGTCTTCTGGCGCCCTGCATTCCAGGCGCGTTCGATGCATGGATGCTGCTGTTGCGCAACTATGGGACCATGCCGTTGCGGACCGTCCTGGAAGCGGCGATCGGCTACGCGCACGCCGGCATACCGGTTCTGGAACGCATCCATGCGACGATCGCGACGGTCGAAAAGCTCTTCATCGAAGAGTGGCCCAGTTCGGCAGACGTTTTCCTCCCCGAAGGCAGGACACCCGCTATCGGTTCCTTCCTGCGCAATCCAGTTCTCGGTGCGCTCTATGAAAGGATCGTCATCGAAGCGGAGGCCGTCAGCGGCCGCGAGCAGCAGATCGAACGTGCCCGCAAGCTCTGGTCGGAGGGCTTCGTGGCGGAAACGGTCGACCGGTTCTGTCGGGGCGAGCCGATGATGGATGTGAGCGGCCGCAGGCACCGCGGGGTTTTGACGGGCGAGGACATGGCCGGCTGGTCCGCCACGCTCGAAGACCCGATTGGCTACGACTATGGCGAATACCGGGTTCTCAAACCGGGCGTGTGGACCCAGGGGCTGGTGGCGCTCCAGCAACTTGCCTTGTTGAGCGGCTTCGATCTGCGCGGCTCCGATGTCACGGGTGCGGAATTCATCCACCTGCAGGTCGAGGCGGCAAAACTCGCCTTCGCCGATCGTGAAAAGTTCTATGGCGATCCCCGGTACGCCGACGTCCCGGTCGGGCAGTTGTTGTCCAAGCCTTACAATGACGAGCGTCGCAAGCTGATCGTCAACCAGTCTTCGAACGACCTGCGGCCTGGAGACATCGAGGGTTTCGGCGGAAGCATCCGGCAAGGGAAGGCACAGGCCCCCACTGTCGGCGCAGGCGAGCCGACGACCGGCCGGCTGGGCGACGTGCGTGGCGATACCTGCCACTTCGACATCATCGACCGCCACGGAAACATGGTCTGCGCCACCCCGTCGGGAGGCTGGCTGCAAAGCTCGCCAGCCATCCCCGGGCTGGGTTTTGCATTGGGCACGCGAGCCCAGATGTTCTCTCTCGACCGTTCCCACCCCAATGCCCTGATGCCTGGAAAGCGGCCTCGCACCACCTTGACGCCAACGATGGCGCTCCGCAACGGACTGCCCTACGTCGCCTGGGGAACGCCGGGCGGCGACCAGCAGGACCAGTGGAACGTCCAGTTCCTGCTTCGGCACATCCATGCAGGCATGAACTTGCAGCAGGCGATCGATGCGCCGGCCTGGCACAGCGAGCACTTCCCGTCCTCGTTCTGGCCGCGTGCGGGCCATCCCGGCCGACTCGTGGTCGAAAGCCGGTTGCCGGCTTCGACTGTCACGGAGCTTGAACGGCGGGGCCACGAGGTGATCGTCGGCGGCCCATGGTCCGAAGGCCGCCTGTCGGCTGCGACCATCCGCGACAGAGTATTGCGCGCCGCCGCCAACCCTCGCGGCATGCAGGGCTATGCGCTGGGGAGATAAGGCAATGGAACGAATAAACGCGCAGAACGTAACACCCTATCGCAATCCTATCAGCCATGCCGTGCGAACCGGCAACCTCGTATTCCTGTCGGGCATCACACCCTTCAAGGGGGATCGCGAGATCGCGCGAGACGATTTTCCGGCACAGTTGAGACAGGTGTTCTCCAACATCGCCGAGATTCTTACAGAGGCGGGAAGCCGCATGGACCTGATGGTCAGGACGACCATCTATCTGCGCCGCAAGCAGGACTTCGACTTGATGAACGATATCTGCCGCGATGCCTTCACAGCAGGCTTCCCGGCCAGAACGACAATCATCACGGAGCTTAGCCATCCGGACTTCCTCGTCCAGATCGACGGGGTGGCCGAGTGCGTAACCTAGATCAGCCAGCGCCGGCAGAGCACGCCTGCCGCGCGCGACTTGCAACGACGAACGTGGACACAAGATGAGCTACCTCGACCTCATCTCCTTCGGACCTGGCGGATGGGCCAATCTTTTGCTGGCGGCCACAGCCGTGACGCTTTCGGTCGCGCTCGGTGGATTTCTGCTGGGATCGGTGATCGGCACGTTCGTGGCGTGGGCCCGCCTTTCACGAAACGCGAAGATACGTTTCGTGGGCTCCAGTTATACGACCGTTTTCCGCGGCGTTCCTGACCTCCTTGTCATCTATCTGCTCTATTTCGGCGGCAGCGCCGCATTGACCGCCATCGGCAAGGCGCTTGGGGCAGGCGGATTTGTCGGAATGCCGACCTACCTGACGGGTGTACTGGCCATCGGCATCCTCTCGGCTGCCTACCAGGCCGAAGTTTTCCGGGGCGCGTTTCTCGCCCTTGCGCCCGGTGAAGTCGAGGCCGGCAAGGCAGTGGGGATGTCCGGCTTCCTGCTTTTTCGCCGGATCATCGCGCCACAGGTACTGCGCTATGCGTTGCCCGGCCTCGGCAATACCTGGCAGCTTGCCCTCAAGGAAACCGCACTGATCTCCGTGGTCGGGCTGGTGGAACTCGTTCGACAGGCCCAGATCGCGGCTGGTTCTACACGCAGACCCTTCGAGTTCTTCATTACGGCCGCCGCCCTTTACCTGTGCATCACATTCTTCTCGTCGCTTCTGTTCAGGCGGGCCGAGCAGCATTCCGCACGCAAGATGGGGGCAGCACTGTGATCGATTTCGCGTTTCTCGCGGAAGCGTTCAGGACGTTGGTTCCCGGCCTTCCCCTTACCTTTCAACTGGCGTCACTTTCGCTCGCTCTGGGTGCCGTTCTTTCGGTGCTGTTCGGTGTTCTTGCGACCATCGGTGGAACGGTGGTGTCGCGGATGGTTGCATTCTACGTTTTCTGCATACGCGGCACCCCCCTGCTGGTGCAGATCTTCATCGTCTACTACGGCATGGGGCAGTTCCGGCCCCTCCTGCAGGACTGGGGTGTTTGGTTCATTTTCCGCGAACCGTTCTGGTGCGCGATCATCGCGCTCACCGTCAATACCGCAGCCTATGGCAGCGAGATCGTTCGCGGCGGCCTCAAATCCGTTCCCGCTGGTCAGATCGAAGCAGCGAAGGCGTGTGGCATGTCGGGTGTGCTTCTTTACCGGCGGATCATCCTGCCAATCGCTTTTCGCCAAGCCTTGCCGGGCTATTCCAACGAAATCGTTCTGATGATCAAGGCCACCTCGCTGGCTTCGATTATCACGATGATGGAAGTTACCGGTCTTGCCGCGAAGCTGATTTCCGAAACGTTTCGCGCCTTCGAGGTTTTCATCGTCGCAGGCGGAATCTACCTGGTGATCAACTTCCTCATCGCGCAAGCCATCGGCCGGATTGAATCCTGGCTTTCTCCCCACCTTCAAGACATGCCGACAGCGGAGCCCAGCAATGCGTGATAACAGGGAAGCTGAATCTTCGGGCAAGGCCCGTCCCGTTATTTCAATCAGCGACCTTCGCAAGAAATTCGGGGAACTCGAAGTCCTGAAGGGCATAAGCCTCGCGGCCAACCAGGGCGAGGTCATCACCATCCTCGGATCGTCGGGATCGGGTAAGTCGACCATGCTGCGATGTGTCAACATGCTCGAGGTGCCGACCTCTGGAACCATCGCGATCGATGGTGAAGTCATTGAAATGCGCTCGACCCGGCAGGGCACTCAACCGGCCAGCCGCAAGCAGGTGGACAGAATCCGTTCCAAGGCCGCGATGGTATTCCAGAGCTTCAATCTCTGGTCTCACATGACCGTGCTGGAGAACGTCATCGAGGCGCCCGTGCATGTGCAAAAGCGCCCTCGGCAGGAATGCATCGCCGAAGCGGAAATGCTGCTAGCCAAGGTCGGGCTGTCCGCCAAGAAGGAAAGCTATCCGCGCCATCTGTCCGGCGGGCAGCAGCAGCGTGCCGCCATCGCCCGCGCATTGGCACAAAAGCCGTCGGTGCTGCTTTTCGACGAGCCGACGTCCGCTCTCGACCCGGAATTGGTTGGCGAAGTGCTGAAGGTCATGCGCGAACTTGCCGATGAAGGCCGCACGATGCTCATCGTTACTCATGAGATCGCTTTCGCGCGCGAGGTCTCCAACCGGATCGTGTTTTTGGATGGTGGCCGCATAGAGGCGTCAGGCACGCCTGCCGAACTGTTTGCCGAAGGGGCGAACGAACGGTTTTCCAGGTTCGTCTCTCGCAGCAACTGAGCAGACCTCAAAGCAAGCTACCTCTTCCGTGACTGGAGCCCCATGTTGGACGTTTCACTTTCCGAACTCGTATTGATCGTGGGCGGCCTCATTGCCGCCGGCGCGTTCACCGGCTTGCTGGCGGGCGTCTTCGGTGTCGGAGGCGGCGCTGTTCTGGTGCCGATCCTCTACGAGTTCTTTCGCATGTTCGAGGTGCCCGACGAAGTTCGCATGCCGCTTTGCGTCGGAACCTCCCTCGCCATCATTATCCCGACCTCGATCCTGTCGTTTCGGGCGCACAGGAAAAGGGGGGCCGTCGATTTCTCGATCTTGCAAAGCTGGGCTGTTCCCGTGGTTCTCGGCGTGATCGTCGGCGGCGCCATCGCCCGCTATGCCCCCGAAAACCTGTTCAAGCTGGTATTCATTGCAGTGGCGTCGGTTTCCGCCATCAAGCTGTTGTTCGGCCGCGACAGCTGGCGACTCGCCTCGGAACTGCCCGGTGCCTTCATCATGCGCCTCTATGGAGGAATGATTGGCGTTCTTTCCGCCCTGATGGGGATTGGAGGCGGACAGCTTTCAAGCCTGTTCATGACATTCTACGGCCAGTCCATCCACCGCGCCGTCGCGACTTCCTCCGGCCTGGGGCCGTTGATCGCAATTCCCGGCGCGCTGTCCTACATGGCGGCAGGATGGGGAAAGTCGAGCCAGTATGGTGATGTAGCCTTGCTCCAGTGGCCTTACAGCATCGGCTATGTTTCCCTGGTCGGCCTCATTCTGGTGTTCCCGGCAAGCTCGTTAGCGGCCCCCTGGGGAGCCAGGATGGCTCACGCGATGTCCAAAAGAAAACTGGAGATCAGCTTCGGGATATTCCTCCTCGTGGTCGCCCTTAGATTCGTTATTTCCCTGTGAGTGGGGGATGTCCCCCGAAAGCATGCAGCGGTTTCGGGACATAGATGAGCAAGAACAAAAAGCTACTTCTATCGCTCAGGTCCATCGGGCGTTCCTTCCGTCGTCATTAAGGTCAGGCGTGAACGGTTGCACCCTGGTCGATATCGATCTGCGGCTTCATCCCGCCTCTTCATCCGCCAGCCCGACCGGAATATCTCCGGCCAGCAGCTTTTCCTTCGATAGCAGGCCTGCGTCCTCGAGTGCCTCGAAGTCGGGCAGATCGCGCAGCGTATCGAGGCCGAACTCGAGCAGGAATTCTTTGGTGGTGACGTAGGTATAGGGTGCGCCGGGCGTCGGGCTGCGCGGCCCGAAGGCAATGAGGCCGGCGCCGCGCAGGTGGCCGATCAGGTCACGGCTGACCTCCTTGCCGAAGAAGGACGACAGCTCTCCGCGCGTGATCGGCTGGAAATAGGCGATTGCATTCAGTACCAGCACTTCGGATTGGCTAAGGTCCCTGGCACGTCCGCTGCCGGCGGTGCCCGTACCGAATGCGCTGCGAATGGCGTCGGCATAGGCTGGCCGGGTGAGGTGCTTCCAGCCGCCGGCGACGGCGATGAGGTCATAGGGCCGGCCGCGCAGTTCCTCGCGGATGTCGTCGATCAGAAGGTCGACGCTGCAATTCTTGCCGACGATGCGGGCCAACGTCTCGCGGCCGACTGGCTCGCTGGCGGCGAAAATGACCGCCTCGATACGGTTCATCCATTCACGCCAGCGCGCCTCCGGCGGCAAGTGAACCAGTTCCCGGTCGAACGAATGGCCGTCTGGCCGGCCGTTGTCCCGTTGCCCCCTCCCCCGTGTAATGCGTGCTGTCTCCGCCATGGCATTCACAGCCCGTAGATGCGGAAGGTCGGCCGGCCAGAGAGTTCGCGCACGGCACCGAGTTCCATCAGCCGATCGAACAGACGGCGCAGGCCGCGGTCGCTCATGCCGGCAATCTTCTCCGAAGCGACGACCGCATCGTCGGACAGCAGCCGCTCGACGACGGCGCCGGACGCCTTGGCCCGGAGCTTCGGCGCGACGGCGAGGAGTTTGTCCGCGCGGCGCCCGAGTTCAACCGACAGGTCGATGGCGCGCAGGGCTGCCCTCGCCTGTGCGGCAAGCAGGCTTTTGGTCCTGCTGGCTTCCGCCTCACCTTCCGAAGGCTGACCAATAGTTGCCAGCCGACGTGACCGGCTTGACCCTGTAGCCATCTCCGCACCCAGCAGCGGCACCGCATGAGCCCAGCCCAGCTGCTGAGCCAGCACAGCGTCAGCGAACCAGGCGCCAGGTGTGCGGCCATAGCCGCGACGTTCGGCGCTGGCGACGGCATCGGAGATCATTCCCACCATTCCATCGCCGGCGGCTAGCTGGCGAAGATCCCTCGCCAGCTCACCCATGCTCTCGTTGCCTCGCGCGACACCGAACCCATCCAGCACCGCACCGAGGCTCGCCTCGGTCAGCAGTTTGTCCGCGGGCGTTCCGGCGAGCCGGCGCCAAGTTAACAGGATGTGGCCGGCGGGGCCGACATCGTCCCCCTGTCGCGTCAGCAGCACGGTATCGCGCAAAGCGGATTCATCCTCGACGCGACCTGCCTGCCGTGCGGTGAGGGCTGCGGCCGAAAGAGCCAGACGCTGCCGCCAGGCGCCGGCCCATCTTTCCTGTCCGCGCACCACCGCATCGAGCGCGGCAACGGTACCGCCGGCAACGAGTGCGACTTCCTCGACGCCTTTGCTCCCGAGGCCTTGCGTATCGGAGACGGCGCGACGCAACCAGGTTGGCACGAGTGCTTCCTGCACAGCGGTCGTCGCTCCGGGAAGCAGGCCGGAATGGCGGGAGAGAGATTGGGACCGCAGAATCATGGGAGGCAGGATGAATCAGTGCGGCGCTTTTGGCAATCGATTTGCGCCCTATCCGCCGCGCCTGTCGCAGGCAAAGAACGAACGATAATGTTTTCCTGGTCACCCTTCCTGAACTTTACGGAAAAAGCGGTTTCTCCAGTCGCTCGAAGCTCCGCGAACGAGGCTTCGTCCCTCCTGCAAACCGCAGAAGATACTGCTGAACGGTCTCCGGATCGCAGTGGCGATGCCAGCGATCATGATATGCCAATTCCTGCCCGCGACAAAGACGGTGTGCTGCTGGCCGTCGAAATCGTCATTGTGCCGGGCAGCGAGGCAATCGGTATTTCGACACAGGAGACGTCTCGGACACCCGGCCGGTACCGCTCAGAGCAGATGCGGGTCCTTTGCCGTGTGACATCCGGTTAACGCTTTGCTTGCGTTCCGTGGTCCGCAATAAGGCCATCAGCATTGGTCCGGTGGAGAATTGCCCTGCCCTTGTCTTCTCGGTCAGGCTGCGCAAATAGCCGCCGGGATTGTTGATCTGCTCGGCCCGTTGCAGGATCGTCGCTACGCTGATGGCTGCATCGACCGGTCCCATCGTTGCACAGGCATGCTGCCAGGCGTCGGGACTAATGCCAAGGGCGTTACGTACCAGACTTGCGGCGTCCACCAGCCCTCCCCAATCTGTAATCCTGGTTCGGGCGTAGTGGGCAATGTCTGGGCAGGTTTTTAGCACCAGCTCAAGCGGATAACCTTTCGACGGTTGTCTCTGCATTTCCGGTATCGGCTGAATGGCCTGTCGCGGTGCTTTTTCGGCGCGCGGTTCAATTCTATGAGATTCGGTTTCTGGATTCTGTATGTGGCGCTCGTAATGGGACTCATTGGCGCTCGGGTTTTGTGCTTTAACATGATTTTCCAGCACCTTGCGTATTTCCGCGGCAAGTTGGGCAAGCGCCTGCGCGATCGGCTCCAGTTCGGTACGGCTGGCGGTGCGCGGAATCTGCGAAACCACCTCGTGGTACGCGAGACCATAGCTCTGCCAATCGGTCGAAATTCCCTCCTCGGGGCCGAATGACAGCATCTTGCTGATGTCGCGGCGCAGGATGGTGATGCGTTCCTTGAGCAGTTGCAGGGCGCGTCGTTCGCCACGCACGACCTCGGCGATGGCCTCGAATTCTCCGGCTCGTGCCAGCAGCGGCGTCAGATCGAAGCCGAAGGCCTGCCGGATGTCGCCGCTCTGGTCCTTTCGGGCGTAGCGCTTGCCGTTCGGGCTGTCGCGCCGCACGACGAGCCCGCATTCCACCAGCACTGCCAGATGGCGCCGCAGGGTCGCTGGCGCCATGCCGTGCGCGCGCAGGGAAAGCTGGGCATTGGACGGGAATACCACCAGCCCCTCTCCTTCCACCAGGTCGGCGCTGGGATGAAAACTGAGCAGCGCATTGAGCACGCCAAGCGCCCTGTCGCTGGCGCCAAGCTTAGTCTTGGCTTCACAGACGGCGCGAAACACCTGCCATTTGTTGACGCTGGCACCGGGCTCGCAGCTTTCGGATGCTATCTGTCCTGCCAACATCGCAAACGTCAGCGATCGCCGCCCAAAAGGCGTCGTTGAAATAGGCTCGATCATCTTCGTTCACCTTAATAAAAGGCAAGCCGAAGGCATTCCGGAACACGTCCAGTGTTGACAAGTCGGTCCGGAAATGATTCTCTCACAATTGCTACATTGATGAGGGCTTCCGGAATGGCGACGTTTCGGGGGCCTTTTTCTTGCCGGTTTTTCCTTCTGTTTCCTACCTGTTACGCTTTCGGTACTGACGCTCTACGCTCCTTTTCGGTCGTGGAGTGAATGTCGAGCATTCTCCCCTGGCCGTCGGGATAACCTTATTCGGGATCGGCCGAGCCGCTCGCTCCCTGCCTGAACCGCTCCACCAACCGTGGCAATTCCTCGCCGAGAAACGCCTCGAAGCCGTCGGCTACCTTGTCCACGAACTCGACGCGGGCCCTGCCCTTACTGATGCTGACGACGGCGACCGCCCTGCCCTGCCCGTCGCGGATGGTCTGCGCTTCTCCGGCCTTTGCTGACGCCTTGCGCTGCAGCCGTGAAAACACCAGGTTGAAACGCGCGTCGCTGTCCGCCGCCGCGCGAAAACGTTCATTCGTGATCTCGTCGTCGGCCTTGACCATGCCGGCTTCGCTTTTGAGCATCTCGGCCAGGGCCATCCAGCGTGGCCGGCCGATCTTGGGGGCCGGGCCGATGGCGTTGGCGATACGATGCGGCACCCCTTCCGCCACCTGCAGGTAGCGCGTCATTTCCGCCTTGTGCAGTGACAGAGCTTCCTGGACTACGCCGCGCTCGAAGCCACGCCGGATCAGCGCCCGGGCAAAGAGCGCCCGCTCGATGAAGGACAGGTCGCGGCGTTCGGTGTTTTCCTTGCCCTGCGCCAGCACGAGTTCCGTGTCGGACAGCTCGCGCACGATAGCGCGCACGCGCTGGCCGAGCTTGGCAGCGGCGCGGATACGGCGATGGCCATAGGCGGTCTGGAAGCGGCCGCTTTTTTCTGGGTGAGGCCGTACCAGCACCGGCACCTGCTGACCGCTAGTCTCGATGCTCTGCACCAACGCCAGGAAGCCCTCGTCGCCGTCATCATGGCCAAGTCGGTCACTGACGAAGGAGGAATCGATGAGCTCCGGCTCGATCTCGATGATGCGCTCGCCCGTCCCGAGGCTTTCCTTGAGCCGCCGCGCGTCTTCGATTTCCCGCGACAGGCCGTCGAGCGAAAGCCCCATCGCCTTGATCGCACCGGACGCGGTGCGGGCGCGCGTTTCCGGCGATGGAGCGGGGGCCTGTACCGGGGAAGCGGTGGGAGGAGCGGCAGCCCGTTCACCGGACGGCGGTTCCACTGCCTGGAACAGCGCCTTCAACTGGTTCTTGCGGTTTTGTCCAGCCATTGGGGCCTCCTTCACGCCTGCCTGTTCCATGCTTTCAGGATAAGGCCTTCGATTTCCCCGTTGACAGCTGTCAACGACTCCATCGCGCGGTCATACGTAGCCCGGCTGAAACTTTCCCGCGAAACCTCGTACAGCGTCTGCTTGGTCAGCCCTGCGTCCGAAAAGGCCGTCGACTTGACCAGCGGCGCGGTCAGCACCCGTTCTCCGAACAGCGATCGCAAGAAGCCCACGATCTGTGTCTGCGGGCCGTCATTGGGCTCGTAGCGAGTGACGAGATAGCGCATGAAGTCGAAATTGAGCTCGCCGCCGGCCGCGCGCACCACCGACAACAGGTCGGCGGTCATGAACAGGAACTGGCTCATCGAAGCGACGTCGAGCATCTGAGGATGCACGGTGACCAGCACCGAGGTCGCCGCGCACAAAGCCGACAGCGTCAGAAAACCAAGCTGTGGCGGGCAGTCCATGACGACCACGTCATAGCGGTCGGCGACGGTGGCGAGTGCCGCCTGCACCCGCGCGAAAAACATCGGTCCGCTCGCCCCGTCGTCCTCGGCGTGGCGCGACGCCAGCATCTGCGGCGTCGTATGCTCGAATTCCTGCAGTTCGAGATTGCCGGGAACGATGTCGAGTCCGTCGAAATAGGTCTGGCGGATCACCTGCGACAGTTCGCGAGCCTCATTGTCGTAACGGATTGCCGCGTAAAGCGTATCGTTGCCGGAAAGGTCGAGTTCCGGCTGGTAGCCGAACAGCGCCGACAGCGAGGCCTGCGGGTCGAGATCGACCGCCAACACCCTATAGCCGGCCAGTGCCAGATGTTGCGCCAGATGCGCGCTGGTCGTGGTCTTGCCGGAACCGCCCTTGAAGTTGGTGACCGCGATCACCTGCAGATGCTCGCCGCGGTCCGGGTTGCGGCGCGGCAGGTAGGTGCGCGCCTTGGCCGGGTTCTGTTCGGCCAGGTGCCGGCGCAGCCCGTTGATGTTTTCCAGCGAGTAGTAGCGTCGCCCGCCGGCCCCTGTTTCCGGCTGCGGCCCTTCGCCGGCGATGGAAAGCTGGCGCAGATAGCCGTCGGAAACGCCAATCAGCTTTGCAGCCTCGCCACTGGTGAACCGGCGCAGCGCCTTGGTAGCCTCAGGTGCATAAAGCCGGTCACGCATTGCCTGGAGCTGGGCCGACAGCATTTCGGCGTCCTTGGCGATGGCGCGATCCGTTGAGAGATCGGCGTTAGCGCCGTCGGGACCGTTTTGCCGCGTATCGGCCGCTTGCAGGCTTGAAGGCGCCACGCTCAAATCCTCTCCAGAATGGACTACAGCCATCTCCGCATCCTTTATGCCCCGATTCGTGGGCAATTCCGAATCCTGCCTACGCCACCCGATCGTTCTACGGAACGAAGCGCAGCTAACGTGAGCGCCAACCAGTTACGCGTAACGCAACATTATACGGTAAATTCCGTAACAGGATGAGGGAGGCGGCGATTCGGGTCAAGCGCTTTATAGTTAATGGAAATTAACGTGTTAGACACGGTGGCTCGTGCGATGGATCTGGCCGGGTTGACAGCTGTCAACTCGGGTTGCCTGAGCCGGGATCAGGGTGATCGATCTGCGCCATGAATCGATGACGTCCTACCGATTCAAAATAGGCGTTGGACGTCTCCACCTGGCGCCGCTCTATTCGAGGCATGACGACCCACCTCGCCAGCCAGACCATCCTTCGCCGCATCGACCCCGCCCGCAACATGGCGCGCTTCTACTGCTTGTCGCTACAGCCGACGCTGTTCGGCGAGGTGTCGGTGGTTCGCGCCTGGGGACGCATCGGCACCCGCGGCCGCATGAAAATTGATTCCTTCCCGACGGGCGAGGGCGCCGCTGCCGCCTTCGCCCGTCTTGAAAAAGCCAAGCGCCGTCGCGGCTACCAGGAGTAGGGACGCAGTTCCTGGCTGCCGAAAAGTTTCTCAGGCCTTGGCGAGTGCCGACGAGGGCTGCGGAATGGGCTGTTGCGTTGCGGCGCCGTTTCGAAGCAGCCAGCCTTGTTCGAGCGCGCGGGCAGGGGAGGGCAGGGGCAGGTCCCCGCCGGTCCGGGGTGGACGCTCCAGCCTTGGTGATGCCGAGGCGATGGCTTCTTCGCCGGGAAATCGGCGGGTCACGTCGGCGGGGCGCGGCCTGCTGCTTTTATCCAGTGGGTTGGTTATCAGTGGCGTTGCGGCCGGCTCTTAGCGATTGGCCGCCAAACAGGTTTGCACGCTCGCCTTCCGGCAGGTCTCTGCGCAAGCCGGCGGCGAGCGCGGCGCGCTTGACCAGCCGAGCGACCTCCTGGGCATTGAGCCGATCGGCGCCGACCGCTTTGCCCTTTCCTGTTACCCGTCGAAACAGAGGACCATCGGTGATGCGGGCGAATTTCAGCCAGGTTTGCAGCGCCATGACGGGGCAGGTGGTGTCGGAAGCGCCACGGCGAATCCTGACCTCGCGCCAGCCTGTCCTGATACGCAGCCTCACCAGCAGGCTCTCGTCCAGAATTTCGATCCAGCCGGAAGCATCCTCGGTCTGGTTGCGCCCGACATCCAGCCCGACAATCTCCGAGCGGCGCAGATTGCCGGCGAAACCGAGCAGCAGCATGGCGCGGTCGCGCAGACCGCGCAGCGTGCCCCGATCCAGCGTTTCCAGCATGGCGGCGAGATCCTGTGGCAGTACCGCTTGCTTGTGCCGGGCTGGGGCGATGCGGGTGTTGCGAATATCGGCAATGACGCTGGCGATGGCACGATCCTTCCGGTCCAGCGGTTGGCCGCGCTGGGCATAATTCCACGTCAGAGCCGACAGCCGACGCTCGATCGTCGACAGGGTCTTGCTTTCGCCAGCGGTGGCCCCGGAGGTCAGCGCGGTGATGTAGAATCCAACGACCTGCGGGTTGGGCGGCAGGAGCGGGTGCCCCTGC
The DNA here is from genome assembly GCA_049650385.1 of Mesorhizobium sp. Lineage (GTDB taxonomy): Bacteria > Pseudomonadota > Alphaproteobacteria > Rhizobiales > Rhizobiaceae > Mesorhizobium. Next base: position 20,610 of record JBASAA010000055.1, read on the forward strand.
CGCCGGCACCAACTCGCAAACTGCTTCCAGTCCGATTGATAGGCGCGGCAAGTGTTGGCGGAACGGGCCGCCACTGCAGGGCCGAGGGTGGGGTCGGCAGATTTTTCCCGATGTCCCGGTGAGTGACCATCCGCGCTGTCTGCTGCCGGCGGCAGGGTAGGGGGTAAGGCGGAGGCCGGGACGGGATTGGCTGCGCCGGACGAAAGGGCTGCGGCGGCTCTAGGTCGGGCAGGGTGGACATTCGAGACACCCCGGACGGCAGCGGTTGTGGCTACTACGTCATGGCTCATTGCCCTGACGATTTCAACGACGTCCGGCAACTCACCGGCTTTGTCGCCGCCGGCAATTGGCGTATCATGTCCGGGCGACGCCGTCGGTACAGTCTGGTCGCCAGCGGGTGGCGTTTGTTGCGGTCGAGTCGAAGAGGGCAGGGCCTGGTCTTCGGGGGGGTGATCGAGGTAAGAGGCCATTGCCCTTATAAAGCCCATGACGGGCAACTAGGCAACATTATCGTTCGTTATTGTCTCGCGACAGGCGCGGCGGATATTTGCTGGATATACGGTATAAAGCGCCGTTTCCATTTATGCTGGCGACAATGATCCTGTGATCCAAATTCTCGGCGTACCGCGATAGATCAGGGCGCCGCCGCCCTGGCGGATGACAGCGGCTGATGTCGCCTTCGCCGGCATCGTGGGCGAAGCTGCCCTTACGCGCTCCTGTCTTGAGGGCAAGAACGGATTTGCCGATAGGGAGCCGAAGCTCATCGCCGAGATATTGTAGAGGCTGGGCCCATGGCTGTGCGCAGGCTGAACCGCCGATGCGACGCGGAAACCCGTGTCTTCGGGTGGCGGTCCCGCGCCGGTAGAAGTAGCGTGTGGCCGAACGTCTGTTTTGGCCAGATCGTCTCGGGTCGTGCCTGGTTTGGTGGTGATGAGGTGACATGTCGGATTCGGCGCAGATGCAGCAAAGTCGAAGGTTGAGCCTGTCCCTCCCGCGGGGGTGGGGGCTGGCTGCGCTCCTTCAAGTTCACGTTCATCCTGTCGGCCGGCGACTTCATCACGCCCCAGCTTCTCGGCGGCGGTGAAGGAGTAACCACGGGCCTCCTGATCGCCAATCAGTTCCGCAGTTCCGAAAACTGGCCTTTGGGCGCGCCGATGGTCATCATCGCCCTGTTCAGCTTCAACGCGACCCCGTCCCTTGTTTTTCCGATCGAGGAAATGAGTCTGCGCTGGTATCGGACTTTGATGGACAATCCGAGTTTCGTCGCCTCTCTCATCAACTCGCTGAAAGTCGGCTCGGCGACGACGGCCGCCACCACCGGTCTCGGGACGCTTACCGGACTTGCCATGATCCGTATGGCGAAACGCTCCCGTGCTTTCCTCGAATATCTGAGTATGGCGCCCATAGGTCTGCCTGGCCTTTTCCTTGGCATCGGGCTGGTCACTTTCTTTTCCCGGATCGGCCTGCCACGGTCGCTTGTAACCGTGGCCATCGGCCATGTGCTGTTCACCTATCCGTTCTTCGTCGAAGCCATGCGGTCGCGGGTCGTGTATTCGACCACAGCTTGGAGGAAGCAGCGCGTGATCTGGGCGCGACCCCCGCCAAGGCATTCTGGCGCGTGACGATACCCATCCTGCGGCCCACCATTGACGGCGCCGCCATTCTCACGTTCGCGCTGTCCTTCGACGAATTCCTGATTACCGTGTTTGTCAGTGGAAACGACACGACCCTGCCAGCTTTTATCTTCTGATGATGCGCCGGACGATCGACCCGTCCATCAATGCCGCAAGCGTGATCGCGTTGGTGCTGTCGTTGACGGTCCTCGCGGCTGGAGGCTTCTACATTTATCTGAAAAGAGCCAGTTCGATGGCATTCCGTAACAACTGAAGGGAAATGCGGCAGGCCGCCGGCACCGTGATTTTGTGCCGTGCGTGATTGGTGTTTCCCTGCTGGGTGTATAGGTTCGATGCGTCAGCGCCTGATGGTCTTCCCGCTCGGGGGTCACCGGGGCCAACGTCGCGGCTATCCGGGTCTTTCGCCAACCGGCCATCAGCCTGAGCGGATCGGTGATTCCGCCGAAGGACACCATCATTGCATCATCCATCGGCTTTCAGACCGGTGCATGTTATGGGCTCCGACCCAAATTCCCGAATCGAAGCGGAATGAATCGAAAAAGCGGGCCGCTTCGGTCTGGGTCAGGCGGCGGGTCTTTGCGAAATTGGCGTGCGCATCTCCTTCATATGGCCTTTCTTGTGCACGTCGGTATTGATTTTCACGATCCGAGCTGCTGACGCTTCTGATGAAGCGTACTGCCGAAACCGTTTCCCATTGACCTGGCCGTCCAGAGGCAGTCCCCCATCTCGAAAGATGATTGGACAATGACCAACAGAGCTTCCGGGCTGATGATCGCGATGGGTAGCGACCGCTTTTACTGCGGTCTCTTTTTTCTAGCAGCCGGTATATAGGCATCGGGTCCTGGGCAGCCCGCCGGTGATCAGCGTCAAGAATCACCTGAACAGGGCGAATTGGGGCTTATCCCGCTTTGTTTCGCTTTGGGTGCCATTGCAACGATGATGAATGTCGGGTCGCTGACGGTACGCTATAGGTGTAGCACTCTCAGCCTTTGCGGCGCCTCGACTTTCGGTGTGGCGCTGCTCGCCATCCCCTACGCGCCGAGCGCGGGATGGCTGGCTTTGACCGTTCTTTTCGCAGGCGCGGGCTTCGGGACGCTGGACGTAGCGATGAATATCGCTGCCTCGGCGCTGGAGCGCCGCGCCGGGCGGCACCTGATGTCCTCGTTTCATGCCATATTCAGCATTGGCAACCTTGCCGGCGCCTTTGCGGTCGGCCAGATTCTGTCGCGCGGCGGTGCGCTGGCTATCTGCCTGGGGGCCACGGGCCTTGGCGTAGTGGTGCTTGCGATCGCTGCCAGCCTTGGCATGTCACCAACCGTCGAGCAGGCCAGTGCGCCTCGATGGGTTGCTACCCAAGGCGCAGCGCTCGACCGCGCCAGAGGGCCTATCTCTATTTTCTCGGCGCCATAGCCTTCCTTGCCTTACTCGCCGAGGGCGGAATGATGGATTGGAGCGCCATCTACATCGTAAGCGTCTTTGGAGAATCCGATAGCACCGGCGCATACGGCTTTGCCGTATTTGCGACCATGATGGCGATCGGACGATTGTTCGGCGACGCCATCACCAGCCGGATAGGCTCGACGCGGCTGCTGTTGTCCTGCGCGATCGTCGCCACGATCTCCATCGGCCTGCTGCTGGTAGCCGGCAACCTGGTTGTGGTCTTCCTGGCTCTGGCGGCATGTGGCCTGGGTGTTGCCAATATCGTACCCGCGATATTCGCGGCCGCTGGCCGTTCCAGTGGTGCTGCTGCCGGCCGCGCTATGTCCATCGTAACGACGATGGGCTATGCAGGCCTGCTTCTGGGACCGGCATTGCTTGGCTTTACGGCGCAGCTTTCATCGTTGGCCGTCAGCTTCGGTCTGATAGCAATCGCTTTTCTTTCGATCGCTACGGCAACTCGTTGGCTTCGCAAGGAAGGAGCCTAGAGCGCCGTACGTCCTTTCGGGCGCACAACGGGCGCTCTTCGACCCGATGCCCTAACCCTATCCGTTCAGCAGCGCCAGGGCCCGCATGGGCACGGACGGCATGGCCGTGGTCGATCCGCAGCTGCGCGTCCGGGGCGTGGAGGGCCTTCGCGTCGCCGACGCCTCGATCATGCCGACCCTGATCTCCGGCAACCCGAACGCGGTATGCATCATGATCGGCGAAAGGGCCGCCGACTTCATCAAGGCCGCCCGCTGACGGGCTGCGAGAGGAGAAGAACTTGCGCCTGGAAGACATGACCCTACAGGGGGCTGAGCACGGCAGCGTCGCCGTCAGCGGCGACAGCGCGACCTTTCGCGCCGGCGAGAAAACGGACTGGTTCTTCTCGCCGGCCGGCACCGCGCGATCCGCCGCTGTTCCGCGCCTGGCATGGGAGGTTTGCGAGCCCGTGTTTTCCCTGTCGGCCAGGGTTTCGGTGGACTTCACCTCCGCCTACGATGCCGGAGCAGTCTTTATCGAAGCCGACGGGGAGAACTGGGCGAAGATCGCCTCCGAGCATTCGGCCGCGCATAAGCCGACGATCGTCAGCGTCGTTACCCGCTCCACCTCGGACGATTCGGACGGACCCGGTTTCGCCGGCCGGTCCGTTTTTCTCCGCGTCTATTGCGACGGCGTATCCGTAGCCTTCCATTTTTCGGAGGACGGGAAGTTCTGGAATTTCCTGCGCTGGTTCACGATCCCGCATCTGGACAGGAGGCCGCTCAGGATCGGATTGGGCGCCCAGTCCCCGACCGGAAAGGGCGTCGCCGCGACCTTCAGCGACGTTCGGTTGTGTTTTGACGTCATCCCCGACCTGCGGGATGGCCGATAGGGCCGCCGGTTTGTCCCCGGATCGGCGATGATCGTCAGACGAGCACGCAAGTGCGCGTCTTGGCGGCTTCGCGGGCGGAGAGCGCGAACAGGAGCACGTCGCTGGCGACCTACGTCTTCGCCGGCCGCTATTTCCTGCGCGGCCTGATGGCCGGCTCGGTAAGAGGATAGCGGCCGGAATGACCCGCATGTGAGGCTGAATGGGCTGCTTCGTCGCGACTCGATATTAACGACTTCACAATTCGACTCAAATTCCTGAGGTCGAACAAAACATAAATATTCTTATCCTGGCTTGACGTCAGCTGATAAGCCGGCCTGCGACGGACCTTTTGCAGAGAAGAACCTTGCCGCGAATCTGAAGCGTTCGGCTACATTGGCGACGACGCCGCACGGCGCCTTCTCGGGAGCGTTCCATACCGCCCGGGCGTTGTGTCCGAGCGGTATGTTGAATGGAGAACGAGGGTCCTTATTCTGAAATTCCTAATGCACTGAGTACGGCGGCTTCGGCGGGCTCTCCGGTGGTCGTCGTGACGCCGTCCAGCCAACGTGACAATGGTTCTTTGTTTACAGCCAAGTACTTACGACCGGCTTCCTTGAAATCCACGCCATCTTCAATATGCTGCATTACTTCACTTTCCATCGCTGAAGTGAAATCGAGGTTCTCGAAAAATTTCCCGATATTCGGACAATCTTTGACATAATCGTTCCTGGTAATGGTGAAAACTTCAGCAGCGCCAAAATTTGGGCCATAATATTTGTCGCCACCCTCAAGATAGCGAATTTCAAACTCGACATTCATCGGATGAGGCGACCATGCGGGGAAGACCATCCATTCGCTCGTGCGAACCGCTTTTCGAAGCTGAGACAGGACGGCTTGCTCGCTCGATTCCACCAACTCGAACTGGCCGAGCCCAAAATCGTCCTCTGCGATCATCTTTCCGATGTTGAGGTTGGAGTCGTTTCCCGGTTCCAGCCCATACAACTTTCCATCTAGTCGATCCTTGAATTTATGGATGTCTGCGAAGCTCTTGAGGCCTCCGTCATAGGCATAGGCAGGAACGGCCAGAGTGTATTTCGCGTCCGTCAGCGTAGTCTTCAGACGTGCGACCTGTCCGGCCTCGATATAGGGCTTGGTCTGTGGATCGATGGCCGGTGACCAAGCATCCAGGAAAACGTCCATCTGGCCGTTTTTCAGCGTTTCCAGCACGACCGGAATCGCGAGCAACTGTACGTCGGCCTTATAGCCGAGACTCTCGATCACGGCGGCAACCAGACCGTTCTGCGCGACGTTGTCGGAATATCCGCCGTCGGCAATACGCACGGTCCGACACGCTTCCGGCTCCGCAGCATAGGCAGTTACGGCGCAAAATTGCATCCCGACAACGGCGAGACACAGTGGTGCTATGCTCTTATCCAATTTCCTCTCCTCCTGATCGCGCCTGCGTTAAAGCGCCTCATAAATCATAAATAAACTGTCTTATCAGTCAATTATTTTTAAATTATGATTTATAATCAATATGATAGAATGAATCGTATTAGTCATGGAAGCAACTTCCATGAAGGGTTCGCTCTGGGTGAAAACCATATTACGCTTCGGCTGGATTCCGAACCACAAGGGCCTTTGCAGTGACCGCCATCGACCAGTCGCCGAGAAAAATCCATAAGCGCCGAAAGACCGCCGAGGACAGGGAGCAGGAAATCATCAATGCGACGATCGCCGTGATCGGCACCAAGGGTCTTTCCAAGACTACCTTGGCGGATATCGCAAAGAAGGCCGGCGTCGGGTACGGTAACCTTACTTTCCGGTTTGCCACCAAGGACAAGCTCCTTGTCGCTGCCCTTTCCGCGGTGCTCGACGAATATTCGGAGGTAATGGAGGCTGCGGCTGCGGCCAAGGTTCCGGCGCGCGAGCGTCTCGACGGACTGGTCGCCGCGGCTTTCGATCCCGCGGTGACGACACGGAACAAGATCGCCCTTTGGAACTCGTTTCTCTCCGAGTGCCATACCCGCCCGGCCTACCGCCGGATCTTCGAAAAACTTCGTGAGCGCGAGGCCAATCGTACACTCGATGTCTGCAAGGAGATTATCGCCGAAGCATCGTTGGATGGATTGGATGCCGAGGCGGTTGCCCTTGGCATAAACGCGCTTGTCGAGGGGCTTTGGTTCAACATGCGCCTCGGTGGCGTCATCGACCGCCAGACGGCGCTTCATACGGTGCGGATGTTTATATACAGAATAATGAGAAATTAGTTATCTTTATGATATTACTACATAAATTGTTTTTTATTGACTGTTTTACCAATCATTTATAAACATCTCCCCAGACAGCGGGGAGAATGGTCATGGCGAAAGCGCCCACTTTCGAATCGGCGGTTGACGTTCTGGTCATCGGGGCCGGCATCAGCGGTATTGCAATGGGAGTGCTGTTGAAGAAGGCCTCGCTTTCCTTCGTCATTTTGGAGAAGGAAGCCGACCTTGGCGGAACATGGCGGGACAACGTCTATCCCGGTTCGGGGTGCGACGTGGTTTCCCACCTTTACTCATTCTCGTTTGACCAGAAGCCCGACTGGACCAGGCGCTTTGCCCTGCAGGACGAAATCCAGGTCTATCTGAAGGATTGCGTCCGGAAATTCGGCTTTGCCGAGAACATCCGTTACGGCATCACGGTCATCTCGGCCGTATTCGATGAAAAATCCGCATGGTGGAGAGTTACTACCGACGACGGAACGGTGATCCTTGCGCGCTTCGTGGTTTCTGCCGTAGGCCAGTTGAACCAGCCATTTACGCCTTCGCTGGAGGGAAGCGACCTCTATCGCGGTAAGAAATTCCATTCTGCCAGGTGGGACCGCAACTGCGACCTTGCCGGCAAGACCGTTGCGGTCATCGGATCGGGCGCGAGCGCGATTCAGTTTGTCCCGGAGATTGCAAAGAAGGTCGGCAAGCTGATCCTCTTTCAGCGGTCGCCCAACTGGGTTATTCCAAAGGAAGACAGGCCAGTGCCGGTCTGGGAGCGGCGGCTCTATGGTATCGTGCCTTTTCTGCTCAAGCTTCGCCGTCTGCTGGATTACTGGGCTCTGGAGCGCACCTTCCTGGCATTCCTCAAGACCAGCAACTACGGTCGCTATTGGGAACGCCTGAGCTTGGAAGCGTTGCAGCGCGACGTGGCTGATCCGGAACTCCGGGCAATGCTAACGCCGGACTATCCCGCCGGATGCAAGCGCATTCTGTTGTCCAACGAATGGTACAAGACGCTGGCCCGCAAGAACGTGCTCGTCATGCCACGTGGGGTAACAAGGTTTTGTGAGCATGGGCTGGTGGATAGCCGGGGAGAGCAGCATGAAGCAGAAGTGGTGATTTACGCTACCGGCTTCAAATCCCAGAACTTTCTGTCTCCGATATCGGTGGTCGGGCGGTCCGGCGTCAAGCTGGACGAGGTATGGAACCCTTACCCGAAAACGCATCGCGGCATGACGGTTCCGGGCTTTCCCAACTTCTTCATGCTGTATGGCCCCAACACCAATCTCGGCCACGGCTCGGCGATCTTCATGCTGGAGTGTCAGGCAAACTATACGGTCGCCAGCATCAAGGCAGCGCTGGCCAAAAAGTGCAACGTCATCGAGCCTAAGGTGGAAGCCACCGAGAAATCGTATCTTGAAATGGAATCCGAAATGGACCGCACCGTCTGGTCCGCGGGCTGCTCGAGCTGGTACAAAACGGCCGATGGCAAGATCGTGAACAACTGGTCGAGCCATACCGTGAAATACTGGTGGCAGACCAGACGCCCGCGCCTTGCCGAGTTTAACCTGAGTTCGGTCAAGGAGGCGGCAGATGGCGAGATTTGACGGGCATGTCGCGCTGGTCACGGGCGGCTCTTCCGGCATCGGCAAAGCCACGTGGAAGCGCTTCGCCGCGGAAGGCGCATTCGTGGTCGTATCCGACATCAACGACGAATGTGCGGGGGAGGTTGCCACTCTCGGCAAGCGCGGCACCTTCATTCGCCATGATGTCAGCGACCGGCACCAATGGCTTTCGGTGATCGAGCAGGTACGCTCTTCTCACGACAGGCTCGACATACTGGTCAACTCGGCCGGCATTTTGCGGGAAGGCACGATTGAAAACACGGATTATGAAAGCTGGCGACAAGTCCTGAAGGTCAATCTCGACGGTACGTTCTGGGGCTGTCAGACGGCGATACCGCTGATGCGGGAAAGCAGAGGCGGTTCTATCGTCAACCTATCCTCGGTGTCAGGGCTCAAAGGCGATCTCGAACTGGTTGCCTATGATGCGAGCAAGGGCGCCGTTCGGCTGCTCAGCAAGGAGATCGCCCTGTTTTGTGCATCGCGCGACTACCCGATACGCTGCAACTCGGTTCACCCCGGCGTAGTCGAGACCCCTATGGTGGAGAACTATTTCACGACAGCCGAACTCTCTTCCGCTGAAGACTGGCGACAACCTATCGGCCGGGCGGTCCAGCCGGAAGAGGTTGCGGGAATGATCGCCTGGTTGGCGTCGGCGGACGCCTCGTTCGTGACCGGCGCCGAGTACGTTATCGATGGTGGGATCATGGCATGACGGACATGATCGGAAAGATTGCATTGGTAACCGGCGCTGCTTCCGGAATAGGTGAGGCGACCGCCAGCGTTCTGGAAAAGCGAGGGGCGCGCATCGTTCACGCGGACCTCGCGCCACGTGGCGGCCAGGATTGGTACGGACTGGACGTTGCTGTGGAAGCACAGTGGGTCGATCTTCTGGAAGACGTTACGCGCCTTCATGGCGGCGTCGACATTCTGGTCAACGCAGCAGGCGTTTCCTTCAAGGACGACGTTGTCGACACATGCACCGAAGACATTTGGCGCAAGACTATCGCGGTCAATCTCGATGGCACGTTCCTGGGCTGTAAGCATGTCATTCCGAGCATGCGGGCTCGCGGCGGTGGAGCGATCGTCAATTTTGGCTCAGTGCTCAGTCAGGTTGGCCACGGCGAGGCGGTGGCCTACGTGGCAAGTAAAGGGGGCGTGCGCCTGCTGACCAAGTCCGTGGCGTTGTATTGTGCGAAATTCGCAAAGAACGTCCGCTGCAATGTCGTTTGCCCCGGTTATATCGAGACACGGATGCTCACCGACTGGCTTTCCGAGGCAAGCGGTAATGTTCGGGCACAGTTGCAAGAGGCGCACCCGATGAAGCGACTGGGACAGCCGATCGAAGTGGCCCAGCTTGTCGCTTACCTTGCGAGCGATGAAGCCTCAGCAGTGACGGGAAGCGAATTCACAGTGGATGGAGGCTTTCTTGCTCGATAAGAACAAGTGAGCGCGAACGGCAAATGATTGCCTGGGTCCCTGCTTTTGAACGGGCGGACTGTCTCGCAGAACATGCTGAGGCGGTCTGCCGGTATTATCTTTCCGCCGGCCGTGTTGCCGGCAAATACTGGATTGTCGGAGATGTCGCCAACAATGTGGGCCGATCTCTCTACGTTCACCTCTCCGGTCCGCGTAGGGGAACGTTGGGCCGATGCCGCCACCGGCGGGTTCGGCCCCAGCGCCATGGCCCAGCGGAGCGCCATGACCCCGCCGGCAAAGGCTCAAAAGGTCGGCGGCGTGTTGACCCACAGGATGCGGGCTTCGGTGTCGCCTACGTTGCGATAGCTATGGGCCAGCGAGGAATCGAAATAGAAGCTGTCGCCCTCGCCAATCCGTATGGAATGGTTGTCCACGGTAATCTCGACCAATCCCGCGAGCGCGAAGCCGAACTCCTGCCCGTCATGGCGGATCGGCTCGAGGCTGCCGCCGCCGGGTGCGATGACGTGGATGTTGATCTGCAGGAGCTGGCCGGGCGATCCGGGCACGAGCCGTTCCAGAGTAACCTGATTCCCGGCGCGGCGGTGCCCCGTCACGAGTTTGGGCCGGTTGCTGGCCCGCACCACGGTTATCGGCAGGCCGTCGTCCGACGAGGTGGCGAACAGTTCGCTCATGTTCATGCCGAGCGCCCCGACCAGCCGGTGCAGCGTGGCCATGGAAGCCTGTGAGCGGTTGTTTTCGAGCTTCGACAGATAGCCCTCCGTGACCCCGATCCTCTCGCCGACTTCGTAAAGGCTGAGGCCGAGCATCAGCCGGGCATGTCGCAGTTTCGCCCCGATCCTCAGCGGCTCGTCGCTGACCCATTCATGTGTCACGGCTTTCGCCTCCCCATCTGCCCTTCGTCCCGGCATGTACAAGAACAGCTTGCGCGAGGATCTCGCAAGCGGTCGTGACGTGTTCGGGATCGGACCACTCCAAAGGATTGTGGCTGACGCCGTCGCGTGACTGCACGAAAAGCATGGCTGCCGGCAGCTTCGTGGCAAGACTGCTCGCATCATGCATCGCTCCGCTCGGCAGCGATACGGGGTCGAGCCCGAAGGCCCGAGCGCTGCCAAGCAAGTGCTGGCGGCATGTCTCGTCGAAGGTGACCGGCTCCACGCGCATGGTCTGACGGGCGTTCACCCGGACACGCTCCTGCGCTTCCACCTCAGGAATCGTTTCAGCCATGATCCGCTCGAACGCGTCGAGCACGGCCGTGGAGCCGTGGCGCAGATCGATATGCAGCGTGGTCAGGCCGGGCACGGTGTTTTGCGAATTCGGGCTGACCTCGATGCGCCCGACCGTGAAGCGGACGTGCTTGTCCAGGGAAATGGCGCGTTCGCGCAGCCGCGACGCAAGCGTTGCGGCGGCCATGAAGCTGTCGCTCCTGTTGTCCATGGGCGTCGTGCCGGCATGGGCATCCTGACCGTGGAGTTCGACCTCGAACCAGCGGACGCCCTGGATGCCTTCGACAATTCCGACGGGAGCCTTTGCCGCCTCGAGCACGGGGCCTTGCTCAATGTGGAGTTCGTAATAGGCGAGGACCTCGAAATCCGTCATCGGCTGCCCGGCATAGCCGATCCGGCTCAATTCGGAAAAATAGTCCGCTCCTCCGGCGCCTTCGACGGTTCCCTCGTCGAGCAGGCCGGCGAAGCCTTTCGAGCCGGTCAGGCCGGGCTTGAAACGAACGCCTTCCTCGTTCGTCCAGTTGACGACGGCGACGGGGTGTTCGGTCTCGATGCCGGCGTCGTTCAGCGCGTGCAGGATTTCCACGCCGGCCAGAACGCCCAGCACGCCGTCGAACCGGCCGCCATGAGGTTGCGTGTCGAGATGGCTGCCGACCAGGACGGCCGGTGCGCCGGCCTTCGAGCCCGGCCGGATGGCGAACATGTTGCCGTAACGGTCGACACGCAGGGTGCAGCCGGCCTCGCGGCACCAGCGGGCGAAGAGATCGCGCGCCTGCCGGTCCTCGTCCGTCAGCGAGAGGCGGCAGGATCCATTTTCCGGGATGGCTCCTATGGTGGCCATCTCCATCAAGGTCGACCAAAGCCGGCTACCGCTCGTCAGGGGCTTGTTCATGTGCTTTGCGCGCTCGCGGGTTCATGAGGGATAAGGAAGGGCAGGTCTCGCGTGGCTGTGACTTGCGAGATTGCTCTTGTTTCCAAGTATTCGTCCAAAGGGAAGTTCTGGGGCCTGGCGGTCGTCGCCGCGACGACCGCCATGATTCCGCGAGGTCTGCGGATTGGATCCGATCGGTGGGGATATGTCGTGACCAGCGCCTCGTCCGGTCTCATTCCGACAAACATTCCAGCCTTTCCTTCATCGGGCGACAGGCGGCGCCAACGATTGGATAGGAAGGAAATTCCTTTTAGTCAAGGTATATTCCTGAGCGTCGAAATGGTGAGTTGCATAAAAATACTCTTATTATCAGTATGATAAGAGTGGTCTCATCAATCTTCTGCCAAAGCGATAGCCGTGTATGTTCCTGAGGAAAGTTACTTGACAACGGCTTTGCCAAAATTCATGGTCGGGTTTCCAGATGTGCGAGCGAAGGCAGGCGCATCGACCGAGCAGGGAGCATGATGACGCCGGCGAGGAGCGTCGGGCGTTGATTTGTCGAAGTGAGGAATAGCGTCGATCAGGATGGCCGTGCCGGGTGACTCGCTTGTCGCTCGACCGGACCTCTCTTGATTTCAAAGTATATATCTCGCCAATACTGACGATGATCGCGCGGAATATCTATTGCTCTAAAATCATCTGAAATTTACGAAGGGTAATTCTTCGTAACGGCGGCCTTGGAGGAGACAGGAATGCCAAGCTACAAGAATGAAGGTTCTCGACTCTTCAATGTCGAGCTTTCGCCGGAAAGTGCGACCGGCACATGGAAGACCTGGAATCTGCTCGCCTGGTGGATGTCCGGCTGGCACAGCCTGGGTGGCTATACGATGGCCATCGGCCTGTTCGCGCTCGGTCTCGCCGGCTGGCAGATGATCGTCGCCTTCGCGCTCGGCATCGTGGTGCTTTATTTCACCAACAACCTCAGCGGCGTCGCCGGGCAGCGGACCAAGGTTCCCTTCCCGGTCTTCGCGCGTGCCAGCTTCGGCGTCAACGGCGCCAACATCCCGGCGATCCTGCGCGCGATCGTCGCCGTGGCCTGGTACGGTATCCAGACCTACCTGGCCTCGGCTGCGGTCATGCTGCTTGTCATCAAGCTCGTCCCGTCGTCGAGCGCCCTGACGCAGAATTCCATCGTCGGCCTGTCGACGCTCGGATGGATATGCTTCCTGCTGCTCTCGTTCGCGCAGCTTCTCGTGCTTTCCCGCGGCATGGAAGCGGTCCGCAGGCTTTCGGACTTCGCCGGTCCCGCCATCTGGGTGGCCATGATCGCGCTGGCCATCTGGATCCTGTCGCGTGCCGGCTGGTCGATCGATTTCACCTACCGGACGGTGGAAGGAAACAGCGGCGTCATCGCCATGCTGTCGGCCATGTTCATCACCGTCTCCTACTTCGCCGGGCCGACGCTGAATTTCGCGGACTTCACCCGCAATGCGCCCAACGAGCAGATGGTGCGCCGCGGCAATGCCTGGGGCCTGCTGCTCAACGCGACCGCCTTCGGCGCGATCTCCATCGTCATCGCGCTCGCGTCGGTGAAGGTGTATGGCGAGGCCATCCATGACCCGATCGTGCTGCTGAAGGACATCGACAGCATCGCGATCCTCCTGGTGGCGATCATCGCCATCGGAACCGCCACCGCCGGCATCAATATCATCCTGAACTTCGTGGCGCCGGTCTACGACATCATCAACGTGTGGCCGCGCCACTTCACCTTCCGCAAGGCGGGTGTCCTGGTTGCCGCGCTGTCGATCGTGATCACTCCGTGGAACCTGTTCTCCAACCCGGTGATCGTGAACCACTTCATCGGTGGCGTCGGCGCCCTGATGGGCCCGCTCTACGGCGTCATCATGACCGACTACTACCTGGTCAGGCGCGGTGCGGTCGATACCAACGCGCTGTTCGACGATTCGCCCTCGGGCAAGTACTATTACAGCGGCGGCTACAACATGAAGGCGGTTTCCGCGCTGGTCATCTCCGGTGTCATCACCATCGGCCTGTCGGTCACGCCGTCGCTGGGTGTGTTCGCGCCCTTCGCCTGGCCGATCGGCGTGGCCGTCAGCGCGATCATCTACTGGCAGCTCAGCAAGCGCGACAGCCGCTCGGTCGAGGCTGCCGCTGCCCGCTAACGATCTTCCGGGCGGGACGGCCATTGTCGCCCTGCCCGGCCTCAGGCTTGCTGGCCGAGAGTAACCGTTTCCTAGAGGAGGACTGGACATGTCGCGTATCGTTAAAGCCGCATCGGCGCAGATGGGACCGATCCCCAAATCGCAATCGCGCAAGCAAGCGGTGAGCCGGCTGGTGGCCATGATGCGCGAAGCCAAGGGCAGGGGGGCCGAACTGGTCGTCTTTCCCGAGCTTGCCTTCACCACCTTCTTCCCGCGCTGGATGATCGAAGACGAAGCCGAGCTCGACAGCTATTACGAGACCGAGATGCCGGGGCCGGAAACGGCGCCGCTGTTCGAGGAGTCCAAGAAGCTCGGCGTCGGCTTCTATATCAGCTACGCCGAACTGGTGAACGAGGGCGGCCGGCGCCGCCGCTTCAACACCTCCATCATCGTCGACCGCAACGGCGAGATCGTCGGAAAGTACCGCAAGGTGCACCTGCCCGGCCATTCCGAACCGCAGCCGGGGCGAGTCCACCAGCACCTGGAGAAGCGCTATTTCGAGCCCGGCAACCTCGGCTTCGGCGTATGGCGGGCATTCGGCGGCGTCATGGGCATGTGCATCTGCAACGACAGGCGCTGGCCCGAAACCTATCGGGTCATGGGCCTGCAGGGCGTCGAGATGGTCATGCTCGGCTACAACACGCCCTTCGACCACACCGGCCATGCCGATATCGACGGGCTGACCAGCTTCCACAATCATCTGTCCATGCAGGCGGGCGCTTACCAGAACTCGACCTGGGTCATCGGAACGGCCAAGTGCGGCAAGGAAGAAGGGTCGAGCATGGTCGGGCAGAGCGTCATCGTCGCGCCGTCCGGCGAGATCGTGGCCATGGCGGCCACGCTCGAAGACGAGGTCATCACCGCCAATTGCGACCTCGACATCGGCAAGCGCTATCGGCAGACGATCTTCGATTTCGCGCGGCATCGCGAGCCGGAAGCCTACCGGCTGATCGTCGAGCGCAAGGGGGCGATCGCGCCGCCGGAGACTTGAGCGTACAGGGCGGGGTTCACGGTAGTTCACAGCAGAGGTTGACAGCATGTCCAAGGTAATCAAAGGCGGCACCATCGTTGCGGCGGATCGCAGCTACGAGGCCGATATCCTCATCGAAGGCGAGAAGATCGCCGCTATCGGAGCGGGCCTGACGGCTGAAACGGTGATCGATGCCGAAGGCGCGCTGATCATACCGGGCGGCATCGATCCGCACACGCATCTCGAAATGCCCTTCATGGGCACGACCACCGCCGAGACCTGGGAGAGCGGCACCTACGCCGCACTTTCGGGCGGCACGACCCTGGTGGTGGACTTCGTCATCCCCGGCGAAGACGGCATGATGAAGGCGCTCGACCTCTGGGAAGAGCGCGCCGCTCGCCAGGCCTGCAGCGACTATTCCTTCCATATGTCCGTCACCGGCTGGTCGAAGCAGATTTTCGACGACATGGCCACGTCGGTCAGCCGCGGCGTCAACACGTTCAAGCACTTCATGGCCTATAAGGGCGCCCTGATGGTGAACGATGACGAGATGTTCGCGTCGTTCCAGCGCTGCGCCGCGCTCGGGGCCTTGCCGCTCGTCCATGCGGAGAATGGCGACCTCGTCGCCGCGCTGCAGCAGAAGTTCATGTCGTCGGGCATTTCCGGCCCCGAGGCGCACGCCTATTCGCGCCCGCCCGAGGTGGAGGGCGAGGCGACCAATCGCGCCATCACCATTGCCGACGCCGCCGGCGTTCCGGTCTACATCGTGCATGTTTCCTGCGAGCAGGCGCATGAAGCGATCCGCCGCGCCCGCCAGAAGGGAATGCGCGTGTTCGGCGAGCCGTTGATCCAGCATCTCACGCTCGACGAAAGCGAGTATTTCAACCAGGAATGGGATCATGCCGCGCGGCGTGTCATGTCTCCGCCCTTCCGGGACAAGACGCACCAGGACTCGCTCTGGGCCGGCCTCCAGTCCGGCTCGCTTCAGGTCGTGGCGACCGACCATTGCGCCTTCACCTCCGAGCAGAAGCGCTTCGGCCTCAAGGACTTCACCAAGATCCCGAACGGCACCGGCGGCCTGGAGGACCGGCTGTCGATGCTGTGGACGCGCGGTGTCGAGACCGGCAGGCTGACGCCCAACGAATTCGTGGCGGTGACGTCCACGAACATAGCCCGTATCCTCAACATCTATCCGCAAAAAGGGGCGATCCTGCCCGGCTCGGACGCCGATCTCGTGGTCTGGGACCCGAAGGCCTCCAAGACAATCAAGGCCGCGACCCAGAAGTCGATCATCGACTACAACGTGTTCGAGGGCCAGCAGGTCCACGGCCTGCCGCGCTACACGCTGTCGCGTGGCGAGGTGGTATGGGGCGCGGGCGCCAACGAACCCCGGCCCGGCCGCGGCAAGCACGTCAAGCGTCCGGCCTTCCCGGCCTTCGCCAAGGCGCTTACGGCGTGGAAGGAACTCACCGCGCCGCGCGCCGTCAACCGTTCGCCGGAACATATGCCGATCGGTGTGTGACCGGCGTTGCGGGACCGGACGGCTTCGCCCGGCCCCGCAACCTGGCTGCCGTCATGGCGCTTCGGGTTCGGGAAATCTCCCGGTCGGGCTGTCGGAAACGACCTAGCCTTCCACGCCGTGCCCGCTATGACCCCTCAGCCATTCGATCGCTTCCGTGAAGCCGGCCGTGTCCGGTCCCCGATCCAGGTTCATGTCCTTTTCCACATGATGCAGATGGTGGAGCATTTCCTTCTCGGCGGTCGTGCGGTCGCCTGCGGCGATGGCGCTCGCAATGCGGTTGTGCTCGTCAGGCAGGCAGGCTTCGTCGCCGCCGGCATAGAGAAGGATAGCAAGGCAGGTCAGGGCCTGGAGCTGGTTCATCAGGCGCACCAGGATGCGGTTGCCCGCCAGTTCTGCCAGGAGCAGGTGGAATTCGCCCGAAAGCCTGACCTGCAGCCCCCGGTTCCTGGAATTTCTGGCTGCGTCCTCCAGCGCCAGATGCCGGTTCAGGCGGGAGACGACGTCCTGCCGGGCGGGAGTGTTGGCAAGGATGCGCACGATGTCGGGTTCGACCATGCGGCGAACGGCGAGGATGTCGCGGGCTTCCTTCCTGCTGGGTGCGGCGATGGTCGAGCCGATGTTGGGCGATTTCACCAGGATTCCGTCCTGGGCGAGGCGGGCCATCGCCTGGCGCACGACCGTGCGGCTGACGTCGAACGTGGTCGCGAGCTGCTCTTCGGTTATCTTCTCGCCGGGCGGAAGTCGCTGCTCGAATATCGCCTGAAGTATGCGCCTGCGAATCTCGACCTCGGTCCTTCCGCGCGATTTTTCAAATCGAAGAGGGGGGCGTTCCACCGAGCTTGACCTCGAATTCTTTTCTTTCGTGTTCTTAAAAGGGCTTCCCGAAAAGAACTATCGAGAAATTACATCGTAGTCTTTCTTGCAGAATTTCACTTGTTCCAGCCGTTCACAGATTTCTGCAGGCACGCACGCACGCACGCACGCACTCAAAGTCCGCACTGCCCCGAGCCCGGCCGTCTGCGAATCTGTTTGCGACAAATATCGATGGAAGCCTCATTATGAGTTGACACAAAAATCAAACTAATGCAAAAATCCATTGTACACAATACAGGACACAATAAGCGCGGAAGCGTGAGGGAGGAGAGGCGGTTCGCGGTCTGGGCGAGCTAGCCGCTTGCAGGCGAACCGGGAAAACCGGCCCGTCTGGGATTGTGGAGGATGTACATAATGACTGGCTTGCGGATGAGCGCGACGCGTCGCGCCATGCTGATGGGTGTTGCCTGCGTGGGGTTTTGGTCGCTTGATCGCGGCAGCTTCCGGATGGATGGTTCGCATCCCGTCTCCTGCGGCCATTGCAGGGTCGGAGTTTGACCTTGCCCGTAGCCCTCCAGGTAAATGCCATCAGCAAGAGCTATGGCGCGACGGTCGCCCTTCAGGACGTTTCGTTTCAATTGGAGCGGGGGCAAGTCTGCGGGCTGCTCGGCGAAAACGGGGCCGGCAAGTCCACGCTGGTCAAGTCCATCAGCGGCGTCATCAGGCCCGATACCGGCCAGATCCTGCTGAACGGTGAACCCTACAGCCCGAAGTCGATCGTCGAGGGCAATCAGCGGGGCGTGTCGACGGCGTTCCAGGAACTTAGCCTGGTTCCGACGCTGTCGGTCGCGCTCAACCTGTTCCTGCCCCATCCCGAACGCAACAAGCTTGGCCTGGTGCCGGCCCGCAAGCTCGAGCAGCAGGCCGCCGGGATATTGGAAGCGTACGGCGTTCGCGAGATCAGGCCGTCGGCCTTGATCGGCGACCTGCCGCTCGGCGTGCGCCAGCGCGTCGAGATCGTGCGCGCCATGATGCGCAAGCCCTCGGTGCTGCTGCTGGACGAGCCGACCGCTGCCTTGTCCGATCGCGAATGGCTGTTCGGCCTCATCGACAAGGCTGTGGCGGGAGGGACGTCGATCCTCTACATCAGCCATAAGCTGGACGAGATCCGCCGGCTATGCAGCCGCTGCGTCATCCTGCGCAACGGGCACAAGGTCATGGACAGCGAGGTCAAGTCCATGACCGACGACCAGATATTCACCAACATGGCCGGCCGCTCGGCGGTGGAAACCTTCACCAGCCGGGCATCGGTGATCCGGGTCGACGCCAGGCCGCGGCTCGAGGTTCGCGGAATGAAGGGGCAGGGCCTGGAGAAGCTCAGCTTCAAGCTCGCGCCCGGCGAGTGCCTCGGCGTGGCGGGGCTGGAGGGGCATGGCCAATCCAACCTGTTCAAGGCGCTCGTCGGCCTGTCGCCGGTCACCGAGGGAACGATCCTGGTGGACGGGACCGAGGTGTCGCTTCATTCGCCGCGCGAGGCGCTGAAGCACGGCGTGACGCTGGTGCCGGAGGAAAGAAAATCCGAAGGCATTTTCAGCGACCTCTCGACCATGGCCAACATCTCCATGCCGGTCGTCGACAGCGTGACGCGCTTCGGCCTGGTGGATCACAATGCGGAGCGCCGCGCGGTAATGGCGGTGACCCCTTCCGTCAACCTGTCGGACCGCTTCCTTTCCTACGGCATCGGTGCCCTGTCCGGCGGCAACCAGCAGAAGGCGATCCTGGCGCGGGCGCTGATCAGTGGCGCCAAATGCCTGCTCCTGTTCGATCCCACGCGCGGCGTCGATGTCGGCGCCAAGCAGAACATCTACGCCATGATGACGGCCTTCGTGCGCGACGGCGGTTCCATACTGTTCTGTTCGACGGAACTCGATGAACTGGTTCATCTGTGCGACCGCTGCCTCGTCATGTACCGGAACGCGATCGCCGGCGACGTGCCGCGAGAGGAGCTTTCGCAGGATCGGCTGCTGTCCATCGCGTCGGGCTTCCGGCCGGGATCGGCCACGCTCTCCAGCGCAGGAGATGTCCAATGACGGCCCAGCCTTCACCATGGTATCGACGACTGGGCGGCGGCGCGCTGCCGGCGATCCTGCTGTTGGTGCTGATGCTCGTCGTCTATGCGATCTATGAGCCGTCCGCGCTGACGAGCTTCGGGATCGGCAATCTCGTCAATAATGCGATCGTGCTGGCGCTCGCCGCCACCGGCCTCACCATCGTCGTGCTGACCGGCGAGTTCGACCTTTCCGGCGCCGGTGTCGTCGCCATCTGCAACGTCCTTGCCGCGACCTTGAGCATGGGCAGCCTCGGCAGCATGGGAACCCTCGGTTTCGTGCTTCTGGTCGGACTGGCGGTCGGTCTCGTCAACGCCTATCTCATCGCGATCCTCGGCCTTCAGTCACTGGCGGTCACCATCGGCTCGCTGATCGTGTGCCAGGGCATCGCGCTGATCATCCTGCCGGCGCCGGGCGGCGAAGTCGCCGAGGCGATCATCGACGGCGTGACGGGCGACATATTCGGCATTCCGTATGCCGGCATCATGATGGTGGCCATCGCGCTGGGCTGGACCTTCCTGAAGAACACCCGGTGGGGCATTTCGGTCTACGCCGTTGGCGCCGACCCCGTCGCCTCGCGCCTGTCGGGCCTCGACGTTCCCACCACCAAGTTCCTGGCGCTCGTCCTTGCCGGGCTCTGCTACGGTGCGGCCGGCTTCGTCTACAGCGCCGAGATCGGCTCCGGCGATCCGCGCATCAGCGACTCCTTCCTGCTTTACATGTTCGCGGCCGTCGCCATCGGCGGGACATCCCTGATGGGAGGACGCGGCGGCGTCCTGGGGACGCTCGTCGGCGTCGGCATCCTGACGGTGATGCAGAAGATGCTCTTCGCCATCGGCGTTGCCGAATATTACACCAACATCTTCAACGGGTTGATCATGATTGCTGCGATCTTCTTCGGCCAGCTTTCGCCGCTCGTCGCCAGGATCGCGCACCGGAGGCCCGCCTGATGCAGGACAACAGGACCACCGCAAGTGCTGCGTCCGGGCCGGAGAATGCCCGCGGCCGGCAGTGGCTGCGCCCCGATGCCAAGCCGGCCGTGCTCGTGCTTGCGGCCACCCTGGCGCTGATCGTCAGCATGAAGCTCGTCAACCCGGCATTCGGGTCCATGACTCAGCTCGCCGCGATCCTGATCACCTCGATCTTCCTCGTGGTCGCCTCGTTCGGCCAGGGGCTCGTCATCCTCACCGGCGGCATCGACCTGTCGATCGGCGTCGTCATGGGCATCGGCGGCATGATCATCGCCGGCATGACGCGGGGCAGCGACGACATGCTCATCTACGCGCTGCCGACGGCGTTGCTGTGCTGCACGGCGATCGGCGTCGTCAACGGCATCGGCGTTGCCGTGGCCAAGCTGCCGCCCTTCATCATGACGCTCTCGTCGGGAACCACGTTCTTCGGCGTCGGGCTGGCGCTGACGGCAGGCAGTTCGCAGCAGCCGGTCGCGCCCGCCCTGCAACATTTCATGAGCGGAAGCTGGCTTGGGATTCCCTTGCCCGTCTGGTTCCTGGTCGTATTCGCGGTGCTCGCCACCTTGCTGCAGAACGGGACGGCCGGAGGTCGCAAACTTTACGCCATGGGCAGCAGCCCGGGCGCGGCGCGGGTGCTCGGCCTGCCGACCACGCTGTTGACGATCGTCGTCTACGGCGCCAGCGGGCTGTGCGCCGGCATGGCGGGCATCCTGCTCGCCGGCTACTCGTCCAGCGCGACGCTGGACATGGGCAACGCCTTGCTGATGCCGACCATCGCGGCCGTGGTGATCGGCGGTGCGCGGGTGACCGGCGGCGCCGGCATCTATCTCGGCACGCTGGCCGGCGCCCTGTTCCTGAGCACGCTTTCAACGGTGATCACGATCCTTAGCCTGTCGCAAGGCCTGCGGAGCGTCATCCAGGGTGGCATCATCATTGGAGCGCTTCTGCTCCAGAGCAACCGATCCGCGAACAGGCGCTGACCGGATAACGAGAATCAAAAAACGGAGGAAGAGCAAATGGAAGCAATGAGAGGACGCAAGGGTATCGGCAAGGCGGCGGCAGCCGCGTTGGCTTCCGCCCTGTGCATGGCTACCGTGGGCCAGGCCCAGGCCAAGGACACCTACAAGGTGTTCCTGAACATGAGCTACAGCGGCAACTCCTGGCAGGCCGCGGCAGCCAACGGCATCAAGGCGCTGGCGGCGACGCCGCCCTACGACAAGATGGTCGAGTTCAAGACCGTGATCTCGGGCACGGACGTCCAGCGCCAGATTTCCGACCTGCAAAGCATGATCGCCGCCGGCGCCGATGCGATCCTGTTCTATCCGCTTTCCCCGACCGCCCTCAACCGGGTGGTCAAGCAGGCCTGCGACAAGGGCATCGCCGTCTTCACCTATGACGTCACCGTCACGCAGGCGTGCGCCCACAACGTCAGCTCCATCACGGCCCGCTACGGCGCCAACACCGCCCAGTGGATGGTCAACCAGATGGGCGGAAAGGGCGAGGTGGTGTTCAACCACGGCGTCGCCGGGACGACCGTGACCAACACCTATGACGAACAGGCCTACGGCGTCTTCAAGAAGTATCCCGGCATCAAGATCGTCGGCGACTTCTACGGCAACTGGAACGATGCGACCTCGCAGGAGGAAGTCGCGAAGATCCTTGCCGCGCATCCGAACATCGACGGGATCTGGAGCGTCGACGGCAGCTACGGCTCCTTGCAGGCCGTCATCAACGGCCGCCCGGATCGCCTCGTGACGATGGCCGGCCAGTCCAACAATGGCTATCGCCTGGCCATTGCCGACCCGGCGATGCAGGCCAAGGGCCTGAAAGGCGTTTCGTCCAGCTCCGGCCCCTCCGTCGGCGGTTATGCCTTCAAGCTGATGATGGAAGTGGTCACCGGCAAGACCAAGCTGGAGCAGCAGAACGTGGAGTTCCCGCTGCCCTGGGTCGAGCCGCAGGACGTGAAGGTGTGCCCCGGCGAAGACTTCGTCGACGGCTGCAACACCTTCCCGGCCGACAAGGTGTCGCCGCTGTTCCTGGATACCGCGCTCGACGGCAAGATGCTGCCTGAACTGAGCATCGATGCCGTGCAGACGGGCAATCCGAAGGCCGGCGCCACGATCCAGCCGCTTCCGCCGGTCAAGTATGCCGACACGCTGCCGGGCATCAACTGCACCGATTGCACCCCGCCCGCCGATTGGCTGGAGCCCAATCTCGTGAAGCCTATCCCCGTGCCTAACTGAGGCATCGAAGAAGGCACACCAATCCTGCCGGGCACCGGATTGCGGCGAAGCCGGATCCGGTGCCCGGTTGCTGATAGACGGTCGGTACGCATGCCGAGTCTGGATGCACCGTCCGTTGGTTTGAATGCGTTCCAAACGTGAAAGTATGGAGAAACAGAGAATGAAAACAATAAACGTCAAAGCGGGCGGATATACTTTCCGGGCAAGGCTCGAAGAAGAGCTTGCGCCGAAGACCTGCGCGCTTTTCCTGTCTCTCCTGCCATACAAGGAGCGCATCATCCACGTGCGCTGGAGCGGCGAGGGCTGCTGGATTCCCCTCGGCGAGACCGACTTCGGCGTGAGCTTCGAGAACGCCACCTGCTACCCCGCGCCCGGCCAGTTCATTCTTTATCCGGGCGGGTTCAGCGAGACCGAAATCCTGCTGGCCTATGGCGGCGTGAATTTCGCGAGCAAGATGGGACAGCTTGCCGGCAACCATTTCCTGACGGTTATCGAAGGCCAGGAAAACCTTGCCGAGCTCGGCAAGAAAGTCCTCTGGCACGGCGCGCAGGATATCGAGTTCTCCCTGTAGCCGGTTTCGGAGCGGTCCCGCCCCACGTGGCTGGCGGGACCGCTCGCCTGTTTGTCTACTTACGTATTCCGGATGCGGATCGCTGCGCGACGTGCCGGAAACGCCTCAGCGGGATTTCTTGAAATGCAACTGGACACGATCATCAAGGGCGGCACCATCGTCACGGCCACGGATCGCTTCGAGGCCGATATCGGGATAGCGGGCGGCCGCATCGCCGTCCTTGCCGGTAAGCTGGAGGGCGCGCCGGAGATCATCGATGCCGCCGGCCTGCTGGTCATGCCCGGCGGTATCGACAGCCACGTCCATCTCGACCAGCCGGGCAGCCCCGGCATCGTCATGGCCGACAATTTCGAGACCGGCACGCGCTCGGCCGCCATCGGTGGAAACACCACCGTCCTTCCCTTCTGCCTGCAGGCCAAGGGGCAGAACCTGCGCGAGGCGATCACCGAATATGAGCGGAAAGCCGAAGGCAATTGCTACGTCGACGTGGCCTTCCACCTCATCATCAGCGATCCGACGCCGCAGGTGCTCGGTCAGGAACTGCCGGCACTGATCGAGGAAGGCTATACCTCGATCAAGATATTCATGACCTATGACGACCTGGTCCTGCGCGACCGCGAAATCCTCGAGGTGCTCGACGTCGCGCGCCGGCACGGGGCGCTCGTCATGGTCCACGCGGAGGGCTACGACACGATCCGCTTCCTGACGGACCAGCTGGAGCGGGAGGGAAAGACGGCGCCGTTCTTCCACGGCCCTTCGCGCCCGGTCGCGGTGGAGCGCGAGGCGACGCACCGCGCCATCAGCCTGGCCGAGATCGTCGGCACCGACATCATGGTCGTCCACGTCTCGAACCGGCAGGCGATGGAGGAAATCCGCCGCGCGCAGCAGCGCGGTCTCGCCATCTATGGCGAGACCTGCCCCCAGTATCTGGTGCTGACCGAGAAGGACATGGACCGCACCGGCATGGAAGGCTCGAAATATGTCTGCAGCCCCCCGCCGCGCGACACCGACAGCCAGCTTGCCTGCTGGGAAGGCTTGCAGCAGGGCGTGTTCGAAGTCTTTTCGTCCGATCATTGCCCGTACCGTTACGAGGACGAGGCGGGCAAGACCAACACGAAGGGCAAGACGAGCTTCCGCTACGTGCCCAACGGCATACCGGGGGTCGCGACGCGCATGCCGATCCTGTTCTCGGAAGGGGTGGGCAAGGGCCGCATCAGCCTGAACCGCTTCGTCGCCCTGACCTCGACCAACCATGCCAAGCGCTACGGATTGTATCCGCGCAAGGGAACGATCGCGGTCGGAAGCGATGCCGATCTCGTTCTGTGGGACGACAAGAAGAAGGTCACCATCACGCACGACCTGTTACAGGACGGCTGCGACTATACCCCCTACGAAGGCATCGAGGTAACCGGCTGGCCGGTCCGCACGATCATGAAGGGCCGCACCATCATGGAGGACGGCGTCGTGCAGAAACGGAAAAACGGCAAGCAACTGAAAAGGACGCTGCCGAGAGCCAAGGTGTTCTGACGATCGCTTCGCGGGCCGGCCTTGCCGGCCCGTCGTTCATTCGGAATAAGGCATCGGCGGCGAGACCGCATCAGCCGCCGAGATATTCGATTTCCTCGCGCAGGCGTTGGCCTTCGTAGCCTGCGCCCAGCAACACCGAAACCAGGATGCGCGCCTTGTGGCCGCTGAGGTCGCCCGCGAAGATCACGCCGCCTTCGGCGAGCGTCTTGCCGCCGCCATTGCCGTAGACCGGCTTCACGCGGCCGCGCTGGCAGCGGCTGGTCATCACGACGGGGAAGCCTTGCCCGGCCAACTCCGTCGCGGCCGTGCCCAGTGCAGGCGGGGCGTTGCCGCGGCCGAATCCCTCCAGCACGATGGCTTTCGCGCCGTTGTCGGCGCAAAAGCGCAGGTAGCGGTCGTCCATGCCGAGCGCAATCCGGATCAGCTCGACCTGCGGCACGACATCTTCCGCCTTGTAGGTCCGGCGCAGGACCGGTCTGCGGTGGACGACGATCCGGTCGCCGTCGACCTCGCCAAGCTTGCCGTGTTCCTGCGAGATAAAAGCGTCGACCCGCGAGGCATGGGACTTGGTGACATCGCGCGCGGCGTGGAATTCCTGCTCGAAGCAGATCATCACGCCGAGGCCATGCGCTTTCTCGGATGCGGCCAGCCTGATGGCGTCCGTCAGGTTGCGGGGACCGTCCGGGTCTGGTTCGTCCGCCGCGCGCTGCGCGCCGGTGAAGACCACGGGCTTGCCGGCTTCGACCATGAGGTCGGCCATATAGGCGCTTTCCTCCATGGTGTCGGTGCCGTGCGTCACCACCACCCCGTCGAAGCCTTCTTCCAGCCGGCGCGAGATGTGCTTCGCCAGCCTGAAGCATAGCGGCAGGTCGATGGCGTAACTGCCTATGTTGCAGAACTCATCCACGGTAAGCTCGATGCCTTCGAGCGGATCATGCAGCATCGAGCGCAGATCCGTTCCGCCCAGGCTGGCGACCACATGCCCGCTCTTCGATTCCCGCTTGGACGCGATTGTCCCCCCGGTCGTTATCAGACAGATCCTGCGCATTCCGCTCATCTCCCGGCAGCTCTCGGATTGAATATTTTGGTCAGGCCAAGGAATCCAATCATTTCATGATAAATACAATAATCAACGGGTTTTTGGGTGTAAGCAGCGTTGACGGTCAGGCCAATCTGCGCATTAATCGGTGCAGCCTTCGGAGTGGTCTGTCCATAAACGGCTCGCGCAAACTGGAATGAAACCGTGATGAAAAACGGTATGGCGATAGAGGAGACGCCGTCGGCCGCGCCACCCGCGGCGATGCGCGAGCGCGGGAAAGCCGGCGGCGTGACCCAGGCCACGGTGGCCGCGCTGCAAGCGATGATCCGTGACGGCCGGCTCCGGCCGGGTGATGCCCTTCCTCCGCAGCGTGACCTTGCGCGCGACCTGAATGTCAGTCGCGCGACCCTGCGGGAGGCGCTGTCCATCCTGGCCACCATCGGCCAGATCGTGGCGCGAGAAAGCGGCAAGGGCTTCCTGTGCGCAGACCCGGCCGGCGCTTCCTCCACGCCGTCCTGGCGCTTTGCCGCGCGCTATTCGCTGAGCGAAGTCTATCAGTTCCGCTACATCGTCGAGAGCCACGCTGCGGCGCTGGCCGCGCTCAGCCATACCGACGGGGAAGTGGCCGAACTCGGGCAGGCCATCGCGGCCTTCCGCAAAGCCGCGCGCGCCAGCGACCTTGCCGCCTATGCGCAGGCCGATTTCGACTTCCACCACCTCATCATGCGGATATCGCGCAACAAGCTTTTGGTGGACATGCACCGGACCTTCTCGAGCATCCTCCTGGAAAGCCAGCGCCTGCCCACCGAGAGGCGGGGCAGCCTGATGATCGCGGTGCAGGAACACGACCGCATATTGGAGGCGATCGCCATGGGCGATCCCGACGGCGCCAACTACTACATGCGCAAGCACATCAACATGGCCGGCAGCCGGGCCGGCCTGCCGGCTTCCGAGTTGCCATAGGTGCACGGCCGGAAAAATCGAACAGGAAAGGAAGAGATATGCCCAAAGAAATCTTCGTGTCCTATGGAGTGGACGTCGACGCGGTCGCCGGCTGGCTCGGTTCCTATGGCGGCGAGGACAGCCCCTGCGACATTTCCCGAGGCGCCTTCGCCGGAAATGTCGGTAGCCGGCGCCTGCTGCGGATGTTCGAGAAATGGGGCATCAAGACCACCTGGTTCGTCCCCGGCCACTCCATCGAAAGTTTTTGGGACGAGATGAAGGAAGTGGCCGACGCCGGCCATGAGATCGGCATGCACGGCTACAGCCACGAGAACCCGATCGCCATGTCGCCGGAGCAGGAAGAAGCCATCTTCGACAAATGCGTCGACCTGATCACCAGGCTTTCCGGAAAGCCGCCGCGCGGCTACGTCGCTCCCTGGTGGGAATTCGGCTCCAAGACCAACGAACTGCTGAAGCAGAAGGGCCTGCTCTACGACCACTCGCTCATGCACAACGACCATCATCCCTATTACGTCACGGTCGGCGACCAGTGGACCAAGATCGACTATTCCAAGCATCCGTCGACCTGGATGAAGCCCTATACGCGGGGCGAGGAAACCGACCTCATCGAAATCCCCGCCTCCTGGTATCTGGACGACCTGCCGCCGATGATGTTCATCAAGGCCTCGCCGAACAGCCACGGCTTCGTGAATCCGCGCGACATCGAACAGATGTGGTGCGACCAGTTCGACTGGGTCTATGAGAACTACGATTACGCGGTGTTCCCGCTGACGATCCACCCCGACGTGTCCGGAAAGCCGCATGTGCTGAAGATGCACGAACGCGTGTTCAACCACATGAAGAAATTCGACGGGGTGAAGTTCGTGCCCATGGAGCAGATCGCGGCCGATTTCGCCAAGCGTTACCCGCGTTCGGGCAGCGCTCGCCCGAAGTCCTGATTTTTGCGCCAGCCGTGGCCGACACGGCGCGCGCGCCGCATGGTTGATTTCTAGGGACAGGCCGATGTGTTCGCTCTGCGGTATCCTCGGGGTCAACGAGCATTGGGCCGACGCGGTCGCGCGCCCGGGCGTCTACACCCGCAATGTCGGGAGCATCGACCGACGCCGCGAGCGCGCCCGGCGCGTGCAACTGGCCAACGTCGTGCTCGCGCCCTTCAACATGCGGCTCGCCGACTGGCAGGGCACGTCCTTCGTCGTCTCCACCTTCACGGGCAGGAGCGAGATCATCGAGGATCTCGGGCATCTCTGGGCGGTGGCCGAACGCCTGTCCGGCCGCGCCTGCGATCCGCTTGATCCGAACCTGATCGGCCGGATGGAAGCGGCTTCCAATGGGTGAGCTTCCCGCGTTCACGCCCGTCAACCTGCTGACCGGCTTCCTCGGTTCCGGCAAGACGACCTTGCTGAAGCGCATGCTCGCGGCGCCGGCGCTCGCCGATGCCGCGGTGCTCATCAACGAGTTCGGCGAGGTCGGGCTCGATCACCATCTTGTCGAACGCATCGACGAGACGATGGTGCTGCTGCCGTCGGGGTGCCTGTGCTGCGCCGTGCACAGCGAACTGGCGGAGGCTATCCGCGACCTGCATTCCCGGCGCGAGCGCGGGCTGGTGCCGCCTTTTCGCCGCGTGATCGTCGAGAGCACCGGCCTCGCCGATCCGTTCCCAGTGCTGTCCACGATCAAGGCGGACCCGGTGCTGCGGCACCACTTCGTGCCGGGCACGGTAATCACCACGGTGGACGCGATCAACGCCGGCGCCGAGCTGGACGACTATGTCGAGTCCAATCGCCAGGTGGCGGTTGCCGATCATCTGGTCGTCACCAAGGTCGACCTGGCCGGGGAGGGCGAGGTCGCGCGCCTGACGCAGCGCCTGCGCGGGCTCAACCCGGATGCCGTGCTGAGTATCGCCGACGAGCGCCTCGACGTCGCCCAACTGGTCGCCGACAATTCGGCGACACGGGCCGGAACGGCGTTGTCGCAGAGCGGCTTTTTCTGCGAGGAGCCGCCCGGTCTGCCTGAACGGAGCGCCGGCAGGCATTCCGCCGGCATATCGTCCTTCTCCATAACCGTCGACAAGCCGATAGACTGGACCGCCTTTGGCGTCTGGCTGACCATGCTGCTCAACCGGCATGGTGAGCGGGTTCTGAGGGTCAAGGGCATCCTCGGCATTGCCGGCGAAGCGCGCCCGGTCGCCATCCACAGCGTGCAGCGCCTGGTGCACATGCCACAGCATCTCGAAAGCTGGCCTTCCGAGGACCGCCGCTCCCACGTCGTCTTCATCGTCGACGGCCTCGACCCCGAACTGGTCAAGCGCTCCCTCCATGCCTTCGCCGTGGAGACGGGTACGGCGAACTGAGGCAGCGCCAAACCTGTCCTCACCCTTGCGATCTTCACGCTGGTGCTGGGTATCCTGACGGTGTTCTACCTCGACGTGATGCGCCGGGTGCGCTCTCACGGGGCGACGCCGAACCACGCCTGACAGGCGCCCACCTTAACCACGTCGCCGTCTTGCTCTCCCCTGAAACCGTGGCCGGAAACGGCCTGCCAATCGCGCGTTCCGAGGCTGACTGCCTTTGCCGAATGGCCGAGGTTGAAGACGCAGAGCATCCGGCTGTTGCCAGCGCTGCGGGAGAAGGCGACGACATCTTCAGGTGCATCCAGGAATTCGATGTCGCCCTTGACGAGCACCGGGTTCCTGCGGCGGAAGGCGAGGAAGCGCCGGTAATGCTCCAGCAGCGACTCCGGCCTGCCTTGCTGCCGGTCTACCGCCTTAGCAAGATGCCCGGCGGGGACAGGTAGCCATGGCTTGGCCGTGGAAAAGCCACCGGCCGGAGCGCTGCCGTTCCACACTATGGGGGTGCGGCAGCCGTCGCGGCCCTTGAATTCTGGCCAGAAGCGGATGCCGTAAGGGTCGCGCAGATCCTCATAGGCAAGGACCGCCTCGCCGAGGCCCAGTTCCTCGCCCTGATAGAGGCAGGCCGAACCGCGCAACGACAGAAGCAGCGCCGAAATGACCTTCAGATAGGCCACGGAATCCTGTTCGCCGGCGGCCCAGCGCGAGGCGTGGCGCATCACGTCGTGGTTGGAAAAGGCCCAGCATGCCCAGCCGTCGCTCGCTTCGCGGCCGAAGCGTTCCAGCACGGCGCGCACCCTGGCGGCGCTGATCTTTTCGGGCGCGAGGAAGTCGAAGGCATAGCACATATGGACGCGTTTTTCGCCGGCGGTGTAGGCGGCGACGATTTCCAGGCCGCGTTGCGAATCCCCGACCTCGCCGATCGCGGCCGCCGCCGGATACTCGTCCAGAAGGGCGCGGAAACGCTCGAGGAAGACGAGGTTTTCCGGCCGGCTCTTGTCGTAGAGATGGTCCTGATAGTTGTAGGGATTGACGGAGGGGGCGGTCTGGTCGTTGCGCTGATCGGGCGGCAGCGCCGGGTTGTCCTCCAGCCCTTCAGAGTGGAAATAGAAATTGATGGTGTCGAGGCGAAAGCCATCGACGCCGCGCTCCAGCCAGAAGCGGGTTACGGCAAGCAGAGCGTCCTGGACCTCGGGACTATGGAAGTTGAGGTCCGGCTGCTCGGCCAGGAAATTGTGCAGGTAATACTGCTCGCGCCTCGTATCCCATTGCCAGGCCGAACCGCCGAAGATCGAGAGCCAGTTGTTGGGCGGGGTGCCGTCGGGCTTCGCGTCGGCCCAAACATACCAGTCGGCCCTGGCGTTGTCGCGGCTGGAGCGGCTTTCGCGAAACCACGGGTGCGCGTCGGCGGTATGCGACAGCACCTCGTCGATCATCACCTTGAGGCCG
Organism: Mesorhizobium sp.; assembly: GCA_049650385.1. Lineage (GTDB taxonomy): Bacteria > Pseudomonadota > Alphaproteobacteria > Rhizobiales > Rhizobiaceae > Mesorhizobium. Next base: position 51,173 of record JBASAA010000055.1, read on the forward strand.
AGCCGGTGCGCCTGCGCGATCAGCACGTCGAAATCCTGAAGCGTGCCGAACAGCGGATCGACGTCGCGATAGTCGGTGATGTCGTAGCCGAAATCCTTCATCGGCGATTTGAAGAACGGCGATATCCAGATGGCATCGACGCCCAGTTCCGCGATGTAGGGCAGGCGGCGGATGATGCCCTTCAGGTCGCCCACGCCGTCGCCGTTCGTGTCCTGGAAGCTGCGCGGATAGATCTGGTAGATGACGGCGCCGCGCCACCAGTCGGGGTCCACGGCGACGGCGGGTGCCTCGGAGGAATTGTCAGCGTGCATGGGTCGGCCTCGGTCGTCAGGTCGCACTAAGCCCCTGCTCGTCTAAGCTGGCAGAGCCTGATTCGTTCCGAAAAAGGGATGCACCAGAGAGGGTGCGGCAGGAACAATCCGGCGGCTGGGGCATTTGCAAAGGGTACCACGCCTTGACCCGAGAGAATGCCGGCCGATGAGAATCGCCCATGTCGCGCCGCTTTACGAAGCGGTTCCCCCCATGCTTTACGGCGGCACCGAGCGGATCGTTTCCTACCTTACGGAGGGACTGGTCGAACTCGGCCACGAGGTGACGCTGTTCGCCAGCGGCGACAGCCGGACGTCAGCGAAACTGGCGGCCGGCCGGGAACAGGCGCTGCGCCTCGATCCGCGCCCGCTGAAGTCGGAGATCGCCGCGCATCTTTCGATGCTGGACGAGGTCAGGCGGCGGGCCGCCGAGTTCGACGTCGTCCATTTTCACCTCAGCCACTTCCTGCATTTTCCGTTCTTCCACGACATTGCCGGCAAGACGGTGACGACCCCACACGGCCGGCTCGACTATGTCGATCTCGCGCCGGCCTACCGTCGCTTTCCCCGCTTTCCGTTGATTTCCATCTCGCACAGCCAGCGCGCCGGCCTGCCGGAGGCAGACTGGCTGGCGACGATCCATCACGGCCTGCCCGTGGAGGCCTACCGGCCGGATTTCCGGCCGCGTGGAGAGGCTCCCTATCTGGTCTTCCTCGGCCGTTTCTCGCGCGACAAGCGCCCGGACCGGGCCATCGAAATCGCCCGGCGCGCCGGCCTGAAGATAAAGCTCGCGGCCAAGATCGGCGCGGACGACCGCGCCTATTTCGAGGAGGCGGTGGAGCCGTTGCTGGACGGCGACAGCGTCGCCTATGTAGGCGAGATCGAGGAGCCCCGGAAGGCCGAGTTCCTGGGCGGCGCGGCAGGACTGCTGTTTCCGATCGACTGGCCCGAGCCGTTCGGCCTTGCGGTCATCGAGGCGATGGCCTGCGGCACGCCGGTCATCGCCTGGAATTGCGGGGCGATGCCGGAAATCATCGACGACGGCGTGACCGGCTTCGTCGTGGGCTCGGTGAAGGAGGCGGCCTCCCGCGTTCCCGACCTGCTGCGCCTCGACCGGCATGCCGTGCGTTCGGCGTTCGAACGGCGGTTTTCGGCAAAAAGAATGGTGCGTGACTACGTGGATGCCTACACTCGGCTGCTCGGAGCCAACTCGCGGGTGAAGATGCCATGACCGGCAGCACCGAGGTCCTGCCGCTCGACGAGTGCAAGCTCGATCCGGCTATCGCGCTGGCGGCGCTTGACGAAACCGCGCCGCGGGAGCCGCACCGGCTGTTTGCGCTCAAGCACGGCGATTGTTTCGCCGTCGCCGATGCCTATGGCGACATTCGCGGCATCGGCGATGGCTTTTTCCGTGACGATACACGCGTTTTGTCCGAGTTCAGGCTGACCATCGGCGGGCGCTCCACCTCGCTGCTGGGTGCTTCGCTAAGTCAGGACAATGTCCTGTTCACCACCAACCTGACCAACCTGCCGATCCGCAGCGCCGGCGGCCGCGACATCCCGCAGGGCGGCATCCACATCGAGCGGGTGCGGCTGATCTGGGAAGACCGCCTGTTCGAGCGCGTTACCCTTTCGAATTACAGCCAGGTGCATTCCACCCTGCTGCTTTCCCTGCACTTCGCCGCCGACTTCCGTGACATGTTCGAGGTTCGAGGCTCGACCCGGCTGAAGCGCGGCACTGCGCGGGCGGCCGAAACGGACGAGAATTCCGTCGTGCTCCGCTATGAGGGCCTGGACAAGCTGGTGCGCAGTTCGGTGATCTCGTTCTCGCAGGCGCCGGACCGGCTTGAGGCTGGCCGGGCCGATTTCTTCATCGCCGTGACCAAGCGCAGCAGCAAGGTTTTCTATATCGAGGTCAGCGCGGAACTGGCTGACCGGCCCGACCGCGCGCGCTTCCGCGCCGCCGCCGCGCGCGCCCGTTTCGCCATGCGCGCCAAGCGCCGCCACGGCGCCACGCTGCACAGTTCCGGCCGCGTCTTCAACGACTGGGTGGAGCGGG
>JBASAA010000056.1:0-5286 GCA_049650385.1 Mesorhizobium sp.
ACGTCGCCTTCCCCGGCGCGGTCGATGCCGCGCAACTCTATCAGCAAAGCTGCGCCAAGGCCGGCATCAAGATCGAGATCAAGCGCGAGCCGGGCGACGGCTACTGGTCGGAAGTGTGGAACAAGCAGCCCTTCTCGCTTTCCTACTGGGGCGGGCGGCCGACGCAGGACCAGATGTATTCCACCGCCTATATCTCCAGCGCCGACTGGAACGACACCCGCTTCAAGAACGAGAAGTTCGACAAGATGGTCATCGCCGCGCGCGGCGAACTGGACGAGGCCAAGCGCAAGCAGATGTACCGCGACATGGGCATCATGATGCGCGACGAAGGCGGGCTGATCGTGCCCTTCTTCAACCAGTATATCGACGCCTCCGGCAAGGGCGTGCAGGGCTGGGTCAGCAACCCGGCGCAGGAGATGTGCGGCGGCTATGCACTGGCGATGTGCTGGCTGGAAGCCTGAGCCGGCTTTGCGCTCATGTCTTCCCCCATCCTGAAACTCATAGCCCAGCGCGTTGCGCTGGGCGTCCTCCTGATGTTCGCCGTTTCCGTGCTGATTTTCGCCGGAACGCAGATTCTGCCCGGCGACGTCGCGCAATCCATCCTCGGCCAGGCGGCGACGCCTGAAGCGCTGGCCAACCTGCGCGCCGAGCTCGGCCTCAACGATCCGGCCTATATCCGCTATTTCCGCTGGCTGGGCGGCGTCTTGACCGGCGACCTCGGCACGGCCCTTTCGAGCGGCCAGGACATCGCAAGCTCGATCGGCACGCGGCTGGGAAACACGCTGTTCCTCGCCTTCTGCGCGGCCGTCATCTCGGTGCCGCTGGCGATCGTGCTGGGCCTGCTTGCCGTGCGCTACCGCAACGGCTGGGTCGACAAGCTGATTTCCGGGCTGGCGCTGGCCTCGACCTCGTTTCCCGAATTCTTCATCGGCTACCTGCTCGTCTATTTCTTCGCGGTGAAGTGGCAGGTCTTCCCCGGCATCTCCACCGTCTATGAAGGCATGCCGTTCCTCGACAGGCTGGAGGCGATCGCGCTGCCGACCGCGGCGCTGACCCTGGTGGTGCTGGCGCAGATGATGCGCATGACGCGTGCCGCCATCCTCAACCTGATGCAGTCGGCCTTCGTCGAAACCGCCGAGCTCAAGGGCCTGTCGGCCTTCGCCATCATCCGCAAGCACGCCTTGCCCAACGCGGTCGCGCCGATCGTCAACGTGGTGATGCTCAACCTCGCCTATCTGATCGTCGGCGTCGTCGTCATCGAGGTGATCTTCGTCTATCCGGGCATGGGGCAATATCTGGTCGACCATGTCGCCAAGCGCGACGTGCCGGTCGTGCAGGCCGTCGGGCTGATTTTCGCTGCCGTCTACATCACGCTCAACATCGTCGCGGACATAGCGTCAATCGTCGCCAATCCGCGTCTCAGGCATCCGAAATAGGGGCGGCGAATGCTTGACCTGAAGAACATCCCCCTTCCCGCCCTGATCGGCATGATCTTTACCGTGCTGTTCCTGATCGCGGCCGTCTTCGCGCCCTGGATTGCGCCCTACGGCAACGGCCAGATCGTCGGCGACGTCTGGCAGCCGATGTCGTCGCAGTTCTGGTTCGGCACCGACAATCTCGGCCGGGACCTTCTATCGCGCATGATCTACGGCGCGCGCACCACGATCTTCATCGCGGTTCTGGCCACCGCTCTGTCGTTCACGCTGGGCTCAACGCTCGGCTTCTGCGCCGCCGTCCTCGGCGGCTGGTTCGACACCGGCATGTCGCGCCTGGTCGACCTTTTGATGGCGATCCCGACGCTGATTCTCGCCCTGGTGGTGCTGTCGGTGCTGCCCTCGACGCTGGTGACGCTGATCCTGGTCATGGGCATATTGGACTCCACGCGCGTCTACCGACTATCGCGGGCGATCGCGGTCGATATCGAGGTCATGGATTTCGTCGAGGCGGCCAAGCTGCGCGGCGAAGGCATGCGCTGGATCATCTTCCGCGAAATCCTGCCCAACGCGCTGTCGCCGCTGATTTCCGAACTCGGCCTGCGTTTCATCTACGCCATCCTGTTCCTGTCGGCGCTGTCCTTCCTCGGGCTCGGCGTGCAGCCGCCGGACGCCGACTGGGGCGGCATGGTCAAGGAGAACAAGGACGGAATCGTCTTCGGCATCGGCGCCGCCCTCATTCCGGCGGCCGCGATCGCCACGCTCGCCATCTCCGTCAATCTCGTCGCCGACTGGATTCTCAATCGCACGACCAGCCTGAAGGGAGGGCGCGGATGATGGCCGACCTGAAGAGCGCACCCCTGAAGAAGCCCGGCATCCTCCTCGACATCCGCAACCTGCGCATCGAGGCGACGGTCTACCCGCCCGGCGAGCCGCCGAAAAACATCGTCATCGTCCACGACGTGTCGCTGACGCTGGAGAAGGGCAAGGTGCTCGGCCTGATCGGCGAGTCGGGCGCCGGCAAGTCCACCATCGGCCTGTCGTCTATGGGCTATGGGCGCGGCGGCGTGCGCATCACCGGCGGCGAGGTCATCCTCAACGGCCGCGATATCCTGAAGGGCGGCAAGGACGGCCTGCGCAAGCTGCGCGGGCGCGAGGTCTGCTACGTCGCACAGTCGGCGGCGGCGGCCTTCAACCCGGCGCACCGGCTGATGGACCAGGTAGTCGAAGCCACGCTGCTGCACGGCCGGGCGACGCGCGCGGAAGCCGAGAAGCGCGCCGTCGGGCTGTTCAAGGCGCTCAGCCTGCCCGACCCCGAGCATATCGGCGAGCGTTTTCCGCACCAGGTGTCGGGCGGTCAGTTGCAGCGGGTGATGACGGCGATGGCGCTCTGCTCCGAGCCGGACCTGATCGTGTTCGACGAGCCGACCACCGCGCTCGACGTGACGACGCAGATCGACGTGCTGGCGGCGATCAAGCACGCCATCCGCGAGACCGGCGTGGCGGCCCTCTACATCACCCACGACCTCGCCGTCGTCGCCCAGGTGTCGGACGAGATCATGGTGCTGCGCCACGGCCGGCTGGTCGAGTGGGGCGGAACCCGCCAGATCATCAAGGAGCCGCGGCAGGAATACACCAACGCGCTGGTCTCGGTACACGAGATCGAGCACGAGGAGAAGAAGCCGGGCACCGCCCCCTTCCTGTCGGTCAAGAACGTCACGGCCGCCTATGGCGGCGGCGCCGTCAAGGTGCTGAAGAACGTCTCGGTCGATATCTATCCCGGCCAGACGCTGGCCGTGGTCGGCGAATCTGGCTCCGGCAAGTCGACGCTGGCGCGCGCCGTCACCGGGCTTCTGCCGCCGGAAGAAGGCAGCATCACCTTCGACGGGCGGCCGCTCGCCAAACGCATGCGCGACAGGCCGAAGGAAGACCTGCGGCAATTGCAGATGATCTACCAGATGGCGGACGTCGCCATGAACCCGCGCCAGACGGTCGGCACCATCATCGGCCGGCCGCTGGAGTTCTACTTCGGCATGCGGGGGCGCGAGCGCGACGCCCGGGTCATCGAACTGCTCGACAAGATCGAGATGGGCAAGGGTTTCCTCGACCGCTATCCGGCCGAACTGTCGGGCGGCCAGAAGCAGCGCGTCTGCATCGCCCGTTCGCTGGCGGCCAAGCCCAAGCTGATCATTTGCGACGAGGTGACCTCGGCGCTCGATCCGCTGGTGGCCAACGGCATCCTGAAACTGCTGCTCGAGTTGCAGGCCGAGGAGAACGTCGCCTACCTGTTCATCACCCACGACCTGGCGACAGTGCGCTCGATCGCCGATTCGATCGCGGTGATGTATCGCGGCGAAGTGGTGCGCTACGGTTCGAAATCGAAGGTGCTGGCGCCGCCCTTCGACGCCTATACCGACCTTCTCTTGTCCTCGGTTCCGGAAATGGAACTGGGCTGGCTGGAAAAGGCGATCAAGGGCCGGCGTATGGAAAGCGCCGGAAACTAGAGCGGTTCAGGAGACAGAACCGTTTGGCACTCCTGCTGGAACGCTCCGGCAGCCATCATGCATGCGGCCCGGGGGAAGGCGTCACATGCGTATGACAATAATACGGTAGGGACATCTGCATCGCAGACGAATCCTTGCTCACAAAGGGGGGAATGCCATGACCAACGAACTCGACCACCTCGCGCGGCTCGCCGGAAAAGGCCGGATAACGCGCCGTGACTTTCTCGGCCGTGCCGCCGCCCTCGGCGTCTCTGCCGCACTGGCGGGAACGCTCGCCGAGCGCGCCTTCGCGCAGACGCCCGCCAAGGGCGGCATCCTCAGGGCGGGATTGCAGGGCGGCGAATCGACCAACAGCCTCGACCCGGCGCTGAACCTTTCCCAGGTGACCTTTTCCTTCTGCAAGCAGTGGGGCGAATTCATCGTGCGGCTGACCGCCGATGGCGGGCTGGAAAACAGGATCGCCGAGGAAATCGGCGCTTCGGCCGACGCCAAGACCTGGACCATCAAGGTTCGCGACGGAATCGAGTTCCATAACGGCAAGACGGTGACGGCCGAGGACGTGGCGGCGACGATCGAACGCCACGCCGACGAGAAATCCAAGTCCGGCGCGCTCGGCATCCTGCGCAACATCAAGGGCATCAGGGCCAGCGGCAGCGAGGTCGTCTGCACCCTGGCGGACGCCGACGCCGACTTCCCCTACCTGATGGCCGACTACCATCTCGTCGTTCAGCCGAACGGCGGCAAGGACGATCCCAACGCCGGCATCAGCGCCGGCCCCTACAAGGTCACCGTGAACCAGCCCGGCGTACGCCATGGCGGCGAGCGATTTGCCAACTACTGGCGCGGAGACAAGGCCGGCCATGCCGACCAGGTAGAGATCGTGGTCATCAACGACGCCACCGCCCGGCTCGCCGCGCTGCAGGGCGGTCAGGTGCACATGATAAACCGCGTCGAGCCCAAGATCGTCGACCTGGTCAAGCGGGTGCCCGGCGTCAGCATCGAGAACGTGCCCGGCAAGGGTTTCTATCCGTTCAATATGTTCTGCGACACGGCGCCCTTCGACAACTACGACCTCAGGATGGCGCTGAAACTCGCCATGGACCGCGAGGAGATGCTGGAAAAAATCCTGCGCGGCTACGGCGCGGTCGGAAACGATTTTCCGATTAACAAGGCCTACCCGCTGTTCTCCGACGATGTCGAGCAACGCAAATTCGACCCCGAGAAGGCGGCGGAGTTCTACAAGAAGTCCGGCCATTCCGGCTCGATCCTGCTTCGCACCTCGGACGTCGCCTTCCCCGGCGCGGTCGATGCCGCGCAACTCTATCAGCAAAGCTGCGCCAAGGCCGGCA
>JBASAA010000057.1:0-29011 GCA_049650385.1 Mesorhizobium sp.
ACGTCGCCTTCCCCGGCGCGGTCGATGCCGCGCAACTCTATCAGCAAAGCTGCGCCAAGGCCGGCATCAAGATCGAGATCAAGCGCGAGCCGGGCGACGGCTACTGGTCGGAAGTGTGGAACAAGCAACCCTTCGCGCTTTCCTATTGGGGCGGGCGCGCGACCCAGGACCAGATGTATTCCACCGGCTACATCTCGACGGCGGACTGGAACGACACCCGCTTCAAGAACGAGAAGTTCGACAAGATGCTGTTTTCGGCCCGTGCCGAACTCGACCAGGACAAGCGCAAGACGATCTACCGGGACATGGCCGTGCTGATCCGCGACGAGGGCGGCCTGATCGTGCCGTTCTTCAACGAATTCATCGATGCCGCGGCTACCGACAAGGTGGGTGGCTTCGTGAAAAACCCACAGGGCGAAATGATGGACGGCTACGCACTTAACGAGTGCTGGCTCTCCGCCTGATCGTTCGCCTCCAGACCAACCAGGCGGGGTGAGCCTTCACTCCGCCTGTTTCATGCGAGTCCAGAATGCCGCTTTCCTCGAAACTTCTCCTTATCATCCTCGACGGCGTTCCGTGGCGGAACTGGCGGCGGCTGTTCGGCAATCTCGAAGGCTGGGTGCAATCGGGCGAGGCGCAGGTATGGAAGATGCGCTCGGTGCTGCCCTCCACCTCGGCCTGCTGCTACGCCTCGATCCATACCGGCGTGTCGCCACAGGTGCACGGCATCCGCTCCAACGAGGATCGCTTTCGCGTCACCCAGCCCGACATCTTCTCGCAGGTCAGCAAGGCCGGCGGCAAGACCGGGGCGGTGACGCATTCCTACTGGTCGGAATTCTTCAATCGCTTCCCGTTCGATCTGGTCGACGACATGGAATATGACGAGCCGGGCGGGCCGATCACGCATGGCCGCTTTCACACCATGACCGGCTACAACGCGCGTAACCAGATGACGCCGAGCGACGTCGACCTGTTCGCCACGCTGACCATGCTGACGAAGCGCTTTTCCATCGACTACGGCATCCTGCATACCTGCACGCTGGATTCCATGGGCCACCGCTTCGGCCACGACTGCGGCGAGATGGACCACGCCTGCTACGCCATGGACGGCATGCTGGCCGCCTTCCTGCCGCGCTGGCGCGAGGCCGGTTACGAGGTGATCGTCACCGCCGATCACGGCCAGACCGACCGCGGCCACCATGGCGGGCACGAGGATTTGCAGCAGGATTTCGCCCTGTATTATTTCGGGCCGGCGAAAGGCCCGGCGAGCGACACGTTGCTCAACCAGTTGCAACTGGCACCGACGGTGCTCAACCGGCTGGGCGCCCCGGTTGCAGAGACGATGCGAGCGCGGCCATTCCTGGATTGAGCCGCCCATCGCGATGGCGGACGCCGGATAAAAATAGAGAGCAGCGGGACATGCCCGCCGCTCTGTGGATGCTTCCAATCCTGCCTCTTTCAAAAGCATATCGGAAGAGGGTGGAAACGGATCACCGTTTCCGGCCGCTGCTTAGTCGCCCCAATGGGAACGATGCTCCTGGGCAGCCTTTTCCGGCGTAGCCTGATGGTTGATATACACCTGCGAGCCCGTCGAAACCGACGAGGTGTAGGTGCTGTCAACGCTGGCCGGAGGCGGGTTCTGGCCGGCGGCGTCAGCGCGGTAGTTCGAGGCAAAAGCGCTGCCGGCGGCAACGAGAAGGGCAGCGGCGGTAAAAGCAATGGTCTTCATTTTCAAACACTCCAGATAAACTGTCTTAGTCGTCTGTCCGGCAAACGGCGTGTCTTGGGAGGAAAGCGCGTCGTTCGGACAAACCCGATGTGGGGGAGGCCCCGCGCACTTTCCAGTCACGAAGTTTTTCCGCCTGGACCAAGAATCCGCCGGTTGAAATCGCGCTTTCACCACCTATCGCCACAATTTTTCCGAGCATTTTCAATCGATTGTAAAACTACTGGAGCAATGGCAGGCAAAGGTTTCCGCGCCAGCGTTCACACCGTCCTGTACACATCGTCAACCGGAAGAACCCTAAACCGGCAAACGATCGGGCGGTTTTGGCGAACACGTTCGGGAATCAGGCACCAGGCTGCAAATATCCGGCCGCGATCTCATGCATGCGCTGGCGGGAAAAGCTCGGGCCATGGCCTCCGTGGCCGATGCGGATCGGCAGGTCGAGCAGGTGCAGCATGGTGCGCCGGTAGGCGGCGCGGTCGGAATCCGGCAGATCGTCGAGCAGCGTGTCGTCATAGATGGCATCGCCGCTGAAGAAGGTGCCGTCCTTTTCGTCGAACAGGCCGATCGAATCCGGCGAATGGCCGGGAAGGTGCAGCACCGTGAAGCTGCGGTCACCGAGATCGACGCGGTCCCCTTCGGCGAGAACGCGCGTCAGCGGCGCCGGCTCGATGCGGTAGCCGGCGGCTTTCCATCCGGGCCGCGGCAGCCGCGATACCGCACCCGCCAGCGTCCGAAACTCGTCGGCATAGGTCGCCGCATCGCCCATGCGGGCGAATTCCCGGGCGCTCTGGAGCGGGCCGGCGCGCAATGCGAACTCGTGCAGCGAGCCGACATGGTCGAGATGGATATGGGTGGCGACAACGAGCAGCGGCTTGCCCGCCGGCGTATCGATCTGCGGCGCCAGCGGGCAGATACCCATGCCGGTATCGACCAGGAGATCGATGTTGCTGCCACGCACATGCCAGATGTTGGCGCGCATGTATTCATGCACGAACGGCTCGGTCAGCATCGTCGTGGCGGCATCGACCACCGTCCTGCTGAACCAGCCGTTCATGCCGCGCACGGCCTCAGACGAACGGTTTGCCGACCTTGTATTTCTCCGGCACCAGCCGCTTCAGATAGGCCATGCCCTTTTCGGATAGCCGGTTGGCGTCGGCCTGCATGAAATCGTCAGGCATGTGGCGGGTCTTGCCGGCCACGCTCGCCAGCGGCACTTTTTTCAGCACCGTCTTCTCGCCGTCATAGGTGACGGCGACCGAACCGCCTCCCTCACCCGCCACGGTGACGGCGAAGGCGCCGGCATCGAAGGCCTCGCGGGCATCCACGGCATTGATCGCGCCAACATAGCCGCGCGGCATGTAGCCCAGCGCATCGACGCGCGCCCGCTTGCCCGGCAGCCCCTCGGCCAGCGCATGCTCGAGCGCGGCCGTCAGGTCGCTGCCCGACAGCTTGACGTTGCCGTGCTGGTCGCGCTCCAGCTTTTCCGGCGGCACCAGGCTTTCCACCAGCGCCTTGCCGTCGGCGGTGGAGACGCCTTCCGAAACGGCGACGATGCAGCGCTTGTGGCGGTCGAGCGTGGAGCGCACGTCTTCGATGAAGCGCTTGGTCGAGAAGGCGCGCTCCGGCACGTAGACGAGATGCGGGCCGCTGTCGCCGTCGAGCCGCCAGGCGGCGGAGGCGGCGGTGAGGAAGCCGGCGTGGCGGCCCATGACGATGGCGACATAGATGCCGGGCAAGGCACGGAAATCGAGGTCCACCGACAAGAACGCGCCGGCGACGAACTCGGCCGCCGAAATGAAGCCCGGCACATGGTCGTTCTCGACCAGGTCGTTGTCGATGGTCTTGGGCGCATGGACGAAGGCGATCTTGCCGTCGGCGGCGTCGGTCAGGATCTGCTGCGTGCCCGAGGTATCGTTACCGCCGATATAGATGAAGGCGTCCGCACCGACCTTGTGCAAACCCTTCAGCACCAGTTCGCAATAGGCGGCGTCCGGCTTGTCGCGGGTCGAGCCGAGGGCGGCGCTGGGCGTGCCGGCGATTAGGCGAAGCTGTTCTTCGGGAATGGCGGAGAGGTCGACATAATTGCCGTCGCGGATACCGCGCACGCCGTGGATCGAACCGAGCACCCGGGCGCCCGGATGTTTCCTGCGCACTTCCAGCGCGGCGCCCACCACGGTTTGGTTGATGACGGCGGTCGGGCCGCCGCCCTGCGCGATGACGAAGGTTGCGGACATTTCGTTCCTCCAAACGGTCGATTGACGCGTGCCCAATTCACAGGCGCTTGCCTGTCTTTGGCATCGCACACCCGGGGAGGCAAGGGGCGAGGGACGATCAGGCGACCAGAACCGGGTTTCTCTTGGATACGCGGCTATAGAGATCGATGATATCCTGGTTGATGAGCCGCACGCAGCCCGACGACATCGCCTGGCCGATAGACCACCATTCCGGCGAGCCATGGATGCGGTAGCCGGTGTCCTGCCCGTTCTGGAACAGGTAGAGCGCCCGCGCACCAAGCGGATTGTCCAGCCCGCCGGGCTGGCCGCCCTTCCACTTCACCAGTTCCGGCTTGCGCTGGATCATTTCGGGCGGCGGCGTCCAGGTCGGCCATTCGCGGCCATATTGCACGTTGGCGCGGCCCGACCAGCGGAAACCGTCCTTGCCGATGCCGACACCGTAGCGGATGGCCTCGCCGCCCGGCTGAACTAGGTAGAGATGCCGCTCCTGAAGCCGGATGACGATGGTGCCGGGCGCTTCGCCGGTCGGATCGACGACGATCTGGCGGCGGAATTCGGGCTTGACCTTCTGGTAGGGCACGGCCGGCAGGACAAAGCCGCCGTCCGTCAGCCCGGCATACATGACGTCCGGGCTGGTGATGTGCTTGTCGACGCTGATGCTCGGCCGGATCGGGCGGATCGAGCCGGTGCTCATGGTGTCGAGTTGCAGCGCCGACATGTCGCCCGTGCTGGAGCAGCCGCTTGCAGCCAGCACCGCCATCGCCCCGGCCCCGGACAGGACGGCGCGACGGGACAGCACGGCTTGCGCCGGCCCGCTGCTTTCGGGGAGGATCGTATGGGGCAGCCGCTCACGCATGCACGAAACCTTATGCTGAGGGCGCTGAAGCATGATCCCGCCCGACAAGGCATTTTCGACAATCATGGTTGATAAAGGGTGAACATGCCGTCAGGCCGCAACCCCAGATGGTGCGCGGCCTGCGCGGCTCTTTACATCTGCGCCAGCCCGGGGCTTCATCCCCTTTCCGCACGCGAAGGAGACACGCATGGCATTCGAAACCTGGGCCGCCTTCTGCGCGGCTTCCGCGGTTCTTCTGGTCATTCCCGGCCCGACGATCCTGCTGGTCGTCTCCTATGCGCTGGGGCAGGGCCTGCGCACGGCGCTGCCCATGGCCGCCGGCGTGGCGCTGGGCGATTTTACGGCCATGACCTTGTCCGTGCTGGGCGTCGGCGCGCTGCTGGCGGCTTCCGCCACCGTGTTCACCGCGCTCAAGCTGGTCGGGGCGGCCTACCTGATCTATCTCGGGGTCAAGCTGTTTCGCGCCGGCGGCACGCTGCGGGCGGAACCGCGCACGGACGCCGCATCCGCCGCAAGAATGACGGCGCACGCCTGGCTGGTCACCGCCCTCAACCCGAAGAGCATCACCTTCTTCGTCGCCTTCCTGCCGCAGTTCCTCGACCGCCATGCGGATTTCTGGACCCAGATGCTGATCTTCGAGGCGACGTTCCTCGCCCTCGCCTTCGCCAACGCGCTCGGCTATGCGCTGGTGGCGGCCCGCGCGCGCCGGCTTGTCGGCAACGAGAAGGCGATCCGCCTGTTCAACCGCACCGGCGGAACGCTTCTGGTGGGCGCGGGCGTCGCCACCGTCGCGCTGCGCTCCGGCAACTGACGAAACTGGCCGGACCAGAATTTTTGCGAGGTACGAAAAAAATCGCCTTCGACCCGTTCCCAGGGCCGGCATTTTGCTGTTAGATGCCGGCTCAGGCGCTGAACGGGGAGGAAGGAACCATGTATCTCGGCCTCGATCTCGGCACATCCGGCGTCAAGGCGCTGCTGATCGACGACGACCAGAACACGGTCGCCAGCGGCCATGCCGCGCTCGACGTGTCGCGCCCCAGCCATGGCTGGTCCGAGCAGGACCCGGCGCACTGGCTCAAGGCCTGCGACGAAGCCATCGGTGAACTGAACGCGAGCCACCCGAAAGAGCTCGCAGCGGTCAAGGGCATCGGCCTTAGCGGCCAGATGCATGGCGCGACGCTGCTCGACGACGCCGACAAGGCGTTGCGCCCCTGCATCCTGTGGAACGATACGCGCAGCCATGCGGAGGCGGCGGAACTCGACGCCGACCCGCGCTTTCGCGCCATTACCGGCAACATCGTCTTTCCCGGCTTCACCGCGCCCAAGCTGCTGTGGGTGAAGAACAACGAGGCAGCCATCTTCGGCAAAACCGCCAGGGTGCTGTTGCCGAAGGATTTTTTGCGGCTGTGGCTTTGCGGCGAGCATATTTCGGAAATGTCGGATGCCGCGGGCACGTCGTGGCTCGATACCGGAAAACGGCATTGGTCTGCGGAACTGCTGGCGGCGACCTCGCTTGATGAAAGCCATATGCCGTCGCTGGTCGAGGGTACCGAACAGGCCGGCGGGCTGCGCGCCGAACTCGCCGCAGGCTGGGGCATGAAGGCCGGCATCCCGATCGCCGGCGGGGCCGGCGACAACGCGGCATCGGCCTGCGGCATGGGCACGGTCGGCGAAGGCCACGCCTTCGTCTCGCTGGGCACGTCCGGCGTACTGTTTGCCGCCAATGCCGCCTACCTGCCGAACCCCGAGAGCGCGGTGCACACCTTCTGCCACGCCCTGCCCGCCACCTGGCACCAGATGGGCGTCATCCTGTCGGCGACCGATTCGCTCAACTGGCTGTCGCAGATCACCGGCAAAAGCGCGCGCGAACTGACGGACGAACTCGGCGAAACGTTGAAGACGCCGACCGGGGTCACCTTCCTGCCCTATCTTTCGGGGGAACGCACGCCCTACAACGATTCCGCCATCCGCGGCTCCTTTACCGGGGTCGGCCACGAATCGGACCGCCCCGCCCTGACGCAAGCCGTCCTGGAGGGCGTCGCCTTCGCCTTCCGCGACAGCCTCGAGGCGCTGGCCAAGGCAGGCACCACGCTTTCGCGCGTAACTGCCATCGGCGGCGGTTCTCGCTCGCGCTACTGGCTGAAAGCCATCGCCACCGCACTCCAGATCCCGGTCGATCTTCCGGCCGACGGCGACTTCGGGGCCGCCTTCGGGGCCGCCCGCCTCGGCCTCATTGCGGCGACCGGCGCCGACCCGGCCAGCGTCTGCACCGCGCCCGCCACCGACGCCACCATCGAGCCGGACCAGCGCCTCGGCGAGGCGTTCGAGCAAGCCTACCAGCGCTACCGGGCGCTTTATCCCGCCATCAAAGGAGCCACCCAATGACCACCGGATTTTTCGGCGACATCAAACCGGCGCGATACGAGGGACCGGATTCGACCAATCCGCTCGCCTACCGCTACTACAACAAGGACGAGATCGTCGCCGGCAAGCGCATGGAAGACCATCTGCGCTTCGCCGTCGCCTATTGGCATTCCTTCGCCTGGCCGGGCGGCGACCCCTTCGGCGGCCAGACCTTCGACCGGCCGTGGTTCCCCAAGGCCGGCGGCGTCGACACCATGGAGCTGGCGAAACTGAAGGCGGACGTCGCCTTCGAGATGTTTTCCGCGCTCGACGCGCCCTATTTCTGCTTCCACGACGCCGACGTGCGGCCGGAGGGTGCGACCTTCTCCGAAAGCGCCGCCCGCCTCGACGAGATCGCCGATTATATCGGCGGCAAGATGGAACAGACCGGCACCAGGCTGCTTTGGGGCACGGCGAACCTGTTTTCCAACCGCCGCTTCATGGCCGGTGCCGCCACCAACCCCGATCCGGATGTCTTCGCCTACTCGGCCGCCACGGTGAAAGCCTGCATGGACGCCACCCAACGGCTCGGCGGCGAGAACTACGTGCTGTGGGGCGGCCGCGAGGGCTACGAGACGCTGCTCAACACCGATCTCAGGCAGGAACAGGAACAGGCCGGCCGCTTCCTGTCGATGGTCGTGGACTACAAGCACAGAATAGGCTTCAAGGGCACGATCCTGATCGAGCCCAAGCCGCAGGAACCGACCAAGCACCAGTACGACTACGACGTCGCCACCGTGTACGGTTTCCTGAAAAAGTTCGGGCTGGAGAAGGAGGTCAGGCTCAACATCGAGCAGGGCCACGCCATCCTTGCCGGCCATTCCTTCGAGCATGAACTGGCGCTGGCCAATGCGCTCGGCGTGTTCGGCTCCATCGACATGAACCGCAACGACTACCAGTCCGGCTGGGACACCGACCAGTTCCCCAACAACGTGCCGGAAATGGCGCTGGCCTACTATTACGTGCTGCAGGGCGGCGGCTTCACCACCGGCGGCACCAATTTCGACGCCAAGCTGCGCCGCCAGTCACTCGACCCGCAGGACCTTCTGATCGGCCATATCGGCGCCTTCGACTGCTGCGCGCGCGGCCTCAAGGCGGCGGCGAAGATGATTGAGGACAAGGCGCTGTCCGGCCCGCTCGCCGAACGCTATGCCGGCTGGAAATCAGCCGAGGCGCAGGCGATGCTTTCGGGCAAGCGGACGCTGGAGGAGGTCGCCCGGCGCGTCGTCGCAGAGAAGATCGAGCCGCAGCCGAAGTCGGGCCGGCAGGAATATCTGGAAAATATCGTCAACCGCTACGTGTGAGCGGCCGGCGGAATCGCCTTGCGCCCATCCGGCGGCGCGGGACAAAAATTTGCCCCGCGCCGCCATTCAATCGCCCCGCTCTTGCCTTCATGAAGCCGTCACGCGTCACCTATATTCTGGTCATGCAACGAGCCGGAAGAAAGGAGGCGAACCGATGCATCACGAACGCGAAATCGACGCCCTGCTCTCGACGAGCGAGGCCGGATCGATTTTTGACCGCCTGATGGCCATGCCCCGTACCGACGAGACGGCCACGCGGGCGAACGAATGGGATCGTGCCGTGGCCAGCCGATTCCAGACGCATCTCGTCAAACAGATGCGCTCCGTCATCGACAATGGCGGCTGCCAGCAGAACGCTGCCTGAACCGGGCTGCGTGCCCCCCCTCTCCTCACCCACGCCGCAATCTGACCGGCGCTTCACCGAAAGCCTTGGAAAAGGCCCGCGAAAACCCCGCGGCGGACGAAAATCCCGTCCGCCCGGCAATGTCGGCCATGGCGATGCGCGTATCGAGCACCAGTCGCCGGGCCGCGCTCAGGCGCAGCCTCAGATAGTAGGCACCGGGCGTCTCGCCGATCGAGCCGCGAAAGACGGTTTCCAGCGTGCGGGCGGTAACGCCCGTGCGCCGGGCGATGGCGGCGATGGTGAGCGGCTGGTCGATATGCGCCTCCATCAGCCGCACGGCCTGCGCCAGCCGCGGATCGTAGCCGTCGAGCCGGCCGAGCGACACCAGCGGCTGGGCGTCGGTCGCGGCCCGCGCCTGATCGTAGATGAACACGCTTGCCACATCGAGCGCCACCGCCATGCCGAGGCGTGAGCGTACCAAATGCAGCATGAGGTCGAAGGTCGGCACGGCGCCCCCCGACGTGAAGACCGGCCCGTCGATGACATAGCGGTCCGGGCGCACGTCCACCCCCGGGAAGGCTGCCGAAAAGTCCTCCATGTCCTCCCAATGCGTGGTGGCCGCCCGGCCTTCCAGCAAGCCGGCGCGCGCCACCAGCCACGTACCCGCCTCGACCCCGCCGCAGGCACGGGCGGTGCGGGCGGCGCGGCGCAGGCCGGCGAGCAGGGCTGCGGTGGCATAGTTCTGCGTGCCGAAGCCGGCCACGACGACAAGCATGTCGGTGGGTTCGGCCGCGTCGAAGGCCCCGCTGACCGCGACCGGCAGGCCGCAGGTGGTGACCGGCGCCTCGCCGGTCATCGACACCAGCCTGAAATCGAACAGTTTTTCGCCGGCGATACGGTTGGCGGCCCTGAGCGGGTCGACGGCCGAGGCCACGCACATGATCGAGGCCCCGGAAAACACCAGCAGCGTCACCTTGAGCGGCATGTGCTCGGTGCGAAAGATCGTCGGCTTTTCGTTTCGCATCATAAGCTCTTCGTAAATCGCAAAGCATGACTTCGCAAGCGGCGCGATGATCCTGTCACGATCCAATCGAGATGGGAGGAAACCATGCCGCTGGCCATGAATCGCGAGGTCTTCATCACCTGTGCCGTCACCGGCTCGGGCGGCACGCAGGACCGCAGCCCGCACGTCCCGCGCTCGCCAAAGCAGATTGCCGATTCGGCGATCGAAGCCGCCAAGGCGGGCGCCGCCGTCGTGCACTGCCATGTGCGCGACCCGGAAACCGGCAAGCCGCGCCGCGACGTTTCCCTCTACCGCGAGGTGACGGACCGCATCCGCGCCGCCGATGTCGACGTGGTGCTGAACCTCACCGCCGGCATGGGCGGCGACATGGTGTTCGGCTCCACCGAAAGCCCGCTGCCGCTCAACGAAAAGGGCACCGACATGGCCGGGGCCGCCGAGCGCGTCGAGCATGTTCGCCAGTGCCTGCCCGAAATCTGCACGCTCGACTGCGGCACGATGAACTTCAACGAAGCCGACTATGTCATGACCAACACGCCCGGCATGCTGCGCGCCATGGGCGGCATGATGACGGAAATGGGCGTCAAGCCGGAGATCGAGGCCTTCGACACCGGCCACCTTTGGTTCGCCAAGGAACTGGTCAAGGAAGGCGTCCTGAAGCCCGATGCGCTGGTGCAGTTGTGCATGGGCGTGCCGTGGGGCGCGCCCGACGACCTCAACACCTTCATGGCGATGGTCAACAACGTGCCCTCCGAGTGGACATGGTCGGCCTTCTCGCTCGGCCGCAACCAGATGGCCTATGCGGCGGCGGCAGTGCTTGCCGGCGGCAATGTCCGCGTCGGACTGGAGGACAATCTGTGGCTCGACAAGGGCGTTCTGGCCACCAACGCGCAACTGGTCGAACGCGCCGTCACCATCGTTTCCAACATGGGCGCGCGCGTGATCGGACCGGAGGAAGTGCGCAAGAAGCTCGGCCTGACCAAGCGCGCGCCGGTCGCAGCATAATCGGGGGATAGCATCATGACACTCATCACCAAGGCAGCCACCATCGGCGGCGGCGTCATCGGCGCCGGCTGGGCCGCGCGCCTTCTTCTCAACGGCATCGACGTCTCGATTTTCGACCCGGACCCGGAAGCTTCCCGCAAGGTCGCCGAGGTCATGAAGGGCGCGCGCCGCGCCTACAAGCAGATGGCCACCGCCGGTCTGCCCAAGGAAGGCAAGCTCACCTTCGCCAAGTCCATCGCCGAAGCGGTTGCCGACGCCGATTTCATCCAGGAAAGCGTGCCCGAGCGGCTCGACCTCAAGCACAAGGTGCTGGCCGAGATCGACCTGCATGCGCCCGCCAACGCCATCATCGGCTCCTCCACCTCGGGCATCAAGCCCTCGGACATGCAGGTGGCGATGACGAAGCATCCCGAGCGGCTGGTGGTCGGCCACCCATTCAACCCGGTCTACCTGTTGCCGATCGTCGAGGTCGTCGGCGGCGCGCAGACCTATCCCGAAGCGATCGAGGTCGCCAAGGAAATGTACGCCTCCATCGGCATGAAGCCGGTGGTGATCCGCAAGGAGATCGAGGCCTTCGTCGGCGACCGCCTGCTGGAAGCGGCCTGGCGCGAGGCGCTGTGGCTGATCAAGGACGGCATCTGCTCGGTCGAGGAACTGGACGACATCATGCGCTACGGCTTCGGCCTGCGCTGGGCGCAGATGGGCATGTTCCAGGTCTACCGCGTTGCCGGCGGCGAGGCCGGCATGCGCCACTTCATGGCGCAGTTCGGGCCGTGCCTGAAATGGCCGTGGACCAAGCTGATGGACGTGCCGGAATTCAACGACGAACTGGTCGACCTCATCGCCAGTCAGTCGGACGAGCAGTCCGACAAATGGTCGATCCGCGAACTGGAAAAAATCCGCGACGAAAACCTCGTCGGCATCATGGACGTGCTGTCCAGGACCAACAAGGGCAAGGGCTGGGGCGCCGGCGCGCTGCACAAGGACTATGTGAAGCAACTCGGCAAGCTGGCCGCCAGGAAGCCGCTGTCCAAGGCCGCCGCCAAGGCCAGGGCGGAAAAGCCGGTGAAGAAGGCCACCAAGCCGGCGAAGACAAAGAAGAAATAGCGACAATGCATCGCGCCGCCTACCCCCACCCCTGACCCCTCCCCACAAGGGGGAGGGGAAGCGGAAGCGCGGTGCCAGAATCCCCCTCCCCCTTGTGGGAGGGGTCAGGGGTGGGGGCACCCCGCGTAACCATTCAGAGGCGTAACCATGAATTTCGGCCTTTCGGAAGAACAACAGCTTATCGTCGACACCACGCGCGCCTTCGTCGAGAACGAACTTTACCCGCATGAGCGCGAGGTCGAGCGCAGCGGCCATCTGCCGATGGAACTCATCAAGGAGTTGCAGCAGAAGGCGATGGCCGCCGGCCTCTATGCGGCCAACATGCCGGCGGAAGTCGGCGGCGCCGGCCTCGATACGCTTTCCTGGCTGCTCTACGAGAAGGAACTCGGCCGCGCCAACTACGCGCTGCACTGGACCTGCGTGGCGCGGCCCTCCAACATCCTTCTGGCCGGCACCGACGAGCAGAAGGAAAAGTATCTCTATCCCTGCATCCGCGGCGAGACCTGGGACTGCCTGGCGATGACCGAGCCGGGCGCGGGCTCCGACCTGCGCGGCATGAAGGCGAGCGCGGTGCAGGACGGCGGCGACTGGGTGCTCAACGGCACCAAGCATTTCATTTCCCATGCCGATATTGCCGGCTTCGCCATCTGCTTCATGGCCTCGGGCGAAGAGGAGACGCCGCGCGGCAAGCGCAAGAAGATCACCGCCTTCTTCGTCGACAAGGGCACCAAGGGCTTTACCGTGCGCGACGGCTACCGCAACGTCTCGCATCGCGGCTACACCAATTCGGTGCTGGAATTCGACGATTGCCGCCTGCCCAAGGAACAGGTGCTGGGCGAGGTCCACAAGGGTTTCGAGGTCGCCAACAGCTGGCTCGGGGCAACGCGCCTTCAGGTCGCGTCCACCTGCCTCGGCCGCGCCGAGCGCGCTCTCGGCCACGCCATCGACTACGCCGCGCAGCGCCAGCAGTTCGGCCAGCAGATCGGCAAGTTCCAGGGCGTGTCGTTCAAGCTGGCGGACATGGCGACTGAACTGAAGGCCGCCGAACTGCTCACCCGCGAGGCGGGCTGGAAATATGACCAGGGCACCGTCACCGACCAGGATATGGCGATGGCCAAGCTGAAGGCGACCGAGGTGCTGGCCTTCATCGCCGACGAGGCGATCCAGATCCACGGCGGCATGGGCCTGATGGACGACCTGCCGCTGGAGCGCATCTGGCGCGACGCCCGCGTCGAGCGCATCTGGGAAGGCACCTCGGAGATACAGCGCCACATTATCAGCCGAGCGCTGCTGCGGGCGGTGGGAGGCTGATCGTGCAGGTTTTCGTGCCGCATACCTCCACCCCTTACCTCTCCCCTCAAGGGGGAGGGAGACTTCAACGTTTCAGAATCCCCCTCCCCCTTGAGGGGAGAGGTAAGGGGTGGGGGTCCTACAGATGACGCACCGCCTCGACCGCCTCCTGCGGCCCCAATCCATCGCCATCATCGGCGGCGGAGCCTTCGGCACCAATGTCGTCGAGCAATGCCTGAAGATGGGCTACGCCGGCAAGATCTGGCCGGTGCACCCGAGCCGGGCGGACGTGCATGGCGTGCCGACCTTCAAGTCGGTCGCCGACCTGCCGGGCGCGCCGGACGCGGCCTTCGTCGCCGTGAACCGCACGCTCACCATCGACATCGTCCGCCAGCTTCGCGAGCGCGGGACCGGGGGCGCGATCTGCTTTGCCGCCGGTTTCCTCGAAACCGGCAATGACGACGCCGAGGGCGCCGGCCTGCAGCAGGCGCTGGTCGAAGCGGCCGGCACGATGCCGATCATCGGCCCCAACTGCTACGGCCTCATCAACTATGCCGACGGCGCGCTGCTGTGGCCGGACCAGCATGGCGGCAAGCGGCTGCATCCCGGCGAGCGCGGCGTCGCCATCATCACGCAGTCGTCCAACATCGCCTGCAACCTGACCATGCAGAAGCGCGGCCTGCCGGTCGCCTTCCTGATGACGGCCGGCAACCAGGCCCAGACCGGCCTGTCCGAAATGGCACTCGGGCTGATCGAGGACAGCCGCGTCTCGGCGCTCGGCCTGCATATCGAAGGTTTCGATTCGGTCGCCGGCTTCGAGAAGCTGGCCGCGCGCGCCCGCGACCTGAAAAAGCCGATCGTAGCGATGAAGGTCGGCCGCTCCGAACAGGCGCGCGCCGCCACCATCTCGCATACCGCCTCGCTGGCCGGCTCCGATGCCGGCTCGGAAGCTTTTTTGAAGCGGCTGGGTATCGCCCGCGTCGATTCGATCCCCTCCTTCCTCGAAACACTCAAGCTGCTGCACGCCGTCGGTCCGCTTTCGGGCGGAAAACTGTCGTCGATGAGTTGCTCGGGCGGCGAAGCCTCGGTGATGGCCGACACGGCGGAAGGCCGCACTGTCTCTTTCCCCGCGCTTGTCGAGACGCATCGCGCCAGGGTCAAGGAGACGCTGGGGCCGCTGGTGGCCGTGGCCAACCCGCTCGACTACAACACCTTCATCTGGAACAACGAACCGGCGATGACCGCGTCGTTCTCCGCCATGGTCTCGGGCGGATTCGACCTCAACCTCCTGGTGCTCGACTTCCCGCGTACCGACCGCTGCTCGGACGCCGACTGGTGGACGACGGTGAACGCCTTCGAAGCGGCGCTCAAGGCCAACGACGCCAGAGGCGCCATCGTCGCCTCCATGCTGGAAAACCTGCCGGAGGAGCACGCCCTGGCGTTGTTCGAGCGTGGCATCGTGCCGATACACGGCATCGTGGAAGCCTTCGATGCGGCGGAAGCGGCTGCGTTCATCGGCGCGACGTGGAACAGGTCGGGAGGCTTACCCCCACCCCTAACCCCTCCCCACAAGGGGGAGGGGGACGCCCACGCCTCAGACCCCCCCTCCCCGCTGTGGGGAGGAGTTAGGGGCGGGGGTATGCCCGACGAGGCCGAGGCCAAGGCGCTATTGCGCGAGGCCGGACTGCCGGTGCCGCAAGGCTTGCGCGCGGCAAGCGTCGAGGAAGCCGTTTCCGTCGCCGAACAACTGGGCTTTCCGGTCGCGCTGAAAGCGCTCGGCGTCGCCCACAAGTCGGAAGCCGGCGCGGTCAGGCTCAACCTGAAAACCGCCGAGGCCGTGCGCTCGGCGGCCGCTGCGCTGCTGCCGCTCGGCTCCGGGCTTTATGTCGAGCGCATGGTGCAGGGCGGCGTCGCCGAGCTCATCGTCGGCTTCACCCGCGATCCGGTGTTCGGCCCGGCGATGACGCTGGGCAGCGGCGGCGTGCTGGTCGAGCTCTTGCAGGACAGCACCACGCTTCTGCTGCCCGCCTCGCACGGCGAGATCGAGGCGGCGTTGCGCGGCCTCAAGCTGTTCCCGCTGCTCGACGGCTATCGCGGCCGGCCCAAGGCCGACCTCGCCGCCGCCATCGATGCCGTCGCCGGCATCGCCGGCTTCGTAGCCAAACGCGCCGAAGCAATCGCGGAACTCGACATCAACCCGCTTATCGTCTGCAGGCAAGGCGACGGCGGCGCCTTTATCGCCGATGCCCTGCTGGTTCTCGAAGGGAACAAACATGACTGACGTCATCACCACGCGCCGTGAAGGCATGGTCCTCGAAGTCACGCTCGACCGGCCCAAGGCCAACGCCATCGACCTCGCCACATCGAGGCTGATGGGCGAGACGTTCAGGGCGTTCCGCGACGATCCGGAACTGCGCGTCGCCATCGTGAAAACGGCGGGAGAAAAATTCTTCTCGGCCGGCTGGGACCTGAAGGCGGCCGCCGGCGGCGATGCGGTCGACGGCGACTACGGCGTCGGCGGCTTTGCCGGCCTGCAGGAACTGCGCGACCTCAACAAGCCGGTGATCGCCTGCGTCAACGGCATGGCCGTGGGCGGCGGCTTCGAACTGGCGCTGTCCTGCGACCTCATCTATGCCTCCGAGCATTCCTCCTTCGCGCTGCCGGAAATCCGCGCCGGTACGCTGGCCGACGCGGCGACGATCAAGCTGCCGAAACGCATCCCCTACCATGTCGCCATGGACCTTCTGTTCACCGGCCGCTGGATGGACGTCGAGGAAGCTCACCGCTGGGGGCTGGTCAACGAGGTGCTGCCCAAGGAAAAGCTGGAGGATCGCGTCTGGGAGATCGCGCGCCTTCTCGCCGGCGGGCCGCCGCTGGTGTTCGCTTCGATCAAGGAAGTGGCGCGCAAGGCGGAGGCGATGGAGTTCCAGGATGCCATGAACTGGATCACCAAGCGCAAATTCCGTACCGTCGACGAGCTTTATGCCTCGGAAGACAACATGGAAGGCTTCAAGGCCTTCGCCGAAAAGCGCGACCCGGTGTGGAAGGGCAAGTAGAGACTCTTCCACCGGACGCCGGGATCGGACATGGCCATGACCGACTACCAAAAACTGATCGACGCCGAGACCTGGACGTTTATCGAGCGCACCAACTCATGGTATCCGCCGGAAACCGCCAGCTATTCCATCGACCGGCAGCGGGAAATCTACGACCGGATGTGCCGTGAGTTCTTCGCTGGTTACCCGCAGGGCGTGACGGCCGAGACCATGGTGATCGAAGCTCCCGGCCGCTCCATTCCGGTCCGCCTCTACCGAGCCGGGCAGCCCGACGGCCCGGCCGTCGTTCTCTACTTCCACGGCGGCGGCTTCATTCTCGGCGGGCTGGACAGCCATGACGATGTCTGCGCCGAGCTTTGCGGCCGCACCGGCTACACCGTGGTGTCGGTGGACTACCGGCTTGCGCCCGAGCACCGGCATCCGGCCGCCTTCGACGACGCGCTCGCCGCCTACGAATGGGCGATCTCGGCCTATGCGCAGCCGATCGTGCTTGCCGGCGATTCGGCGGGCGGCAATCTCGCCGCCGCCGTCAGCCACGCCACGCGCGGCCATCCCCGCCAGCCCGCCGGGCAGGTGCTGATCTATCCGGGGCTGGGTGGCGATACTTCGCGGGGCTCCTATGTTCGCCACGCCGAGGCGCCGATGCTGACGGTGCGCGATCTCGAATTCTACCGGCAGGCAAGAGAGGGCGGCCCGCGGCAGGAAGCCGACCCGGCCCTGGCACCGCTTGCCGATACGGATTTCTCCGGCCTGCCGCCTACGGTTGCGATCACCGCCGAATGCGACCCGCTTTCCTCGGACGGCGAAACCTATCGCGACCGCATCGCCACCGCCGGCGGCAAGGCCTTCTGGCACGAGGAAAAAGGCCTCGTGCACGGCTATCTGCGCGCCCGCCACAGCGTGCGCCGGGCCGAAGCGAGTTTTGCTCATATCGTCGGCGCCGTCGCCGCGCTCGGCAAGGGCGACTGGCTCTGGTGAGCCGGCCAGCCGGCTGAACCTGCCCTCCCCCAAAGACATTCGATGACGTCGGCCTTGGCGATGCGAGCGTTTGCGCGTTCATCAAAGTTCTTGATTTGTTCTCATTTTCGAAATAGGAATAATTTCATGAGGACAGCGATTCGCCAGCCTGCCGAGAACCCCTTCGAGAGGGCGAAAATGGAACAGATCGTACGCGCAGACATTGCAGCTTTCACAACAGGAAGGGCCGAAATGGCCAATGCGATGATCGAGAATAGCGGAGTGCGGGTGCGGCCGGATCGCAACCGCGGGCGCGCGGCGGGGATCAACCCGTCCGGCCGCTTCGAGCCGGTCAGCCGCCATGTCTTCGACGACGGCTGGGACAGCATCGAGGAACTGCCGCCGTTCAAGACCGAAGTGCAGGTGGAGAAGCCGCGCACCATCATTACCCGCAACATCTCGCCCGACATCTCCTTCGACCGCTCGATCAACCCCTATCGCGGCTGCGAGCATGGCTGCGTCTACTGCTTCGCTCGCCCCACGCACAGCTATATGGGCCTGTCGCCGGGGCTCGATTTCGAATCCAAGCTGTTCGCCAAGCCGGATGCGGCGCGGCTGCTCGACAGGGAATTGTCGAAGGAGGGCTATCAGCCGCGCACCATCGCCATCGGCACCAATACCGACCCCTACCAGCCGATCGAGAAGCACTACCGCATCATGCGCGAAATCCTCGAAGTGCTGGAGGCGCGCGGCCACCCGGTCGGCATCGTCACCAAATCGGCGCTGGTAACGCGCGACATCGACATCCTGTCGCGCATGGCCGAGCGCGGGCTCGCCAAGGTGGCGCTGTCGATAACGACGATGGACCGGATGTTGGCGCGCACCATGGAGCCGCGCGCCGCGACGCCGACAAAGCGGCTGGAGGCGATCCGCCAGCTTTCGGACGCCGGCATCCCGGCCTCGGTGATGGTGGCGCCGATCATCCCCGGCCTCACCGATGCGGAAATGGAGCGCATCCTGGATTCCGCCCGCGCCGCCGGCGCGCGCGAGGCCGGCTATGTGGTGCTGCGCCTGCCGCTCGAGGTGTCGCCGATCTTCAAGGACTGGCTGCTGCGCCATTATCCGGACCGCTACCGCCACGTCATGGCGCTGATCCGTTCCATGCGCGACGGCAAGGACTACGATTCGGAGTGGGGCAAGCGCATGAAGGGTGCCGGCCCCTATGCATGGCAGATCGGCCGGCGCTTCGAGATGACGGCCAGGCGGCTGGGGCTCAATGTCGAGCGGCGGGCGCTCAGGACCGACCAGTTCGTCGCGGCCGCCCGGGAGAACGAACAGCTGATGCTGCTTTGAACGGCCCCTGCGGCCTTCGGCAGGGATGATGAAAAGAATCCGTCCGGCCCCTCCCGGCCAGTAGACGGTGCCTTTCCGGCTCGCCGCCCCAAGCGGCCGGAAAGGCTTGCGGAGAATCGGTTCCGATGCGAGTCTCGCCGCATTATGGCTCGTGCGCGTTCCGATTCTCCGCCTCTCTTCGAGATCGTGGAAAGACCCGACTTTTCCTTCGAGACGAAGGCGATGGCCAGCGGACTCTGGCCGGTCGCCGGCATGGACGAGGCCGGGCGCGGGCCGCTGGCCGGCCCGGTCGTGGCCGCCGCCGTCATCCTCGACCCGGCCAACATCCCCGAGGGGCTGGACGATTCCAAGCGGCTCTCGCACCTGCAGCGCGAAGCGCTGTTCCTGAAGATCGTCAGTTCCGCGCTTGGCGTGTCGATGGCCTCCGTCTGCGCAGAAGGCATCGACGCCAGCAATATCCTGCGGGCCAGCCTGGAAGCGATGCGGCGGGCGCTGGTGGGCCTGCCGATCCCCGTCAGGCTGGCGCTGGCGGATGGCCGCGACGTGCCTCCTGGCCTGCCCTGCGAAGGCCGGGCGCTGGTCAAGGGCGACCAGCGTTCGCAGTCGATCGCGGCTGCCTCCATCGTAGCCAAGGTGATGCGCGACCGCATGATGGCCTGCTGCGGCAGCCGGCATGTGCATTACGGCTTCGAGGTCCATATGGGCTATGCGACGGCGCGCCACCGCGCTGCCATCGACACGCACGGACCGATCCCCCGCTTGCACCGAATTTCGTTCGCGCCCTTCCGACGTGACGGCGAACCTGCCGAGGAATAGGCCAAAGCCGTTATGCCGTTGCCAACAAAAAAGCCGCCGGAAAATCCAGCGGCTTTTCTCAATTCCTGGTGGCCGGGCTCAGTTGAGCTTGGCCTTCACTTCCTGCAACGAGGCCTTGAACAGGTCGACGCCGGCCTTGGCGTCGCTCTTGGCCGCAAGCAGCGTGCGGGCGGCCTCGACGGCCAGCTCAACGGCGCTGGAGCGCACTTCGGCGACAGCCTCGCGTTCGGCCTGCGCGATCTTCTGCTCGGCGACCGCGGTGCGGCGGGCCACGTAATCCTCGGTGCGGCTCCTGGCCTCCTGTGCCAGAGCCTCAGCCTCGCGCTTGGCCGCCTCAACGATAGCGGCGGCTTCCTGCTCGGCTTCCTTGCGCTTCTTCCGGTACTCGGCCAGCAGCGCCTGGGCTTCGTCACGGAAGCGGCGGGCTTCGTCCAGTTCGCCGCTGATGCGGGCGGCGCGCGTGTCGAGCGACTTCGACACCATCGCCGGTACTTTGACGTACAGGCAGATACCAACGAAGATCAGAAGGGCAATCAGTACCCAGAATGTTGCGAGAGCGGTTGCGTCCATTTCGAGCTCCTCAGCGCGCCGCGGATTTCACGGCGTCGGCCACGGCTGCCTTGTCGCTGTTACCGACGAGTTGTTCGAGGATCGCGCCGGCCGTGCTCTCGGCAATGGCACCGACATCCTTCATCGCCGACGCCTTGATCGAGGCGATACGGCTTTCGGCGTCGGCCAGCTTCGCCTCCAGCTCGGCCTCGATCTTCTTGCGGGAAGATTCGGCGCCGGCCTTGGCGGTGTCGCGGGCCTGCTGGCCAATGGTATTGGCATTGGCCTTGGCTTCAGCCAGTTCCTGCTCGTAGGCGGCAACGGCAGCGTCTGCCTCGCCCTTCAGCTTGTTGGCCTGATCGAGATCCTGGGCGATGCGGGAACTGCGCGTATCGAAGATGCCGGCAAGACGCGGCATCACCACACGCTTAAGGAACAGGTAAAACAGGCCGAAGGTGATCGCCAGCCAGAAGATCTGCGACGCGAAGGTCGCCGGATCGAACGGAGGAAACGAGCTTTCATGCGCGGCGTTGGAGGGAACTTCCGTCCCCGTATGAATCTCGCCGGCCGGCTGCGCGCTCGACCCGTCGGTGGCCGGCGCTGTTTCTTGCCCGTAGGCTGGTGTCACGAACATAACCTGTCCTCGTCATAAGGGCCGGCCGCAGCGCGGCACGGCCCTGCCATCAGCGATCAATCAGCCGAACAGCGCGAGCAGGGCGATGAGCAGCGAGAAGATGCCCATGGCTTCCGTCACGGCGAAGCCGAAGATCAGGCGGCCGAACTGGCCATCGGCAGCCGACGGATTGCGCAGCGCGCCGGCCAGGTAGTTGCCGAAAATGTGGCCGAGGCCGATACCGGCGCCGCCCATGCCCAGGCATGCAATACCCGCACCGATGTACTTTGCTGCTTCTGCTTCCATTTGTTCAACTCCTTATGGGTCTCGATAATTTCAGGTCTTGATGGTTTCTGACGTCGACGCAGCCCGGCTGCGAGCGAACCTAGTGTCCCGGATGCACCGCGTCGGCGAGGTACATGCAGGTGAGAATGGCGAAAACGTAGGCCTGGAGGGCGGCGACCAGCAGTTCCAGCGCGGTGATCGCCACCGCCATGGCCAGCGGCATGACCGAGCCGGCGATGCCGACCGCGCCCATGGCGCTGAGCGACACCACGAAGCCGGCGAAGACCTTGAGCGTGATGTGGCCGGCCAGCATGTTGGCGAAAAGACGAACCGAAAGGCTGATCGGGCGCGAAAGGAAGGAAATCACCTCGATGCCGACGACCAGCGGCATCAGCACCATGGGCACGCCGCTCGGCACGAACAGTTTGAGGAAGCCGAGGCCGTGCTTGTAGAAGCCGTAGACCACGACAATGCCGATCACCAGCATCGCCAGCGCGAAGGTGACGATGATGTGGCTGGTGATGGTGAAGAAGTAGGGGAACAGGCCAAGCAGGTTGGCGGCCAGCACGAACATGAAGATCGAAAACACGAACGGGAAGAAGCGCATGCCCTGCGGACCGGCGGCATCCTTCAGCATCGAGGCCGTGAACTCGTAGAGCAGCTCGGCGCTGGACTGCCAGCGCGACGGAACGAGCGCGCGCCGGGACGTGGAGAAATAGAAGAAGGCGCCGGCAAGAACGACGACCACGACCATGAACAGCGAGGAATTGGTGAACGACAGATCGTACCCGCCAACATCGAGCGGGAAGATCTTGTTGATATGGAACTGGTGGATCGGATCGACCTTGTCAGCTGCCACGTTCATTCCTCACGAAAGCCACGAACGGCCTTTATTTAATTCACCATGCGCATGAAACTGCGCAGCCTACTCATCTTTCGGGCCGGTTTTCCGGCCGCTTTGCCCAAAGCCCGCGACCATACCGGCCGACCGCAAGACATTAAGCACGCCTGAGCCGAAACCCAGAAGTAAAAACACGATCAAACCCCAAGGAGAAGTTCCGGCGTAGTGATCGATCGCCCAGCCGATGCCAGCCCCCACCGCAATGCCGGCGATGAACTCGCTGGACATCTTGAACGCCTGACCATAGCCGCTCAAACTGCCCGTTCTGGCTTTACCTTCCCCCTCGGCCCCGTCGGTCCTCCTTGCGGCAAGATCTGCCTCAAGTCGACGCCGTCGGCGCTCAAGTTCGTCGTCGTGGATGTCGCCTTTGCTCTGGTGTTCCAGGCCGGTCTTTCCGGTTTCGTCTGGCCTTTTTTCGCCGGCCATTCGCAACCCCCTGCCCGCCCACAACGTCGCCGTCGGTCCGCATCCAAGTCGCGGGCAACATAGTTAGAGGGCCAGCAACCGTCAAGCCACGGTGCGGGATTCAAAGCCAAGTATTTTGATGTGTTAAATCAATCACTTACCTAAGTGCGACATCGTGCCCGCCATCGATTTCCGGCTCAGCGGCGCGAATCCCGCGCCATCGCGCGGCACAATGCTCAACTCCAGCCGCCGCCATAGGTGCGATAGAAGATGTGAAGACCGATCTTCGTCATCTTCTTCATCGTGCGCGCCCAGCCTGGGCTGACATAGCTGGCGTAGTAGTGGGTGGAGGACCCGACCTCGGGCAGGAATATCTTGCCGGCGGTGACCGCCATGGCGATGTCCTGCGCGATCTTGTAGTGGCGCGGGCTTTCGATCCGGTCCTTCCTGCCGTCGCAGGCGAAGGAGAACTGGCAGGCATTGCGCCAGTTCTCGTTCTGGTAGACGACCCCGCAGATGCTGCCCGGATAGGCCGGATTGCGCACCCGGTTGAGGACGACCTGGGCAACGGCGGCCTGGCCGCGCAGGGATTCGCTTCGCGCCTCGAAATAGATCGCGTTGGCGAGGCAGGTCTGCTCCGGCTTGGAGAAGACGCTGGCCGGCAGCGGGTTCTGTATCCAGGCGTGGTCGCCCTTGGCCATGGGAGGAATGAAGCGGCCACTGGCGGGCTTTTCGTCCTGCAACAGAGCCTCGAAAGGCGAGGCCTTGGCATAGTCGGGCTCGGCCGGGGCGTAGGCGGTCGCCAGGACATCGGCCTTGTCGTTGGTGACGAGCGAAGCGAGCATCGCCGGCACGCCGGCCGGCTTCTTGTCTTCGCGAGGGTGGAAGGCGGCGGCGATCTCTATTTCCTTGCCCTTTATCCCGGGCTTGGCGAAGGTCAGCTTGAGGCCGCTGTTCATGGTCGGGCGCAGCAGGTAGCTGGTGCGCTGGAAGATCGAGCCGGCGGAGAAGTTCTTCGGCGGCGCTACCGGCACCATCTGGACGATGCGGCCCTTCTTTTCGCCCCGCGTGACGCGCTCCTCGTCGGGAGTGGCGCCGGCGGCGGCCCCCTTGCCGCGGAAGGCGACGGTGCCGATGCCGGCCAGTTCGACGCCGGAGCCGGAAATAGCCCCGGTGACCGTGGTATCGACGAAAGGCATCTCGGCCGCATGAACGGAGCCGGCGGCGGATTTCTCGACATAGGTGTTCCACCGCGTCTGCGTTTCAAGCCCCGAAACCAGGCTGGTCATGTCCTGATAGGCGCCGACCGTCGGGAAGCCGACCCAGATGCCGAGCCCGACGACGAGAGGGGACAAGAAGGAACGTTTTTTCCCACCGGCGGCGGCAACCACCGGCCGCTTCGAAAGACGTCGATGCACGAAACTCTCCAGAACGCGAAACAAACCCCCACGAGAGTTTTAGGGTGAAGCATTAACCTTGATTATCTGTTAATCGGCGAGACCCTGAACCGGTGCGGCAGCCCGCGATTGTGCCCCCCGCCACGAAATCCACGGCTGCCTTCCGAGCAAAGCGCCAGACGGATTCCGTCCGGCTGAAAATTATCTTATGAGCAACATCGAAGACATTTCCCGAAAAAAGCAGCGCCGATGATCGACACCGTCATAAGCCTCAGTTCCATCCCTCCGCGATTTGGGGGGCTTCTCCCGACCCTTACATCTTTGCTGCAACAGGAGCTTCCGGCGCGCGAGATCAGGCTCAACATCCCTCACGCCTATCGGCGCTTCCCCGACTGGGACAGGCGTCTCCCGGATGTGCCGGCCGGCATTACCATCCACCGCTGCGAAGAAGACCTCGGGCCTGCCACAAAAGTGCTGCCGACGGCCAAAGACCTGCGGGGGCACGACGTCGACATCCTGTTTTGTGACGACGACAAGATTTATGATCCCGACTGGCATGCACGGTTCAAGGCGCAGGCAAGGCTGCGGCCGAATACGTGTATCGTCGAGGCAGGCGAAACCTTCCCGGATATTGCCGATACCCACAGGCCCCCGGATCGCCTCCCAAGAGCCACACGCCGGCAGAAAGGCCTCGGCTATCGCCTTTTCAGGATCGCGACGCTCGGCCTGATCAAGCCCGGGCAGTACCGGAACAGCGGATATGTCGACCAGATTTCCGCGTGGTCGGGCGTGCTGGTGCGCCCGGACTGGTTCAGTGACGAGGCATACGATATCCCCGACATCCTCTGGACGGTCGACGATCCGTGGCTATCGGGCCATCTTGAAATGAACGGGATTCCGATCTGGCTGAACGCCCGCTCCAAACAGGTGGCGTCAGCCGATATCGGAACCATCGACGCGCTGCTCAAGCATGTCGAAAACGGGCATGGCCGGGTCGAAGCGGACCTGGCGGCAATCAGCTATTTCCGCAGGCGATGGAACATCTGGAAAAAGGCGGGGCCGGTGACGCACCTCAACGGGATGACCACCTCCATGAAAGCGCTCAGCCTGGCGGATCAGGAACCGTAGGACTTTCGCAGCCGCGCACCTTGTCGCCGGCAACCGTTATTGCGGGCCGGCATGGGGCGGGCCGGTGAAACCGGCCCACCCCTGCAAAAACATCACAAGCTCAGTAGTCGATCACGCCTTCCAGCGCGTAGTGCTTGATGGTCTTGCGGTTGGCGATCAGTTCCTCGACGGTCGGCTTGCCGGTCATGGCGCGGGAAATGGCGAGCTTGGTCGCCTCGTAGTTGGTCCGGTAAAGGTCCTTCCTGTCGAGATTTTCGTCCTCGGCGCAGCGCGGATCGAGCCAGACCGTGATGATCATGCACAATTCCTCCGCCTGGTCGCGCGGCAGGATGTCCTCGGCCAGGCAGTCGACGATGGCGTCGCCCATGGCCGCCTGCACCACGCCGCCGAGCAGTTCGGCATAGGCCATATTCTTGATCGTGACCTTGGTGGTCATCATCGTCGCCGGCTTCACCGCCTGGTTGAGATCGCGCACCACGAACATGCGCGTATGGCCCTTGGCCTGCCCCAGCATGGAGGCGAAGGCGTGCCCGACCGGCCCCTTGACCGAACCGATCACGACCTCGGGCATGGCATCCGTCGCCTGCCCTTCCGCCGCCAGGACGGTCGCTTCTCCCGTACGAAACCAGATGTCAGTCATTGTGCTCTCCTGCTCGATGAAGGCGCGACCCTATCCAGCGCGGCGGGGCGGGTCCAGCCGGCGCGCCGACGCCAAAACGCCGCATGGAGGAAGCTCAGGTCCGCTTCTTCGCCCGGCCCGCGAAAGGGTTGTCCGATGTGCGCAAGGCCATGCGGATCGGCACGCCCGGCATGTCGAAGGCCTCGCGCAGGCTGTTGGTCAGGTAGCGGACATAGGACTGCGGCACCGCGTCGGGCCGCGAGCAGGAAACCACGAAACCCGGCGGCCGGGTCTTGGCTTGCGTCAGGTATTTTATCTTCAGCCGCCGGCCGGCGACGGCGGGCGGCGGATGATGCGCAAGGATGGTTTCCAGCCAGCGGTTGAGCTTGCCGGTCGAGACGCGGCTGTTCCAGACGCGGTGCGTGCGCACCACCGCCTCCATCAACTTGTCCAGCCCCCTGCCCGTCTCGGCCGAGACCGGCACCGCCTGGATGCCGCGCACCTGCGGCAGCAGCCGCTCGGTCTTTTCGCGCAGCTCGGCGAGCACCGCCTGCGGGTGGTCGATCAAATCCCACTTGTTGAAGGCGATGACCGGGGCACGTCCCTCGCGGATGATGAGGTCGGCGATCTGGAGGTCCTGCTTCTCGAAGGGAATCGTCGCGTCAAGCACGATGATGACGATCTCGGCGAAGCGGACGGCGTGCAGGCCGTCCTGCACCGACATCCTCTCCAGCTTTTCCTGGACGCGCGACTTGCGGCGCATGCCGGCGGTGTCGAACAGTTTCATCGACCGGCCGCGCCATTCCCAGTCGACGGAAATGGAATCGCGGGTGATGCCGGCCTCCGGCCCGGTCAGCAGGCGCTCCTCGCCGATCAGGGCGTTGATCATCGTCGACTTGCCGGCGTTGGGGCGGCCGACGACGGCGATGCGCATCGGCTTGTTCTCGTCGTAGGCGGGAACCTCCTCGGCGTCCGGATCGGCGATGTCCTCGCCGATCAGCACATCGCCGGCGGCGATTTCCCCGTCGTCCTCGTCTTCGTCGCCGAACACCCGGTCGGCGCCCAGCGCCTCGACCACGGCGTCGCGCAGGTCGGGCAGCCCGACCCCGTGCTCGGCGGAAAACGGAACCGGCTCGCCGAGCCCCAGTTCCCACGCTTCCAGCATGCCGCCCTGCGCGCCGCGCGCCTCCGCCTTGTTGGCGATCAGAACCACCGGCTTGCCCGACTTGCGCACGATGCCGGCGAAGGTTGCGTCGTCCGGCAGGAGGCCGGCCTTGGCGTCGACCATGAAGAAGATCAGGTCGGCTTCCTGGATGGCGATCTCGGTCTGCGCGCGCATGCGGCCCTGCAACGTCGAGGGCGCGGCATCCTCGAAGCCGGCGGTGTCGACGACCTCGAAATGCAGGTCGTAGAGCTTGGCGGCGTGGCTGCGGCGGTCGCGGGTCACGCCCGGCGTGTCGTCCACCAGCGCCAGCTTGCGGCCGGCAAGGCGGTTGAAGAGCGTCGACTTGCCGACGTTGGGACGGCCGATGATCGCGACCTTGAAGCTCATCTAGGAGGCTGCGCCCGAACCGCGGATGAGCCCGGCCATCACGGTGGCGCGCTCCCGCACGCCGCCCGGGGCGGCCTCGTCGGCGATGATCTGGTCGAACAGCTTGAGCGCGTCGGCGCTCTTGCCGTCCTTCCAGGCGGCGAGGCCGAGCGCCTCGCGCGCGCTGTGGCGCAAGGGATTGGTGTCGCCGGTCAGGGCCTCGACGCGGCTCGACACATCGGCAAAGGAGCCGTGATCGACAAGCAGCAGGGCGGCGCGCAGCCGCGCCATGTCGCGCAGGATCGAGGGAATGGCGTTGTCGGCCGCGACCGCGTCGAAATCCTGGATCGCGGCGGCGACGTCGCCGCTGTCGGCCTTGACGGTTGCCGCGCGCATGCGCGCCAGAAGCGGGTAGGCGCCGTAGCCATCCTTTTCGAGCTGGCTGAAGGCAGCGATCGCTTCATCGGTCTTGCCGCTGTCGGCCAGCGCAAGCGCCTGCGAATAGGCGTCGCCCGAGGCATTGGCGCGGGTTTCGTCCCAGTAGCGATAGCCGACATAGCCGGCCGTGCCGACAAGGATGAGCACGATGGCCGCGACCACGACGGCGCCGTAGCGGTCCCACAGGGCCTTGATCCGTTCCTTGCGGAATTCCTCGTTGACTTCGCGGATGAAATTGTCGTCGGCCATGGATGCTGCTAATCCGGCTGGCACGGTCCACTGGGCTGGTGGCAGCCGGCCAGAAAACCATGCGCAAATTCAAAAATGCCGGAGGTTGCCGGTCCCTTTTCGTGGGCATGCGGCATTCCAGGCGGCTTGATGCGCCTCGCGTTGTAGCGAAATTTCGCCGGCATGGAAGGGGGCGGGCCTGAAATTAAGCGTTTGCGGGCTTTTCGCGCACCCGAAGCCGGCGCAAGCGACCGCACCCGCGCCACATTTGCCCGCTAGCGGCAACGGCCTGCGCCGATCGTCCGTTCGAGTTCATGCCTCAGCCTTCCTCCCGTCATCGCCTGTCCCACCCAGCCCTGCTCTCGCTGGCAGCATTGCTGTGCGCCACTGCTGCACGGGCCGATCCGCCGCTCGCCCGCGAGCCGGCCGCGGCCAGGCAGGTCGTCATCATTTCCTTCGACAGCGCGAACGACATTTCGCAGTGGCAGCGCAGCCGCGCACTCGCAAGGCGCACCGGCGCACACTTCACCTACTTCCTGTCCTGCGTCTACCTGCTGTCGAAAGACACCCGCAAGGAATATGCCGGACCACACAAGGCCGCCGGCCGCTCCAACATCGGCTTTGCCCCGACACGGCAGGACGTGGCCGAGCGGCTCGAGCAGATCCGGCTGGCTGCCGCCGAAGGCCATGACATCGGCAGCCACGCCTGCGGCCATTTCGACGGCAAGGACTGGAGCCAGGCCGACTGGCTGAACGAGCTGAATACGGCCCGGCGCATCTTCGAGAACGCCTATGCCATCAACGGCATTTCGCCCGAGCCCAGGGACTGGCGGCGCTTCGCCGCAAGCGCGGTGGTCGGCTTCCGCGCGCCTTATCTGTCGGCGAGCCCCGCTTTGTACCGGGCACTACCCGAGGCAGGCTTCACCTATGATGCCAGCGGTGTCTCGCGCGGCCCGGCCGAGCCGGCAGCCGTCAACGGCATTGTCCGGTTCTCCCTGCCGCTGGTGCCGGAAGGGCCGAAGAGCCGGCCCGTCATCGCCATGGATTACAACCTTTATGCCCGCCATTCCGGCGCGCGCGAACGGCCGGCGGACGCGAAAGCCTTCGAGGACCGGGCCTACGACGCCTTCAAGGCGGCCTTCGAAAGGCAGTATGCGGGCAAGCGCATTCCGCTGGAAATCGGCTTCCACTTCACGCTGATGAACGGCGGCGCCTACTGGAACGCGCTCGAACGCTTTGCCGGCGAGGTCTGCGTCAAAGCCGATGTCGAATGCATCAGCTACCGCGACCATGTCGCGCGCCACAATCCCGACAAGCCGGTGAACGTCGACGGCTGACGGCAGCCAGCCCTTTTCAGTGAGCCGGCTGGTCTTCCGGCCGCACGCCGGCCTGTTCGCGCTCCAGATAGTGACGGTCGATTTCCGGCAGCGGCGCGCCCTGCAG
>JBASAA010000058.1:0-152237 GCA_049650385.1 Mesorhizobium sp.
CGGACGGCAATGGCGTCTAGTTTGCCGCCGCGCGCCAGCCGCCCCTGTTCAACCGGCGAATAGGCCATGACGGGCATGCCGCGCTGCCGGCACCACGGCAGAAGGTCGAATTCCGGTCCGCGCCGGGGGAGGTTGTAGAGTATCTGGTTGGTCTGGCAGTTCCGGCCGGCCGGCCGGCCCGCCAGTTCTTCCATGTCGTCGGTGCCGAAATTGGACACGCCCCAATGGCGGATTTTTCCTGCCGCCTTCAACGCTTCGAGCGCCTCCACCGTTTCCGCGAGCGGCACGCCGCCGCGCCAATGCAGCAGGTAGAGGTCGATGCGGTCGGTGCCGAGCCGCTTCAGGCTGCGTTCGCAGGCCGCGACCGTACCCGAACGCGAGGCGTTGGAGGGCAGCATTTTGGAGACGATGAAGACCGGATCGCGGCGGCCGGCGATGGCCTCGCCGACCACGGATTCGGCGTTGCCGTACATTTCCGCCGTGTCGATCAGCGTTAGGCCGAGGTCGAGGCCGAGCCGCAGCGCTGCCACTTCCTCGGCGAAGCGGCTCCTGTCCTCGCCCATGTGCCAGGTGCCCTGGCCGAGGACCGGCACGGCCTCGCCGCTGGGCAGGGTGGTCGTTCGGATCGGCATCGGCGGCTCCTCGGCTAGGCGGTGACACGGATCAGCGATATCGCATGACGGGATTTGAGCCACTATATGGAAGATTCTGTGTCGGCCTCCTTCATCCGGCGTTCGCGGCCGCCTATTCCCCGGGATGGGCGTCCAGCCAGTCTTCCATTTCCGTTATTTCCTTTTCCTGCGCCGTGATGATGTTTTGCGCCAGCTTGCGCAGTTTCGGATCCTTGCCGTGGTCGAGCAGGACCCTCGCCATGTCGATGGCTGCCTGGTGATGTGGGATCATGGCGCGCACGAAGTCGGCGTCGGCGTTTCCGGTATACTGCATCGCCATCATCTCGCGGTGCATCTTGTCCATCGCCGCCTGGTAGCCGGCAGCGGCGGGGGCGTCGGTCGATGCGGCAGCGGCCATGTCATGTTTCATCTGCGCCGATTGCGCCGGCATGCCGGCCATCTGCATGCCCAGCAGCGCGACGGCGGCTATCGGCGCGAGCAGGATTTTGCGGGTCATACGCATGGGAATTCTCCTTTGGAGTCTATCTGGAAGGTCCGTTCAGAGTTTCAATGTCCTGAGCCGTAACGCGTTCGCGATG
Organism: Mesorhizobium sp.; assembly: GCA_049650385.1. GTDB lineage: Bacteria > Pseudomonadota > Alphaproteobacteria > Rhizobiales > Rhizobiaceae > Mesorhizobium. Next base: position 1,211 of record JBASAA010000058.1, read on the forward strand.
ACCGACACCGACGACAGGCTCATCGCCGCGGCCGCCAGCATCGGCGACAGCAACGTGCCGGTCAGGGGGTAGAGCACGCCGGCGGCCACCGGTACGCCGAGCGCGTTGTAGAAGAAGGCGAAGACGAGGTTCTGGCGGATATTGCCGATGGTCGCCTGCGCCAGCCGGCGCGCCCGCACGATGCCGGTAAGATCACCCTTGAGCAGGGTGATGCCGGCGCTTTCCAGCGCCACGTCGGCGCCGGTGCCCATGGCGATGCCGACATCGGCGGTGCTGAGCGCCGGGGCGTCGTTGATGCCGTCGCCGGCCATCGCCACTACGGCTCCCTCCGCTTGGAGTTCCTCGATCAGCCGGGCCTTCGCCTCCGGCAGCAGGCCGGCCTGCACCCGGTCGATGCCGAGCTTTGCGGCGATCGCCCGGGCGGTGCGCTCGTTGTCGCCGGTCGCCATGATGATGGTGAGGCCCTGCTCATGCAGCGCCGCGATCGCCTGCACGGCGGTCGTCTTGATCGGGTCGGACACCGCGACAATGCCGGCCGGCTTGCCGTCGATGGCCACCAGTACGGCCGAGCGGCCGTCCGCGCGCAAGGCGTCGGCCTGCCCGGCGAGTCGGGTCGTATCGACGCCTTCCTCTTCGAGGAAGTCTGCATTACCGAGCAGCACCGCGCGGTCGCCTACCCTGCCCGTCACGCCCTTGCCATTGACGGCCTCGAAACCGTCGGCGACGGCCAAAGCCAGCTTGCGCTCCCTTGCACCCTGCACGATGGCGTCGGCCAGCGGATGCTCAGAGCCCTGTTCGACGGCAGCGGCAAGCGACAGCACCTCGTCCTCGCCGAAACCGTCCAGCACGACCACGTCGGTCAACGTCGGGTGGCCTTCGGTCAGCGTCCCGGTCTTGTCCACGATCAGCGTGTCGACGGCGGCGAAGCGCTCCAGCGCCGCCGCTTCCTTGACCAGCACGCCAGCCTGCGCACCGCGCCCTGTCGCGGTCATGATCGACATCGGCGTCGCCAGCCCGAGCGCGCAGGGACAGGCGATGATCAGTACCGACACCGCCGAGACGAGGGCGAAGACCAGCTGCGGTTCCGGCCCGAACATCGCCCAGGCGATGAACGCTACGATGGCGACCAATACCACGGCCGGCACGAAGTAGAAGGAAATGCGGTCGGCCAGCCCCTGGATCGGGGCGCGACTGCGCTGCGCCCTGGCGACCAGATCGACGATGCGGGCAAGGGTTGTTTCGGAGCCGACTCGGTCGGCCCGCATCACCAGTGTGCCGTTGCGGTTGAGCGTGCCGCCGGTAAGAGGGTCGCCCGCTGCTTTGCCGACCGGCAGCGGCTCGCCGGTAATCATCGATTCGTCCACCGCCGAGCGTCCGTCCGTGACGGTGCCGTCCACCGGCACCGCTTCGCCGGGACGGATCCGCAAGAGGTCGCCTTCGCGTACGCTGTCCAGCGCGACATCCGTCTCGCTGCCGTCGGCTGCGATGCGGCGCGCGGTCTTGGGGGCGAGGTCGAGCAGCGCGCGGATCGCCGAGCCGGTCTTTTCGCGGGCCCTGAGTTCCAGCACCTGGCCGAGGAAGACCAGCGCCACGATGACCGCCGAGGCCTCGAAATAGACCGGGACGGCGCCGCCATGGCCACGGAACGCATGTGGGAAAAGGCCGGGGAACAGCGTGGCCACCACGCTGTAGAGATAGGCCGCGCCGACGCCGAGTGAGATCAGCGTCCACATGTTCGGGCTGCGGTTGAGGAGGGATTGCCAGCCACGCCGGAAGAATGGGATCGCCGCCCACAGCACCACCGGGCTGGCCAGCGCCAGCTCGATCCATGTGGCGGCCGGCTCGCCGACGAGATCGCGCGCCGGCAGCCCGAGCATCGGCCCCATGGACAGGACGAGCAGCGGAATCGACAGCGCCGCGCTGACCCGGAAGCGACGCGAAAAATCGACCAGTTCGGGGTTGGGGCCTTCCTCGCCGGTCGGCACGCCCATCGGCTCCAGCGCCATGCCGCAGATCGGGCAGTCGCCGGGGCCGTCGCGCACGATTTCCGGGTGCATCGGGCAGGTGTATTTCGTGCCCTTCGGTGCCGGGGCGGGCGCGGGCCGGCCGTCGCGGTATTTTTCCGGGTCGGCCTGGAACTTGCCGAGGCAGCCCTGCGAGCAGAAATAGAATTTCTCGCCCTCGTGCCTGAGGAAATGCCTGGCCGAGGCGCGGTCGACCTTCATGCCGCAGACCGGGTCTTCGGCGGTCAGGTAGGTTTCCGGATGGGCGGTGAATTTGGTCCGGCAGCCTTCGCTGCAGAAATGAAAGACGCGCCCGTCATGCTCCGCGCTCGGCTTGCCGGCGTTCGGGTCGACGGTCATGCCGCAGACGGGATCGCGGGTCACGGCGTCGGCGGCCGGCGCGGCGGCGTGCGCGGAACAGCAGGAGCCTGTCCCACCGTGGCTGTGGGGATGATCATGGTGGTCGTGGTTCGCCATTGCGGTCCTCGAAACGATGCGGAATCTCGATTTCGATCGAAGGTAGGGCTTCCAGCGACTGGAAGGTCAAGAGGCCATGGGACAAGAAATCGAAGGCGGCCTCTTGGCCGCCGCTTGGGGCAGGGCCCCATACCCATGGCTCCCAAAACACGCTATAGACGCGCCCGAGACGGCACTTCCGAAACGGCACCCACGCGGCCTATGGCGAAACTACCCCTGAAGCTCGACGAACTGATCGATGGCCATGCCCTGCGCGCAGAACTCGCGGCACTGGCCGTGGACGGCGGGCTTGCGCAGCCGCAGGCGCGGGCTGCGGCCCTTCACCTGCTCAAGGAGCGCAAGGCGGAAGCCTTCGGCAAGGTGGAGGCGCTGCTGAAGGTCGACGGCAGCGGCTCGGCCTGCGCCATCCGCCTTTGCCACGTCATGGACGAGATCATCGGCGCGCTTTACGCTTGCGTCTCCGGCGGGGATGAAAGCATGGCGGTCGTCGCCGTCGGCGGGTACGGCCGCGGCACGCTGGCGCCAGGTTCCGACATCGACCTCTTGTTCCTGCTTCCGGGGGGCAAGGCCCCGGCGGGCGCGGCGGCCGCCGAAACCATGCTCTATCTGTTGTGGGACATGCGGCTGAAGGTCGGCCATGCCACCCGCACCGTCGAGGAATGCCTGCGTCTGGCGCGCGAGGACATCACCATCCGCACGGCCCTGCTCGAGGCGCGGCTAGTTTGCGGCGACGGCGTACTTTTCCAGACGCTGACGCAGCGTTTCGACCGCGAGCTGGTGTCCACGACAGGCCCGGAATATGTGCAGGCCAAGCTCGCCGAGCGTGACGCCCGCCACGCCAAGGCCGGCGAAAGCCGCTATCTGGTCGAGCCGAACGTCAAGGACGGCAAGGGCGGCCTGCGCGACCTGCATACGCTGTTCTGGATCGGGAAATACTTTTACCGCGTACGCACCGCCGAGGAACTGGTCGGCAAAGGAGTCTTTACGCAAGCTGAATACAACCTGTTCCGCAAGGCGGAGGATTTCCTGTGGGCGGTGCGCTGCCACATGCATTTCCTCACCGGCAAGGCGGAGGAGCGCCTGCATTTCGACATCCAGCGCGACATCGCCGAGCGGCTCGGCTATACCAGCCATCCCGGCCTTTCGGCGGTCGAGCGCTTCATGAAGCACTATTTTCTGGTCGCCAAGAATGTCGGCGACCTGACCCGCATCTTCTGCGCCGCGCTGGAGGAGGAGCAGGCGAAATACGTGCCCGGCTTCGACCGCATCATCGGCGGCTTTTCGCGGCGAAAGCGCAAGCTTGCCGGCACCAGCGATTTCATCGTCGACAACCATCGCTTGAATGTCGCCGACGACCAGGTGTTCGAGCGCGATCCGGTGAATCTTCTTCGGCTGTTCTGGTTCGCCGACAAGCACGTGCTGGAGTTCCACCCCCATGCGCTCAAGCTTCTCACCCGCTCGCTCGGCCTGGTCGACCGGGCGCTGCGGCGCGATCCGGAGGCGAACCGGCTTTTCCTCGACATCCTGACCTCGGACCGCGATCCCGAGCTCAACCTGCGCCGCATGAACGAGGCGGGCCTGCTAGGGCGGCTGATCCCCGATTTCGGCAAGATCGTCGCCATGATGCAGTTCTCGATGTACCACCACTACACGGTGGACGAGCACCTGATCCGCTGCATCGGCGTGCTGTCCGAGATCGAGCGCGGCGACGACGCGAAAGTCCACCCGCTGTCGCATTCGCTGATGCCGGGGCTGAAGAAAAGCCGTGACGCGCTCTATGTCGCCGTCCTGCTGCACGACATCGCCAAGGGGCGGCTGGAGGATCATTCGGTGGCCGGCGCCCGCATCGCGCGGCGCATCTGCCCGCATATGGGGCTTTCCGCCGCCGATACCGGTACTGTCGCCTGGCTGATCGAGCATCATCTCCTGATGTCGATGACGGCGCAGACGCGCGACCTCAACGACCGTAAGACGATTGAGGATTTCGCCTCGGTGGTGCAGTCGGTCGAGCGACTGAAGCTGCTTTTGATCCTCACCGTCTGCGATATCCGCGGCGTCGGGCCGGGCGTGTGGAACGGCTGGAAAGGCCAGCTTCTGCGCACGCTCTATTTCGAAACCGAACTGCTTTTGACCGGAGGCTTTTCCGAAATGTCGCGCGCCGACCGTACGACGGCCGCGCGCGACGCGCTGCGCGAGGCGCTCGGCCACTGGCCGCAGGCGGAGCGCGACCGCATCGTCGCGCTGCACTACCAGAACTACCTGCTGACCGTGGACCTCGCCGACCAGATGCGCCACGCCGAGTTCATCCGTCAGGCCGATGCGGCCAGGAGAAGCCTCGACACCATGGTCAGGCCGCACCAGTTCGAGGCGGTCACCGAGATCACCGTTCTGGCGCAGGATCATCCGCGCCTGCTGTCGGTCATCGCCGGCGCCTGCGCCGCCGCCGGCGCCAACATCGTCGATGCGCAGGTCTTCACCACGGCGGACGGCCGCGCGCTCGACACCATCCTGATCAACCGCGAGTTCGAGCTCGACGAGGACGAGCGCCGACGCTCGACGCGGGTCGGCAAGCTGATCGAGGATGCGCTTTCCGGAAAAAGCTATCTGCCGGAGATCATCGAGAAACGCGCCAGGCCCAGGCGCGGCCAGAAGACGTTCCGCATCCCGCCGCGTGCCGAAATCCGCAACGCGCTGTCCAATCGCTTTTCCGTCATCGAGGTCGAGGGCCTGGACAGGCCCGGACTTCTGTCCGAGATCACCGGCGCGCTGTCGGATCTGTCGCTCGACATCGCTTCGGCCCACATCACCACCTTCGGTGAAAAGGTCATCGATACCTTCTATGTCACCGACCTGACCGGCCAGAAGATCGAGAACCCGGCGCGCGAAAAGGCGGTCGTGGAGAAACTCGTCGCCACGCTGGACGGCACAGGCCCGGCCAGGACGAAGGCGGCAGCGGAGTAGAGTTGAGATTGCGTCCCTTTCCGATCCCCTCCGGCGGTTTTTCGGCCGTACCCCCACCCCTAACCCCTGCGCCCCGGGGCGGGGCTGTCGCGTGTGGAGAATTTACGCCCGTCGCGGACTGCAATACCCCCACCCCTAACCTCTCCCCGCAAGGGGGAGGAGTGCGCCGACACCACCGCTTTTCCCGAAGAATTGCCTGCAGGGGTCACCGCTACGCTGCCGCAAAATCCCCCTCCCCCTTGCGGGGAGGGGTTAGGGGTGGGGGTATGCGCCCCCGCAACCCCCAGGAGGTTTCGGCATGAGCCTCATCAAAAAATTCGCGACGGTTGCCTCCGGCACGCTGATGAGCCGTGTCCTCGGCTTCACCCGCGAGATGCTGATGGCGGCCGCACTCGGCACCGGGCCGGTGGCGGACGCCTTCTACGCGGCCTTCCAGTTCCCCAACACGTTCCGGAGGCTGTTCGCGGAGGGCGCGTTCAACACCGCCTTCGTGCCGTTGTTCGCCAAGGAGATCGAAGCCGGCGGCCATGACGGCGCGCGCCGCTTCTCCGAGGAGGTGTTCGGCGTCCTGTTCACGGTGCTGATCTTCATCACCATCGCCATGGAACTGGCGATGCCGTTCCTGGTCAGCACCATCATTGCCCCCGGCTTCACCGGCGACCCGCAGAAATACAACCTGACGGTGGCGCTGGCGGCGATCATGTTTCCCTACCTGATGTGCATGTCGCTGGGCGCGATGATGGCCGGGATGCTGAACTCGCTGCGCCGCTATTTCGCGGCCGCCGTCGCCCCCGTCTTCCTCAATGTCATCCTCATCGGCGTCCTCTACTATGCTTGGCACGCAGGTGCCGACGGCCTCAGCGTCGGCTACTGGATGGCCTGGGGTGTGATGGCGGCGGGCGTCGTGCAGCTTGCGATCGTGTGGATCGCGGTGCGCCATGCCGGCATTTCCATCGGCTTTCGCCGTCCGCGTATGACGCAAAACGTCAAGCGCCTGCTGTGGCTCGCCTTCCCGGCGGCGATCACCGGCGGCATCACCCAGATCAACACGCTGATCGGCACCGCCATCGCCTCCACGCAGGCAAGCGCCGTTTCCTCGCTGGCGCTGGCCGACCGCGTCTATCAGTTGCCGCTGGGTGTCGTCGGCATCGCCGTCGCCATCGTCCTGTTGCCCGAACTGGCGCGGGCGTTGAAGGCCGGTAACCCGGTCGAGGCGGCCAATTTGCAGAACCGCTCGGTGGAATTCACCCTGTTTCTGACGCTGCCGGCCGCCGCGGCCCTTTTGGTCATTTCCGAGCCGATCGTGCGGCTGCTCTATGAGCGCGGCGCTTTCACAGCCGACAATACGCAGATCGTTTCCTCCATCCTGGCGATCTTCGGCCTCGGCCTGCCGGCCTTCGTGCTGATCAAGGCCTTCACGCCGGGCTATTTCGCGCGCGAGGACACCCGCACGCCGATGGTCTTCGCGGCGATTTCCGTGGCGGTGAACGTGGCGCTGGCGCTGGCGCTGTTCCCGTCCATGGGCGCGCCCGGCATCGCCACGGCGTCGAGCGTGGCCGGCTGGACCAACGCGCTGATGCTGCTCGTCGTGCTGGTGCGGCGCGGCCACTGGGGCAGGGAGGAGGCGCTGATGCGGCGTATCCCGCGCCTGGTGCTCGCCTCGGCGCTGATGGGCGCGGCCCTCTGGTTCGGCGCGCATGCGCTGGCTCCGTATCTCGCTTCCGGCTCTCCGCTGGCGGTCAAGGCGACGGCGCTCGGCCTGCTGTGCCTTGGCGGCATGGTGCTTTATTTCGCACTCGCCTTCGCTATCGGCGGCGCCGACCCCGGCATGGTCCGGCGCAACATGCGCCGCCGCGGCGCGCCCGCCCCGTCTGCCTCATCCTCTGTCGACAGCGATCCAGCCTCTTGATCGCGGTCCGTGCCTGATCCATAAGCCCCCTCGAATTTCGCCGCGCGCGAAACGGCCCTCCACAAGCCAGGAACTTGATCATGACTGAGCCTTCCCCCTTCAAGCCGCTGGTTTTCTCGGGCGTCCAGCCCACAGGCAACCTGCATCTCGGCAACTATCTCGGCGCGATCCGGAAGTTCGTCGCCCTGCAGGAGACGAACGACTGCATCTACTGCGTCGTCGACCTGCACTCGCTGACGGCGCAACTGGTGCATGAAGACCTCGCCGAACAGACGCGCGCCATCACCGCCGCGTTCCTCGCCTCCGGCATCGACCCGAAGAAGCATATCGTCTTCAACCAGAGCCGGGTCATGCAGCACGCCGAACTGGCGTGGATCTTCAACTGCGTGGCGCGCATCGGCTGGATGAACCGCATGACGCAGTTCAAGGACAAGGCCGGCAAGGACCGCGAGAACGCCTCGCTCGGCCTGCTCGCCTATCCGAGCCTGATGGCGGCCGACATCCTCGTCTACCGCGCCACCCATGTGCCGGTCGGCGACGACCAGAAGCAGCATCTGGAGCTGACGCGCGACATCGCCCAGAAATTCAACAACGATTTTTCCGCCCGCATCGCCGAGCTCGGCCTCGGCGTGGAGATGCAGGTCGGCGACGAGACGGTGAACGGCTATTTCCCGATCACCGAACCCGTCATCGGCGGCCCGGCGGCCCGTATCATGAGCCTGCGCGACGGCTCCAAGAAGATGTCGAAGTCCGACCCGTCTGACCTGTCGCGCATCAACCTCACCGACGACGCCGAGACGATCGCCAGGAAGATCAAGAAGGCCAAGACCGATCCGGAGGCGCTGCCGTCCGAGGTCGACGGCCTCGCCGGGCGGCCCGAGGCCGAAAACCTCGTCGGCATCTATGCCGGCCTCGCCGAAATGTCGAAGCAGGCGGTGCTGAAGGAATTCGGCGGCCAGCAGTTTTCCGCCTTCAAGACGGCGCTTGCCGACCTGGCGGTGGAAAAACTCGCCCCGATCGCCGCCGAAATGCGCCGTATCTCGGCCGACCGGGCCTATGTCGACGGCGTTTTGAGGGATGGCGGCGAGCGCGCCGGCAAGCTGGCCGAGGCGACCATGAAGGACGTGCGCGCCATCATCGGGCTGCTGCAGGGCTGAGCCCATACCGGGCCTCCGCACCGCACCGCGTCTGGCGCTTGCTGCCGGGCGCAGCCGGTGGCAGATTACAGAGCGGAAACTCCATCGATAAGGATGAGCATGGTCTCCAAACGCCTCAGTCGCGAAGCCGGTCATCGCCGCAAGTTCCTGGTGATCATCGACGATACGCCGGAGTGCGAGCGCGCCGCGGCCTATGCCGCGCAGCGCATGAAGAGCACCAACGGCGTGCTGGTCCTGCTTTACGTGATCGAGCCGGACGATTTCCAGCATTGGCTGGGCGTCGAAAAGATCATGCGCGACGAGGCCAACGCCACCGCGCGCACGATGCTCGACGGCTATGCCACCAGGATACGGGAGAAATTCGGGATCGAGCCTGAACTGGTGGTGCGCGAGGGCAAGACGGTCGAGGAAGTCCACAAGGTCATCGAAGAGGACCAGGACATCGCCATCCTCGTGCTTGGCGCCAGCGCCGCCAAGGAAGGGCCTGGCCCGCTGGTGGCTTCGGTGGTTGGCAAGGGTGCCGCCTTCCCGATCCCGGTAACGGTGGTACCGCAGAACCTGTCGGACGACGAAATCACCAGTCTCGGCTGAATCCGCGCCGCTTTGATGGAATGCCAGCGGTTTCGCTTGAATATAGGGCCTGCAAGGCTTAATTAGAATTATTCCAAACTACTCGCCCGTGAGGTCATTCGGGCACGGAGACAGCCATGTTCATCCAGACGGAAACGACACCCAATCCGGCGACGCTGAAATTCCTGCCCGGCAAGGAAGTGCTGCGCGAAGGCACCGCCGACTTCCGCGACGCTGCAAGTGCGGCCGAGGCCTCGCCGCTGGCCGGCCGCCTGTTCGCGATCGATGGCGTGACCGGCGTCTTCTTCGGCTACGATTTCGTCACCGTGACCAAGGATGGCCCGGACTGGCAGCACCTGAAGCCGGCCATTCTCGGCGCCATCATGGAGCATTTCATGTCCGGCGCCCCGGTGATGGCCCATGCCGGCCCGGCGCTCGAAACCAGCGAGACGGACGAATTCTACGACAAGGCAGACGAGGAACTGGTACTCACCATCAAGGAACTGCTCGACACGCGGGTGCGCCCGGCGGTGGCGCAGGACGGCGGCGACATCACCTTCCGCGGCTTCCAGAACGGCACCGTATTCCTGCACATGAAGGGTTCGTGCGCGGGCTGCCCGTCTTCGACGGCGACGCTGAAGCACGGCATCCAGAACCTGCTGCGCCACTTCGTGCCCGAGGTGGAGCAGGTCGAGCAGGTGGCGTAAGCCGCCGCCGCCCACGAGGCCGGCTCTGGCCGCACAGTTATCCAGAAACAAAAAACCGGGCCAAAGAGCCCGGTTTTTCTGTTGGACGTCCGTATGATGTTGCCTGGACGGCCCGCGTATAAAAGCGTTACTGGACGATGACCTTGGCGCCGACCTCGGCGCGGTTGTAGAGGTCGATGATGTCCTGGTTCATCAGCCGGACGCAGCCGGACGACATGGCGTGGCCGATCGAGTTCCATTCCGGGCTGCCGTGCAGGCGGTAACCCGAATCACCGCCCTTGTTGAACAGATAGAGCGCGCGCGCGCCAAGCGGGTTGGAGAGGCCCGGCGGCATGCCGCCGGCCCACTTCTTCAGCTCGGGCTGGCGCTTGATCATCGCGGCCGGCGGCGTCCAGGTCGGCCACTCGCGCTTCAGCGCTACCCGCGCGGTACCATGCCATTCGAAGCCTTCGCGGCCGACGCCGATGCCGTAGCGCATCGCCTTGCCTTCCGGCATAACGAAATAGAGGAACTTGTTGCCGGTATCGACGACGATGGTGCCGGGCTTTTCAGCGGTGTCGTAGCGCACCACCTGGCGGCGGTATTTCTGCGGCACTTTTTCGATCGGGATGCGCGGCAACTGGTAGCCGGCGTCGGTCACCGGGCCGTAGTCGTTGGTGAAGACCTGCATCGGGCCGATGCTGGTGCAGCCGGAAAGCATGGCTGCCGCGGCGGCGGCGAGGATAAGGGATTTTATGCGCATAAGACCAACGCTCCGCCCAATCGATGGCCCGATTCGAGCCTTGTTTTCGCCGCCATTCATGCGGGCATTTCCGTTGCCTGCCAAGCAGGGGTTGCCTATATGCGCCATGCTGCGCGGCCTAAGAGCGCAACCTGTGGTATTTTGACAACACTCATCACGGGAATGTGAAACGGAATCGATCGTGCGATTCGAGGCGATAACGGGGATCAGAGCCATGAATGTCGGTGAAGCCGCCCGCCGTGCCGGGCTTCCGGCCAAGACCATCCGCTACTACGAGGAGATCGGCCTGATCCGGCCCGAACGGACCGGCAACGGCTATCGCGCCTATTCGGGAGACGACATCCATCGCCTTGCCTTCCTGAAGCGCGCCCGCGGGCTCGGCTTTTCCATCGACGATTGCCGGCAACTGATGGCGCTCTACCGCGATCGAAGCCGCGCCAGCGCCGATGTCCGCCAGATCGCCGCCGCCCATGTCGCGGCGATCGAGGAAAAGCTACGCGAGTTGCAGGCCATGCGCGCCACTTTGCAGAAACTCGTCCATGCCTGCCATGGTGACGAGCGCCCGGAGTGCCCGATCCTGGAGGAAATGGCGGGCGAGGCCGACACGCCGAAGCCAGCTTCCCGCAGGCGGGAGCCGGTTGCGGACGTCGGCTGACTTGAACCGGGCTTTGGCGTCCGGGCTGATCCGGGATCAGGTGAAAGCCAGGATGAAAACGGAGAGCGAAAGCGCCAGCAGGCCGCAGAAGAAGGCCGCGTCGGCGGCGATGTTCTTCCACTTGTCCGCATTGCCGTTGCGGATGGCAATATAGGAAGCGGTGATGCTGATGAGGAACATCAGCGCCGCCACCCACGCGGTTTCGTCGGCGAAGGATCCGGCATCGGTCTTGGTGAATTTCAGGGCGCCGATGATAACGAAGCAGATGCCGAGCAGGTTGGAAGACGCATTCAGGACGTGGGGATGCCGATGCATTGCGACCGCTCCTCGAGGGGGCGGCAACCAGAAAACAGGCCTTTGGCGAAAATAAAGCAGCTTTTGAGAAATCCTTGCGCTTGTCGGCCGCAGGCGACGCCACACCCCAATACCCGGTTCAAACCGTGAACAAAATCTGGCATGATCGGCCATGCCCATCGTTTCACCGATTCCCCAGAACCCGCTTCTCGACGGCCGCCAGTCGGAGCGCGCCTTGCTGGTGCGGCGCGGCGTGCAGCGTTTGCTGATGCAGATGGGCGCGCATGTGCTACCGGAACTGTCGCTGGCCACCGGCCGACGCGCCGACCTGGTGGCGCTGACCGCCAGGGGCGACATCTGGATCATCGAGATCAAGTCCTCGGTGGAGGATTTTCGCGTCGATCGCAAATGGCCGGATTACCGGCTGCATTCGGACCGCTTTTTCTTCGCCACCCATCCGGGCGTGCCGGCCGATATTTTTCCGCCCGAATGCGGCTTCATCCTTTCCGACGGCTATGGGGCGGAAATCCTGCGCGAGGCGCCCGAGCATCGGCTGGCGGCCGCCACCCGCAAGGCGCTGATGCTGCGCATCGCGCGCGCCGGGGCCGCCCGCCTGCTGGCGGCGGAACTGGCCGGCGTTTCGGTGCCGGCGCTCGATGGCGAAAGCGAGTAGGACCGGCCGTCAGGCGAGAAAAACGCTCAGCGTGGCGCGCGCTTGGCCAGGATGCGCTGCAAGGTGCGGCGGTGCATGTTGAGGCGGCGCGCCGTCTCCGAAACGTTGCGTTCGCACATCTCGTAGACGCGCTGGATATGCTCCCAGCGCACGCGGTCGGCCGACATCGGATTTTCCGGCGGCGCGGCGCGTTCGCCGGTGCGGGTCAGCGCCGCGAACACGTCGTCGGCGTCGGCCGGCTTCGACAGGTAGTCGACGGCGCCGAGCTTCACCGCCGTCACGGCGGTGGCGATGTTGCCGTAGCCGGTGAGGATGACGGTGCGGGCGTCCGCGCGTTTCTCGCGAATGGCGGCGACCACGTCGAGGCCGTTGCCGTCACCGAGCCGCATGTCGACGACCGCGTAGGCGGGCGGATTGGCGCGTGCCTTGCCGACGGCTTCCTCCACGCTTTCGGCCGTATCGACGACGAAGCCGCGGGTTTCCATCGCGCGGGCGAGCCGGGTCAGGAAGGGTTTGTCGTCCTCGACGATCAGCAGGGAAGTGTCTTCGCCCGTTACCATGCCGTCAGCGGCTTCTTCGCCGGTCATCTCGCATCGTCCTTGTTTGTCAGCCTTATTCGTCAGCTTTTCAAGCAGATATAGTTACATGCGGCGCTTGTCCAATGCCGCCGCGTCTGGCTCTTGGCCTTACGCGCCGGCAAGCAGGGCCGCATCCGTGGCCTGCGGATTGGTGAAACTGGCGCGCGGCCAGACGATCTCGACCACCGCGCCTTCGCCGGGGCCGTTGGAGTTGCTGAAGGATAGGCTGGCGCCGGAGCGTTCGAGCAGCGTCTTGGCGATGAACAGGCCAAGCCCGAGGCCGCCGCCCGGCTCCGCGCCCTGGCGGGTCGACATATAGGGCTCGCCGATGCGGTCGATGATTTCGGCGGGGAAGCCGGGGCCGTCATCGGCGATGGAAAGCGTGACGCGGCTCTCGTTCCAGCCCCAGCGCATGACGACCTTGGCCTGCGCGAAATCGACGGCGTTCTCGACGAGGTTGCCGAGGCCGTAGAGCACGCCGGGGTTGCGCCGCCCGACCGGCTCGGGGCCGGTCCGCTCGCCGGGAACCAGTTCGATCGAAATGCCGAAGTCGCGATGCGGCGCGATCACCTCCTCGATCAGCGAGGTCAGCGGAAGCTGGGAAAGCTGCGGCTCACCCTCCGAGGACAGGCTGGTCAGCCGCTTGAGGATCTCGCGGCAGCGCTCGCTCTGCGAGCGCAGCAGGGTGACGTCCTCGCGGAATTTCGGCTCGTTGCCGAGCGCCTTTTCCATCTCGCGCGCGACCAGCGTGATGGTGGCGAGCGGCGTGCCGAGCTCATGCGCGGCCGCGGCCGCCAGTCCGTCGAGCGCCGAAAGGTGCTGCTCGCGTTGCAGCACCAGTTCGGTGGCGGCGAGCGCATTGGCCAGAAGCCTCGCTTCCTCGGCGACGCGGAAGGCATAGATGGCGGTGAAGGAGATCGACGAGAACACCGCCATCCACATGCCGGCGACATAGACGAACGGCACCACCAGCGTCGCGCCCTCGGTCCACGGCAGCGGCAGGTGGAAGAACACGAGGAACGTCGCTGCCGCCATCACCAGCGCGCCCAGCACGGCGGTCAGCGGCAGCGGCAGCGAGGCGGCGGAAATGACGACGGGAACCGTCAGCAGCAGCGAGAAAGGGTTGGTGAGGCCGCCCGTCATGTAGAGCAGGCCGGCCAGTTGCAGGCTGTCGAAGACGAGGATGCCCAGCGCCGCCAGCGGCGTCAGCCGGTGGGCCGCCGGATAGCGGAACGCCATCACCAGGTTAAGCCAGGCCGAGGTGGCGATCAGCGCGAAGCAGGGGCCGACCGGCAGCGGGAATTCGAGCCCGTAGGCAACCACCAGCACGGTGATGCTCTGGCCGACGATGGCCAGCCAGCGCAGCCGGATCAGCGTGTTGAGGCGTAGCCGCTGGCTCTGCCGGAAATCAGGGGCGCGCTGGAAATCACTCATTACGCGGCTTTTATAGGATAGCGCAGAAAATTCTAGCGGCTGCGCGGCTTGGCGCGGCTGGTGGCCGCGGCCTCGAGCGGATTTTCGGGCCAGACGTGCCGTGGATAGCGGCCGCGCATATCGGTGCGCACGTCGGCCCACGAGCCGCGCCAGAAGCCGGGCAGGTCGCGCGTGGTCTGGATCGGCCGATGTGCCGGCGACAACAGCTCCAGCGTCAGCGGAACCTTGCCGCCGGCGATCGACGGATGTGTGTCGAGCCCGAACAGTTCCTGCACGCGGATCGCCAGCACCGGCCCTTCCGCATCGTAGCGGATCGACGCATGGCTGCCGGAAGGGGCATCGAAATGGGTCGGGGCCAGTGTGTCGATGCGCCGTTGCAGGTCGTGTGGCACCAGTGCCGTGAGCCCGGCGGAAAGGGTGTCGGGAGCAATGGCGGCGAAACTGGCCGCGCCGGTCAGGAACGGTCCCAGCCAATCGTCCAGCCGTTCGGTGAGCGCCGCATCCGAGACATCCGGCCATGGCGCGCCAAGGCCGCGATGCAGCCAGGAAAGGCGCGCGCGCAGGATTTGCGCCGGCTTGTCCCATGGCAGCAGGTCTAGCCCGTGTTCGCGCAGCGCATTGAGGATGGCCGCGTCCGCCTCGGCGCCCGAAGGAGGCGGCAACATGCGCTCGGCCAGCGTGATGGCGCCGAGTTGTTCGATCTCGCGCGTGCGCACCGCGCGCCGGTCGCGGTCGAACAGGGTCTGGCGGCGCGTTTCGATGCTCTCGCCGAGGGCAGCCCTTATCTCCGCCTCGGTCACCGCGGCCGCAGCGGTGATGCGGGCGTTCTGGGCCTTGCCGGTCAGGTCGGCGACGACGAGGAAGGGCTCGCCGGCCAGCGCCTCGGCGGCATCGAGCGCGGCTCCCGAGCCGTTCGCCAGCACGAAGCGGCCACGTTCGCCTCGCGCCTTGGCGACGCGGTCCGGCCAGGCATGGAGCAACAGTGCCCCCGCCGAGGCGAGGCCGTCGGTTCGGCTGGCCCCCGCCTGCCGCGCCAGCCGTCCGGCCAACTGCCGTGTCGCCTGCGCGCGGGCGGATTTTTCACCGCGAAAGCGCGACAGCCGCCGTTCGAGATCGACAGCGTCGCCGCCGAGGCCGCGTTCGGTCAGCACCACTGCGAGGTCGGCCGCTGGCAGCGCCTGTCCGTCTTCGGCGACCCTTGCCAGCATATGCGCGAGCCGCGCCGGCAGTGCCAGCTTGCGCATGCTTTCGCCCTGTCTCGTCAGCCTGTCGGCGGGGTCGATGGCGCCGAGCGCAACGAGCAGGGCCCGCGCTTCGGCAAGGGCTGCGGCCGGCGGCGAGTCGAGGAAAGAAAGCGCCGCCGGATCGGCGACCCCGAAGGCGGCGCAGTCGAGAACGAGGCCGGAAAGATCGGCCTCGAGAATTTCGGGCGGCGTGAAGGAAGGTAGCGCCGCCGTCTGCTCGGCGCGCCACAGGCGGATGGCGACGCCGGGTTGCGTGCGCCCGGCACGGCCGGCGCGCTGCGCGGCCGAGGCCTTGCTGACGCGCACGGTTTCCAGCCGCGTCAGCCCGCTCGCCGGCTCGAAGCGCGGCAGCCGCGAAAGCCCGCTGTCGATGACGACCCGCACGCCGTCGATGGTGATGGAGGTCTCGGCGATCGAGGTCGCCAGCACCACCTTGCGCCGGCCGGCAGGCGGCGGCTTGATGGCGGCGTCCTGCGCCTTGCCGTCAAGTAGCCCGTACAGAGGCACGATGTCGGTGTCGCCGCCGAGCCGGCCCTCCAGCCGCTCGGCGGTGCGCAGGATTTCGCGCTGGCCGGGAAGGAAGGCAAGGAGGCTGCCGTTCTCCTCGGCAAGGGCGGTGCGGATCGCGCCCGCCATCGCGTCCTCGACCGGAACGCCGGGCGGCCGTTCAGCATAGCGGATGTCGACCGGGAAGGCGCGGCCCGCGCTTTCGATCACCGGGGCGCCGTGCAGGAGCTGCGCCACCCGCGCGCCGTCGAGGGTGGCCGACATCACCAGCAGGCGCAGGTCGGGACGCAGCGCGCCCTGCACGTCGAGCGCCAGCGCCAGGCCGAAGTCGCCGTCCAGCGAGCGCTCGTGAAATTCGTCGAACAGGACGGCGGCCACCCCCGGCAATTCCGGGTCGTCCAGCAGCATGCGCGAGAACACGCCCTCGGTGACGACAAGGATTTTCGTGCGCGCCGAGGTGCGGTTTTCCATGCGCATGGCGTAGCCCACCGTTTCCCCCGGCTCCTCGCCGAGAAGGGCGGCCATGCGGCGGGCGGCGGCGCGGGCGGCAAGCCTCCGCGGCTCCAGCAGCACGAGCTTGCCGTCGCCCCGCCACGGCGCATCGAGCAGCGCCAGCGGCACCAGCGTGGTCTTGCCGGCGCCGGGCGGCGCCACCAGCACGGCGGCGTTGCCTTCGGCAAGTGCCCGCTTCAGCGCAGGCAGCGCTTCGGTTACCGGCAGGTCGGGTAGTTTTTCGAACGTCGAGGCAGTCACGTAGGGCGGTCGCCTGGTTTCACGGGCAGAACAGTCTCCGCATAGCAGCGGTGGCGGACAATGCCTAGAAGCGCCGGCTGAGGAAGGGGGAATCCGCCAGACCGAAGCGCCACGGCTGTTGGGTGGCCCGCGTGATGCCGATGCGCGGCCCGGTGGCGATGCCGGCCGGCTCTGTCGGCGGGGTCAGCGAGAACGGCGGGCGGTCGAGCGGCAGCCCGTCCATCGTACCGTCGACGCCGAGCGCCTGTGACAGCCGCCCCGGCCCGGAGCACAGCAGGCGCGGCCGGTCCAGGCTGCGGCGCTCGGCCATCGCCGTCATGCCGACCTGCGGCTCCAGCGCGCGGATCAGCACGGCGTGGCCGCGCAGGCAGACGAAGTTCAGACACCAGTGGATGCCATAGGAACGGTAGACATAGGCGTGCGCCGGCGGCCCGAACATCGTGCGGTTGCGGTTCCTGATCCCGCCATAGCTGTGCGAGGCCGGGTCGTCCGGCGCGTAGGCTTCGGTCTCCACGACGATGCCGCCTACCCCGTCGATGGCAAGGCGCGCGCCGATCAGGTCCCTGGCGACGGTAAGCGCGGGACGGGAGAAGAACGCCGTCAGCGCCTGCGGCCGGTCCGTCGGTGGCGGGGAATCGCTCACGGCGCGGTCGCCAGCGTCTTTTCGGCCGGCGAGGAGGCCGGGGCCGCTGGCAGCCGCACGCGGAAGACGGCGCCGCCACCGCGCGCGCCCTCGACCCAGATGCGACCGCCGTGCTGGGCGACGATGCGCTGCGATATCGCCAGCCCGAGGCCGGCACCCTGCGGTTTCTCGCTCATCGTGTCGCCGAGCTGGCGGAAGCGCTCGAAGACGATCTCGCGGTCGGCAGCGCGGATGCCGGGGCCGTTGTCGGTCACCGATATCTCGAAGTTGCCGCCGCTACGGCAGAGCCGCAGCGTGGCAAGCCCGGCGCGCGCCGGGGAGAATTTCGCCGCGTTGCCGAGCAGGTTGATGACCACCTGGACCAGCCGGTCATGGTCGCCCATCACCAGCGCCGGGTCGGCCTCGATGCGCAGCGCAAGCTCCACCTCGCTCGTCGCGAATACCTGGTACATGGCGGAGGTGGATTCCCGTATCACGCCGGCAAGGTCGACCACGGCGCTCCTGGCCGGAATGGCGCCGCTCGCCTCGATCTTGGACAGGTCGAGCAACTGGTTGATGAGCCGGGTCAGGCGCTCGGATTCCGTGACCACGATGCGCAGGAACTCGTTGCGCTCGGTGTCGGGCATATCGGTATGGTCCCGCAGGATTTCGGAAAAGGCGCGGATCGAGGCCAGCGGCGTGCGCAGCTCGTGGTTGACGGTGGCGACGAAGTCGTCCTTCATCCGGTCGAGCACCTGCAACTGGGCGTTAGCCTCGGTCAGTTCGGCGGTCGCCATTTCCAGTGCGCGCGACTTGTCTTCCAGCTGGCGGTTGGCCTCGATGATCCGCGACGTCTCGTCGAGAATACGCATCATCTCGTCGACGCCGAGCTGTTCTTCCTCGACGATGGCGCTGACCAGCACGCGCGCCGAGGCGGCGCCGATGACGCCGGCGAGCAGCCTTTCGTAGAACAGCACCGTTTCGGCGTCGGCCTGTACGGCGGTGGCCGGGTCGAGGCCGCGCGCGTGCGCCCAGCCGGTGAAAGCGGCCGCCGCCTTCTCGCGGCCGAGAAAGCGCGACACCAGCGACATCAGGTCGGGCACGCGCGCGGTGCGCCGCCAGATCTGCGCCACCTCGTCGAGGTTTTCGGTATCCACGAACAGGGTGGCGCGCGCCTGCTCGATCGGCGTCTGGCGGCCGGCGAGCGACACGCCGAGGAAGGCGCCGATATTCGCCAGCAGCGACCAGAAGGTGCTGTGGGTGACCGGATCGAGGCCGGTGAGCCCGAACAGCGCGTAAGGTTTCAGCAGCGCGATACCCAGCGGCCCGTCGACGACGAAGTTGATGGAGAGCGCGCCTGAGCGGTCGAAGGAAGGGAAGAGCAGCGTGTAGGCCCACACCAGCACGCCGACGGAGATGCCGGCGAAGGCGCCGGCCTTGGTGGCGCCGCGCCAGAACAGGCCGCCGACGATGGCCGGCGCGAACTGGGCCACCGCGACGAACGACATCAGCCCGATCGACACCAGCGCGAACTGGGCGCTGTCGTGGCGCATGTAGAAATAGCCGAGCGCCATCACCGCGATCATGACGGCGCGGCGCACCCACAACAAGAGGCTGGTGAGGTCGGACTTGCGGGCGAGCCCCAGCGCCTTCACGCGCAGCAGCGCGGGCATCACCACGTCGTTGCACACCATGACGCTGAGCGCCGTGGTTTCCACCACCACCATGCTGGCCGAGGCCGACAGGCCGCCGAGAAAGGCGATCAGCGCCAGGAAGGGCTGACCTGTGGACAACGGGAGGGTAAGCACCAAATTGTCGGGATCGGTGTCGACTGGCAGCAGCAGCCGGCCGCCGATGGCGATCGGCAGCACGAACAGGTTGATGGCGAGCAGGTAGAGCGGGAAGAGCCAGAGCGCGCGGTTGAGATGCCGCTCATCGACGTTCTCCACCACCATCACCTGGAACTGGCGCGGCAGGCAGAACACCGAGACCATGGCCAGAAGCGTCATGGCGATCCAGTTATAGCCGTAGCGGTCGGGAGCGTATTCGAACAGGGCGCTGATCTCCGGCCGCTCCATCGCTTGCGAGAACAGGTCGCCGAAACCGTGGAAGAGGCCATAGCCGACGAACAGGCCGATGGCGGTCAGGCAGACGAATTTCAGGATGGATTCGAGCGCGATGGCGACCATCATGCCGGGGTGGTGCTCGCCCGGATAGATGCTGCGGCTACCGAACAGCATGGCGAAGACGGTGAGCACGATGGCTGCCCACAGTGCACCGTCGGCCAGCAGCGGCTGCATCATCGGGTGGGCGGCCTCGCTGCTGCTGCTGAGTGCGGCGAAGCCGATCGAGATGGATTTGAGCTGCAGCGCGATATAGGGCACCAGCCCGATCACGGCGATGACCGTGACCAGCGCCGCCAGCCCGCCGCTGTTGAAGCGTGCGCCGATGAGGTCGGCGATCGAGGTGATGCGGTTGGCCTGGCTGACCCGTAGGACCTTGCGGATGACGACCGGGCCGAGGAGGAAGGCGAGCGTCGGGCCGAGATAGATGGGCAGGAAGTCGAGCCCGGACAGGGAGGCGCGGCCGACGCCGCCGTTAAACGTCCAGGAACTGCAATAGACCGCGAGCGACAGCGTATAAACGAGGCTGGAGCCGGTGAGCCGCGAAAAGCGCCCGGTGCTGTGCTCCGCCAGGTAGGCGACGGCGAACAGCAGCGCCAGATAGGCGACGGCGGCGATGATGATGACCTGCTGGCTCACGGCTGGTCACCGTCCTCTGTGCGCTCGCGGCCGGCAGAGCCGCTGCCCCCTCGCTCGACGATCAGCGCGGTTGCCGCAATCAGCGCGGCCCACACGCCAAACAGGTAGAGATAGAGCGCCGGCCAGCCGAACAGCGTTCCGCCGACCAGGTTGAGGATGGGCGGATTCAGGAGCACGGCGCCGGCGATGAACAGTCCGACCAGCCGGTCCCGCTTTGCCGTCCGGCGCAGCATCGCGGCGGGCCTAGCCGTCGCAGATGCCGGCCGCGGCCAGCCTCGGCTTGCCGGCAAGCACGCTCGCCACGCAATCGATCACGTCGCCGATGGCGAAAGGCTTGCTGATATAGGCGTCGGCGCCGAGCGCCAGCCCGGCGCGCTGGTCGGCCTCGCGCCCCTTGGCGGTCAGCATGACGATGCGCACCGCGTCATAGGCATGGCTGGCGCGAAGCGTGCGGCAGACGTCGTAGCCGTTGGCTTTCGGCATCATCACGTCGAGCAGGACGAGGTCCGGTGCGGCCGCGGCCACCGCGTCCAGCGTCTGCTGGCCGTCGGTTGCGGTGCGCACGGCGTGGCCTTCCCGCCGCATGAGATAGCTCAGCGCGAGCAGGATGTTAGGATCGTCGTCGGCGATCAAAATAGAGGCCGACATCGGCATTGTCCTCCTGCAATGGCCTTTGAAGTCAGTAAACCTCTTGTGTTTTATTCACAAGACTAGCACAAATATCGCGCACCGCATCCGGGACAGAGCGACATGATGAATGTTGCGGGCAGAGTGTCCAACGGCACGATGCCCGACGAAAGCGACGAATTTTCCGACGCGCTCCAGGCGCGCATCCTCGTGGTCGATGACGACCGCGACCTGACGGAACTGGTGCGGCGCGAACTGGTGGCGCTGGGGTTCACCGTCGATTCCGTCGAGTTCGCGGAAGATGCCCTGATGGCGGCCCGCGATACCGCCTACGCCCTGATGATCGTCGACCTTGGCCTGCCGGACCGCGACGGGCTGGAACTGGTGCGCGACCTGCGCAGCCGCATGATCGAGGCGCCGATCCTGGTGCTGACCGCCCGCAACCGGGTCGAGGACAGGGTGACCGGCCTGTCCAACGGCGCCGACGACTATCTGGTCAAGCCCTTCGCGGTGCCGGAATTGCGCGCCCGCGTGGCAGCCCTGCTGCGGCGCCCGTCGCGGCTGAAGGGCAATCACCTGTCCGTCGCCAATATCGTCGTCGATCGCGACTCGCTGGAGGCGATGGTCGCCGGCGGCAGCCTGCCCCTGCCGCTCAAGCAGTTCCAGTTGCTCGAGCTTCTGGTGCGCCGCAAGAACCATGTCACGCCGAAACGGATGATCGAGGAAGCGCTCTACGGCTACAACGACGAGGTTTCCACCAATTCGATCGAAGCGCAGGTCTACAAGCTGCGGCAGGCGCTGCGCTCGGCGGGCGCAGAGGCGACCATCGAAACGCGCCGGGGCATCGGCTACCGGCTGGTGGAACTGAAACCCGGCGAAGCCTGATGGCCGCGCCGGCGGACCGCGCGCTGCTCGACCCGGACGGCCTGTTCCCGGCCCGGCTCGCTGGCGACCGGGCTGCGCTCGCCAGCCACGCCGATGCCATGGAGGCGCTCGATGCCGAGGCGCGGCCAAGACGCCTGAAAGATATTGCGACACTCGCCCACCGGCTCGGCGGGGCGGCGGGAACCTTCGGCTATGAGGCGATCAGCAGCGCGGCGCTGGCGCTGGAGGACGTGATTCTCGAACGCCGCCCCGGAGAAAACCGCGCGGCCGCATCGGCGCGCGTGCAGCAGGCCATCGACGCGCTCCTGCGTGCCCTGGATGAGGGTCTTGCCGGTTTGTGAGGCTGTTTTCGCGAAAAAAGTCAGGTTCGCGTCAGGTTCAATTCAGGAAGTTATCAGTTTGAAGGCTTTTACTTCTCCACCTGGATCGGTGGGAGGAGTTGATCCGATTGGGACGATGCTGGCCCGCGCATGTTGCGCGGCGGCCTGCCGTCCGCCTCTCCCGTCGCCGTGAAAGAGACGGCCGCGCCCATGCGCGCTGGAACTGCAAGGGAGGAGATGGAATGCCTGATACTACGAAACGATCCGGTCTGTGGACTCGTCGGCAGGCGCTGCTGACGGGTGCCGGCATGGCCGGCGCCGCCATGATGCCGATGGGATTTCCGGTGCTTGCCTTCGCCGAGGATCAGCCGCCGATCGGCACCTGGCCGGCGGGCAGCGAGGGCGACACGGTCTATATCGGCGTCGCCGTGCCGCGCACCGGCACCTATGCGGTGCAGGGCGAGGACGAGCTCAAGGGCGCCGAACTGGCGGCCGAGCATATCAACGAAGGCCATGCTCTCATCAAGGAACTGGCGCCGAAGCTTTCGAACGGCGTGCTGGGCAAGCAGGTGAAGCTGGTGGTCGCCGACTCCGGTGCCAAGCCGAACGAGGCCGTGCAGGCCGAGCAGCGTTTCATCACCGAGAACAAGGTCGTCCTGATGACCGGCTCGACCTCGTCGGCCGTCGCGGTGGCGCTGAACAAGCTGGCGCAGCGCGAGAAGGTTCTCTACGTCTCGATGATCTCCGGCTCCAACGACACCACCGGCAAGGACTGCGTGCGCTACGGCTTCCGCCAGTGCTTCTTCGGCCAGACGGCGGCGGCGGCGATCGCGCCTGTGCTGATCAAGGAGTTCGGCAAGGACCTCAAGGTGGCGTATATGACGCCGGACTACACCTACGGCCACACCGTCACCAAGTCGATGCAGGACATGACCGCCTCGGCCGGCTGGACCACGGTGACCAACCAGGTGTCGCCCCTCGGCGCGCCCGACTTCTCGTCCTACCTGCTCAACATCGCCAACTCCGGCGCCGACATCCTGATCAACGTCAACTGGGGCCACGACGCGGTGCTGTCGATCCAGCAGGCCAAGCAGTTCGGCGTGCTCGACAAGATGAAGCTCGCCGTGCCCTACCAGGTGCCGTTCCTGGCGCGCGAGACCGGCGGCCTGATGCAGGGCGTCTATGCGGCCACCGAGTACTGGTGGACGATGGAAGACAAGTATCCGCTCGCCAAGATGTTCAACGAGGCGTTCAACAAGAAGTACGGCTACATGCCCGAATGGGGGGCCGAGAATTCCTACATCAGCATCGTCCATTGGGCGCGCATGGTACAGGAAACCGGCAGCTTCTACCCGCCGGACATCATCAAGACCTGGGAAAAGGGCGAAACCATCCCCTCGCTCGTCGGCGACGTCCACTATCGTCCCGAAGACCACCAGTGCGTGCGCCCGGTCATGATCGTGAAGGGCAAGATGGAAGCCGACATGAAGAACAAGGAGGATTTCTACGACATCGTCGAAATCGTCCCCGGCGAAGGCCTGATGCAGGCACCGGACGCCTTCGGCTGCAACCTCGGGGACTACACCTGAGGAAATCATCGGTCCGGCGCGGGCGGCAGCGCCGCCCGCGCCGGACCGGATCCTGACCCCGGCGGCGTCAGGACAGCGGCCTTCAGTCGCTAGACCTACCCGCCCCCGGGCACCGTTTCGCGGAACAGGACATGCGTCAAACAAGGACCCGGAGCGGCGTTTGATACGCCGGCCTTCGGAGGAGGGGACTCATTAATCCGCCATGATCAATTGGGCTAATTTCGTCTCGCAACTGTTCAACGGGCTGGCGCTCGGTGCGCTTCTGGCGCTGATCTCGTCGGGCCTGACGATCATCTACGGCACGCTCGGCGTCCTCAACCTGGCGCACGGCGCCATGTTCATGCTCGGCGGCTACGCCGGCTACGTCGCCTTCACCTATACCGATTCCTTCATCATCGCGGTGATCGCCGGCTCGCTGTTCGTGATGATCGTCGGCATCCTGATGGAACGCACCGTCATCCGCCATTTCTACGACCGGCCGGACGAAGACCAGCTTCTGGTCACCTTCGGCATTGGCATCGTCTTCGTCGAGCTTGTCCGGCTCATCTTCTCCAGCGACTCCAAGCTGGTGCCGCCGCCGCCCGCCCTGCAGGGCGTGACGCCGCTCGGCTTCATGTTCTACCCGACCTATCGCCTGGCGGTCGTCGGCATCGTCGCGGTGGCGCTGATCGCCCTGTTCTTTGTTCTCTATCGTAGCCGGCTGGGCATGATCGTGCGCGCCGGCATCGAGGACGCGATCATGGTTTCCTCGCTTGGCATCAACGTCCACCGCGTCTTCATGATCGTGTTCGGCATCGGCGCCATGGCGGCGGGCTTTGCCGGTATCATCAACGCTCCGGTGGTTTCGCTCACGCCGGGCATCGGCGACGATATCCTCGTCGAGACGTTCGTCGTCGTGGTCATCGGCGGCGTCGGTTCGTTCCCCGGTGCCGTGCTGGGCGGGCTGATCGCCGGCGAAATCATCAGTATCACCTCCATGTTCAACCCCAGTTACGCCTATGTCATGCTGTTCGCGGTCATGACCCTGGTCCTGGTGCTGCGGCCGCACGGGCTGCTCGGCGCCAAGGGCAGAGAGTGAGAGGAGACCTGCTATGCTGAAAGCACGTCCCTTTCTCGTCGAAGCGCTCACGGCCATCGGCCTCCTGATCGCGCCCTTCATTCTGCCGCATCTCGGCTTCGCGCCGAACACGGTCAACCGTATCCTGGTGTGGGGCCTGTTCGGCATCGGCTTCGATATCCTGTTCGGCTTCACCGGTCTGTTGTCCTTCGGCCAGTCGGCCTTCTACGGCACCGGCGGCTTCTTTGCCGCCTACCTCCTGACCCAGGCCGGCTTCCCCTATGTGATCCCGGCGCTGCTGCTCGGCATGGTCGTCGCGGCTGTCATCGGCTATCTCGTCGGCCTGATCGCACTCAGGCGCACCGGCATCTATTTCGCCATGATCACGGTGGCGATTGCCGAGGTGTTCTACTTCGTCGAATTCAACCCGCTGGCCGCCTGGACCGGCGGCGAGAACGGCTTGCCGGGCGTGCCGACGCCGAGCCTCTATCTCGGCTTCACCACACTGAACTTCGATACCGGCTGGTCGCTCTACCAGTTCCTGGCGGTGTGCTACTTCATCGGCATCGTGCTGGCGCTGCGCATCGTGCGTTCGCCGGTGGGGGCGATCTTCCGGGCGATCCGTGAGAACCCGCTGCGCGCCACCGCCATCGGCCACAACATCCATGGCTACAAGCTCGCGGCCTTCGTCATCGCCGCCGCCTATGCCGGCTTTGCCGGCGGCTGTCTCGGCGTGATGCAGGCCTTCATGCCGCCGGACGCCTTCATGTTCGAGACGTCGGGCCAACTCATCATGCAGTCGGCCATCGGCGGCATCGGCACGCTGTTCGGCCCTCTGCTCGGCGCCGCCGTCTGGCTGTTCCTGCAGGATTTCCTGCAGGCGGCACTCGGCCTCGGCGCCGCCTGGAAGCTGGTTCTCGGCCTCGTCTTCGTGCTGCTGGTCTGCTTCCTGCGCCGCGGCATCATCGGCGGCATCGAGGATCTTTACCACTACCTCACCGGAAAGCGCACGGTGTCGGAGCCGGAGGAATCCTCGCCGCAGCTGGTGGACGAGGTGAAGATCCAGGCCCCCCGCGCACCGGCGAAGGTCGTGCAGATGCCGCACCGGCAGCCGGAAGGCGGAAAGGGCGGGCCGATCCTGCAGGCAAGCGGGCTCACCCGCCGGTTCGGCGGGCTGGTCGCCAACAACAACATCGACTTCACCGTCGAGCAGGGCGCCCTGCACGGCATCATCGGCCCCAACGGCGCCGGCAAGTCGACCTTCTTCAAGATGCTGACCTGCGAACTGCCGCCTTCCTCGGGCAAGATCGTGTTCGAGGGCCGCGACATCACCGGCATGACGGTGACCAATGTCTGCCAGCTTGGCCTGACCAAGAGCTACCAGGTCAACCAGCTGTTCAACCGGTTGACCGTGCGCGAGAACGTCACGGTCGCGGCTTTGGCAGCCCTGCGCGGCCGGTTCAGGCTCGACCTGTTCCGCAACATGAGGAAAATGCCGGAGCTGAACGCCCTGGTCGAGCAGACGCTCGAACTGGTCAACCTCACCGGCCGGGTCGATACGCCGGTGTCCGATCTTGCCTATGGCGAGAAGCGGCGGCTCGAAATCGGCCTGGCGCTGGCTTCCTCGCCCCGGCTTTTGCTGCTCGACGAGCCGCTGGCCGGCATGAGCCCGCGCGAGCGCGTCGAGACGGTGGCGCTGCTGAAGTCGATCAGCGCGGGCCGTACCATGGTCGTCATCGACCATGACATGGACTCGCTGTTCGAGCTCGTTTCCAAGGTCACCGTGCTTCAGGAAGGGCAGGTGCTGGTCGAGGGCACGCCCGACGAGATCAAGAGCAACGAGAAGGTGCAGGAAGCCTATCTCGGCGGCATGCGCGGAGTGTTCGAATGAGTCTTCTAGAGGTCGCAGGGCTCAACACCTTTTACGGCGACAGCCATATCCTGTTCGACGTGTCCATGCATGTCGAGCGCAACGAGGTGGTGGCGCTGCTGGGGCGCAACGGAGCCGGCAAGAGCACGACGTTGAAAAGCCTGATGGGCGTGGTGACGCCCAGAAGCGGCTCCGTGAAGTTCGACGGCGCCGAGATCGCCGGCAGGAAGAGCCACACCATCGCGCTGGCCGGCATGCAACTGGTGCATGAGGACCGGCGCGTCTTCGGCAGCCTCAACGTCGAGGAGAACCTGGTGCTCGCCAGCCTCAGCGCCAGCGAGAAATGGCCGCTGGAGCGCATCTACGAGACGTTCCCGCGGCTGAAGGAGCGGCGCACCAGCCGCGGCACCGACCTTTCCGGCGGCGAGCAGCAGATGCTTGCCATCGCCCGCGCGCTGATCCGCAGCCCCAAGCTCATCCTCCTGGACGAGCCGTTCGAGGGGCTGGCGCCGATCATCGTGCGCGACCTGCTGGCGGTCTGCAAGAAGCTTGCCGCCGACGGGCAGACGATCGTCATCGTCGAGCAGAACATCGCGGCCGCCCTCTCCATCTCCAACCGCACCTATATTCTCAACAACGGCCATGTCGTCTTCGACGGCACGCCGCAGGATCTCAGGGCCAAGCCCGAAATCCTGCATCGCTATCTGGGCGTGTGACGCTCGGATAGCGGCAATGCGCGAAGCCGGTGGGCGCAAGCCCCCGGTTTCCGGCGAAGCGCGTCCTGACCGTTTTTCATGACGTAGAAAGGACGCCACCCCATGGACGATGCTCTCTATCCCAAGCCGACGAAGGCGCTTGCCGACAAGCGCCGCGAACTGGCACCCGACCAGGACGCCGCTTTCCGTGCCTTCAGCGAGGCGGTGTTCAAGGACGGGGCGCTGCCGCGCAAGATGAAGCAACTGATCGCGGTGGCGGTCGCCCACGTCACCCAGTGCCCCTACTGCATCCAGGGCCACACCAGGGCGGCCCTTCGCGACGGCGCGACGCAGCAGGAGATCATGGAGGCGATCTGGGTTGCCGCCGAGATGCGCGCCGGCGGCGCCTTCGCCCATTCGAACCTGGCGCTGGCAACCTTCGAGCAGATGGATAGCCGGACCCGGACTTGAAGGCCGGGCGGGTCTCGCCGTCTTTCGGATAAAAGATATATTGACAATACATCTTTTGACGACGACTATCGGCGCCGCAGGCCGACGCCGATAGCCCGCCATCATGGGTGCGGCAGGGCTGCCACCGTTCATTCCAGAATCGAAGGATCAGTCCCATGGCGCATGCCGCAAACGCAGAAACGAACGAAGTCGATGTCCGCAGCCTGGTGCCGATGCAACGGCACCAGAAGATTTTCGAGCTTGTCGGCGAGCTGGCGCCCGGCGCCTCCTTCGTCCTGGTCAACGATCACGATCCGAAGCCGCTCTATTACCAGCTCGAGGCGGAGCATCCCGGACAGTTCTCCTGGACCTATGTCGAGCAGGGGCCGGTCGTCTGGCGTGTCGAGATCGGCAGGCTTGCCAAGGCTGCATGACTGGTCGCCGGCTGGGCCGCTTGTGAGGGCGGAATCTGTGGTTGCCGCTCGCAATGGGCGGTGGCCGCTGTCGATCCGGCCCGGCCGCAATGAAAGCGTTGGGGGTACAACATGTTTATCCAGACCGAAGCGACGGACAATCCCTCGCGGCTCCGGTTCCTGCCGGGCCGGCCCGTCGTCAGGGAGGGCGTCATGGAGTTCGCCGACAGGCAGCAGGCGGCGGTGTCGCCGCTTGCGGCCCGCCTGTTCGACGTCGAGGGCGTCTCGGCGCTGGCTTTCGGGCCGGACTCGATCACGATCACCAAAAAGGGCGGCGACTGGCAGCGCCTGAAGCCCGCCTTGCTCGGGGTCATCATGGAGCATTTCATGTCGGGCGCGCCGGTCCTGCGCGAGCCAACCCGGCCTGCTGCCCGTCCGGCCCAGGCTGGGGCGAGTGGTCTGGTAGAAGAAGTCAGGACCTCCCTGCGCCAGGTAATCGATCCCGAACTCGGTTACAACATCGTCGATCTCGGCCTGATCTACGACGTTTCGGTGGGTGAGGACGGAGCGGCGCTGGTCAGCATGACGACGACGACGCCCGGCTGCCCGGCAACCAGTTACCTGCTCGAAGGCGCGCGCGAATGTACGTCGACGGTCGCCGGCGTCGAGACGGTCGAGGTCGAACTCACTTACGAGCCGCCATGGTCGCCGGAGATGATGAGCGATGATGCCAAGGCCCATTTCGGCATCGAGTCATGAGCGACTTGTCGGATAGCGGTGGGCACGACGGTGGAGCGGACGGAACACGGAATGCTGGCGCAGATACCGACCGCACGGAGGCGGTCTGCGTCGTCCTTCTGGACGGGTTGCGTGCCCTCGCCGATGCCGGCGAGGTCGAGGTGGCGGGCCGCCTGGCCGGGCGTGCCTGCGTTACGCTCAGGCACGCCCGGCCAGTTCTGGCGCGGCGCTTCGACGTGCTGCTGCATCGCCTGACGCCGAAGCTGACTTGGACACAGCCGCCCTGCTGACGATGCGGTTGCGATAAGCGCCGCCAGGCGCCGGCTTGCCGATGCCGTCAGCGACGCGCCTATCGCGTTTCCGCCGCGTCCTTGGCGGTGTAGTTGTTGCCGAAATGGGTGCGCACATGGTTGACGACGGCCGCGACCTGCTCAGTACCTGGCTGAGCGGCGGCATGCCCTTCGTCGGCGCCGGCGAAGGGCCGAAGGGCGGCCCAGTCCCGCGCGGGGCTGGCGAAAGCGCGGCAAATCCCCAGGCATTTAAAACGATTTAAGCCACTGCTTGGCCTGCAATTTTGTCACAATTGGCCTGTAGAGAGGGGCCATGTGCATGAAATCGGTCATCAGGATATCGAGGCTCACCGCCCAAGCGCGCCACTCCGCCCGGAGCGGTCGGCTCATGAACCTCTGACGCCGCACGACTTCTCCGCCGTTCCGGGATCAAGCTCAAGAAATGCGGTTCATTTTTGCGGGCGCGCCAGCGCCGCTTTGATGGAGCGTTTTCATGTCTCTTTCCGTTTCCCGGCAGGCCTGTCCGGCCTGTAACCGCAGCCTTCCGGCAGCCGCGAGCCGCTGCCCCTGGTGCAAGGCGCCCGGCACGATCTATTTCTCGGCCCGCCGATCGGCCCATGGCGGCCTGGCGCCGTTGCCCGTCTCCGCACCGTCTGCCGCAAGGAGGTGGAACTGATGGACATCACCATGGTTGACGCCGACAAGGCGTCCGAGAACGCCCCCGTGGAGGCGAGGCAGCAATACGGCGTCCTGCCGTGGCGTTGCCGCGGCAAGGGCGGCATCAAGGTGCTCCTGATCACCTCGCGCGAGAGGGGCCGCTGGATCGTGCCGAGGGGATGGCCGATGAAAGGCCGCGCGCCGTTCATGACCGCCGCCCTCGAAGCCTTCGAGGAGGCCGGGATCATTGGCGACATCGATCCGCAGCCGCTGACCGATTTCCACTATCTCAAGGGCCATGACGACGGCTCCCGGGAAATGGTCAAGGTGACGCTGTTCGGCATGAATGTGCAGGGCACGCTCACCCACTGGCGCGAGCGCGAGCAGCGCAAGCGGCAGTGGTTCGGGCTGGACGAGGCGGCCGCCCGGCTCGACGATGCCGAGCTGGCGCGTTTCGTGCGCACGCTCGCTTCGGGCCCGGCGCGCCTCGTGGCGCGGCACAGAAGCCGGGGTTTCGGACCGCAGGAGCCCGCCGCCGAAATCGGCCTGGCCTGATTGGCACGCTGCACGACGCCGGTGGCCACGTCTTCTGCAACTCGCGATTTCGCCCGGCGGCCGAATCCCCTCACCCTCCGGCCCGGTCGGCCGAGGTTTCGTAGAGGCGCGCGCCGGTTTGCGCGTCCACGCCTTCCAGGCTGACGTCGTAGCCCCAGAGCCGGCGGATATGGCGCAGCGTCGCGTCGCGGCCGGCTTCTTCCAGCATGATGCCGTCCTTGACCTTGTGCTGGAGGCGCAGGCGGCGGTCGCCGAGCAGGTCCACGTCCACCACCTGGATATTCGGCCGGGTCGCGCCGATGTCGTAGCGGTCGGCCAGCGACGAGCGGATTTTCTCGTAGCCGCGCTCGTTGTGGATCGACGCCACCTCGTAGTGTGTTTCCTCGGCCATGTCGGCAAGGACGAACAGCCGCCATTTGCGGATCAGCGCCGGGCTGAGATGCTGGCGGATGAAGGATTCGTCGCGATGGTCGATCCAGGCCTCAAGCAGGGTTTCGCGCCAGTTGCCGCTGCCCGCGATGGCGGGGAACCAGTCGCGATCCTCGGCCGTGGGCTTCGTCGCGATACGCCGGATGTCCTGCATCATGTCGAGGCCGAGCGCATAGGGGTTGATGCCGGAAAAGCGCGGATCGTCGAAAGCCGGCTGGAAAATCACGTTGGAGTGGTTCTTCAGGATTTCGAGCATCGAGCCTTCGCCGATCATGCCGCGGTCGAACAGCGTGGTCATCAAGGTATAGTGGACGAAGGTGGCGCAGCCCTCGTTCATCACCTGCGTCTGCCGCTGCGGATAGAAGTACTGGGCGATGACGCGTACGATGCGCAGGATTTCCCGCTGCCAGGGCTCCAGCACCAGGCTGTTCTTTTCCAGGAAGTAGAGCAGGTTCTCCTCCGGGAGGTTCAGCGATTCCTTGCGTTCCGCGATCTTGTCTTCGCTCTTGTCCTCCTTTGACGTCGGCAGTGTGCGCCACAGATCGTTGTAGCTGCGCTCCTCATGTTCGAGGCGCTCGAGCGCGCTGCGCGTCTGCTTTTCCTGCGAAAGCTTGGGCGGGCGGTGATAGCGGAAGACGCCCTGTTCCATCAGTGCGTGCGCCGCGTCGAGAATGGCCTCCACCGCTGCGAGGCCGTGGCGTTCCTCGCAGCGGGCAATGTAGCCCTTGGCAAATTCCAGATAGCTCAGGATCGCGCCCGCATCGGTCCATTGCCGGAACAGATGGTTGTTCTTGAAGAAGTGGTTATGGCCGAGCGCCGCGTGCGCCGTCACCAGCGCCTGCAACGCCATGGTGTTTTCTTCCATCAGATAGACGATGCAGGGATTGGAATTGATCACGAGTTCGTAGGCGAGCCCGCGCCCGCCCTTGCGGTAGAGCAGGTTCTCGTAGAGGAAATGCTTGCCGAACGACCAGTGGCGATACATCAGCGGCATGCCGACGGAGGAATAGGCGTCGAGCATCTGCTCGGAGGAAATCACCTCCATCTGCACCGGGTAGGTGTCGAGGTGAAGGTCCTCGACCGCGATCGCCTCGATGGCGTCATAGGCGCGCGCCAGCGTCCGGAAATCCCAGTCGGAGCCTGAAAACAGCAGCCCGGGCGTGGCGGCGGGAAAGGGCATCCGCGCTTCTCCTCACTCGTTCCGCGAGGCCGGCTGCCGGGTGAACAGCCGGCGGAACACCGGATAGATGTCGGCGGCCGTGGCGATGCGGCTCATCTGGAAGTTCGGCCACCGCGCGCTGACCGCCTCGTAGGCGTGCCACAGCGACGTGCCGTTGTTGGTCGAGCCGAAGATGTGGCTCTCCCGTTCGTCGATGATCTCGACATAGGCGAAATACTGGCACAGCCGCATGATCTCGCCGTCGAGCAGGGCGATGCAGCGCTCGGAATCTGCGGTGAAATTGTCGCCGTCCGACGCCTGGGCGGCATAGATGTTCCATTCGTGGCTGGGGTAGCGCGCCTCGATGATGCGGCGCATTTCCTCGAGCGCGGTGGAAACGACGGTGCCGCCGCTTTGCGTGCTGTAGAAGAAGGTTTCCTCGTCCACCTCCTTCGCTTCGTGCGTATGGCGGATGAAGACGATGTCGATGCTGTCGTAGCGGCGCTTGAGGAAAAGGTGCAGCAACACGAAGAAGCGCTTGGCGAGGTCCTTTTCGCGCTCGCCCATCGAGCCGGATACGTCCATCAGGCAGAACATGACGGCGTTGGTGTTGGGCAACGGCTGGGCCTCGAAGCGGTTGTAGCGGATGTCGACGGGGTCGACATAGGCGACCAGCCGCCGCCGCCGCTCCAGCCGCTCCAGTTCCTCGCGCAGGAGCGCGATCCGCGCGCCTGCCGGGGCGTCCGGCGTGCCTTCTTCCTCGAGGGT
Organism: Mesorhizobium sp.; assembly: GCA_049650385.1. Lineage (GTDB taxonomy): Bacteria > Pseudomonadota > Alphaproteobacteria > Rhizobiales > Rhizobiaceae > Mesorhizobium. The sequence continues at coordinate 33,761 of JBASAA010000058.1, forward strand.
AGCGATCTGCTGCGCGATCGTCTCGATTTCCTCGCGCGAGGGGCGCTTGAGGGCAATGCGGCGGCCGTGGCTGTTGCGCATGGTGCGCCCGACATTGATGTTGGTCGGCGCACCGGAGGCCGCGAAGCCGGCGCGGCGCGGCTTGTAGGCGAGGATTTCCTTCAGATTGATCTTGACCAGGTCGGGAAGCTCCAGGTCCTCGAAGAACAGGTCGAGCACTTCCTCGCGCGACAGCACGAAGCGGAAATCGTCTTCCGACTCCTTCAGCCCCGGGGTGGATGACCCATCGCCTTGGCGGGGCTTCGGCAGCCGGTCGCCGGGTGCGAAGCGCTTGTTGCCGGGCAGCACGTGCTCGCGCTCGCCGCTGTCGGCGGCATTCTGGAAGCTCGGTTCGCTGGTGCCCGAGGCCGGCATCGAAACGGTGTGCTCGGCGTCGACATCCGCGATCCTGCCCGTCCGGATCTGCTCGCGGATGCTGCGCTTGAGCTCGTTGCGTGCGCGCCGCAGGAAGCGCTGGCGATTGCCGAGGCTCTTGTCCTTGGGGTTGAGGCGGCGATCGATGAAGATTGGCATGGGGAGCCCCCTGACCTGGCTTCGACCGGCTTCAACCTGCCTTGTTCACCCGCATGTACCAATCCACCAGCCGGCGGACCTGACGCTTGGTGTAGCCGCGTTCGGCCATGCGCTGCACGAACTCGGTATGCCGTTTCTCGGTCACGCTGTCCTGCTTGGAGCCGAAGCTGATCACCGGCAGCAAGTCCTCGACCTGACCGAACATCCGCTTCTCGATGACTTCGCGCAACTTCTCGTAGCTCGTCCACGAGGGGTTGCGGCCGTTGTTCCTGGCCCGCGCCCGGAGCGTGAATTTCACCACCTCGTTGCGGAAGTCCTTCGGGTTGGCGATGCCGGCCGGCTTCTCGATCTGCGACAACTCGGTGTCCAGCACCTCGCGGTTGAGGATCTGGCCGGTGTCGGGGTCCTTGTAGTCCTGATCCTCGATCCAGGCGTCGGCATAGGCGATGTAGCGGTCGAACAGGTTCTGGCCGTATTCGCTGTAGGATTCCAGATAGGCCTTCTGAATCTCATGGCCGATGAACTCGGCGTAGCGGGTCGCAAGCTCCGACTTGATGAAGTCGAGGTAGGCGGCTTCCGCCTCCTTGGGGAACTGCTCGCGCTTGATTGCCTGTTCGAGGATGTAGATCAGGTGGACGGGGTCGGCCGCCACTTCCTCGGTATCGTAGTTGAAGGTCTGCGACAGGATCTTGAAGGCAAAGCGGGTGCTGACCCCAGTCATGCCCTCGTCGACGCCGGCGGCGTCGCGGTATTCCTGCACCGATTTGGCCTTGGGGTCGATCTCCTTGAGGTTCTCGCCGTCATAGACGCGCATCTTGGTGTAGAGCGGCGAATTGTCGTGCTCGGCGAGTCGGGTCGATACCGTGAACCGGCTAAGGATATCGAGGACCTCCGGCGCACAGGGGCTTCCGGCCAGCTCGCTTTCGCGCAGCAGCTTCTCGTAGATGTGCCGCTCCTCGGTGACCCGCAGGCAATAGGGCACCTTCACCACGAGGATACGGTCGAGGAAGGCCTCGTTGTTCTTGTTGTTCTTGAACTGGAGCCATTCCGATTCGTTGGAGTGGGCCACGACGATGCCCTGATATGGGAACGCGCCGAAATTCTCGGTGCCGTTGTAGCTGCCTTCCTGCGTCGCGGTCAGCAAAGGGTGCAGCACCTTGATCGGCGCCTTGAACATCTCGACGAATTCGAGCAGGCCCTGCGTCGTGCGGTTGAGCCCGCCGCTGTAGGAATAGGCGTCCGGGTCGGACTGGCTGAAATTCTCCAGTTGCCTGATGTCCACCTTGCCGACGAGAGCGGAGACGTCCTGGTTGTTCTCGTCGCCGGGCTCGGTCTTGGCAATGGCGATCTGGCGAAGCCGCGACGGCATCAGCTTGACCACGCTGAACCGGGAAATGTCGCCATTCACCTCGTCGAGCCGCTTCATCGCCCATGGCGAGATCAGGCCGTTCAGGCGCCGCCGGGCGATCCCGTATTTGTCTTCCAGAAGATCGGCCATGCGTTCGGGATGGAACAGGCCGAGTGGCGATTCGAACACCGGGCTGATCGCGTTGCCGACCTTCAACGTATAGATCGGCCGCGCTTCCATCAGCATCTTCAGGCGTTCGGCCAGCGAGGACTTGCCGCCGCCGACCGGGCCGAGCAGGTAGAGAATCTGCTTGCGCTCCTCAAGCCCCTGCGAGGCATAGCGGAAATAGCCGGCGATGCGCTCGATCGTGTCTTCCATGCCGTAGAAATCGGCGAAGGAAGGATAGATCTTGATCGTCCTGTTGGCGAAGATACGGCCCAGTCGCTCGTCCTTGCTGGTGTCGATCAGGGTGGGCTCGCCGATCGCGTCGACCATCCGCTCGGGCGCGGATGCATAGAGGGATTTGTCCTCGCGGCAGGCCAGAAGATAGTGCTGGAGGCTCATCTCCTCCTGCGCCGCACTCGTGTAGACCTGCGAGAAAAGATCAAATACGTCTGAATTCTTCTCAACCATGGCTTTTGCTCGCGCGGAGGCGGCCGACTATCGGTCGTCCCGTTCTATCAACTGCCGGCATCCCCCGAGGTTCCTTCACAAGACGGAGATTGCTGGCGGTAATCTGCCGCACCGGGCGGGCAGGTCGTAGAGGCCGCGTCCAGGCAGTTGACAGGCGGGCCCAATTTCGCCAATGGTGCGGCCCGTAACCAGGGGTGCTCCTTTCGGGGCTGAGATGCGCGGGGCCGCGCGAACCCTTCAAAGCTGATCTGGGTAATGCCAGCGGAGCGAGGGATCATGTTTATTGGCGCGCAAGTATCATTGTACCCGATGACGTCGGGTTTTGTCGATGTCATCCTGTCGGGGCTGGAGGCTCTCGCTCCCCATCGCGACCGGCTGCGAATCGAGACGGACGACGTCTCGACGCTGATGGTCGGCGCGCCGGAGCCGCTGTTCGACGCCATCCGCGACCTGTTCGCCAGGGCGGCCAAGGGGCCGGCGCATGTGACGCTCCACGCCACGATTTCGCGCGGCTGCCCGGGGGAGCCGGACGACGACCTGTGCCGCTGCGAAACGCTGGCGGTCGGGCAATCGCTGCCGCTGGCCGAACGCGCCGCGCTGGCCATGGCGGCGGTGAAACAGGCGCCGGTGCTCGGCGTCGGCATCGACGTGCAATTCTCGCTCTACGTGCTCGGCCAGGACCAGCACATGGACGAGATTTATGGCTGCATCGACTTCCTGAAGGCATCGGGAACGTTCTTCAAATCGAAGAACTTCTGCACCCGGCTGCGCGGTGACGCCGGTGTGGTTTTCGAGACCGTGCGGCAGGCGTTCCTGCGTTTCGGCCCGGCCGAAGGCCACGTGACGATCGACCTGACGGCTTCGGCCAACAGCCCGAGCCATCGCTGACGCACGTCCCGTTCCGGTCAGGCCAACCATGGAAACGCTTCGGCGCATCCTTCCTGCCCTCCTCATCGCGGCCGCCATCCTGGCCGCATGGGAGCTCTATTGCGTGCGCGCCGGCGTTTCGCCGCTAATTCTTCCCGCGCCCAGCGATGTGGCGCGGGCTCTGGTGGCGAACCGTGGCGAGATTGCCGGCCATGCGCTGAGCACGGCCTCGGTCACCGCGCTCGGCTTTTCCATCTCGGTCGCCTTCGCCTTCCTCGTCTCGGTCGCACTGCATTTCGTGCCGCCGCTGGAGCGTGGGCTGATGCCGCTTTTCGTCGTCAGCCAGACGGTACCGCTGATCGCGCTGGCGCCGCTGATGATCCTGTGGTTCGGCTTCAGCCTGTTGCCGAAAATGCTACTGGTCGTCCTCGTCACCTTCTTCCCGATGCTGATCAGCCTGCTGTCGGGCTATGGGCGGGCCGCGCAGGACCATCTCGACCTGCTGGCCTCGATGGGGGCGGGCAAGGTGGCGCTTTTTCGCCGCGTGTACCTGCCTTCGGCGCGCACGGCCTTTTTCGCGGGCTTGAGGATTTCCGGGACCTACGCCATCGTCGCCGCCATCTTCGCCGAATATGCCGGCGCGCGGCGCGGGATCGGCATTTTCATCCTCTCGGCCAAGAACAATTTCCGCGCCGACCTGGTGCTGGCCGCCGTCGTCGTATCGTCGGCGCTGACACTGGGGCTGCTCGGGGTGGTGCGGCTCATCGAATGGCTGAGCGACCGCAGGCGAGGGCATCATGCTCCACGTTGAGGCCCTTACCGTCACCGCGCGTGAGCGAACCCTGGTCGAAGACCTGTCGCTCGACCTGGAGGACGACAGGATCACCTGCCTGATCGGCCCTTCCGGCTGCGGCAAGACCTCCGTCATCAAATGGCTGGCGGGCATCCTGCCAGCCGGCCTCGCGGCCGCCGGAAAGCTCGCGATCGATGGACGAAACATTTCCCGGCCCGATCCGGTGATCGGCTACCAGCCGCAGGGCGATGCGCTGTTTCCGTGGCTCACCATCGCCGAGAACGCCGTGCTCGGGCTGGAGGTGGGCGGCACCTCGCGCGCGGCTGCTCTGGCACGCGTTGCGCCGCTGTTTCCTGCGTTCGGCCTGGCGGGCACGGAAGAGCTTTTCCCCGATCAGCTTTCGGGCGGCATGCGCCAGCGCGTCGCCTTCCTGCGCACCATCGTGCGGCAAAGCCGCTTCATCCTGCTGGACGAGCCGTTTTCGGCGCTCGACGCCGTCACCCGCATGCGCATGCAGCTCTGGTTCCTGGCGCGGCTGGAGGCCGAGCCACGCGGCGTGCTGATGGTGACGCACGATCTGCGCGAAGCGACCGAGGTCGCCGACCGCGTGCTGGTGATGGCCGCCGCGCCGGGGCGGATCGTCGCCGATATCCCGATCGAAACCCCGCGAGCGGCGCGTAGCGAAGCGGCGCTGGCGGACCTGCGCCAATCCCTCAAATCCCTGCTGCTGGAGGATTTTTCATGATCCGTGCTCTCGTTCTTGCCGCCTGCCTGGCGGTTTCCTCGCTCGCCCATGCCGGCCAGAAAGTGACGCTGGCGCTCGACTGGACACTCAACACCAACCATGTCGGGCTCATCGTCGCGCGCGACCGTGGCCTCTACGAAAAGGCCGGCCTCGACGTCGACATCCTGCCGTATTCCGACACCAGTTCGGCGGCCCTGCTGGCGGGCGGCCTTGCCGATTTCGCCTATGTCCCGTCGCTGGCCTTCATCAGCGCACGCGCTTCGGGCGCCAACATCACCGCCCTGTGGGTGACGATGCAGCACGAGACGGGCCGCCTCGTCTACAACGCCGACAACAAGGCGATTACCCGACCGGCCGACCTGTCCGGCAAGACCTATGCCGGCTTCGGCAGCGACTGGGAGAAGGCGCTGATCGGCACCATGATCCGCACGGACGGCGGCAAGCCGGAGTGGAACACGGTGACGCTCGGCACCGGCGCCTACGAGGCGCTGGCCGCGGGCGCGGTGGACTTCACGCTGGAGGTCGCCACCTGGGAGGGCGTCAACAGCAAGCTGTTGCATCGCCACCAGGCATCCTTCGCCTATAGCGACTACGGTATTCCCGACCAGCAGAACGGCTATATCGCCACGCGCGCCGTGACGCTGAAGGACAAGCCCGATCTCGTCGGAACCTTCATGCGCGCGACGCTGGAGGGCTACGAATGGGCGGCCGAAAATCCCGAAAAGGCCGCGGACATGATGATCGCGGCCGGGGATTTCCCCAATCCCGAACTGGTCCGAGGCTCGATGCAGGCGATAACGGAGGGTGGTTTCCTCAAGGACGGCGACACGCCGATGGGCAAGATCGACGGCGCGCGGCTGCAGCGCATGGCGCGGTTCCTGGCCGATAACGGCGTGCTCAAGGATGCGACCGGCAATATGCTCAGGCAGCCGGGCGACGTCTCGAAATGGGTCGACGAAAGCTGGCGTGACCGGTGACCGGCAGGGACCGCGCGGCCGTCAGTGCATCGCCTGCTGTACCGATTTCGCCAGTTGGTAGAGGCGCTGCTCGATGATCGTCGGCACCTCGCACACCGAACTCAGCGACTGCGCGCGCTCGTCATAGATGCGTGTGGCGAAGTTGAGCTGGTCGGTCTGGCGCTCAACGTCGTCGGGGTCGGCGTCCGCCTTGGCCATCAGCGCATCGAGCGCCGAGCGCTCCTTGCGCAGTTCGTCGGCCATGGCGACCTGCTTGTGCGCATAGCGGGAAATGCCGGCCATGACGTGCGAACGCTCGGCATCCATGTGGTCGAACAGCCCCTGCGCCAGCATCTCCAGCCTGGCCTTTGCCGCTTCCGGCGAAAGGGTGGCGGCAAAATCGCCGATCTTCTTCTGCGCCTCCTCCAGCGGCATGCGCCGCGCCGAAACCACGTCGACCAGCGCGGAAACCTCTGAATCCTTTTCCCAGCCTCTGGCGGCTTGCGGCAATTGCGGCCCGCTCCACACCTGCCCGATCGACAGGCTGGGCACCTTGCGCTGGACGCAGGGCCAGCCGGGATCTGGATTGGCTGCTAACGCGCTCGCCGGCCCCAGCAGCGCCAGTGCGAAAATCGAAGCCAGAAGCGTCTTGCTCATCAGGGTCAACCTCCCATGTCCTTCTTGCGGGCCATCAGCCCGCGTGCCGGGTCGTAGGCGAGCACGGCTGCGGCCAGGAACAGCACCAGGCAGCCGCAGACGACGCCGAGCGACAGCCATTCGACCTTTCCGTAGAGGGAAAAGCGGATCAGTTCGACGGCATAGGTGAACGGGTTGGCCTGACAGATCGCGTAGAGCAGCGGGCTCGCTTCCTGGATGCGCCACAGCGGATAGAGCGCCGGCGAAGCGAAGTAGGCCGGGAAGATGACGAAATTCATGATGCCGGCAAAATTCTCCAGTTGCCGGATCGCCGACGACAAAAGCATGCCCAGCGCGCACAGCATCAGCCCGGCAAGGAAGAGCGCCGGCAGCACGGTGAGATAGCCCATCGCCGGCGCCCTGACGTGGAACAGCCAGGCGACGGCGAGGAAGGCATAGACCTGCACGATCGACACCGTCACCCCCGCCAGCATCTTGGAAACCAGCAGGAACCAGCGCGGGAACGGGCTCACCAGCAGCGTGCGCATGTTGCCCATCTCGCGGTCGTAGACCATCGACAGCGACGACTGCATGCCCGAGAACAAAAGGATCATGCCGCACAGGCCGGGCATGATGTAGACCTCGTAGAGCACATAGGTCTTGTAGGGCGGGATGATCGAGACGCCGAGCACCTGGCGGAAACCGGCGGCGAAGATGAACAGCCAGATCAGCGGCCGCACAAGCGAGGAAATGAAGCGCTCGCGCTGGTGGACGAAGCGCAGCCCTTCGCGCAGCACGATGCCGCGCAGGCAGATCAGATACTGGCCCAGGCCGAGCCGGCCGCTCGCCGGCGAAAGCGCGCTGTCGAGCGCGGTCGCGGGTTGCGGGCTCATGGAGCGACCCCGCCGGCGGCTGCGCGGTTGAGGCTGGCGAAGGCGTCCTGGATGGAGCCGGTGCCGGTGGCCTGCACGATGTCGGCCACGCGGCCCTGCGCCACCACCTCGCCCTGCCGCAGCACTACCGCCTCGTCGCCGTCCTCGACCTCGTCGATCAGGTGAGTCGCCCACAGGACAGCGATGCCGCGGCGCTCGACCAGCGAGCGGATGGTGGAGAGGATGCCGGCGCGCGAGCGGATGTCGAGCCCGACAGTGGCCTCGTCGAGAAGCATCAGTGGCGGGCTGTGCAGCAGCGCGCGCGCGATCTCGATGCGCCGCATCTGGCCGCCCGAGAGGCTGCGCGCCTTGTCGTCCAGCCGGTCGCTCATCTCGACCGTTTCGAGCACCGCCGCGATGCGCCGAGCCGCATCGCGTGCGCCGATGCCGTGCAGGCAGGCGTGGTAGGAAAGGTTCTGGCGCACGCTGAGGTCGAGGTCGAGCGTGCGCGCCTGGAAGACGACGCCCATGCGCCGCAGCGCCTCGCTGGAATCGCGATTGATGTCATGGCCGAAGATGCGGATTTCGCCATGGCGCGTGTCGAAAAGGTGGTTGGTCAGCGAAAACAGCGTCGTCTTGCCGGCGCCGTTGAGGCCGAGCAGCACGGTGAAGGTCGCCGGCCGGATGCTGAAGGAGACGGATTTGAGCGCCTGCTTGCGGCCGTAGAAATGGCTGACACCGGCGACATCGAGTGCCGCCGGCGTTCCCTCCTGGCCTATCGCCCTGATATGCTGCACCGGGCGCTCCTGTTTCCTGCTTTGCCGTTCACCCTACTTGATGGTGATCTTACCCTTCAGCCCCTTGTCGGCCAGGTCCGGCACCGACCAGGTGTATTCGCCTGGCCGCACCGTGTGGAACTGCACCATGATGGTGCCCTTGTCGTCGAATTCCAGCCAGGCCGGTGCGCCGGCCATGTGCACCTCGAGGTCGTCGATGACGATCTGGTCGACCCACACGTTGCGGAACAGGTCGGTCATGAACTTGTACTCGAAACCACCCTGGGAGGTGATCTTCCAGCGATAGCCCTGGCCGGCGATCAGTTCGAAGTCGGTCTTGTTGACGACATAGTTGGAATCGGCCGAACCGAGGATCAGTTCCGGCATGTTCTGGCTGGACCGCGTCGCCTTGGGAGCGTCGTCATCGTCGTCGTCGGCATGGGCGGCAAGCGGGGCAAAGGCAAGCCCGGTAAAGACGGCCAGCGCGATGGCGGTGCGGATATTCATGATGGTCCTCCCTTTAGGTCTGCTGGAGCGGTTGTGGTTTTACGCAATCGGCGGAACCGCTCACTCTCTCTGTTTTAGTCGCATTTCCAGACGCAAAACCGCTTCACACTTTTGCTGGAAATGCTCCGGATCAGTTCGGCGAGACGACGACGCCCCAGGGTTCCTTGCCCACGGTGACCGATTCCACCGGTTCGTCGGTCGCGGTGTCGATGAAAGTGATGTCGTTGGAGTTGCCGTTGGTGGAAATCAACGTCTTCTGGTCCGGCGTGAAGGCGAGATGCCAGACGCGCTGGCCGACGAGGATATATTTCAGCACCTCATAGGTCTTGGTGTCGACGACCGCGACATGATTCGCCGGGCCGAGCGCGACATAGGCCTTCTTGCCGTCGGCGCTGATGGCGACGCCGACCGGCTGGATGGTTTCGGCCCTCAGCCCCTGGATTGTGAAGCTGATCGTCTTCACCACCTCGCGCTTGGCGTTGTCGATGACGCTGACCGTGCCGCCGACCTCGGCGCTGACCCACACCTGCGAGCCGTCCGGCGTGAACTCGGCATAGCGCGGCCTGGTGTCGACAAGCACGTTGTCGGTGACTTCGTGGCTGTCGGTGTCGATGAAGTGGGCCATGCTGGTGGTCTCGGAGGTGTTGACCAGCGTCTTGCCGTCGGGGCTGATCCCCATGCCCTCCGGCTCGACGCCGACCGGGATTTCCGACAATACCTTGTTGTTCTCGATGTCGATGACGGTAACGAGGTTGTCGTCCTCGTTGGCGACGTAAAGCCGCTTGCCGTCCGGAGACAGCACGAACAGTTCCGGGTCCGGCCCGGACGGCAGCGTGCCGACGATCTCGAGCGTCGAAGTGTCGATGACCTCGACGGTATCGTCGTCGCTGGCGCACAGATAGAGGAACTTGCCGTCATGCGAGAGCGTGATGCCGCGCGGCCGCTGGCCGACGTCGACCGTCTTGACGACCTGCTTCGTCTCGGTGTCGACGACGGTGATCGAGTTGCCCTTCTCGTTGGAGACGTAGGCGGTAAAGGCGAAAGCCGGTCCGCCGCTGAGGCCGGCGGCCAGCAGGGCCAGAATACACGTTCTTGTCGACACCGGGGTCCTCCTCACGGCTGCTTCATTTCAAGGTGCATTTCGTCTCGGGCTGGTCGACCCCCAGTGTATCCAGTTCGGAAACCTGGTGCAGGTAGCCCTCCTGCGGCGAGGTCGAGACGACCGAGCGGTCGTCGCCGAGGAAGATCGGCTGCCGCAGTTGCAGGTTCCACGGCCGGAACGTCAGTTTCTGGCCCTTGAAGGCGGCGACCGAGAATTTTTCCGAGCGCAGATAGGCGTTGATCGTCTCGAAATCGGTTCCCTTGGCGCGCGTCGCCGCCTCGCCGACGACCCGCACAGCCGTCCAAGCCTCCATGTCGCGCGAAAGCATGCGCCGGCCGGTGATCTTCAGGAAGCGGCTCTGCATCTGGATGCCAGCCCATTGCTCGCTGGCCGGGTGCCAGGACGACGGCACGAGCCCGGCCGTTCCCGCGACCGGGCGCGGCATCCAGGTGCGGAAGGGCACGTAGGTGCCGAACACCTCGCTTTCGTCGGCCACCAGCATCACGTCGTAATCGGGAAAGCCTTGCGTGAAGGTCGAGATCTGCTTCTGGATCTGCGTCACGCCGGTATCGGTGCGGCGCGCCGTGCCGGTGTCCTTGAACTCCTTCTCAGCGACGATTTCGGCTCCGAAACGGTCGGCGGCCCGGCGCAGGGCATCGGCGTAGAGATGGTCGTTGTCGTGCGAGCCGTAGATCAGCACCCATTTCGGCCAGCGCTTCCACATCAGGTACTGGGCGAGCCCGTCGGCCAGCATCGAGCGCGTCGGCGCGACGTGGAAGACGTTGATGCGGCAGTCTTCCTCGCGCAGGCTGTCGTCGGCAGCCCCGATATTAAAAACCAGCACGCCCTTGTCGCGGGCGAGGTCGGCGATGGTCAGCAGCTGTTTGGCCGACAGGTCGGCCACGATGTAGCGGTTGCCCTTGGCCACCAGTTCATTGAAGGCCGGAACCGGATCGTCATCGGGCTTGATCTCGGCGATATCAAGCCTGAAGCGCTGGTTCAGGAACTTTCCGGTGGTGTTGTTGTCGTCGATCGCCACCTTCGCGCCGGCGATGCCGTTGTCGACAGGCGGCAGGTCGAGCAGCGACAGCGTCAGTTGCGGCGCATAGGCGCGCAGATAGCCGATGTCGATTTCGCTTGCCGGCTTTTCCGTCCTGGCGGCCGCCCCGGACGGCGCCGCCGGCTTTTCCTGGCCGACAGCAACCCCTGCCCCGCCATTGACGGTCAGGGTGAAAACGCCCAAGAAGGCTGCGGCGATCCATCGCCTTGTCATCGAACAACGTACCTATTCTTGCGCCAGAGCCGGCTTGCGGCTGGCCATGGTGAAGTCAAGGTGCCCACCGCAACCTTACGCAGTTGGAGGAATTAATCAAACCTCACTGGCAATTTTTTCCCGACCGGGAGATTGTCGGGGCCGACGCAGCTTCGTCGGCGGCGTCCTGGTCGCGCCGGCGAAGCGCGCTGAACGTGTTGGAGACAAGGTGCCTATGACTAAGATGCTGGCCAGCGTGACGGGCGTGGAAGAGGCGGAGATCGCCCTGTCCGGGCAGGTCGATATCATCGATCTGAAAAACCCGTCCGCCGGCGCGCTGGGCGCGGCCGCGCTGGAGACGATCCGCGCCACGGTCGTGTCGGTGGCCGGGCGGCGGCCGGTGAGCGCGGTGGCCGGCGACCTGCCGATGCAGCCGGAACTGATCCGCGCCAGGGTGGAGGAAATCGCGGCGACCGGCGTGGACTACATCAAGATCGGCTTCTTCCCGTCCGGCGAAAACGCCGCCTGCGCCGCGGCGCTGGAAGCGATTGCGCGGCGCGTCAAGCTGGTGGCGGTGCTGTTCGCCGACCTGGAGCCGGATTTCGGCCTGTTGCCGGTCCTGGCCGGGCACGGGTTCCATGGCGTCATGGTCGATACGGCGCGCAAGGGCGGCGGGCGTCTGCTCGACCACATGGCGGTGGCGCGGGTCGACGCTTTCGTCGCCGCGGCGAAGGCGCATGGCCTGCTGGTCGGCCTCGCCGGTTCGCTGGAAGCGCCCGATGTGCCGCGCCTGTTGCCGTTCGCGCCGGATTTCCTCGGCTTCCGCGGCGCGCTGTGCGCGGCGAGCGGCCGCACCGGCGCCATCGACGCGCAAGCCGTGGTGAAGATCCGCGCGCTGATCCCGGAAGAAGCACCGGCGTCGCGCTCCGCCGGCGTTGATTACCGGCTGCTGGCGGCGCGTGGCTATGCGCCGGGCAGCATCGACCCGACGCTCGGCACCGACCGTATCTTCGTGCGCGATTTCGTGCTGCCGGTGGAAATCGGCGCCTATTCCTTCGAGCATGGCCACACCCAGAAGGTGCGCTTCGACGTCAGCGCCGACGTGCTGCGCGTGACCGAGCGGCCGGAGGACATGCGCCATGTCGTTTCCTACGACATCATCATGGACGGCATCCGCGCCATCGTCGCGCGTGGCCATGTCGAGCTCAGCGAGACGCTGGCCGAGCAGGTGGCGGCGCTGGTGCTGGAAAGCCCGCGCGTGGTGCGCGTGGTGGTGCGGGTGGAGAAGCTGGAACTGGGGCCGGGCGGCGTCGGCGTCGAGATCGAACGCAAGCGCGCCGACAGCAAGGCGGCCCGCAAGGGGCCGGCCGCCGGGGCCGGCGACGATCGCGAGGGGGCGCTGCCTTGAAGCCTGTCGTCGTCAAGCTCGGAGGCAGCACGGCCGGTGCGGCGGCGACGGGCATGTGGGCGGATGCCTTGTCGAAAGCCACGCTGCCCCTCGTCATCGTGCCGGGCGGCGGGCCGTTCGCCGACCAGGTAAGGCTGGCGCAGCCGCAAATGGGCTTTTCCGATGTAGCCGCGCACGCCATGGCGATCCTGGCCATGGAGCAGTTCGCCCAAATCATTCTCGACGGGCGGCCGCGATTGGCCGCCGCATGCACGGTCGAGCAAATGCAACAGGCGCACGACGCCGGCCGCATCCCGGTGTGGATGCCGACGACGCTGGCGCTGGCGGCCGACATCCGGCCCTCGTGGGACATCACCTCCGATTCCCTCGCCGCCTGGCTCGCCGGCCGGCTGGACGCGTCGGCGCTGGTGCTGGTCAAGCAAAGCGGCGATTTTTCCGAACAGGATACGGTCGAAAGCCTGAGCCGGCGGGGTATCGTCGATGCCGCCCTGGCCGATATGCTGCCGCAAGGGGTCGCCCTGCGCCTGGCCGGGCCGTCTGCGATGGCGAATGCGGCCGCCGCGCTGGCTGCGGGCAGCCCGGTCGGCGTACCGATCCGGCCGGCTGCAACGGCCGTCAGGAGGGGCGGCTGATGGCGAAACTGGAAACCCCGCGCTGGGCCTGGGTGCTGACCGGCTCCGGCCATTTCTTCACCGAAAGTTTTGCGCTGATCCACGAACTGCCGGCCTGCGACGTGTTCATCTCCAAGGCGGCGGCCGAAGTGCTGCGCATGTACAAGCTCAAGCCCGACTTTCCCGAAACCACGCGCGTGCTTCAGGACAAGACGGCGAGCGCCATTCCGGTCGGCGAGTTCTACCATGGCGTCTACCATACGGTGGTGGTCGCGCCCGCCAGTTCCAACACGGTTGCCAAATGTGTGTGTGGCATTTCCGATACGCTCGCCACCAACGTCTTCGCGCAGGCTGGCAAATGCCGCATCCCCTCGATCGTGTTCGCCTGCGATACCGCGCCGGAACTGGAGACCATGGCGCCGCACGGGCTGGTCAAGGTCTACCCGCGCCGCATCGACCTCGAAAACACCGAGCGGCTGAAATCCTTCGAGCGCACCGAGGTGGTGGAGTCGCTGGCCGATCTGCGCGCGGCCATCGGCCGCCGCCGGGCCGAGCTTGTCCGTCATGGCTGAACGGTGGGTGTTTCTCACCGGCCACCTCGCCAGGGCACGGCTGGAACGGTTGCTTGCCGGGTTGGGCAAGACGGATTTCGACTGGCAGGTCGTGGATATCGGCGTCAAGGTCGCCGCGCTGATGAGCGAGGAGATCATCTCCCGCCGGCTCGCCCTTCCCGAGGGGACAAGCCGCGTCATCCTGCCGGGGCGCTACCGGGGCACGCTGGAGGGGCTGGAAGCGCGCTTCGGCGTGGCTTTCCTGCGCGGCCCCGACGAGATCGCCGATCTTCCGGCCTATCTCGGCCGGGCCGGCGAGCCGCCCGATCTTTCACGGCATGCCATGCGCATCTTTGCCGAAATCGTCGATGCGCCGGCGCTGTCGATCGAGGCGCTGCTGCAGCGCGCGCGTCGCCTTGCCGAAGCTGGAGCCGATGTGATCGACATCGGCTGCCTGCCGGACACGCCTTTTCCCGGCCTTGCCGATGCGGTGCGGGCGCTGAAGTCGGAAGGGTTTTCGGTCAGTGTCGATTCGGCGAACACCGACGAACTACGCACCGGCGCGCGCGCCGGGGCGGATTTCCTGCTCAGCCTCAACGAGACGACGCTCGGCCTCGCTTCCGATTTTCCGGTGACGCCGGTGCTGATCCCGGCCGTCCCCGGCGATCTCGACTCCCTCGGCCGCGCCATCGCCGGTACCGAGAAGGCCGGCATTCCCTTCATCGCCGATCCGGTGCTGGACCCGATCCATTTCGGCTTCGCCGCCTCGCTCGGCCGCTTCATAGAGGCACGCCGCCGCTGGCCCGAGGTCGAGTTCATCATGGGCACCGGCAATTTGACCGAACTGACGGACGCCGATACGTCCGGCATCACCGCCATCCTTGCCGGCCTGTGCTCGGAACTCGACATCCGCAACGTGCTTGCGGTGCATGTCTCGCCGCATACCGTGCGCACCATCGAGGAGCATGACGTCGCCCGCCGTGTGCTTTTTGCCGCCAAACAGGACGGCGCGCTGCCGCGCGGCTATCACGCCGGCCTGTTGCAGGTCCATGACCGCAAGCCGTTCACCGCCTCGCTGGAGGATATCGAGGCACTCGCCGCGGATGTGCGCGACGCCAATTTCCGTATCGCGACAGCGCCGGACGGCATCCACGTCCTCAATGGCCGCAGCCATGCCGTGGCGACCGACGCCTTTGCACTGTTTGACGGGCTCGGTGTCGAAAACGACGGCGCGCATGCCTTCTACCTCGGCGCCGAACTGATGAAGGCCGAAATCGCCTGGCGGCTCGGCAAGCGCTACACGCAAGACGAGCCGCTGGCCTGGGGCGTGGCCGCGCCCGCGCCGGAAGCCGACCGCACCCGCCTGAAGGAGGCCGGCCATACGCTGAAGGCGAAGGCGCGCAACAAGGAGCCATGATGCCCTATATCCGCGAATGCATCGTCACCACCGTGGACAAGGCCGGCAAGGCGCATATCGCGCCGCTCGGCATCATCGCCGAAAAGGATGGCTGGGTGATCGCTCCGTTCCGCCCCTCAACCACGCTGGACAACCTCACGCAGGTTCCCCTCGCGGTCGCCAACTACACCGATGACATGCGCATCTTCGCCGGCTGCCTCACCGGTCGCAAGGACTGGCCGCTGCTGCCGGTCGAAGGGGTCGCCGTGCCGCGGCTGGCCGGGGCGCTGGCGCATTCGGTGCTTGCGGTGGAGAGCGTCGACGACGATGCGCTGCGACCGCGCCATTTCTGTCGCGTGGCGGCGGAAGCGACGCACGCGCCCTTCACCGGCCTCAACCGGGCAAAGGCGGCGGTGCTGGAACTCGCCATCCTCGTTAGCCGGCTTGGCATGCTGCCGGCCGAAAAGGTGGAAGCGGAAATCGCCTATCTGTCGATTGCCATCGAAAAGACCGCCGGACCAGCCGAGCGCGAAGCCTGGGGCTGGCTGATGCAGCGCGTCGCCGACCACAAGGCGAGCACCGGGCAGCGGTAAGGGCCCTCATTCCGGCAATGTCACGAGGAGCAACGTGATTTTGGGTTGAATCGCATGCGGGGTTCCGAAGTTTGTGTGTTTGGACCGCAGGTCGCGAGCGATCGCCCCGTCCTCCACGACGACGATGTAATCGTCCGCTTCGAGCACCTCGCCCCTACCCGAACCGATCGGGGGATCATAGGGCTCCACCTCTATTCCGAGGCCCTTGAGAAGCCCCGCAGCCAGTTCCCGATTCGGACCATAGGCTGAGAATGGAACGAGAGCATGACTCCCCGATCTGCAGAAGGCGAGATAGATCAGCGCGATGGCCGCCTGGCCTCCGGGAACGAGGAAGCTGTGCCGCGCCCCTTCGATCCGGGGTGCCGCGATCCTCCATGATGAGAATTTCGTTGCCGTCAGATACGCGAGCTCTGGGTTGTCACATCCAGCCGGCGTCGGCAAACAGTTCCGGAACCCGATCGAGCGTGGGCACGACCTTGTCCGGCGTATAATCGGGCAGGGGCCGGCGGCCGGTTCCGCGGTCGATCCAGACGGCCCGGAAGTGAAGGTCGCGGGCCGCGGCCAGATCGAGATGCGGACTGGCGCAAATGTGAACGAGCCGATCCTTGTCCGTACCGAGTGCCTTCCAGGCATGCTCGAAGATCTGGCGCGACGGCTTGTAGGCGCCAGCCTGTTGAGCCGTGATCACACGATCGATGTGGCCGCCGAGCTGCGCCACATTGCCGGCAATGATGGCATCGTCCGTGTTGGAGACGATGGCGAGCATAAAGCCTGCAGCCTTCAGCCTGCCCAAGGTTTCCACGACCTCCGGGAAGGGCGGCATTTTCCCGATCGAAGACGTCAGGATCTCCGCGTCGTCGCTATTGAACCCGAGCGAAAGTTCCGTCATCGCCAGTTCCAGTGACCTGGCACAGACATCCTTGAAGGCCAGATGCGGGCGCTGCTGCTCAAGCTGGTGCTCGTGCCGATCATAGATCGCGATGAATGTTCTGGCATCGGTATTGCGCCCCTTGCGCGAGAGTATTCGCTTCATGGCCGCAAGCAGGCCTTCGTCCCACTGTATGAGTGTGCCGTAACAGTCGAAGGTGAGCCATTGGGGGCGTGAACCTGAAAGCGTCATTCGAGTATCCTCTTCCCTGGGGGTGGCATCGGCAACGACAATTGGGAAATCAGGTCATGAGGTCAATATGGTGTGAGGCCGTTTCGACCAGGCTAATAGTTCCTGCTGGCCGTCGTCGGGCGCGCCCGAATGCCGGCGTTTCAGCGAAGCATGGGCGATCCGTCGCGGCCGTAGCGTTCCAGTAGCGCGACCGCGCTTTCCGCCACGGCGATGCCTGCCGTGTTGCTGTCGCGCACCGCAAGCCGCCGCTCGCCGGGAAGCCGAACCGCCGGCGTTTCCAGGACGGCCGCGAGCATGACCTCCAGCCTGTCGGCAAAGCCGGCGCCGCCGAACGTTTCGGGCGCGAGCGCGATGAGGAACTGGCCCGTGCGCGGCGGGCCACCTTCGCAGTCGCCGAAGGACGAGGCCTCGAACGACCAGTGCGAGCCTGTAAGACCGGCCGCCAATATGTCGACCATGAGGGCGAGGCCGAAACCCTTGTAGCCGCCGATCGGCAATAGCGCGCCTTCCAGTGCGGCGGCCGCGTCGTTGGTCGGAACGCCGTCCTTGTCGAGCGCCCAGCCGTCGGGCAACGGAATGCCGCGCCTGTGGGCGTCGATCACCGCAACCTTGGCGACGACGCTGGAGGACTGGTCGATGACCAGCGGCGAGCCGGCCTTGCGGGGCGCTGCGAAAGCGAGCGGATTGGTGCCGAAGAACGGCGTCTTGCCGCCGAAGGGCGCGATCGACGGCGACGCGTTGGCGACCATCAGCGCCACCAGCCCCTGGTCCGCGAGATCCTCGACGAAATAGCCGAGCGAGCCGCAGGCGTAGGAATTGCCGACGGAGAGCGCGGCGACGCCATTTTCCTTCGCCGCCGCCGCAAGCACCGGCAGGCCGAGGGCGATGGCCGGGTGGGCGAAGCCGGTGCCGGCATCGACGTGCAGCGCTGCCGGTGCGCGCTTCTCCAGCCGGGGAGCCGCATGGCCGTCCACCTTGCCGCAGGCGGCGTGGTCGCAATAGACCGGCAGGTAGGAGAGGCCGACGATCGGCTGCCCGTCACGTTCGGCCGCGGCGATGGAGCGCGCCACGGACGTAGCGTTCGCCGTGCCGACATTCGACGCTATCAGCGCGCGTTCTCCCAGGTCCACGATGTCCTTGAAGGAAAGCGTCACCGTTTCGCTCATGGCGCTATTGTCTCCTTGCTGGGCTTGCCTTGCAGGCGTGCCAGTTCTTCGATGGGGATGTGGCAACGCAGCGCATGGCCAGCCTCGGCATCGGCCAGAGGCGGCTCCTGTTCCTCGCAGATACGCCCGATCTTGCGCGGGCAGCGCGTGTGGAAGACGCAGCCGCCGGGCGGGTTGCTGGCGCTGGGAATCTCGCCTTCCAGGCGGATGCGCGCTTGAGAGGCGTTTTCGAGGCTCGGCACCGCCGACAGCAGCGCCTCCGTGTAGGGGTGGTGCGGCCCTTCGAACACGCGGCCGGCCGGTCCCAGTTCCATGATGCGTCCCAGATAAAGCACGGCGATCTTGTCGGAGAGATAGCGAACGACACCGAGATCGTGCGAAATGAAAAGGTAACTGACACGCCGCTCGGCCTGAAGGTCGGCGAGCAGGTTGAGGATCGCGGCCTGCACCGACACGTCGAGCGCGGAGGTCGGCTCGTCGCAGACGACGAGTCGCGGCTCGCCGGCGAAGGCGCGGGCGATGGCGACGCGCTGCTTCAGCCCGCCGGAAAGCTGGCGCGGCTTTGCGGGCAGATAGCGCTCGGGCAACCGCACCGACCGGAACAGTTCGAGCAGCCGTTCGTTCAGCGCGGCACCGCCGAGGCCGCCCAACCGCTTCAGGGCGCGGCCGATGACACGACGGATGGAGTGCGAGCGGTTGAGGGCCGAATCCGGATTCTGAAAGATGATCTGCATCGCCTTGACCTGATCGTCCGAACGCGCGTCGAGGGTCGCGGCCAGCGGCTTTCGATCGAGCAGGATCGATCCGTCGGCATCCGGCGGCAACAGGCCGAGCAGCAGACGGGCGAACGTCGTCTTGCCGCTGCCGGATTCGCCGACCAGACCCAGTGTCTCGCCCGCTTCGACGGTCAGCGAGACATCCGCCACGGCGCGCAGCCCGGGGCCGCCGGACGGGAATGTCTTATTGAGGTTGCGCACCGTCAGCACCGGCTCCGCTTCCTCCCGCGCCGGCGAAAGCCTGATTTCGGCTGGTGTCTGGCGGGGCAGCGTTGCCGCCTTCTCGTGGTAGTGACAGCGCGAGAAGCGGCCGCCCAGATCGTGCAACGGCGGCCGCTCGCGGCGGCAGCGCTCGTCGGCCAGCGCGCAGCGGTCGGCGAAAGGACAGCCCGCAATGACGGCGCCGGGCGCCGGCAGCGTGCCGGGAATGGTGTCGAGCCGGCTCTGGTCCTTGCGCTGGCCGGCGCGCGGCAGGCAACGCAGCAGCGCCACCGTATAGGGGTGCCGGGGATTGTCGAAGAGCGCGCGGGTGGGCCCCTCCTCGACCAGCATCCCGGCATAGAGGACGCCGACGCGGTCGCACATTTTCGTGACGACGGCGAGATTGTGGCTGATGAACAGGATCGAAGTGGAGAATTCGCGCCGCAGTTGCGCGATCAGGTCGAGCACTTCGGCTTCCACCGTCGCGTCCAGCCCGGTCGTCGGCTCGTCGAGGATCAGCAGCGCCGGGTCTTTTGCGAGCGCCATCGCGATCGCGACCCGCTGCTGCATGCCCCCGGAAAGCTGATGGGGATAGCGCTGCGCGACACTTTCGGGGTCGGAAATGCGCACCCGCTTCAGGATTTCGATCGAACGGCCCAGCGCGTCACCGGACGATGCACCGCCCAGTTCGAAAATCTCGGTGATCTGGCGGCCGATGCGCAAGGTCGGATTGAGCGCCTTGCCGGGCTCCTGATAGACCATCGACACCGATCTGGCGCGCATTTGCCGCAAGGCCTCACGGTCGAGCCTGGTGGTGTCGACGCCGTCGATCTCGATCCTGCCGTCGGTGACGCGGCCCGCGCGCGGCAGGTAGCGCACGGCCGTAAGCGCCACCGTGGACTTGCCGCAGCCGGACTCGCCGACGAGACCGTAGGCTTCGCCGCGTCCGATCCTGAAGGTGACGTCGCGCAGCACAGCGCGGTCACGGCCCCGGACCTGGTAGGCGACGTGGAGATTCTCGACAGAGAGCGCGTCAGTCATCGAGCGCCCCCTGGAAACCGTCGGCCATCAGGTTGACGCCGACCACCAGCGTGGCGATCGCCACGGCGTCGAATAACACTGTCCACCAGAAGCCGCCGCCGATCATGCCGTAGTTTTCCGAAACGCTGAGGCCCCAGTCCGGCGACGGCGGCTGGATGCCGAAGCCGATGAAGCTCAGCGTCGCGACGGCGAAGATGGCATAGCCGAGCCGCACGGTGGCCTCCACCAGGATCGGCGGCAGCACATTGGGCAGGATTTCGACGAACATGATGTGCAAGGCGTTTTCGCGGCGCAGCTTTGCCGCCGCTACATAGTCCAGCTCGCGCTCCGACAGCACGGCCGAGCGAACCGTGCGCGCGATGATGGGCGAGAAACTCAGGCCGATGACGACGATGACGGTGGCTTTCGACGTGCCGAGCGCGACGATGGCGAGCAGCGCCACGATGACCACGGGGATCGCCATGAAGGCTTCTAGGATGCGGCTGACGACATCGTCGATCAGGCCGCGGAAATAGCCGGTCAAAAGGCCGAGCGCGGTGCCGAAAAGCGTCGCCAGGAGCGTCGCCAGCGGCGCGACGGTCAGGATGTCGCGCGAGCCGACGATGACGCGCGAGAACACGTCCCGGCCGAGCTGGTCGGTGCCGAACCAGTGTTCGGCGGAAGGCGGCGCGAAGGAATTGATGATGTCGTTGGCGAGTGGATCGTAAGGCGTGAAGTGTTCGCCGAACAGCGCGCATACGATCCAGAAGGCCACGATGGCGCCGCCGATCAGAAAGGAGCCGGAGCGGCAGAGCGCGGCAAGCGTCTCGGCCCATCGGCTGCGCGCGGCTTGCGGCGTGGCGGTGGTGTCGGCGGCGCTCATGACTCGATCCCCAGTCGAATTCGTGGGTTGAGCAGCGAATAGCTGAGGTCCGCGATCAGCGTCGCGACGGCATAGACGATGCCGATCGTTAGGATGCCGGCTTCGAGCACCGGAAAATCCTTGCCGCGTGCTGCCGTGAAGATGAGCGAGCCGATGCCCTGATAGCGGAACAGCGTCTCGACCACGACCAGCCCGCCGATCAGGTAGCCGGTCTGCGTGGCGACGACCGTGATGGTCGGCATCAGCGCGTTTCGCAGCACATGGCGCCAGATGACGGTGCGCCACGGCAACCCCTTCAACACCGCCGTCCGCGTATAGTCCGAATCCAGCGCCTCGATCATGCCGGCGCGCGCCATGCGGGCGATGTAGCCGAACAGAACCAGGAAAAGCGGCATCGCTGGCAGGATCAGGTAGTAGAGTTGGGTGGCGAAGCCGGCGCCTTCCGGCCATGTCGCGGCGATGGGCAGCCATTGCAGCCAGATGCCGAAGATCAGGATGAGGACGATGCCGGTGACGAATTCGGGCAGCACCGTTGCGGATAATCCGCCAAGGCTGATGATGCGGTCGAGCGGGCGATTGACGTTGAGCGCCGCCAGCACGCCGCCGAGGATGCCGAGAGGCACCACCATGGCGAAGGCGACGAGGGCGAGCTTCAGCGAATTGCCGAGCGCATCGAGCACGAAGGGTGCGACGGGCGCGCGGAAAATATAGGACGTGCCCATATCGCCGGTCACGAAATGCGAGATCCAGTCCCAGTACTGGACGAGATAGGGCCGATCGAGACCGAGCTGATGGTTCAGGGCCTCGACGGCGCGCTGATCGGCGAACGGGCCGAGGATGGCGCGGCCGACATTGCCCGGCAGCACCTGGCCGCCGGCAAAGACCATGATGCTGAGGAGGAACAGCGTAACCAGCGAAAGCGAAACGCGTCTCACAAGGAAACTGATGATGACCGGGTCCTCCGGTTGCGGCTGCGATGGGATACGCGGCCTGCCACCGGCGACGGCAGGCCGCGGTTCCGGACCTTTATTCGATCACGCCTTGGCGGCGCGGTCGAGGAAGATCTGCGACATGGCGGTCGGATTGACGCCGGTCACTCCCTTCGCGGTCGCCGACAGATAGTCGAAGAAATAGCCGTATATGACCGGCGTTTCCTCGAGCAGTAGGCGTTGGATCTTGCCGGCGTCGGCTTTCTGGGCTTCGAGATCGAGCGCGGCGATGTAGCTGGTGGCCAGCGTGTCGTACTCGGCATTCTTGAAGTGGGCGGCGTTCCAGGTGCCGTCGCTTTTCAGCGGCGCCGACAGGTAGACGTTCGGCACGCCGCGGTGGCCGAAATCGGTGATCCCCATGGTGGAATCCAGCCAGTTGGATTTGCCGAACACCGCATCGCCGTAATAGGTGCCCGAATCCATCACGTCGAGCTGCATGTCGATGCCGATCTCCTTGACGAAATTCTGGATGAGCTGGGCGTATTCGGGGATTTCCTGATAGCGCTGCGTGGTCAGCGTGATCTTCTGGCCTTTCTTCACGCCGGCGGCTTCGAGGAGTTCCCTGGCCTGGGCCAGGTCGAGGTGACGCTGGGCGACCGAGGTATCCGTCGAGGGATAGACCGGGGCGAACGGACTGTCGTTGCCGAGGGCCGCGCGCCCACGCATCAATCCCTGCGTCAGCTTTTCGCGGTCGATACTGAGCGCGATCGCCCGGCGCACCCGCGGATCCTTGAACGGATCCATGTCGTTGCGCATGTGCACCTCATGGTGCGTGGCCGACTTGTTGCTGAGGATCTCGACGGAGGGATCGTTCAGCAAGCCGGCGCCGGCCAGGATAGGCAACTGGTTGATGACGTCCACCTGACCGCCTTGCAGCGCCAGGATCTGCGGCTGGATATCCGTGAAGAAAACAAATTCGACGCGCGCCGGCAGCGCCTTCTCGCCCCAATATTCCTCGTTGCGGACAAAGGACGCTCCGACTTTCTGGGTATATTTGTCGAGCTTGAACGGACCGGTGCCGTCGAACGTCTTTTCGTAGTCGCCGGCATAGCTGGCCGGCAGGATGATCGCGTTATAATTGTCCGAGGATAGAAGATACGGAAAATTGCCGTTCGCCGCTTCGAGGTGAAATGCGACCGTGTAGTCGTCGACCTTGCGCGCGCCGCCCTTGCTCAGCACGCCGTTGAAGACGGAAAGCGCGTTCGAGGAATTGGCCGGATCGGCGAGCCGCTCGATGCTGGCGACGACGTCGTCGGCCTTCATTTCGCCGCCGCTGTGGAATTTCACCCCCTTGCGCAGCTTGAAGGTCCACACGGTTCCCTTGTCGTCGGGCGACCAGCTTTCCGCCAGCATCGGCTTCAGGACTAGGTCGGGGCCGTCCATGCACAGGAACTCGCCGGTCTGCTGGAGCATGACCAGCCCGCCGACGTCCGGCGTGGTAACCGGATCGACCGCGCCATTCGGCACGCTGCAGGCGACGCGGATGGTGGCGCCCGGCGCGCCTTGCGCGCGCGCGGCGGTGGGCATCGCGCCGAAGCCGGCGGCAAGGCCGATCTGGCCGAGCAGCGGCAGCGACAGACCGAGCAGGCTACCGTGGCGGACAAATTCGCGACGGCTGATACGCCCGGCGAGGAGCCCGTCGATCAGGTGGTTTTCGAGCGGATTCCGCCGCCGGCGGATCATGTCGAGAAGGCGAATGTCTTTCATGGTCTGGTCCTTTCCCCTTTGTTTTTGGTGGAACGCTGTGAAAGATCTGTCCTTTAGCGGCCGCGCGTTCTCATTGCCTCAGCATAGCGGCAGACGCCGGTAGGTGCCTGGCTTCTCTGGATCGTGATATTTGTTGCATGGTCCGTTCTCCATGTAGTCTCGATGGCAGAAGGCCAGCGCGTCCCGCGACAGCGTCACGCCGAGGCCCGGCCCTTCCGGGACGCTCACGACGTTGTTCCTCGGCGTGAACGGGCCGCCTTCGATCAGGTCTAGCGGCTGCATGCGAAACAGCGACTGGTTGGGCTCCCTGATCCAGTCCAGCGCCGCGCACAGGTGCAGGTAGGCGGCGCTGCCGATGCCGCTGTCGCCGCTATAGCACCAGAAGTCGATGCCGGCGTGCTCGCAGGCGCCGACGAAACGCAGCAGACGGCCGATGCCGCCAACGGCGGTCGGGTTTCCGACAATGGCGTCCGGAACGCGCAGCTCCATCGCCCGTGCGATATCGACATTGTGCGTCGAAAAGGGGATGGAGCAATGGCGGCGCAGCTCCCGCATTTCCTCCACGGTCGCTACCGGGTCTTCCCAATTTCGTACGCCGAGTTCTTCCAGCGGCCGCGCCAGCCGGCGCGCCGTCGCCAGCGAATAGGCCTGGTTGGAATCGATGCGGATCATCGCGCCGTCGCCCAGCTTTTCACGGATCAACTCGACCATCTTCAGCGACAGCCTGGGATCCTCGGTCGAGAACTTCCCTTCGAAGAAGGTCGTTCCGTGAGCCTCGTGAAGCGCGACGCAATAGTCTGCGACCTCTTCCGGCGTCTTTTCGCCGCGCACGGACGGCCCGTCGCCGCGTAGCGAGAAATAGTCGGTGAAGGGAATTTCCTTGCGCACGGCACCGCCGAGCAACTGGTAGAGCGGCTGGTTCCATGCCTTGCCGCGCAGGTCCCAGAGCGCCATCTCGACGGCGCCGAAAGCCATGATGCGGTTGCGGTCGTTGATGCTTTGCACGCCGGTCCAGAAGGGCAGGCAGACATGCTCGGCTCCGGCGATGTCGAAAGCGTCGCGGCCGACCAGGCGGGGCGCAAGCACGTCGGCGATGATCTTCGCAGCAGCCGGGCTCGGCGCTTCGCCAAGTCCGACCAGGCCGTCCTCGGTCTCCACCTCGACGATGGTCGGCGAGAAGCCATCGAGCTCACCGAACACCCAGACATAGGGCGCCTCAAGCTTCAGATTGATCGGCGTCGCCGTGATGCTGCGGATCTTCATCATGCACCGGAAAGATCGAGAAAGGGTTTGCCGAGCAACTCGGGGAGCACGTTGATGCCGAGACCTACACCATCCGGGATGCCCATGCGGTTACCCGTCACCGGCGGTGCGTTCGACGCCGTCTTAACCGTCACCCATTCATGAAAGGCGATGGCGTGCAGGCGGCGCTCCTCCGGCGTCGACAGCGACAGATGCGCCATCGCAGCGGTGTCGATCTCGGCGCCGCCGGTA
The DNA here is from genome assembly GCA_049650385.1 of Mesorhizobium sp. GTDB lineage: Bacteria > Pseudomonadota > Alphaproteobacteria > Rhizobiales > Rhizobiaceae > Mesorhizobium. Next base: position 58,736 of record JBASAA010000058.1, read on the forward strand.
TCCTCGACGGTCACCATGAAGCCCAGATCGACGGCGAGGTCGCGCAAGGCCCTTGTCTTCGACACGCCGCCGATGCGCGAGATCTTGAGTGTCACCCCGTCGGCCGCGCCCTTGCGGTGAATCTCGAGCAGGTCGTCCAGCGTCACCACGGATTCGTCGAGTACCATCGGCTTGCCGGACGAGCGGCGCACCGACAGGCATTCGTCGATCGTCGTGCAGGGCTGCTCGAACACGTAGTCGACGGCGCGCGTCGCGTCTGAGAACTGCCGTGCCTGGAACGGCGTCCAGCCGGCGTTGGCGTCGCAGAAGATCACCGTGCCTTTCGGCACCGCGCCGGCCACCGCCAGGACGCGCTCGATGTCGCCGTACACGTCGCCCCCGACCTTGACCTGGATGCGGTCGCACCCTTCCGCCACGATGCGGACGGCGCGTTCAGCCATCTCGTCGGCGGCGCCGTGCGTGACAACCCTGTACAATGCCGCCGTCTCGCTTTCGCGGCCTCCCAGCATGGTCACCAGCGGCACGCCGGCCGCCCGCGCGGCGAGGTCGCAGCAGGCCATGTCGATGGCCGACTTGACGTAGGGATGCCCTTTGAACACCGTGTCCATCAGGCGCCCGATCCGCGCAAGCGCGCGCGGGTCCTGCCCCGGGAGATACGGGGCGATCTCTGCGACCCCGGCCTGGGCGCCCGCCGCGAATGCCGGCGAGTAGAACGTGCCCAGCGGTCCCATTTCGCCCCAGCCGGTCAGCCCATCATCGGACGTCAGTGACACGATCACCGCGTCGAATGCATCGGCTTGCCGACCCTTCGACATCTTGTACGGCCCTTCGACGAAGGGTTGCAGCATGCGATAGGCCCTGACCGTCTTGATGCGCATCAGATGCGGCTCCCTTCCAGATCGCGCGCATAGGCGAGCAATTCTTCGAAATTCCAGTTGAGATGTTCATGCGCATGGCGCTTGGCGGCTTCGATATCGTCACCCTTGAGCAGCCGGACATATTCGTCGTGCATGTCGATGTCGGGCACCGATTCGTTGCGGGCATGCGTGTGCAGCGCGAAATACATCTGAAGCCGGTTGGCCAGGCGCTGCCAGGTGTCGAGCAGCAACGAATGTTCGGCCCATTCATAGATCATGCCGTGAAGCTGCAAGGCGCACTCGATCTGGCGGGTGAGGTCGAGCTTGAGCGTCGCCTGCCTGACGGCCTCGTGGCGACGGTCGAGTTCGGCACGGAAAAGCTCGCTGCGCAAACCCCAGACGCGATCGATCGCAAAATCCTCGATCACATGATGCAGCGAATACGCTTCCTCGATGTCCTTGGCTGTAACATTGATCACGAAGGCGCCGGCATAGGGAATGTTGGTGAGCAGTCCCTCCTGCACCAGTTCGCGGATGGCCTCGCGCAGAGGCGCCCGGCTGACGCGCATCTGCCCGGCGATCCGCAGTTCGTTGACCTTCTGCCCCGGCTTCAACTGTCCGGTGAGGATCGCGCGCCGGAGGTTCCCGACGATCTCAGCGCGTCGCGTCGTGTCGACAATCGGATCGAACTGGTTCCCCGCCATCGGAAGTCCTCCTCGCTCCCACCGCAGGAACAAAAAATCACACTGTCGACAATCTAGCAATCCAAAAAATAGGCGGCGCCTACCCTCGCCGTTGCGAATAGCAATCGGTCCCGAAGCGTCCGGCTTATGTCGTTTCTAATGGCAGCAGCCGCGGCCCGACGGCGGCTTCGTTCTGCAAAGACATGAGGACGTGATCGGCACGTCGGTCATGGCGAGGGCCTTTGCCAGTTTCGCCTGGAACTGCGGCAGTTCGGACGTGTCGCCCCGCAGTCGCAGGCATTCGACAAGGCCATGCAGTGCCCAGACGTTGTCGGGGTGCTGGGCGCAGCGCTGCACCCTGTCGGTCAGGCCGAGGTCGTCGCGATACACCTGTTCGGCTTCCTCGCCATGGCCATGATCGAGAAGCAGGGCCGCAAGCGCGTGGCGTGGCGGATGCATCCACGCCCACGGCTCGGTGTAGGAAAGATTGTCGTCGAGTTCCACGGCCCTGCGCAGGTGCCGGTAGGCTTCTTCGTGGCTGCCTTGATGATAGGCCAGCTCGCCGTCCAACAGAGAGGCGCCGACCTCCAGCGAGGCTCGGGTCGGATTGCTCAGGAATCTGCGCGTCGGCGGTATCAGCGCCACCTGCCGGTGAAAGCGCTCGCGCTCGCGCTCGGCTTCCGCGAAATCCCCTAGCGTGGCGTGGGCGACGCTCTTGGCATAGTGCTGCATGGTTGCCGTCAGGAGATACAACTTAGGATCTTCGACCATGGGCTCGGCGATGATGTCGTGCCAGCGGCCGAAGCGCACCAGAACGTGCGCCTTCATGGCATGATAGCCTTCGACCGTCTGCGTGAACTTCGGCCGGTTCGGCAGGCCGACGACACTGGGTTTCGTCAAGCTGCGAACCTTATGCGCCGCCCACAGCGCCGGCTCGAATTGGCCGAGGAACATGCAGGTGTACATCATCAGATGCAGGTCGTGGCAGCAGCCAAGCAGGTAATAGGTGGGTTCACCCGCATAGGCGAGATAGGCGTCGTTGGCGCGGATTGCCTTCTCGCTGGCGATCCTGGCCTTGTCGTACTCGCCGCATAGAACGTAGATATGACCGGGCATGTGGTTCATGTGCCCGGCATCCGGGCACATGGTCCCGAGCCTTTGCGCGGAACGCAATGCCCGTTCCGGCATCGTCGACATCTCCAGGAGATGGATATGCAGATGGAGGATTGCCGGATGCGCGGCAATCCCGAACGCGTCGGTTAGCCGGATCGAGCGCTCGCAGACTTCCAGCGCCTCCACGACATCCGAATTCGGAGCGGGCGCGCCGGTCTTGAGGTTCCAGAGGTTGCGAACCGTGCGCATCATAAGCGATTCCACGAACAGCGCCATCACGTCATGGTCGTCCCGGAAGTCATAGTAGACCCGCCTCATCTCGGCGGCGTAGTCGTCGTCCCACCTCTTGAATTCTTCGGGCGTGACGCGATGCGGTTGTTGAAAACGTCGGGCGAGCGCCTCGATCAGCCGCCTTTCGACTTCGCTGACCGTGCCGACGTTGGCGCGCGCCAGTTGGACATGTTCGAAGCACCGCCTTGCCGCGGCTTCCGCTTCAGCGCTGCCATGCTCCTTCCAGGTCAGATTGTAGAAAGGGCCGGCGGCGTAGGCGATGCCCCAATGCGCCATCGCGCAGCCCGGATCCGTTTGCAGGGCCCTCTCGAAACACTTGATGGCCTCGTCCTGGTTGAAACCGTGGCACCAGTTGAGGCCGATATCGAACCAGCGCTGCGTTTCAGCCGAGGTCGTCGTGATGGCACGCCGATAGGTCCCGAGATTGAAGCGATCCATTTTCCAAACGACTCCGAAATCATGTTCGGTTCGGCCGGCGTCGGCTAGCGATCTTCGTGCGTCCACTTCAATTTATGAAGTGCGCGGCGTATCAGGAGAACCGTCTCCTGCGGTGTATGCTTGGAGGTTATGAACGGTAACCCCTTTCGCCGTTTGGTCCAGCCCACGACCGCTACTTTCCCCGCTGCCGCATCGAAACGCCTGGCGAGCGCAAGGCTCTTGCAGTCTATGGCGGCGACATCGGCGTCGCCTTCGGCAACCAAGGCTACCGAAGCACGGTGCCCGCCGCTTTGGATTCGGCTTGAAAACAGGTCGAGTGTCTCGTTCATCGCCTCGAGGTCACGCGTAAGCCCCAGGATGCCCGACATCGAATGGAGATCGTTGAAGGCAAGGCGGCGGCCGCGCAGAAGATCGAGCGGAATGACCGCATTCCCGTCCGGGGGAGCGGGAACGGCGGCTGCTTCGGCCGCGCGCATGATGATGGCGCTCGAGTAGAGGTCACCTTCTCCCCCTTCGATGCCGTCGTAGCTCGGCTGCGCGACGACCTGCACATGCCGGGACAGGCCGAGTTCCATAGGCCCCCAGCATGTCTGGGCAAACAGCAGATCCGGATGCAGCCAAAGCACATGCGGATCGAATTCGTCGGGAGCGAGTTCGGTCGGATCGGGCGACACGACCTGCCCGGCAAGGTCGCGGATGCCGCCCGGCACGGAAGGGAGGTCCTTGTGCGCACGGGCCAGGCGCTCAGGGGCTTCGACCCCGAGCGAACGCAGTTCATCGCGCAGTTCCTCCCATTGGGCGTCGACCTCGCTGCGCACCTCGGGCCAATCGTACATCGACAAGGCGGCGACGGGTCCGGCGTTTCGTTTCGTCATTCGGCCTCCCCAGAATTCACATACGGCCGCGACGGGCCGTTCGATTGCCGGCCGGCTGGCCACTGCAGCGATTGTAAAGATGGCTCGGCGGTACGGCCAATAGGCACCAAACCCAACCGGCTGGAGACAAACACTCTTTGGGGAATTTCGCCAGGCAAAGTTTAAAAAAACCGAAAATCACAAAGGAGCATATTCCTTTGATGTGATCGGACTACTGCTCGGAGTTGAACGGATTAGTGTCGGAGCGGCCATACAGGTCATCACCACGCAAGCCATCGGCTGGCTATTCTCACCAGGTCGAAATCGAAAAGGTCGTGGACGGGTATCTTGAAGTACCAGACAGCTATGGGTGCCACGAAGGCGGCCACCAAAATCGGATAGAGCGGGTCGAAAAGGAAATTCAACGGATGCCGCTTTACCTTGGTGGTGCGCTTTATGTCCTGTCCGAACTGCAGGTCGGTACCCACGCTTATCCTCCAACGATCGGCTATTTCACCTGCAAAATGTCAGTCTGTATCCCCAATACGCCGGTTGCCCAATTTCGCATCTCCGGTGAGGCGTCTCCGGACTTCAGGATAGATATCGCCAGCTTGGACAAATCTGGCGGCGGCTTCGTATTGAAGACCGTGTAACTGAAGTAGCCGGCCACCAAGGCCCAGCCCATGGCAATGACTGGTGAAGCAAATAGCATCGCGGATTTTATCGATGCCCAGCGTGGCTGGAATGGGCTTGGCTTGGGAAGGTCGTCCTCGTCGTCAAGATCAGTCATTCTACCACCCCGTGCAGAATACCAATGCATGAAGGCTGGGCTACATTAGTTAAAAAGCGGATAAGACGATCGGCGGGCATGTTTTGAAACGGTCGCCTCTCGGCCCTGCCGCTCGGCGATCGGATCGTCCCTGGTAAGCTGCTCAATTTTGAAGATAACGAGATCGAGGGTCCTCGCATTTTCCAACAGGGCTATGTCGATGTCGCCGCCTTCAGTGCTTTCAGCATATCCCCCTTGAGGGTGGAGGCGGCTTTCGCCTCCTCGTGCTGGGCCACACACCTTACGGCGTCGCCTGTCGCCAGCTACACCTGAACGCCCGTCGGAATCTGGATCATTATCGCGGTCGGCAATGATACGCCGGCTGTTCGTGCTTACGACCTCCATCCACCCACGAGAAGAGCCTGATTTCTCCACGCGCGGCGCTTCCGGCGTGATCGCCGCAGGCACGAAGCCCTCAACCCGAACCCCGCCAAGGCGGCCTCCCCGCAACAACTGCCGCCAGCGATACAGTTGCGGGCGCGAGACATCGGCACCGATGATATTTCCGGCGTTTATGAGCTGATTCGACGCAAGGGTGCGTGAGCCAAAGTGTGCCGCCGTCGCAAAAATCCCAAAATCTGCAACGTAGCGGGATTTAGCATTTACGCGACACGCTATCTTGTCGCGAAGGGGTGAGCCCCCCTTTAATCGGGGTTTCCTGCAAATCCGCTTAAATTCCAGTGCCTCGGCAGACAGACGCCGTTCCTTGTGGCGCAGGATTGTGAACTGGCAGTGCCACCGGCAAGGTGGCGCCGCCGGGAAGGCGAATCCACCGGATGCCGGGACCGATATCTAAGCGCGCAAGCGCTCGGAAGCCGGGTCGTAGAAGGGCTTGAGGCTGGCTTTGGCGGGTTGGGCGCGCCCGTTGATCTGGATGGTGAATGTGCTCTTGGCGATGAGCTCCGCCGTTACCGGTTCGTCCGCGTTCACATATCCCATGCCGATTGCAGCACCGAGGTGATGCGCATAGTTGCCGGAAGTGAGATACCCGACCGGCTTGCCGTTCATCAGGATGGGCTCGTTGTGGAACAGAAGCGGCTCCGGGCTTTCCAAAAGGAAGCAGACCATCCGCTTCTTGCCGACGCCGGCTTGTTTCTGCGCGAGGAAGGCATCGCGTCCGATGAAGGGGACGTTCTTGTTCGGCCTGGCGGTGAATGCCAGGCCTGCGTCGACGAGGTTGTCCTCGTAGACGATGTCGTGGCCCCAGTGCCGGAAGCCCTTTTCCATGCGCAGGGCATCGACGGCATGCATGCCGACGGGGCGAAGTCCAAATTCCCTTCCCGCTTCCAGGAGGGCATCGAGGAAGGTGACGCAATCGGCTGCGGGAATGTAGATTTCCCAGCCAAGTTCGCCGACATAGGAAACGCGCTGCGCCCACAGGCGCACGCCCGCCGCCTCCAGCCAGCGGCCGGTTCCGAAGGCAAAGTTCTCCGCTGACAGATCGGCTTGCGTCAGTTTCCTCAATAGCGCGCGTGAACTAGGACCCTGCAACGCCAGCACGCCGAAATCTTCCGTGATGTCCGTTATTTCGACGCGGTCATCCTTCCCGACATGCTTCATCAGCCAGGACCAATCCTTGACGTGACTGCCGCATGGGGTGGCGACCATGAATTCGGCGTCGCCCATCTTGACGACGGTCAGGTCGGCCTCGATCCCGCCACGCTCGTTCAGCCATTGCGTATAGACCAGTTTGCCGACCGGCACGGCGACGTCGGCGCAGCAGAGCCGCTGGAGCAGGTTCTCGGCATCCGGACCCGACACACGGAATTTCGCCAGCGAGGTCAGGTCGTAGAAACCCACGTTCCCGCGCACGCATTTATGTTCCTCGGCGGCGTAGGGGAACCAGTTCTGGCGGCCGTAGCTGTACACGTATTCCGGCTCGACGCCCTGGGGCGCGTACCAGTTCGGCCGCTCCCAGCCGGCGACCTCGCCATGCACCGCACCCATTTCGACAAGCCGGTCATGGAAGGGGGATTTGCGGATTCCGCGACCCGAACGGTACTGATAGTAGGGCCAGTGCATCGCATAAGAGCGCTCGAGCGCCTCGGCCACCCGGTTCTCCAGATAGGTTTCGTCGCCCTGGAAGGGCATGGCGCGGCGGCAGTCGCTTTCCCATACATCCATCGGCGGATAGCCGAGATCGATCCACTCTGCCATCACTTTGCCGATACCACCGGCCCCGCCGATGCCACGGCTGTTGAAACCGCAGGCGACAAAGAAGTTCTTCAGCAGCGGGGCTTCGCCCATCAGGTGCTGATTATCGGTCGTGAAGCTCTCCGGTCCGTTGAAGAAAGTGGGGATGCCGATGTTCTCCAGCGCCGGATAACGCATCATCGCCCGCTCGAGATATTTTTCGAAATGCTCGAGTTCGTAGGGCAACTCGCCGAAACTGAAATCGGCCGGTACCTTCGACATCGGCAGCGGATTGGCATTGTCCTCGAAGAAGCCGATCAGGAGCTTGCCGGCGTCTTCCTTGAAGTAGACGCCATGGTCGAGATCGCGCATGATCGGCAGGCTGGAGGGCAGGCCCGGGACAGGCTCGCTCACCACATAGTAATGCTCGCAGGCGAACAGCGGCAGCACCACGCCGACCTGCCTGGCGAGATCCCTCGACCACATGCCGCCGGTCAGCACGACTTTCCTTGCACGGATCGTGCCCTGGCTGGTCTCGACCCCGGTGACCTTGTCACCGTCGGTCAGGATCTTCGTGACGGTCACTCCCTCCCGTACCGTCGCCCCGTTCATGCGGGCACCCTTGATGAGCGCCATGGTGGTGTCGATCGGATTCGTCTGCCCGTCCTTGGGGAGATGCAGACCGCCCACCAGATCGCTGGTGTCGATGCCGGGGTAGAGGTCTCCCAGGGCTCGCGGGCCGACGACCTCGACCTCGACGCCGAAGACGCGCGCCATTTCCGCGGTACGGGTCAGTTCCTCCAGACGCGCTTCGGTCTGGGCAAGCGACACCGAGCCGTTGCGCTTGTATCCCGTCGCCTGGCCGGTCTCGGCTTCCAGTTCCTGATAGAGTTGATGCGAATAAGCGCCGAGCTGCGTCATGTTCTTGGTCGGCCACAGCGTGCCGACCAGGCCGGCGGCATGCCATGTCGTGCCGCAAGTCAGCCTGTCGCGCTCCAGCAGCAGCACGTCGGACACGCCGCGTTTGGCGAGATGGTAGGCGATCGATGCGCCGCCTATGCCGCCACCGATGATAACGACCTGGGCTTCCGTTGGCAGGTTCGACATGTTGAGCCCTTTCCATGGGTACGATACGGCGTGGATCGCGATGCGGTTGGTTGTTCAGGCCGGCGTCGGGTCGCTTATTCCTGGCCCACCCGGGTCTTGAGGCGCTGGGCGCGTGCCTGCAGGGCGTTTGCCGTCAGCATGAGCACGGCGGCGAGCAGGATAAGCAGCGAGGCGACCGCCGTGATCGTCGGGCTGATCTGCTCGCGCAGTCCGCTCCACATCTGGCGCGGCAGCGTTCTCTGCTCCGATCCGGCCAGGAAGAGCGCGACCACGACCTCGTCGAACGAGGTGACGAAGGCGAATATCGCGCCGGCGACGACGCCCGGCATGATGAGCGGCAGCATGACCAGGCGGAACGCCGTGACCGGCGGCGCGCCGAGGCTTGCCGCCGCGCGCATCAGCCGCGTATCGAAGCCCGACAGCGTCGCCGCCACCGTGATGACGACGAAGGGCGCGCCGAGCGCCGTATGGGCTATGACCAACCCGGCTAGATTCCCCACCAGCCCGAGATAGGAATAGAAATAAAAGATGCCGAGCGCGGCGACGACGATCGGAATGACGATCGGCGAAATGATGAGCGCGGCGAACAGACTGCGATAGGGACAGTCCGGCCGCGACAGGCCGACGGCGGCCAGTGTGCCGAGCACGGTGGCCAGCAGCGTCGACAGGATCGCGACGATGATGCTGTTGCGGGTTGCCAGTTGCCAGTTCGCAGAGTTGAAGAATTCCTCGTACCAGCGCAGGGAAAGACCTGGCAGCGGATAGGTGAAGAAGGGTTCCGAGTTGAAGGAAAGCGGGATGATCGCCAGGATCGGCGCCACCAGGAACACCAGCACGAGGCTGCAATAGACCCACAGGATCCAGCGTTTCGACGGGGGTCGGGCAATCGCGTTCGACATGGTCAGGCCCCCTGTGCCCGCCGGCCGCCAAACGCGATCGCCAATGCGATGTAGAGCAGGGCGACGACGGCCAGCAGGATCGTGGCCAGCGCTGCCGCCATGCTCCAGTTGGTCGACTGGTTGACGAAATAGGCGATGAAGGAGGACAGCATCTGGTCGCGCGGGCCGCCGACCAGCATCGGCGTGATATAGTAGCCGAGCGACAGGATGAAGACGAGCAGCGAGCCGGCTCCTACGCCGGGCAGCGTCAGCGGCAGATAGACGTGCAGGAAGCCGCGCCATGGGGCCGCCCCGAGGGAAGACGCCGCGCGCATGTAGACGCCCGGTATTCCCTTCATGACGGCATGGACCGGCAGCACCACGAAGGGCAGCAGGATGTGGGTCATGGCGACAAAGACGCCGATCCGGTTATGGACCAGCTCTATCGGCGACGAAATCAGCCCGGCCCATTGCAGCAGCGAGTTGATGACGCCGCTGCCCTGGAGCAGCACCAGCCATGCGGTGGTGCGCACGAGAAGCGAGGTCCAGAACGGCAGCAGCACGAACATCATCAGCAGGCGCGACGTCCGGTCGTCGACCGAGGCGAGCAGGTAGGCCAGCGGGTAGCCGAGGACCAGGCACAGCGCGGTGACGCCGAGGCTGATGGCGACGGTGCGGATCAGGATTTCGATGTAGATGGGCTCGGAGGTGACGGTCAGCGAACCTTGCTGGTCGCGGTCGAGGTCGAGCGCGCGCAGGATGTAATAGCCGGTAAAGGCGGGGGAGGCGGCCTTGAGCGTTTGCCAGATCCCCGGCTTGCCCCATTCCTTGTCGGCTTCCAGAAGCGCTTTGCGGGCGTCCTCGGGCGCGACGTCCTGGACCTGGCGCGCCGTCTTCATGATTTTCGAGCGAATGCCGGGATCGTAGAAATTCAGGCGGCGCGCAATATCGGCGGTCGTCGCGCCGGGAGCGGCGGCGAGGTCGGCCGCAAGCGCCTGATAGGCTTCGTCGGAAGGCATATCCTCGCCATTCCAGTCCGACAGAACGGCCGCGGTCTGCGGCAGTGCCGCGCTGATCTCGCGGTTGTCGACGGCACGCACCAGCAAGAGGGCGATCGGCAGGATGAACGTGACGACGAGAAACAGGAAAAGCGGTGCGATCAGGCCCAGCGCCTTGAGCCGGCCGATACGGGCTGCGAGCCTGAGGCGGGCGGCAAGGGCGCGACGGTCCACCGGACTGTCGTCGTCGATCACGGCATTGGCGGTGGCAACTCGGCTGGGCGACACGCGTTCGCTCGTCTATCTCGATGGTGGGTTTGGGGCGGGGGCGTAGCCCGCGATCCGGGGATCGCGGGCTACGCCGGCGGCGTGTTACTGCGCCAGCCAGCGGTTGAACCGCTCGGTCAGTTCCTCACCGTGGTCTGCCCAGAATTCGGGAGAAACGGTAAAGGCGGTCTTCATGTTTTCGTCCGAGGTGGGCAAGTTGGGAAGCATCTCCGGATCGACCAGCTTGGTCGCGGCGGTACGGCTCGGACCGTAGGAAATATACTTGGTCTGCACCGCCTGGTTTTCGGGCCGAAGCGCGAATTCCACGAACTTCTCGGCAAGATCGAGCTTCTTGGTGCCTTTCGGAATGACCCAGATGTCCCAATCCAGAGCGGCGCCGTCCCAGACGATTTTGAAGTCTTTGCCGCTTTCCTTCACGGCGTTGTAGATGCGCCCGTTATAGGCGGTCACCATGTCGACTTCGCCGTCGGCGAGAAGTTGTGGCGGCTGCGCGCCGGCCGACCACCAGACCTTCACGTGCGGCTTGATCTCGTCGAGCTTCTTGAACGCGCGGTCGACGCCTTCATCCGTCTCCAGCACGTCGTAGAGTTCGGCGGCGGGAACCCCGTCGGCGATCAGCGCCATTTCCAGCGTGGACCACGGCGTACGGCGCATCGAGCGTGCACCCGGGAATTTCTCGACGTTCCAGAAGTCGGCGACCGTCTGCGGGCCGCCGTTCGGGTACTTGGTCGCGTCGTAAGCGATCACCGTCGCATAGGCGGTGATGCCGACCCCGCAATCCAGCGCCGCACCCGGCTGGAAGCCGTCGCGGCCGCCCAGCTTGTCGTAGTCGATCTTTTCAAGCCAGCCCTCGGCGCAACCCTGCACCGCATGGCCGGTTTCGACGTTGACGACGTCCCACATGACGTTGCCGGTCTCGACCATGCCGCGAAGCTTGGCGGTCTCACCGCTCCACTCTTCTTCCAGGATCTTGACGCCGGTTTCCTTGCTGAAGGGCTCGAAATAAGCCTTGCGCTGGCTTTCCTGCGCCGCCCCACCGTAACCGGTGATGGTCATCGTCTCCTCGGCGGAGGCAACGGTCGCCACCGCCAGCAGGCTCGCCATCACCAGTCCGGCGACGCCTATTCCGTGTCTTGTATCTGTCATTGCAGTCCTCCCGTTTGTGATATGTGTGAACCAATCGCCGGATCGGGTTTGCCCGCCGCCTAGGTGGCCGGCGCGAAGGCCCGGCAGTCCTCCGATCGCCAGCCGATGGGAATGATGTTGCCGGGGCTGAATTCCGTCGGCAGCACGCTCCCGTTCGGAACCTTGATGATGATGTCGTCGGAACCGAGCGCCTCGACCCGCAAGCGGATATGGTCGCCGAGATAGATGATCTGGCGGATCGTCGCGTCTGTACGGTTGGGCACGTCTGGCGAGGGCGCGACCACGAGGCGCTCCGGGCGAATGGACAAGGTGGCCAGTTCTCCGAGCTGGACCGATCCGGCCCGCACCGAGCCGAATGTCCCTGGCGCGGCGCCTTCGATGCTGATCCGGCAGTTCGCGTCGTCGATACCGACGATGCGCGCCGAGATCGCATTGTTGTCGCCGATAAACCGCGCGACGAACGGATTGGCGGGCAGGCTGTAGATTTCGTCGGGGGTTCCGAGCTGCTGGACGATGCCGTCGTTGAATACCGCGATACGGTCCGACATCGTCAGCGCTTCGCTCTGGTCGTGCGTGACATAGACCACGGTGATCCCGAGTTCGTCGTGCAGTTGCTTGATCTCCAACTGCATATGTTCGCGCAATTGCTTGTCGAGCGCACCGAGCGGCTCGTCCATCAGCACCAGCTTGGGCTCGAACACCAGCGAGCGTGCGAGCGCGATGCGCTGCTGCTGGCCGCCGGAAAGCTGGCCGGGCTTGCGCCTGGAAAAGCCGTTCATCTGGACCATCGCCAGCGCACGATCCACACGCCGCCTCATCTCCTCGCGCGGCACGCCCCGCATCCGGAGCGGAAAGCCGACGTTCTCCTCGATGGTCATGTGGGGAAACAGCGCGTAGTTCTGGAAGACCACGCCGATATCGCGCTGGTGCGGCGGCAGGCGCTCGATCGGCTTGCCGTCCAGATGGATGGTTCCGGCAGTCGGCATTTCGAAACCGGCCAGCATCATCAAGGTCGTGGTCTTGCCGGAACCGGAAGGCCCGAGCATGGTCAGGAATTCGCCGCGGCGAACCGACAGGCTGAGGCGTTTCACGACGATGGAGACGCCGTCGTAGGTCTTCTCGACATCCGTGAAGCGCACGAAATCGTCGCTCTCGCGCGGGCTGGCCGGCTGGGGGTTCACAGGACCAACCATTACCGTGATCCCGGCTGCGGAACATCGGCCGCCGCCTTGCCCCGACAGGTTGCTGCCGCCCGGCCCACGGCCCAAGGCTCCTGACGCGGCATGCGTCCCGATAGAACGATCGCCCTGTCCGATACCACGAGAGTTTTGAAATCCTTCATTGCGCCTCGGTGTCCGATCCTCGCCATCGTTGAATTAGCATGGCTGGCTATTGTCGACAATAGCCCTTTCGCAAGCAATGTGTCATACTGTGGACGACATTGATATTCGGTTGATTTGCGGTATCCGTTTCAGGGCCCGGACGGCAGGAGAATTGGGAGGTTCCCGTGGAAATGACAGTAAAACGAACGTCGCTACCCCGGATCGTGAAGATCCCTGCGGAGGTGAGGGCGGCCGATGCCCTGCGGAGCCAAATCGTCGAAGGCCAATTTCCGCCCGGGTCGCGCATTACCGAAGTTCAGCTTGCCGAAGAGATGGGCCTCTCCCGCGCGACCATCAGGACGGCGCTTCACGAACTGGCCAACGAAGGACTTCTGACCCTCGTCCCCTACACGGGCTGGACGGTGATCGAGCTCAGCGTGGAGGACGTGTGGGAACTTTACACCCTTCGCGCCGCCGTGGAGAGAATGGCGGCGCAACTGGCGGCGAAATCGCAGGGGGAAGAGCAGCGTGCGCAGCTCCGCGCGGCCCTTGAGAGGCTGGCCCAGGCCTGTGAGGACGGCAATTCATCGCGGATAGCGGAAGCGGATTTCGGCTTTCACAAGGCGATCGTGGACGCGGCCTGCCATCGGAGATTGTCGGCGCAGTACGGACTGATCGAGCAGCAGATTCGCGTCTATATTCGTTCCAGCGATGCGCTGATTGCCAACCCGTCGGAGATCATCGCCCAGCACAGGCCCATGTGCGATGCCATTCTCGCCGGGAATGCCGATGAAGCGGGAAGGCTCGCCGAGGAGCACAACCTGACCGAGGGGGAAAAGCTGGGACAGTCTCTCGCCGCCGGGGGGTGATGAAGCGGCGAATCGGCCGGATCGCGCATACTCGCCGGCGGCCGCAATGTTTCCCTGCCTTCGCCTTCTGTCGACCCCACCGATCGCCATGACCGAAGCCTCCTGCCTTCGTTTCCGGGGCATGGCGTGATCTTCCGGATGCGCTTTGCAGGGCCTGGCCTTTGATTTCGTGCGCGTCTTCGTTCGGAACGGAATCGATTTCGAGCCACCTTCCTGAAGCATCACGGTTTTTGATATGGGCTATTGTCGACAATAGCCCATATAGGTATAGTCGCCTCGGCCTGGGCTGTGGGCGCCCGGTCAAGAACGATCCCCGGACGTTCATTCCGCGAACCCTGTCGAGTTCCGTGCATGAAGAAAATTCGAAACGCAGAAGAAATCCTCTCGCATGGGGACGTCGAGTCCAGGCGTATCGTGCTCGAAATCGCCGACCGGACGCTGGACCGCCTGGACAGCTATCGCCGCATACGCTCCATCATGCGCGTGGAAGGTGATGTGCTGCATATCGGCACGCGCTCATGGGATCTGTCGAAGAAGCGCAACGTCTACCTGTTCGGGGCAGGCAAGGCCTGCAACCACATGGCGATGGCGGTGGATCACGTGCTCGGCGACCGCCTGACGCGCGGCATCGCCATCGTGAAGATTCACGAGGAAACGGACCGGTTCAACAACACCGAGGTCTATATCGGCGGCCATCCGCTGCCCAACGAGGAAGGTTTCCGTGCCTCGAAGACGATCATCGAGATCGTCGACCGGGCCGGCCCGGAAGACCTGTTCATCGTCGTCATCAGCGGTGGCAGTTCCGCGCTGATGTCGTGTCCGATCGACGGCATTTCCCTTCAGGACGAGATCGACACCACCGATGTGCTGCTGAAATCCGGCGCCGGCATCTACGAGATCAACGCCGTGCGCCGGCACATATCGGCGCTGAACGGCGGCATGCTGGCCAAGCGCATCCAGGATGTCGGCGCCGAACTGATCGGCTTCGGCATATCCGACGCCGTCGGCTCACCCGCCACCGGCGACATTGCCGTGCCTTATGCGGCCTACAAGAGCACGCCGATCGGCCCCGATGCCACGACGCTGGACGACGCGCGCGCCACTATCGTCAATTACGACGTTGCCGAGCGCCTGCCGAAGAGCGTGGTGGGCTACCTGATGAACGCCGGTCCGGACAAGGAAACGCCGAAGGCCTTCCCGGACAATACCTATTTCCTGCTCAACACGCTGCCGGATTCCTGCACCTACGCCAAGGAAGTCTGCGAAGAGATGGGCATCCCGGCCGTCATCGTCACGTCCTTCCTCGAAGGCGAGAGCCGCGACGCCGGCACCTTCTTCGCCGCCATGGCGCGCGAGATCCAGACCTACGGCAATCCGGTCAAGGCGCCCTGTGTGCTCTTGAGTTCCGGCGAGGTGACGACGCAGATCCTCGACAATGCCGTCATCAGGGGGCACGGCGGCCCCGGCCAGGAAATGACGGCAGGCTTTGCCATCGCCGCCGCCAAGACGAAGGGCGCATGCCTGCTCTCCATCGACAGCGAGGGCACGGACGGCACGGCCAACGTCGCAGGCGGTATCACCGATTCCTCGAGCCTGAAGGCTGCGGCCGGCAAGGGCATCAGTCTTCATCAGGCGCTGCGCGAGCATAGCTGCTTCGAGGCTCTGTCGGCCATCGGTTGCACGGTCTTCACCGGCAACACTGGCACCAATCTTTGCGACCTCAACATTCTTTATGTCCCGGCGATCAAGGAAGACCAGTAGCCATGGAAGACAGGATCACCTCCGTTCGGGCCCAGCAGATCATCGACTGCAAGTGCCGGCCTGCCGTGGAAGTCGAAATCCGCACCGAAAGCGGTGCGGTCGGCCGCGGTGCGGCCCCGACCGGCACCTCGGTCGGCATGCACGAAGCCTTCGTCCTGCGCGACGGCGACCCCTCCAGCTACAACGGCCTTGGCGTCCACAAGGCGGTCGACAAGGTGCTGAGTGCCATCGGGCCGGCGCTGATCGGCATGAACGTGTTCGACCAGCGCGCCATCGACGAAAAGATGATCGCGCTCGACGGCACGCCCGACAAGCGCAACCTTGGCGGCAACACCATTTACTCGGCTTCGATCGCGGCTTTTCGCGCGGCGGCCGATGCACACCGCATCCCGCTCTACAAGCATATTGCCGGTCGCGACATCCGCACCGTGCCCGTGCCCTGCTTCAACGTCGTCAACGGCGGCCGCTACGAGACGCTGACGCAAGGCTTCAACGAATTCCTGATCGTGCCCTACGGCACCGACAGCATCGACTTCGCCGTCGAAATGGCGGTGACGGTGTTCCAGAAGCTTAGCGATGTTCTAACCAAGCATCTCGGTCATAAGCCGCAAGTAGCCAGTTCCTACGGCTATGCCGCGCCTTCTGACGACCCGGAGGTGATCTTGTCGTTGATGCGGGAGGCGATCGACGCCTGCGGCTATGGCGGCCGCATCGCCTTCGCACTCGATTGCGCCTCCAGCGAAATGTACGACAGCAAGACGCGCACCTATCTGCTGAAGGGCAGCCAGATCTCGACCGACGAGCTGATTGCCTACGCCAAGGGCCTCAGCGAGAAATTCGATTTCGTTTTCATCGAGGATTTGCTCGATGAGAACGATTGGGATGGCTATGCCAAGGCGGTCCGGGAACTGACCCGCACCATCGTGCTCGGCGACGACCTCACCGTAACCAGCCCGGTCCTGCTGCAAAGGGCTCATGAAACGCACGCCGTCGACGGCTTCATCCTCAAGCCGAACCAGGTCGGTACGATCACCGAGGCGATGGACGCCCATCGCTTCGCCAGCGACCACGGCATGATCTCGGTGCCCTCCGGCCGCTCCGGCGGCGTGGTCGACGATGTGGTGATGGATTTTTCCGTCGGCCTCGAGGTGCCCTTCCAGAAGAACGGCGCGCCGCGTTCGGGCGAGCGTATCGAAAAGCTGAACTTCCTGATGCGCGCCAATGCGGCCAGCCCCGGCTGCCGCCTCTACGACATCAAGCCCCTTCTCCGCTTCTAACCAGCAAAGGTTGCTTTCATGGATCCCAGGATCGATTTCCTCTACCTCTCCGAGCCCGACATGATCGCTGCCGGCGTTCTCGATGCAAAGCGCTGCGTAGAGGTCTGCGAAGAGACCTTCGGCCTGCTTGGCAAGGGCGACTACCTGATGGGCGGCGCCAACCACAACAATCATGGCTTGAACATCGTCTTTCCGAAGGAAACGCGGTTTCCGAACATGCCGGTGGCCGGGCCTGACCGGCGCTTCGCGGCCATGCCCGGCTATCTCGGCGGCCGCTTCGACGTCTGCGGCAACAAATGGTACGGCTCCAACCACGCCAATATCGAAAAGGGCCTGCCGCGCTCGATCCTGACCATGATGCTCAACGACAAGGAGACCGGCGCGCCGCTGGCGCTGATGTCGGCCAACCTTTTGAGCGCGGCGCGCACAGGCGGCGTGCCGGGCGCTGCGGCGAGGCACCTCGTCAACAAGGGCGCGAAGGTCGTCTCGGTCGTCGGTTGCGGTCCGATCAACAAGGCGTGCTTCACCGCGATCATGACCCAGCTTGAAGGCGTCGAGAAGGTGGTGTGCTTCGACCTTTTCCTCGACAAGGCCAACGAATTCGCACAATGGGCGCAAGGCGAATATGGCGTCGAGGCCGTTGGCGTCGACGATACCGAGGCCGGGTTCCGGGATGCGGACGTGATTACCGTCGCCGCTTCGCGCCTCAAGCCGCTCTACTTCAAGGACGAATGGATCAAGGAAGGCGCGACCCTCCTCATCTCCGGCCCGTTCAATACGGACGAGTCCTTCCTGACCAGCGCCAGGATCGTCTATGACCACACCGCCTTGCAGGAGGCCTATGTCGAGGATGCGATCGCCTCAGGCAACAAGGAAGCCTACTACAGCGGTGTCATCGGCGGCCCCTTCTTCCGCCTCATCGATGCCGGCAAGCTGCCGGCGCTCAAGGATTCGACGGGCCTTGGCGATGTCGTCAACGGCGAGAAGGCAGGCCGCGAAAACGCGAAGCAACGCGTGATCTTCATCGCCTGCGGCATGGCTGTCTTCGACATAAGCTGGGGCTTCGAGTTGCTTCAGAGCGCCAGGGCCAAGGGCATCGGCCAGTCGCTCAACCTGTGGGAAAGGCCAAGCCAGGGCTGAGCAAAGGCAGGTTATACATTCTACATTCGGCTGATCTTGTTAGGCTCTTTATCTCTGATTGGGGTCGTAACAGGAATTGATCCCGCAGACACGCCAAGACCGAGCGAAGCGCGAACGCGCGTGATTGATCTGTAGAGGAAGCCGCCGACCGCAGAACAAGCTGCGCCTCGCGGTTCAACTCCGCATAATGCGCCAAACGGGGCGGCTCTCGTGGGATAGCGAGTAGCCACCCGTGGGGCTGTGATCAATTGTCCTGCGGATCAGTCCGGCCTCGACGCCCGCCTGGACAGGCTGTGGGAGGCCGCCATTCGTGCCAATTGTCCTGACGGCGGACACAGCGTATCGTTATATTTTCCTATAGCGAGCGGCACTCCTATGTGAAAATGGAGGAGAAAGCGAGCAAAAGCAGGAGCGCAGACTGGGGAGGAACCGATGCGTGCGCCCACAATGCCCGACCATGCCGACAGAATCCAGGCCGCGATCGAATCCGACAGCGCCGCAAAATCCGCACTGGTGGCGTCCTGGCGGCGTTCGGCGACGCTGCATCATCTCAGCCCCTCCGAGCGAAAGCCGCCGCACCGGTTGACGGATCTGGAACTGAAACACGCGCGCCAGCGTATTGAACCGCTCATTCGCACGGCCCAGGACAGCCTCGACCGCCTCTATCTGGCAGTAGGCGGCGTCGGTTGTTGCGTCCTGCTTGCAGACAGCGAAGGCGTTCCGGTCGACCGGCGGGGCGCGCCGGGGGACGACAGGACGTTCGAGAACTGGGGGCTGTGGACCGGCAATGTGTGGAGTGAAGACGCCGAGGGGACCAACGGCATCGGCACCTGCCTGGTCGAGCAGCGGCTCCTGACCGTCCACGCCGACCAGCATTTCTTCGACCGCAATACGGCGCTGTCTTGTACGACGGCGCCGATCTTCGACCATGAGGGAAAGCTCGCCGCCGCGCTCGACGTGTCGTCCTGCCGGGCCGACCTCACCGAGGGCTTCATCAGCCTGATCTCCATGGCCGTCGCCGACGCGGCGCGGCGCATCGAGGCCGACAACTTCCGGCAGGCTTTCTCCGACGCGCGCATCCTGCTGGCCCCGGCCCGCAGCCAGCACTCCGGTGGCCTGCTGGCGGTCGACCGCGACGACCTCGTTGTCGGAGCGACGCGCGCGGCACGTCTGTCGCTCGGCCTCACGGCCGAGCAACTGGCAAAGCCATTGCCGGCCGGCGACCTGCTCGGCAAGGCGGAAGTGAGCGGAGAGCTACGCGACGCGGAACGCGCCGTGGTCCAGCGAGCGCTTGCCCGCGCCAGCGGCAATGTCGCCGCAGCGGCGCGGCTTCTCGGCGTCAGCCGCGCCACCCTGCACCGGAAGCTTAACCGGCTGGAAATGTCACGCGACCGCTGAAGGGACTCCCAATAGGCGCGATGGTGCCGTGGTGTGTCGCACATCTGCGACACATCCGGAGATCCTTTTCTTCCCGTGCGCTGACAAGTGCCGGTCATGCGGCAAGACTTCCCTGCAACGCTGCATGGTGCGGCGTCCGTCAGCCGGGAGGAAGCGATGAACAAGGTGGAGTTCCACCGTTCGGCCAAGGTGCCGTTCGCCAAGAAATACGACAATTTCATCGGTGGCAAATACGCCGCCCCGAAATCCGGAAAATACTTCGAGAACACCTCGCCGGTGAACGGCCGCGTGCTGTGCGAGATCGCACGCTCCGAGTCGGCCGACGTCGACGCCGCGCTCGACGCCGCACACAAGGCGAAGGACGCCTGGGGCAGGACGAGTGCGGCCGAGCGCGCCCTTTTGCTCAACCGCATCGCCGACAGGATGGAGGAAAACCTCGCCACGCTGGCGCTGGCCGAAACCTGGGACAACGGCAAGCCGATCCGCGAAACGACGGCAGCCGACATACCGCTCGCCATTGATCATTTCCGCTATTTTGCCGGCGCCATCCGCGCTCAGGAAGGCGGCATTTCAGAAATCGACCACGATACGGTTGCCTATCACTTCCATGAACCGCTCGGTGTCGTCGGCCAGATCATCCCGTGGAACTTCCCCATCCTGATGGCGGTGTGGAAGCTGGCGCCGGCGCTTGCGGCAGGCAACTGCGTCGTCATCAAGCCGGCCGAGCAGACGCCGGCTTCCATCCATGTGCTGATGGAACTGATCGCCGACATCCTGCCGCCGGGCGTCGTCAACATCGTCAACGGCTTCGGCCTCGAGGCCGGCAAGCCGCTCGCCTCGTCGAACAGGATCGCCAAGATCGCCTTCACCGGCGAGACGACCACCGGCCGGCTGATCATGCAGTATGCCAGCCAGAACCTCATCCCGGTGACGCTTGAGCTTGGCGGCAAGTCGCCCAACATCTTCTTCCAGGACGTGACGGCGGAAGACGACGACTTCTTCGACAAGGCAATCGAAGGCTTCGTTATGTTCGCGCTCAACCAGGGCGAGGTCTGCACCTGCCCGAGCCGCGCGCTTGTCCATGAGAAGATCTACGACAAGTTCATGGACAGGGCGATCAAGCGCGTGGAAGCGATCGTCCAAGGCGATCCGCTCGATCCGGCAACCATGATCGGCGCGCAGGCTTCCTCCGAGCAGATGGAGAAAATTCTTTCCTATCTCGACATCGGCAGGCAGGAAGGTGCCAAGGTGCTGACCGGCGGCGAGCAGAACAAGCTGCCCGGCGATCTGGCCGGCGGCTATTACGTCAAGCCGACCGTGTTCCAGGGCACCAACAAGATGCGCGTCTTCCAGGAGGAAATCTTCGGCCCGGTGGTCTCGGTCGCCACCTTCAAGGACGACGCCGAAGCCCTGTCGATCGCCAACGACACACTCTACGGTCTCGGCGCCGGCGTGTGGACCCGCGACGGCACGCGCGCCTACCGCTTTGGCCGCGCCATCCAGGCGGGTCGCGTGTGGACCAACTGCTACCATGCCTATCCGGCCCATGCGGCCTTTGGCGGTTACAAGCAATCCGGCGTCGGACGCGAGAACCACAAGATGATGCTGGACCACTATCAGCAGACCAAGAACATGCTGGTCAGCTACAGCCCGAAGAAGCTCGGCTTCTTCTGATCGCCTCTCAAGGCGTTGCGACGTGGCGATCTTCGCCACGTCGCTCTATGGTTTGGAAGGGAGGGCTCCGATGATCGAGAAAGTTTCCCTGAACAAGGTTTCCGCAACCCCCGAAGCGGCCCAACTGCTGGACGAGATCATCGCCGATCACGGGCCGGTGCTTTTCCACCAGTCCGGCGGTTGCTGTGACGGTTCATCCCCTATGTGCTATCCGAGGGGCGATTTCATTGTTGGCGACCGCGATGTGCTGCTAGGCACGATCGGCGATACGCCGGTCTACATTTCGGAATCGCAGTTCGAAGTCTGGAAACACACCGATCTGATCCTTGATGTGGTGCCTGGCCGCGGCGGCATGTTCTCGCTCGACAATGGTCGGGAGAAACGGTTCCTGACACGATCGACTGTTTGCGTCGTTCCCTAGCGTTAAAAGAGATTCTTAGATCAGACGGTGCTGGCGAAGGCGGCAGCCTCACGATTTGTGATGTTGCTCTCCTCGGCCGTTGCTTCTTGCGCCGTACCGCGCCTGGCTTCTGGAGCGGTTCGGCAGCGGCGAGCATGTCACCGCGCGGTCTCCAGGCCGAACTGGCCGCGTGCGGGCCGAAGGTGGACTACTGGACGGCGTGGAGCTTGGTGCCCGCCAAGGGGCTTTGCCAAACTTAAACACCTCATGCGGGCCGGCGCACAACCTACCATCGAAGCAACATGGAAAGCGGCAGTGCTCAACCGCTTCCAGCCACACGAATGCAGAAACTATCTCGTCAATGCCGGATATGCGCCAACCGAGATCATCAGTTCTCTGGTTCTGGAAAAAGACGATGCCAGCATTCCCCTCTCCCTTTTGGGGAGGGGTTAGGGGTGGGGGCCTGAAGCCCCCGGCGCTGGCGACGACTCTTCCTACCTCGCCATTCCGGCCAACAGCGCCAGCGCGGTTGCGGGGGCGGCGGCGCTGGCCTCGTCGCGCGCGGCTTCTTCCACCGGGAACAGGGTCGCGAAGTCGAGATAGGGCCGCTCCATGCGCCGGGCGAGGCGCGCGATCTGCGGCCGCCCGATGCCTGCGCCGATCACCGGCGCGTCCGGTGCAAGCCCGGTCGCGACCAGCACCGCCGCGTCGTGCACCATGCGCAACTGCCGCTCGCTGAACCATTCGGCCACGGTGTGCCATTCGGCGTCCGTCAACTCGGCCGCGTCGCGGCCGACCATGCGCGCCAGCCGGGCGACGGAAGCCTCCATGGTCTTTTCCTTGCCGTCCGCCGTCACATGCTGGTCGATCCCGTCGGGAAGCATGCCGAGTATGCGATGCACATCGCCCATGGCCGCGAAGAATTCGTTCATCAGCGGTGTCAGCCGCCCCTGCACGGGTGCGGTCGATGCCACCCCGAACGGCAAGGTGCGGGTGAAACCGGTATAGACCAACTCGCTCGTGGAAAGCCGGCCGGCATCGGTCGCGGCCCGGTTGCGGACCGATCCGCCCGCCAGCGCCAGGATATCGGTCGTGGTGGACCCCATATCCACGAACAGCGCTTCGCCCTTGAGGCGCGCCGCCAGCGAGGCGGTGGCATGCCAGTTGGCCGAGGCCACGGCGTCTGGCATCTGCCGCGCCCGGGCCGGCTCCACAAGACCGGATTCCACCGTATAGATTCGTTTTTCCGTACCGGGAAAATGCCGCTCGATGCGGTCGATAAGCGCCGCCACCCCATCCGCGCGGCAGGAAAAGATGTCCACCAGTTCGCCGGTCATGGTGAAGGCGAGGCGGCCGGCGCCGCGATAAAGCGGCTCGGCCTCGGCGATCGCCGCGTCGAGGCATTCGAGCCCCTGCCACAGCGGCGTGGCGAAGATGTGCGCGGCAACGACGCGCCCCGCCTCGGCGCGGACGACCTTGAGATGGGCGCCGCCGATATCGAAACCGACGATGCCGGTCTTTCCTTTTTCCATGGTTCAGGCTTTCATTGTGTCACGTGTTTAGCGGAGCCCGACAGGTGCATATCATCCCCGTTCTCGATCTCAAAGGCGGTCGCGTGGTGCGGGCCGCACGGGGTCGGCGCGACCTCTATCGGCCGATCGAGACACCGCTTGCCGCGAGTTCGGACATCGTCGCGGTGGCTGCCGGCCTGCGCACGCTGCACCCCTTTTCGGCCTTCTATGTCGCCGATCTGGACGCGATCGCGGGCGGCGCGCCCAACGAGGCGGCACTGGCGGCGCTGCGCGGCATGGACCGGCCGCCCGAGCTGTGGGTGGACGCTGGAACCGACGAAGCCGCTTTCCTCGCCGCCGCGCTGGAAAAGCCGTGGCTGAGGCCCATTCTCGGCTCGGAATCGCAACGGGACGAGGCGCTTTTGCGCCGCTTCGCTGACCATCCGCGGCTGGTCCTTTCGCTCGATTTTACCGGCGAGGGCTTTCGCGGTCCCGCGAGCCTTCTGGGCAATGCCGAATGCTGGCCGTCGACGGTCATCGTCATGACGCTGGCCAAGGTCGGCGCGGGCGCAGGTCCCGACTTCGAGCGGCTGGAGGAAGTCAGGGCGCGCGCCGGCAACCGAGCGGTCATCGCCGCCGGCGGCGTTCGCGGCGAGGCCGATCTGAGGACGCTGGCGTCGCTCGGCGTGGCCGGCGCGCTTGTGGCGACCTGCCTGCACGACGGCAGCCTGACATCCGAACAGATTGAAGCCCTGCACGCCTGAACCGGTTGCGGCGAACAGGGTTCGTTGATTGCCAGAACGACGAAGCACCCGGTGTGAGGCGGGTGCCCCGCACCGGGTATTCGTCAAAAGCCCAGACTTTTCATCAGCCGGCGCAACAGCCCGTCCGATTCCGCAGAAGGTTTTGCCTGTGCGGGGCTGTCTCTTGTCTAGGCGGCGAAGGGATGCTTGACGCTGTCGCGCTGTGCGGTGGCTTCCGCCGCAGTCGGCTTGCCCTCGACGGCGCGTTTGATGGCTTCCTTGGTCGCCTCGTAGTTGTATTTCTGGATCTTGGCGTCGTCGTCGGCTTCCCAGTGGATGAAGACACCGACGCAGATGAAGACGTCGTCCGCTTCGTCGGCCGGGATGACGCCCTCGGCGACGCTGTCCTGCACCGCCTTGGCGACGGCGTGCTGGGCCGGGCCGAACATCTGCACCGCCTGCTTGGCGCCCTTGATGGTGACTTTGTTGAACATGACGGTGTTGGGCTTGCAGGCCAGGTTGGGCGCAATGACGGCGAGCAGCGAGGTGAAGCCGTCCTTGTTGTTGGTCAGGGCGTGGCAGAACGCCGACTCCACGGCGCTGCCGCGCGGGCCGATCAAAAGATCGACATGCGCTACTTCGTTGCCGTCACCGACAAGCGACTCGCCCACCATAACTTTCGAAATCTTTGCCATGCCAATTTCCTCCAAGACACAAAGGGATGTCCATGGTTGCTGCGCCCGAGCGCTCGCTCGATGGACAGCTATCCTTGTTGGCAGCGCCCGGATGCCGGGCCGGTTGGCTAGATAGCCGCGAAAGCACATGCCCCCGCTGCATGAAATGAAGCATCAATGGCGGCGTTATGCAAGGTACTGGCTAAGGCATCGGCCTAAAAGACTAGCCACCGTCAGATCGGCGCTGGTTCCGGGGTTGATGGCGCGAGCCTTGAGGTCGCTGTCGAAGGCCATCAGCGTGGCGATGCGGGTTTCCTCGTCGGGCTGACGGGCAAGATCGGCGGTGACCGCGGCGGCCTCGCGCTGGACCCTTAGCGCGGTGTCGAGCCCGTGCTTGCGCGCGACATGGCTGTCGGGAAATCCGGTCAGGAACGCCAGGTAGACGGCGACCACCGGCCACATACCGCTGTCGCCACGCTTTTCCGCTTCCACCAGCACGGGCAGGCCGGTGGTAAAGATGTCGGCCATGCCGTTGGCGTATTGGCGGGCGATCAGGTCGCGGTCGCCGGCCTGCCGCATCGCCTCCACCAGCCCGATCTTCGGTTGTTCGCGCACGTCGTTGTCGGCGTCCCCGAGCCCGCCCGGCGAAGCCAGCGCGATGGCCTCGAATACGGCGGCCGTGTCGTCCATGGTAAGGCCGGCGAACACCTCCCGGGCATTGGCGCCGAGGTCGCGGCCGGGCATTTCGGCAGCGCGCAGCAAGGGCGCGGCAAGCAGCACGATGCCGAGATTGGTATTGGTTGCGACTGCCGAGCGCGTCGCGCTGATCGCGGCAAGGATGCGCCGGCCGATCGAGACGCCAGGTTCGGTGAGCGGGGCGGCGCTGACCTCGGCGCTGCGCAGGAACTGGTCCGCCGACATGCGGTGGCCATCGGCGAAAACATGGACATTGCCGGGCTTTAGCGCCTCGATTTCCGCCCGGCAGGCGGCCTCGTAGGCCTCTGTCAGAAGGGCGCGCGAGACCGGCATCGCCCTATGACCCGGCCGGCATGGCAAGGCGCGGGGCGCGGGCTGCCTCGTCCCGCTTCGCCAGGAAGGCGAGCAGGCCGGCGGCAATCGCGTCGGCGATATTGGTTTCGCTCACCGTCTGCAGGCCCGACCAGGCCGGCATGCTGTTGACCTCGAGCACGAAGACGGCGCCGTCCTGTGCCCTGACCAGGTCGACCCCGGCAAAACGCGCGCCGACGGCCTTGGTCGCCGCCACCGCCAGCCGCTCCAGCAAGGCCCTCTCGGTGACGTCGACCGGCTCCGGAACGCCACCCTGGCTGACATTGGTGATCCAGGCGGCGCCACGCCGGCTCATCATCGCCACGACCTTGCCGGCGCATACGAAGACGCGGAAATCGCGAAAGGGCGGGCCGGGGCGCGCCACATAGTGCTGAAGATAGTAGACGCCGCCCACCTCCTCCTCCGGCGGCAACTCGGAGACGGCGTCGATCATGACGATGCCGCGCCCCTGCGCCCCGAACAGCGGTTTCAGCACCAGCCGGGCGCGGCGTAGCTCGCGCTCGGCGATCGCCTGCGCGGCGCCCAGCCCTTCCACGGCGAAGGTCGGCGGTGTCGGCACCCCGGCCCGGTCGAGGACAAAACTCGTCGTCGACTTGTCGACGCAGCGCTCGATGGCCGCGGCCGGGTTCCATACCGGCACGCCGAGCCCGCCCAGCGCATGCAGGACGCCGAGGCGGCGCGTCACGGCCTCGAACGACCCCGCCGATATGGAGCGCACCAGCACCGCATCCGGCAGGGCCTCGCCGAAACCGGGGATGACGAGCCCGCTGGCGCTGGCGGTGTCGAACTCGACGGCCGAAAGCGGCGCGGTCTCGACTACGGCGCCGCGCGCGCACAGGCTCGTGGCCAGGCTGCGGGCGGGCGGCCCTTCCGGATTCTCGTTGACGACGAGGACGCGACAGGCTGCCGGCACGATCATCCCAGGCTGCGTTCGAGCATGGCAAGGTCGCATTCGCCGGCGCGGAACGTGTCGCCGCTGTCGAGCGCGGTCACGATCACTTCAGCCGGGCTGAACAGATGCGGGTCGATGGCATAGAAATCGCCCTTGAAGCGCTTGAACACCTCGGCGAAGGGCTGGCCGAAGTCGCGGGAAGCGCGGCTGGGCAGCGCCTCGGCCAGCTCTTTCGCCGCCTTCGCTTCGCCGCGCACGAAAAGCTGCACGCGCCCGCCGTAGATGATGGCGTCGTTGGTGCGGCCCATGGCGGTGAGGAAATCCGGATGCGGAGCCGGGATAGGCGCGATGCCGACGCCCTCGACGATGGCGTCCAGCGGGAATTTGAGATCGTTGGCCTTGTGCAGTGCCACCTCCAGCACGCGCGCGGCGATCTGGACGGTGCCGGCCAGGCTTTGCGTCGGCGCATAGACGAAGGTCAGCCTGTCGGGCGAAAGGCCGGTTGCCTTGGCCACCTTCTCGACGATCGCCTGGGGCGGCGGCTTGGCCGTTTCCAGCACCAGCAGTGCCGAGCCGGCGGTGTCGCGATAGGCGAACGTCTCGAACAGCGGCTCGACCCGGGCCAGCGCCCGCGCCGGTCCCGAACCCATGGCGAAATAGCCATCGCCGGAAAGGTTCCAGCCGGCGTACTGGCTGCCGAGACAGGCGAGCACCGGCTGCGAGCAGCCGACCTGCACGGCGAGCGGATGCCGTGTCGCGCCACGCTCCATGATCGTCTCGATGCGGCCAAGCCCGCCCATCGCCGCCTCGGCCATGGCCAGGCCCGCCTCGATGCTGCCCAAAGCCTTGGCGCCGGCATCGATCAGGCATTCGCCGCTCGGCCCGGTGGAAACGGCGATGCGCAGGCGCTCGGCATCGCGGATCATCCGTTCGGCGATGGTGCGGGCATTGTCGTTCAACCTTGCGGAGCCGTCTTTCATGGCCGGCCTTCTTCCCATTGAGTTTGCAGTTCGTGTGCCTTGGCCCTGAGCGTCTTGCAAGTGGCTGCTGCGCTCATGCCCCTCGCGAAAATGGTGCAGACCGGATCGCCGGAGTCGAGCCGGCTGCCCGCCGGCTGGCGATCGGCGACCCAGTCGGGCCAGGCGAGCGCCGGGAAGCGGGCAATCGGCGTCGGCGTATAGGCGATCATCGCGGCCATCGCGTCGCGGAAGCGCGGCAGCGCGAAAGGCTGTCCCGCCGAAGCGTCGAGATGGGCTTTTAGCAGCGGCGCTTCGGCGTCGTCGAAGATGTCGAGCGTGGCGCCGGGGCGCGGATTGATCTCAAGCAGCGTGTAGCTGTCACCGCTGCGGATGAAATCTGCGCTGCACAGGCCGAGGAGGTTGAAGCGGCAGGAAAGCGCGCGCAGCCATTGCCCGATCCTTGTCCCCGTGGCGCGTCTGAAACGCCTGAGCCGCACCGCGCCGCCGTAGCGATAGGGTGCGTCCGGCGCACGCGAGGCCCATTGCCGGCTGAAGCCGACGATGCGGGTGTCGCGTCCGGCGCCGATGAACAGCGCCGAGACGCTTTCGCCCGCGACGAAGCGCTGGAAATAGCGGCCCGTCGGCAGGGGAGCGCCGTCGGCGCGGCCGATATGGCTGCCGCCGGCGCCACCGCTGGTCTTCACCACCCAGTTGTGCGGGTCCGCTGGCGGCGTCCACGACAGTGCCGGGTGCGGGATTCCGAGTTCGGAGCAGACGGCTGCCAGCCGGTCGGGATCCTTGGCCGCGCGGATCGCCTCGCCGCCGCAACCGGTGATCGGAGAGAAATGGCCGGCGAGCCTTTCCACCATATCGGGGTGGCGCTCGAAGCCGGAACCCAGCACGAGCGCCGCCGGCCGCTCGTTCCCGGCCAGTTCATGCAGGGCCGGGATCAGTGCTTTGTCGGCGATGCCGTCATGCAGGCTGCCGGGCAGCTTTATGGCCCGTTCGGCCAGCGCCACGGTGTCGATGTCGCGGAACAGGTCGGCCACCAGCGGGCGATAGCCGGCGCGCCGCGCCGCTGCCGCCAGCGCACGGCCCGAAATCGCCGCGATCAGCAGCGTGTCAGCGCTATTTGGCGATCTCGCGAGCAAGGGAAAACGCGTCCTGAAAATCGAACGTGACCGTCTTTTCGGATTCGATCATCTTCCGGAAGAGGCCAGCCTGAACCTTATATTTCACATTGCCGATGGCAAGGGCGCCGATACCGACGCCTTTTGTCGCGTCGAGCGGCGTGGCGTCGGCATTGACGGCAAGTCCTTCGACGCCGGCCGGCGGCACGGCGTTGACGTCGGCGGCGACGAGCAGGCCGCTGCCGGCCAACTGCCTTGCCGACAGCACCTGCACGCCCGCCTTGGCGCAGGCGAGCACGACGTCGTTCGCCTCGACGATTTCGCGTTTCGCGGCATCGGAGGAGCCGTCGGCTGCCGCCACCTTGACCTTGAAGCGCTGCTCGATACCGGCGGCGATGCGCGCCACCCGCTCCTTGCCATCATGGCCGGCGAGCGTCACCCTGGCGCCCTCGCGGGCGGCGATCACCGCCGTGCAGAAGCCGACCACGCCGGTACCGCCGAAAACGGCGACGCGGGTGTCCTTCAGGCTGCGCTGGAAATGGTTTTTCAGCGCCTTTTCCACCTTGGCCACCATCGCCGCCGCTGTCGTGAAGGAGCCGGCGGGGTCGGCGAATACCGAAAGCTGGAACGGCGGCACCATCGCCTTCTTCGCCGTCTCCAGCATGTCGAGCGCCAGCAGCGCGTCCTTGCCGGCAAGGAAGACGCCGGTGCTCGGCCCCGCATCCGGTGGGCGCGAGAAGATGGCGTCCTGCACCAGCCCGGTGATCTCGCTTGCCTCCACGCCGACATAGGGCACGACGGCGTCGAAGCCCGCGTCGAGCGCCATGTTCACGTCGAACGGGCTCATCTGCCTCAGCGGGGTCAGCATATGCAGGATGTTCTTGCGGGCCATGTTTTCCCTCTTTGATCGAATGGCGTTGGGTCGAAAGGGCCTAGCTGCCGACGAGGCCGAGTTCCGTCGAAACGATGCTGGCGCCATGGTTGCGGCCGGAAGCGATGCGGATTTCGACGCCTTTTGGCACATTGGCGCGCACGGTATCGACCATCGCCGAAGCGGCTGCCTGCGACGGCGCGAAGGCAAAACCGGTCGGCCCCCAAGAGCTTTGCCCGATGCCGACGGCGCCGGCCTCGGCGAGCCTCATTGCCAGTTCCTCGACGGGCCTGGAAGTGAACACGCCGCCCTGCACCGGTGCGAAATGCGTGCCGACCATCCGCTGGATGGCGGTGACGGCGGCGCCGAAGCGCACGATATCGTGCTCGACCAGCGCCGGCATCGCGCCCATCAGCACGTGCCGGCAGATTTCAGCCGCGAGGCCGGCCGGGAACACCGGCAGGTCGCGGAACGCCTCGATCTCGGCGCTGCCGTGGATACCGCTTTGCCGGTGATCGAGGATAAGGATCGCCCGCCATTCATCCGGGAACGGCAGTTGCGCCACCACCGGCGGTGGTTCGTCGGCGGCAAGCTTGCCACCGTCGACGATAACGCCGCCCTGCCGGAAACTGGCGATGCCGATGCCTGAGCGCGCGCCGCGGTCGAGCAGCGTCGCGTCGGCCTGCGGCTCCAGCGGCAGGCCGTGCAGGGTGCGCAGCGCCGCCGAGACCGCCAGCGCCATCTGCGTGCCGGAACCGAGGCCGGCATGTGGCGGGATCGCATCCTCGACGGTGAGGCGGTAGGGGCCGTTGAGGCCGAGATGCCGGCAGAGCGTCGCCAGGTAGCGGCCGGCCCGTTCGCTGTCGGGTCCTTCGATGCGCATCTCGCTCGCCCGCGACAGGCCGAGCACGGTTTCCGGTCCGGAAAGCGGCAGGCCGATGCTGCCGAAGCGGCGGCCGAAACCTCCGTTCAGATCGAGAAAACCCAGATGCAGGCGGGCGGGCACCCTGACAGTCACGCTGTTAGACATTGATGCTCCGTTATGTGCATCATGCACGGAGACAGAAATTCAGGTGCCCGCGCCCATGATACCGGTTTTCGCGGAGCGGGCAAGCTGTGGAGGAAGCGATGAGCGAAACGAGCAGCGAACGAACCTATTCGGAAGCCGAGATCACCGAGCGGCTGCAGAAGGAACTGCCGAAATGGCGCTACGAGAACGGCTGGATCAGGCGCAAATACAAGACGCATGGCTGGAAATCGACGCTGATGGTGATCAACACGGTCGGCCATCTGGCCGAAGCCGCCTGGCACCATCCCGACATAGCTGCGTCCTATGCCTGGGTCGAGGTCAAGTTGACCAACCACGCGGCAAAAGGCGTGACCGACAAGGATTTCCAACTGGCCCGCAAGATCGAGGAAGTCGTCGGCTGGCAGCCGGGCAAGGAGGGCGGGGCGCTCACCGGAACGCCGCAGATGGACCAGCGCTTCGCCTACATCAAGTACGACTGAGCGCAAAGGACGCAGCCGCGAAAGCGGGGTTCACGACCGGCCTGCTTTCGGCTAGGGTTGGCGCTGGCACCAGAAAGTTTAAAAGGCAGGTATGGCGGTTGCGTGGATCGACAGCCGGAGCGTGCCCGTTGCGGATGCGGCAGACAAGGCCGCCGAGCTTCTGAGCGCCAGTTTCTATCCGGTATTCAGCCTCGATACGGATGTGCACGGCACGCGCGCCGCGATCGAGCTGGCGCGTCTTGTCGGCGCCGCCTACGACCAGTTGGACGGTGCGGCGACCGCGCGCGAGGCCGCGCAGGTAACCGACAAGGGCGGCATGTTCATCGCGCCGGGCGAAGTGCGCCGGCGCGCCGACATGCTCGTCATCGTCGGGGCGCTGCCGGTGGCCCATCGTGACCTGATCGCCGAACTGGCGACGACCGCTCCCGATCTCGGCGGGGCGGGCGAACGGCATATCTTCCTGATCGGCGCCGAGGCGAAGGCGCCGGAGGGCGTGAAGGCGGCGCGACTTTCCTGCGAGGGCGGGCTGGAGGCCATGCTGGCCGCGCTTCGCGCCCGCTGCAACGGGCGGCAGACGGCGCGGCCTCTGCGCAACTTCGATGCCTTTGCCGCCGCGCTGGCCGGTGCGCGCTTCCCGGTCTTCACCTTCTGCGGCCAGTCGGTCGGCACGCTCGGGCTGGCGATGCTGCAAGGATTGATCGCCGACCTCAACCGCAAGCAGCGCGCTTCGGCGCTGCACCTGCCGGCGAGCGACAACGGCTGGGGCAGCGCGCTCGCCTCGACCTGGACGACCGGCTTTCCGCTGCGCAGCGGCTTCAGCGACGGTGCGGCCGACTTCGACCCGTGGCGCTTCGACGTAACGCGGATGATCGCCGATGGCGAAGCCGACCTGCATTTGGTCGTCGCCGCCGATGCGAAATCCGTCGCCACCGCAAAACTGCCGCTGATCGCGCTCACCGGCGGCGCAAAGCCGGTTGCCGGCGCCGCCGTCACCATCGCCATCGGCAGGCCGGGCATCGACCACGATGCCGTGCTCTATTCCGCACGGGCCGGCACCATTGCCGCCGCCAAGGCGCAGGCCCCTGCCGAAATTCCCTCCGCCGCTGCCGTGCTGCGCATGATCGCCGGGCGCCTACTGCAAAGCGAGGTGCCGCCATGCTGACGCGCATCGCCGGCGGCGACATCGTCGATCCCGTCAATGGCCGCAGAGGCAAGGGCGACCTGTGGATCGAGGACGAGACGATCGTCGCGGCCCCTGCGGGCCGCGCGCCGGACCTGACGCTGGACGCCAGCGGCTGCGTGGTGATGGCCGGGGCCATCGACATCCATTCCCATATCGGCGGCGGCAATGTGAACACGGCGCGGCTTTTGCTGCCCGAGTTCCACAAGGCGCATGCCCCACGCCCGGCTGCCACGCCGCTCGCGCACCTCGGCTGGACCACGCATGAGACCGGCCGGCTTTATGCGCAGATGGGTTTCACCACCGTGGTCGAGCCGGCAATGTCGCCGGCGGCGGCCCTGCACACCCATCTCGAACTTGCCGACATCCCGATCATCGACAAGGCGACGCTGGCAATCCTCGGCAACGACGATTTCCTGTTGTCGATGATCCACGACAAGGCCTCCGCCGGCATGGTCGAGGATTACGTCGCCTGGACTGTCGCTTCCAGCCGCGCGCTCGGCGTCAAGGTCATCAATGCCGGTGCCGCCGCCTCCTTCAAGGAGAACGTGCGCAGCTTCTCCTTCGACGACGAGGTGCCTTTCTATGGCGCCAGTTCGCGCCGCATCGTCAAGACGCTGCAGGCGGCGGTGAGCGCGCTCGGCATTCCGCATCCGCTGCATGTCCATTGCAATAACCTTGGCGTACCGGGCGCGCCCGATACAGCCGCCGAGACCATGGCCGCCGCCGGGGGGCTGCCGCTGCATCTGGCGCACCTGCAGTTCTACAGCTACGGCAGCGAGGGAAAGCGCGGCTTCTCCTCCGCCGGTGCGCGCATGGCCGAACTGGTCAACTCGACGCCGGAAATCACCATCGACGTCGGGCAGGTGATGTTCGGCCAGACGGTGACCGTTTCCTCCGACGTGATGCGTCAGTTCTCCGCACGCGGCTCGGCGCGGCCGAAGAAGTCGGTGATTGTCGACGGCGTCGCCGATGGCGGCGGCGTGGTGCCGTTCGACTACCGCGCCGACTTCTTCGGTACGCTGCAATGGGCGATCGGGCTGGAACTGTTCCTGCTGATCGACGATCCGTGGCGGGTGTTCTTCACCACCGACCACCCGAACGGCGCGCCGTTCACCACCTATCCTGAAATCTTCGCGCTGTTGATGAGCCGGCAGGTGCGCGAGAAGGCGATGGAGAGCCTGTCGAAACGGGCGCTGGCGCTGTCCGCGCTGCCCGGCCTCACGCGCGAATATACGCTGGACGACATCGCGATCATGACGCGGGCGGCACCCGCCAAGCTGCTTGGCCTGAAGGATCGCGGCCATCTGGGCGCGGGTGCGCTGGCCGACGTCGCGGTCTATCGCAAGGGCGACGACATTGCCGCCATGTTCCGCCGCGCCGCCTTCGTGCTGAAGAACGGCGAACAGGTCGTCGAGGACGGCAACGTCACCAACTGGCGCTGGGGCAAGGCGCTCAGGCTCAAGCCCGAGCCGGACAAGGCGATGGTGAGGCGGCTCGAGGCCTACCACCAGCAGCGTTACGGCCTGTCGCTCGATGGCTTCGTTTTCCCCGACGCGGCCATCGAGCGCGAACAGCCTTTCGGTGAGGTGTCATGCAACAGCTGACGGTCAACGGCGTCGCCATCGACGATACGTTCGCCGAGGCCTTCGGCATGCGCGCGACCGCCATCATCATCACCGGGCCGAACCGCAAATGGGCGCGCCAGGCCGCCGTCACCATGACCGGCTTCGCCACCTCGGTGATCGGCTGCGGCTGCGAGGCGGCGATCGACGTCGAGCTGTCGCCCGCGCAGACGCCCGACGGGCGGCCCGGCTGCCGGGTGATGCTGTTTGCCGTTTCCACCGACGAGTTGCAGAAGCAGGTGCAGAACCGGCTCGGCCAATGCGTGCTGACGTCGCCCGGCAGCGCCTGCTTCGCGGACCTGAACGGCGGCGTGGCCGACCTCAAGCTGGGCTCCGCGCTGCGCTATTTCGGCGATGGCTGGCAGGTGTCGAAGAAATTCGGCGGCCGCCATTTCTGGCGCGTGCCGGTAATGGACGGCGAGTTCCTGTGTGAAGCCACGACCGGGATGACCAAGAGCGCGGTCGGCGGCGGCAACCTGCTGCTGGTCGCTTCCTCCAACGCCCAGGCAATGGCGGCGGCGGAAGCGGCGGTAGCCGCCATCGAGCAGGTGCCGGGCGCGATCATGCCGTTTCCGGGCGGCATCGTCCGCTCGGGGTCGAAGGTCGGCGGCAAATACAAGGGTATGATGGCTTCCACCAACGACGCCTTCGCGCCGACGCTGCGCGGCGTGGTGAAAAGCGCGCTCGGGCCGGCCGACAACGCCGTGCTGGAAATCGTCATCGACGGCGAAACCAGCGACGCGGTGGCGGCCGCGATGAAGGCCGGCATCGGCGCGGTGATTGCGCTCGGGCCGGAAGAGGGCGCCTCGCGCATCAGCGCGGGCAACTATGGCGGCAAGCTCGGCAAATTCCATTACCACCTGAAGGACCTTTTGCCGTGAAGCCGCTCACCTTCACCTTGCGCGAAACGCCGCCGGAACGGCTCGACCTGTCGCCGCTGACGCCGGAACGGCTGGCGGGTCTGTCGGCGCGCGAGATCGGCGAGATCCGGCTCGGCCACTCGCGGCGTGCGCTCACCGTGGGCGACGTGTTCCGCGTTTCCGGCAAGGGCGCCGACAGCGTCGTTCTGCAAGGCGGCAGCAGCCGCTTCGATGGCGTCGGCACCGGCATGACAGCAGGCACCATCGTCGTTGCCGGTGATGTCGGCGCGCAGGCGGGGCGGACCATGCGCGGCGGCCGGCTGCTGATCGAGGGCAGCGCCGGGCCGCATGCGGGCTCCGGCATGCGTGGCGGCTGGCTGGAAATCCTCGGTGATGCCGGCGACCATCTCGGCGGGCCGCTGGCGGGCGAACTTGCCGGCATGAACGGCGGCGTGCTGGTCGTGCGCGGCAGCGCCGGCGCCTGTGCGGGCGACCGCATGCGCCGTGGCGTGGCGGCGGTGCTCAAGGGCTGCGGCGACTATGCGGGGTCGCGCATGATTGCCGGCACGCTGGTGGTCACCGGCGCGGTCGGCCGCCTGCCCGGCTACATGATGCGGCGCGGCTCCATCCTGCTCGACCGCGTGCCGGAAGACGTGTCGCCGAGCTTCGTCGAATGCGGCGCGCCCGACATCACCTTCGCCGCCGTCTTCGACCGCTATCTGATGGCCGAGGGAATCCTGAAGCGGCCGCTGCTCGGGCCGAGGCCCGGCAAGTTCGGCGGCGACAACGCCGTCGCCGGCACCGGCGAGATCCTGTTCAGGCGGGACTGACGCCACGCCGGATCGAAAAGCGCTACGCTTTCTCTGGTTCCGCCTGAACCGCGCCGCCTATGCGCCGATAGACGAATTCGGCGTTCCTGTCGTGCGCGGCTGCGGCCGCCTGCGCCTCGGCCACCGCGGTTGCCATGCGCGCGTGCAGCGGCGACTTGATGCAGGCTGGATCGGTCGCCGCCGCGTTGCCGGCAATCGCCATTGCCTGGCAGCGGCAGCCACCCCAGTCGATCTCGCGCCGTTCGCAACTGCGGCAGGGTTCCTGCATCCAGTCGGTGCCGCGAAAGGCGTTGAAGGCCGGAGAATCCGCCCAGATTTCGGCCAGCGTCCTGTCGCCGAAGCGCTCGAAGGTGAGTGTAGGGATGGTATGCGCGGCATGGCAGGGCAGCACCGTGCCGTCGGGCGCGACCATGAAGGCGTCGCGCGCCCAGCCGCCCATGCAGGGCTTCGGGTAGATGGCGAAATAGTCCGGCGTGACGAAATCGATGTTGAGGATGCCGGTGAGCCGCGCGGCCGCTGCCTCGACGATTTCCGCCTGGCGCATGACCGCGTCGCGGGCGGGCATCAGCGCCTGCCGGTTGATCAGCGCCCAGCCGCCATATTGCACATTGGCGATTTCCAGCCGCTCCGCGCCGAGTGACAGTGCCAGCTCGATGAACTCGGGCACCTGCTCGATGTTGTGGCGGTGGACGGGCGCGTTGATGGTGAGCGGCAGACCGGCGGCAACGGCGCGCCGCGCCGTCTCCAGTTTCCGTTCGTGCGCGCCGCGCTGGTTGCCGATCCGGTCGGTGGTTTCCGGCCGCGCGCCCTGGAAGCTCAATTGCAGATGGTCTAGCCCGGCCTCGGCGAAGGCCTCGATGCGCCCCTCGGCGATGCCGACGCCGGCGGTGATCAAATTGGTGTAGACCCCGCGCGCCGAAAGCCGGGCGATCATCTGTTCGAGGTCGCGCCTGAGCGTCGGCTCGCCGCCGGAAAGATGCACCTGCAGGATGCCGAGATCGGCGGCCTGCTCGAACAGGTCGAGCCAGGCGGCGGTGTCGAGCTCGCGGTTGGCCTTCAGCAGTTCCACCGGGTTGGAACAATAGGGGCATTGCAGTGGGCATCGATGCGTCAGTTCGGCCAGCATGCCGATAGGGGGTAGAAGCGCGCTCATAGCCGTACCAGAAGCTTGTCGGACCATTCCTGCAGGAAGGCGAAGACGTCGCCGGCGAGTTCTTCCTGCGGGGCATCGTAGACGCGCGCCAGGTCAGCGACGATCGCGTCCACGTTCGTTTTCCCGTCGCAGCGGCGAAGGATATCGAGGCTGACCTCATTGGGCCAGAACACTTTTTCCGGCGAGAGCACCGCATGCGCCTGCCGCACCGGGTCGAACTGGATGCGCACATGGGAAGGCAGGCGCGGAACCGAGACCGTCGAGACGATCGCCCGTTCGCGCCGCCCGTTCATGACACGCTCTCCGGCCGGAAGGCACCGGGTGGAATGGCCGCGCCGCCCTCGCCATAGGCATGCTGGAGAGCGTCGAGCATCGCCCACAGGATGTCGCACTTGAACACCAGCGCGTCGATCACCTGCTGCTGGCGCTCCGGCGTGTCGGCGTGCTTGCGCACATAGGCGAGCGCGAAGTCGGAATCGCGCGCAGCCTGTTCCGGCCGGCGGGTAAAGTAGGAAAGCGTGTCGGCGGTGACATAGTCGTATTTAGCCAGCATCGCCGGCACCCGCTCGTTGATGATGACCGGCGAGAACAGTTCGGTGAGCGAGGAGGCGACCGCCTCCAGCAGCGAGCGATCGGCGCAGAAGGAAAGATAGGCGCCGACGGCAAAGCGCGTCGCCGGCAGGGCCAGCCGTTCGCTCTTCACCGCCTCGGCCTCCAGCCCGAGCGAGGTGGCCAGATGCAGCCAGCGGGCGATCCCGCCGCTCCAGCCGTCGTCGCCGTCATGGTCCTCGATGCGCTTGCGCCATTCGGCGCGAAAGGCCGGGTCTGCGGCGTGCGCCAGGATGGTGGCGTCCTTGCGCGGAATGACCGCCTGGTAGCAGTAGCGGTTGAGCGCCCAGGCCTGCAACTCGCCCTTCGACAGGTCGCCGCTCGTCATGCGGTGGTGGTAGGGATGGCGGTTATGGTAGCGCTCGGCGCCGACCGCGCGCAGTACGGCTTCCAGTTCGCCGGCCGACAGGCCGTTGCGGGCCGCGTCGTGGAAGTCGCTCATAGCTCCAACTCCAGGCCGTCATAGGCGATTTCCCAACCGGCCGCCCGGATGCGGGCATGCTCGGGCGAGTTCTCGTCGAGCACGGGGTTGGTGTTGTTGATATGGACGAAGATGCGCCGGCCGAGCGCGATGCCGGCAAGAGAGGCGACGGCGCCGTTCTCTCCCTCCATCGAGATATGGCCCATGCGCCGGCCGGTCTTCCGGCCGACGCCGGCGGCGATCATCTCGTCGTCCGTGTAGAGCGTGCCGTCGAACAGCAGGCAGGCGGCATCGGCGAGGCGCTGCCCGAGCGCTTCGTCGACGCGCGCGCAGCCGGGGATATAGAAGGCGGCGGTATCGGCCCGGTCCCGTTCGGCGATGCGCACGCCGATCGTGTCGCCGCTGTCGGAGCCGAAATCGGCCTGCGGGTCGCTGCTGTCTTCCAGGTAGAGCGCGACCTTGCCGGGCACCGCGAAGGCTTCGACGGCGAGGCCGGTGTCCCTGCCTTCCGCATCCTGCAAGGCGATGGTTTGCCCAAGCGGCAGCGGCCGGCGCGGCACCAGCGCCGGGTCGAGTACGTTGAAGATGGAATTCTGAGCAAGCACGTCGAGAACATCCGTTGCCGCGTAAAGGGCGAAGGGTTGCCGCTCGCGCAGGCTGAGCAGGCCGGCGACATGGTCGACATCGCCATTGGTGAGCACCACGGCGCGGATCGGCGTGGTGCGGATCGGCCCGTCCACGCGCGGCTGGAGTTCGGGCGTGGCGGCGATCTGCTGGCGGATATCGGGCGATGCATTGAACAGCACCCAGCCGTCGCCGTCAGCGGACGCGATCAGGCTCGACTGCGTTCGCGGCCGCACGCCGTCTGCTCCGGCGCGGGCGGCACGACTCAGGCGGTAGTTGCAGTTCCACTGCGGAAAGCCGCCCCCAGCCGCCGAACCGATGATTTTCAAGCGCAACACAACCTGCCCGGAAAACGTTCGGCACAAAACTCCGTCCGGCCGCGAAGCCGGCAAGGTACATCCAAGGATCGGTGACGCGTGCCCCGCAAGAGGCACGCGTCGGAAAGAGCCTATTTCTTCGGCGCGATTTCGGCCGGCAGATACCGGGAAATCTCAAAACCGGCGGCCACTTGGCACATGGCCGGCTTCTTCCAGCTTTTCTTCATTGCCTTTCTCCTTTCCAATGCCCCCGCGGGAGCGATTGCTTCATTCTGCCGTTGCCGGGGCACCGATGATTGGCAACGGCTCGTCCATCGTTTCAAATGGACAAATGTATCAATTGGTCATCAAATCCAGAAAACAAGTCATTAAAAATAAGGCCGTCCCGCTGCCGAACTTCAAGATTCGTCAATTCTCCATCCCGTAGGGCCGGTTTTCGGCGAGCGGCAGCTTCGCCTTCTCCCAGCCGTCCGCACCCGGCGGATACCAGAGCACCGTGCCGTACCCCCATTCGATCGCCCGCTTGGCGGCGTTCCACGACATCCAGCAATCGGTCATGCAGTAGAACACGAGCGGCTTGTCCTTCGCGCCCTGCGAAACCTTTTCCAGCGACTGCCGGAAGTAAGCGACGGCTTCCGGCGTCAGCGCGCCGTAGCCGACATTGGCCAGCCACAGGCTGCCGGGAATGTCCTTGCGTGTCGGATCGCGCCAGACCGTGCCGGCGGGCAGGTCCGCCGGCTTCTGCTGCTGCGGCATCACGTCGAGCAGCACCGCTGCGCCGCTGCGCCACAGCACTTCCAGTTCGGCCGTGGTCACGACGCGCGCGCCTTGCAGGGTCGGCGGCACCGGCCCACGGTATTTGTCCATCCGGTAGCCGGAAGGTTCCTCGACGGGTGCCGCGCAGGCCGGTGTCGATGACAGGCCCACGAACCCGGTCGCAGGCAATCCGCCCACAAGCAGTCCCGCCGAAAGCAGTAACGCCACCGCTCCTGTCTTCATCGCCAGTCGTCCGCTCCTTTCGATGCGCCAAGCCGTTATTGGGTGATCGGATTGTCATGTTCGTCAATCAGCGGCACGTTGTAGTCGAGCAGGATCTTGTTGATCTCCGCCTGCTTCTTGCGGATGACCTTGTTCAGCGTGCGCTTCCATTCCTGGTCCGTATGCCGCACGCCCATGGTGA
Organism: Mesorhizobium sp.; assembly: GCA_049650385.1. GTDB lineage: Bacteria > Pseudomonadota > Alphaproteobacteria > Rhizobiales > Rhizobiaceae > Mesorhizobium. The sequence continues at coordinate 98,348 of JBASAA010000058.1, forward strand.
TGCGATAGGCCATGCGCTGGCCGGCCTTTTCCTTGACCAGCGGCACCAGGACTACGTCGGCCTTCATTTGCCTGGCATAGTAGCCGGCCATCGGCCCCCAGAGGATCGCGGCGTCGATGGTGCCGGCCTTCATGTCGCGCAGCATGCGTTCGGCCATGGATTCGGTAACGCGGGTATCCACCGCCAGCGGGTAGACCTTGGCCGTGCGCATCAATTGGTTGGCGGCCATCGCGGCGGTCGGCGGCGTGCTTTCCACCACGCCGATGCGCTTGCCGGTGAGCTTGGGATCCTCGATCGTTTCCGCCCCCGCGACAGCGCTGCCCTTCGGATAGACGAGCACGTAGGAGGACCGGTAGTAGGCGTTGGTGCTCTGCACCGCGTCGCCGCCCTGGGCATAGCCCATGATGACGTCGCAGCGATGCGCGCCGAGCGTATTGCGAACGAATCCGATCACCGAGGGGAACCAGGTATAGGCGACGGATTTGCGGCCGGTTTCAGCCGCCACCAGTTCCGCCAGCTTGTTCTCGAAGCCCTCGCCGCTCTTGTCGGTGAAGGGCATGTTGGAAGGGTCGGCGCAGACCCGCAGCACGTCCGGATCCACCAGCTCGCCCGCGGCGCCGAGCCCGGTTCCCTGCGCCAGCGCCTGCACCGGCAAAAGCAGCATGGCAGCCAGCAGCCCGGCCAGCAGGCCGGAGGCTGCGGCAGGCCTGCGCCTCATCCGTGCTACGGTACGGTGCGTCGGCGTCATGGCGTCAGCTACCCATGCAGGAGGCTTCGGCATCCTTCGCCGCCTGCGACTTGTCCTCGTGCTTTGGCGGCCTCCCGCGCGGGGCGGCGCCATCGGCACGGGCGCGCAGGTAGACGTAGATGTCGTCGATATAGCAATAGACGTTCTTGTTGTCGCCGAAGGCAGGCATCACGTTTTCCTTGCCGCCGCCGACATCCTTGCGGCCCTCGGCAACGATGGAAAGGAAGGTACCGTAGTCCATGGTCTTGAGGCTGTTGACCAGGGCCGGCGCATAGCTCGAGCCGGTGCCGTCCTGACCGTGGCAGACGTGGCAGTCGGAATGGTAACGGCGGTAGCCGCTGAACGTATACCAGTCGACCATGCCGTTCTCGATCTTGTAGGTCGGGTTACCGTCGGCGTCGAAATATTTGCCGTCTTCGTCCCGGACGGCCTTCGCTTTCTCGGGGGTATCCTGCGCGAAGGCGGGCAGGCACACGCTCAGCGCCGAAAGGCTCAGGATGAAGGCCGGAATTAGTGCACGGATCGACATTCAGATAATTTTCCTCGATCTGGCCGGCATGGCGGCAACTCGCATACGCAAGCGCGGGCGGCCGTGTTGTTTCGGTTTGGTGAACGGCAAGGACCCGAAAAGGCGCGAGCCCCTGCTTTTGTTTCAGTCTCCCGCCGTCAGGTTACGGCGGGAGACGTTGTCAGGCCGAAGCCTGTTCGGTCAGTCGGGGAGGCCGAAGACGGTCAGCTGGCCACCGAGCGTGGTGTAGTCGGCGAGCGCGGCATAGCCGCCCACGGCGCCAAGGCCCGCCGTGCCAACCACCTGCGACTCGTCGCCCTGCGCGCGGCCCTGATCCACCGCACCATGCCAGGCGGCGGCGTTGTCGGGCGAGAGCAGGCCGCCGGCGAGGCCGATGCCTGCCCAGCCGCCGACACCGGACAGGACGGCGATGTACTGCTTGCCGTCGCGCTCGAAGGGCGTGACGTTGCCGATGATGCCGGACGGCGTCTTGAACTTGTAAAGTTCGTTGCCGTCCAGATCGACCGCCTTGATGTAGCCTTCGAGCGTGCCGTAGAAGACCACGTCGCCAGCGGTAGCCAGCGCGCCCGACCAGACCGAGAACTGCTCGGGCTTGGACCAGACGATCTTGCCCTTGGCGGCATCCCAGGCGATGAAGTTGCCCATGGCGCCGTTTTCATTGGGGCCGGGATACATCGACACGGTGGAACCGACATAGGGCTGGCCAGCGGTGTAGCTCACCTTATAGGGCTCGTAGTCCATGCAGACATGGTTGGTCGGCACGTAGAACAGGCCGGTCTTGGGTGAGTAGGCAGCCGGTTGCTGGTCCTTGGTTCCGAGCGCGGCCGGGCAGATGCCCGCCGTGTTGGTGTCCTCGCCGTTGATCTGGGGCGAATATTTCGGATCGACAAGCGGCCGCCCGTAAGTCTTGCTGCTCGGATCCATGTCGACCTTGGTCGCCCAGTTCACCGCCGGATCGTACTTCTCGGCGACGAGAAGCTCGCCGGTCGCACGGTCCATGGTATAGGCGAAGCCGTTACGGTCGAAATGGACCAGAACATCCCGTTTCTTGCCGTCGATCTCCATGCCGTCGACAAGGATCATCTCGTTGATGCCGTCATAGTCCCACTCGTCGTGCGGCGTCATCTGGTAGAGCCACTTGGCCATACCGGTGTCGGCGTCACGTGCGAAAATGGTCATGGCATATTTGTTGTCGCCGGGCCGCTGGACCGGATTCCAGGTCGAGGGGTTGCCGGTGCCGTAGTAGATCAGGTTGAGCTTCGGGTCGTAGGAATACCATCCCCACGTCGTGCCGCCGCCGGTCTTCCACTGCTCGCCTTCCCAAGATTTGAGGCTGGAATCGGCGCCAACCGGCTTGCCCAGTTCCGTCGTCTTTTCCGGATCGACCAGTATGTCGGTATCGGAGCCGGTGGAATAGGCCCTCCAGGCCAGCGACCCGTCCTTCAGGTTGAAGGCCGCGAGCGAGCCATGCACGCCGAATTCGGCGCCGGAAATGCCGATGAGAACCTTGTCCTTGACCACGACGGGCGCCGCCGTGCCGGATTCGCCCTTGCCGCCGTCGGTGTTCTCGCCGTTCTGGACCTTCCAGACCTGCTTGCCGGTCGTGGCATCGATCGCCACGACGTTGGTGTCCGCCTGGTTGAGCAGGATCAGAGCCGGATGGTCGTCGCTTTTGGGCGCATAGGCGACGCCGCGGTTGACGGTGTCGCAGCACATGATGGGAATGACGTTCGGATCCTGCTTGGGCTCGTATTTCCACAGGATCTTGCCGTCGTTCTTCAGATCGAGCGCATAGACGATGTTCGGGAACGGCGTGTGCAGGTACATCACGTCGCCGATGATCAGCGGGCCGCCTTCATGGCCGCGCAGCACGCCGGTCGAGAAGCTCCATTTGACCTGCAGGTTCTTCACATTGTCCTTGTTGATCTGGTCAAGCGGCGAATAGCGCTGGTTCGCGTAGTCGCCGGTCTGCATGACCCAATCGCTCGTATTTTCGCTCATCTTCGCCAGGTCGTCGTTGGCGAAGGTAAGGCCTGTCATGCCGAACGACAGAATCGTCGCGGCTGCCAGAACTTGGGTGGTTTTGGATAGTACACGCATTCGAGTCCTCCCGATGGTCACAAAGTCAAATCGTCGTTCAGCCCACCAGGGCATGCCCCGCCGATCCAGGTGTGAGGGGAAGTATTTCCGGCAGCGTGTCACGACCATGCCAGGCGAGCAGCGGGCACCGTTACCACCCGCCTCGCTTGGCCTTCGAAGGACTTCCGCTGCTCCCTATAACAGCGGACCCATTGAAGCCGGAAACAAGAAAAGCCTAGGCCATTCAAAACGGATAGGCAAGCACAATAATGGAATTCGAAATTTCGCCGGGTTTGCACCGCAATATACAAAATTGTGCAGCGCAATATACACTATTATACAGCTAATTTATATAGAGGTTATAGTATTCTCGATTGTTGCGGGGGTCGGCTTTCATGCCTGTCATGGATTGGCGCGTAAAAGCGTATCTGCACGCATCTTGAATACTCCGGGACACTCGGCCGCGGCCTGCGGCGTTGTCTTGCGGGTCTGGGGCCTGCCACGTGCATGATCCGCAGCGTCCCGGCGACTTGAAGATTTAGTCATGGGCGGGTCCGGCCCGGTGCGGGAGCGCCCGGTAGTGTGGCAGAGGTCGCCTTGGTACTTTAGTCCTAGGTACGATCCGTCTATGCTTGACCCGGCGTTTGCTATGACGACACATGCAACCAGTCTCATGGCAGCGAATTTCATGGCGGCACCATGTTCCAGCGACACGGAGATTTCCGATGATCAGACATGCTGCACTTTCAGCCCTCGCCGGGCTGGCGATGCTTGCGCCGGCGGCGGCCGGTCCCGTCGACACCGCGCCCGGCTACCCCACCGTCGCCGTGGTCGACTACGTGCTCGGCTGCATGCGCGCGAACGGCCAGACGCGGCAGGCGCTGGAGGCCTGCTCCTGCTCGATCGACGTCATCGCCTCGATCCTGCCCTATGACCGCTACGAGCGGGCTGCGACGTTCAAGAGCATGTCGTTGATGACGGGCGAGGGCGCGGGGCTGTTCCGGGAGAGCACGCCCGCCAGGCAGTCGCGCACCGAACTCAAGCAGGCTCAGGCCGAGGCCGACGTCCGCTGCTTCTGACCGGAACGGTTCCCGCTTTCGCGAGGCCCCCCGCTACATGCCGGTGGTTTCCAGCGGCCACGATTCCTCGAAGGTCTTGCCCTTGGTGTCGGTCGCCTCGGCCTTGATCGCGCCCGGCCCCTTGGACGTGTAGTCGAAGCGTAGGTTGGGGTCTTCCGAAATGGAAATCCCGCCTTCCATGGTCAGCAGCAGGCGCTCGCCCTGCGATATCTTCAGCGTGTCGATGAAGTGCGCGGGGATGTAGTACTGCGTCAGCGGATCGCGTTGCAGGCCGGAATTGTTGGGGTGGCGGATCATGAGCTGCAGCTCCGGCTCCGCGCCGCCGGTGTCGGCCGCCGCGAACTGGCGCAGCTTCATCTGCCCCATCGTCTTCATCGCCTCGTTCATGTTCTTCACGGCCGGCGCCGAACAGCCGCCCGAGGCCTTGATGAAGATCTTGCTCATGTGCAGCTTGCCGTCCGGCGTCTCGGCAATGGCGCGCAGGTAGGAATAGTCGTTGACGCGCAGCCGCGTCGCCAGCCGGGTGATGCCGGCATCCCTGCCGATCGTGAAGGTCGCCGCCACCGGCGATGGATTGACGTCGACGATCAGCGTCAGTGCCTTGATGCCCTGCGGCGCCCGCGCCGCGTCGATGCTGACGGTGATCGGCACCAGTGCCGCGTCCTCGGCCCGCTTGGGCGCCTCGATGGCGACGAGGCCGTCATCCTCGGCCAGCGCCTGGTCGCCGAAGACATCGCCCTTGAAGCTTTGCCATATCTGGTCTGAGGAAGCCGGGGTCTGCTGTGCGCCGGCGGGTTGCGGCGCAAGCGGCGCCGTTGCCAGCGCTGCGCAAAAAGCCATGGCCGGCAAGATCGCCGGTCCGTTCCGGAAAACGTTCAACCGCATTGGATGCCTCCACCGATGGAAGAAGGGTGGTGCCCGGCATGGGGCAATGATAGCGGCTCGTGCGGCGGATGACAATTCGCCGGCGCGCGGCTGCCGGCCGCCGGCTTCATTCCCACTCCAGTTCGGCATAGGCGGCGGTGGCGTTGCGGCCGTTATAGGCGTCAAACAGCGCCCAATTGCCTGCCTCGCCGCGACCGGCGGTGGCGGCGGCTTCCGCCATCGGTGTTCCGGCCGCGATCGCCTTGCGCAGGTCGGCCGCCAGCGCCTCGAAATAGCGGCGCTCGGCCACCAGCGCCTCCGGCCAGGGCGAGGGCACCGGCCCGTGGCCGGGCACCACCTGCCTTGCGGCGAGGGCGGCGAGCGCATCCATCTGGCGCATCCAGCCGAGCAGCGAGCCGTCCAGCGACGGCAGGTGCTTTACGAACACCAGGTCGCCGGCAAACAGCGTGCCCGTCGCCGGGTCGAGCACAGTCAGGTCGTTGTCGGTATGCGCGGCCTGCCAGGCCTTCAGTTCAAGCGTGCGGCCGCCGAGGTCGAGCTCGAGGGTGTCCTCCACCAGAAGGGTGGGCGGCACGATGGCGATGTCCTTGATCAGGGCCGGCCCCAGTTGCTCGCGAAAGCTTTGCAGGTAGTAGGCTCCGCGCGCCTCCAGCGCGCGCGGCAGGTTGGCATGGCCGACGATGGTGGCCCCGAGAGCGCGGAAGGCGGCGTTGCCGAACACATGGTCGGGATGCATGTGGGTGTTGACCAGATAGCGCACCGGCTTGTCCGTCACCCCGGCGATGGCGGCGAGGAACCTTTTCGCCTCGACGAGACTGCCGCCGCTGTCAATGACGGCCACGGCCTGTTCGCCGACCACGACGCCGAGATTGGCGGTCGCTCCCTGGTTCTCCGGGGTTTCGAGTTCGATCGCCCCCTCATAGGCGAAGACGCCGTCGCCGATCTGCTTCAGCGGCAGCGCGTCGCCGTCCGCCGCCATCGACCGGCTCGGTGCGAACGGAGCCAACATCGCCGCCGCGCCGAGGCCGGCCAGGACGCCGCGCCGGCTCGGATACGCCTTGGCGAGGGCAGACGGGCGAGGCTTCATGGCATACCGTGGCCGGGAAATTTCTCGTGGAAGGAACGCATCAGGTCGCTGATCACCTGCGGGCTGCGGCTTTCGCGCGGCAGCCTGATGTCGAACAGGCCGGCCACGTGCCCCGGGCGCGGCGACAGCACCACGATCCGGTCCGACAGCACCATCGCTTCATGCAGGTTGTGCGTCACCATCAGCGCCGTGGTCGGGCGCGCCGACCACACCGACATGAGCAGCGTTCGCAGCCGCTGCGCCGTCCGCTCGTCGAGCGACACGAACGGTTCGTCCAGGAACAGGATGGTCGGCTCGACTGCGAAGGCTCGCGCCAGGGCGACACGCCGCGCTAGCCCCAGCGAGAGTTCGCCCGGATAGAGAGCGCGCATGCGGGCAAGGCCGAGCGCCTCGAACAGCCCGTCGAGATCGGCGCCGCGGCGGGCCTTGGGCAGCACCAGCCGCACGTTCTGTTCCACCGTGCGCCAGGGCAGCAGCGTCGGCTCCTGGAACACGGCGGCGATGCGGGCGTCGTCGCCGCCGGGCAGCCGGTAGGAGCCGGAAAAATCCCGGTCAAGGCCAAGCAGGATGCGCAGCGTCGTGGTCTTGCCGCAGCCCGAGGGTCCGAACAGGCAGGCGAATTCGCCCTGCGCCACGCTGAAGGAAAGGTCGCGCAACGCGGCGACGGGCTGGCCCGTCGCCGACAGGAACGTCTTTTCGGTGACGCCGACCTCAAGCGGTGCGGCGACGCCAGCGGGTGGCATATCGTTCAAGAGGCTGCACCATCGCAAATTCGACCGCCAGCATCACCGCCACGAAGGCAAGCGTATAGGCCAGGATGCCGGCGACGTCGAAAAGTTGGAAATAAAGGCTGATCTGGAAGCCGACGCCGTTGGAGCGGCCGAGCAGTTCCACCACCAGCACGATCTTCCAGATCAGTGCGAGGCCTGAACGCGAGGCCGCCGCCAGGTAGGGCTGCAGTTGCGGCAACAGGATGTGGCGGATCCGTTCCATCCGGCTCAGCCGGTAGACGGCGGCCATGTCGGAATAGGCCGGGTCGAAGGCGCGGGCGCCCTCGCGCAGCGTCACCACCACGTTGGGAATCTTGTTCATGGCCACAGCGCCGATGGCGGCCGCCTCGTTGAGGCCGAACCAGATATAGGCAAGCACGATGAAGACCAGTGCCGGGATGTTGAGGAACAGGATCAGCCACGGGTTGAAGAAGCGGTCGGCGCGGCGCGAGACGCCGAGAAAGACGCCGATGGCGGTGCCGATGCTCATGGCCACGACATAGGCGGCGGCGACCCGGGCGAGGGTCGCGCCGAGATGGTAGAGGAGGTCGCCGTTCGCGGCCTCCGAGACCAAGGTCTGCCAGACGGCGGCGGGCGTCGGCAGCGCGCGGCTGTGCCAGCTGTTCGCCGCCACCCACCAGACGAGGCCGAGCCCCAGCAGCGAAACCGCCACGGTGAGCGCCGGCATGAAGGTGCTGGCGACGGTGGTGTTTCGGCCAGGCTCGCGCGGCGTCATCCGCTACCCTGCCAGAAGGTTCCGGGCATCATGTCCGGGGCGTTGCCGACCAGCTTTTCGCCGCCGATCCCGGCCAGCACCCGGTAGAGCCGGCCGGCGTCCTCGGCATCCTGCGCAACGGGCCGCGCCGGGATGCCCTGGCGGTAGCGGTCGCGCAGTTTCTCCAGTTCCGCGCCTTCGGCGCGCACTATCGGCGCCAGCGTGCGCCATTCCTCGTCGGATTTCGCCAGCACGGCCTTGGCGGCGGCCGACGCCTTCATGAAACCGGCCAGCGCGGGCTGGTTGTCCCTCGCCCAGCGTTCGCGGAAGACATAGCCCAGCGCCGAGACGGGACCGGAAGCGCCGAGCGCCTTCGCGGCGTCGTCGGCGCCGATCAGCCGGCGAAAGCCGTTCGCCTCCAGTCGGGCGCAGAAGTGCCAGAAGTTCAGCACCGCGTCGAACTCGCCCTCGATCGTCTTCTGTTGCAACAGAGGCGGCGCACCGAAGGCGATCTCGGCCTGCCGGGTCAGGTCGAGGTCGTGATCGCGCTCGGCCATCGCCCGGATCAGCAGCCAGCTCTTGTCGAGCGGGCCGCCGGCGACGGCAAGCTTCCTGCCGGCGAGGTCGCCGAGCGCGTGGATGGGCGCTTCCTCGCGCACCATGATCGCCCCGACGGCGGTCGAATAGGGCACGAGGGTGACGTCGTCGCCGTCGGCCCGCAGGCGCGAGACCCAGAGCCAGTCCGACACGATCATGTCGAGATCGCCGGCCAGGAAGGCGACATTGCTGGCGTCTTCGCCGGCGAAGGGCACGATGTCGAGGGCAACGCCGTTCTCGGCGTCGAAGCCGTGCCGCCGGATGGTCTCGAGTTCCCAACTGACCGTGCCGAATTTGAGGATGCCGATGCGCACTTTCGGCGCCGCCCGGCCGGGGGTCGGCATGGCCGCGGCGCCAGCGGCCGCCAGGGCAAGGCCGAACAGGGCTCGTCGGGAAACGTCCATGCCCCGCCCTTTCGGCCTCAGATGTCCTGCTGCCGGCCCGGGAAGGCGCATCTCCAGCGCCTGACCTTCAGTTTGGGATGCTGCTGCGACCATTTCGCGATCTCGCTGGGAGCCAGGAACATGCAGTTCATCAGTTGGCCGTTGCTTTCGAAGTAGAGGTGCTCTTCGCGGCACGCGCCCGGGTTGGCAACCAGACAGACCGTCAGGATAAGGTCGACCATGTTCATATCCGCACCTTGCCGTCCGATGCCGGGCCTGCCGGCCGCAAGGAAAGTCGCTCGCGTCCTGCGCAGGCGGCCATTGCCGCCACGGCTTCCTCAGGTGCCGATGGGGAGCCGGGAGGAAGGCTAAGCATTCTTGCCCCGACCGTCAACCGAGGCACGCTTGCGCCAACGGGCATGGCTCGGCGCGAGAACCGTGCTGCGCCGTCTACCGGGCAATCACGCGGAAGCCCGACAACCGTGCCTGGCCGCGCGGTGGCGGCCGGACACGGGTGACTGGAAGGCAAACCATGCACCGGACGGGCCGGCGATGCTTGCCGGCTTACTTGGATTCCTGCTCCAGGTAGGCGATGACATTGGCGATGTCGGCGTCATCCTTGAGGCCGGCGAAGGCCATCTTGGTGCCCTTCACCATGCCTCGGGGGTCGTGCAGGTACTTGGTGAGCTCTTCCTCGTTCCAGACGAGGCCGCTCTTGCCGGCCTCGGTCATGGCTGGGGAATATTTGAAGCCGGGATGCGTTCCGGCCGTGCGGCCGATGACCCCGTGCAGCGAAGGTCCGACCTTGTTCTTGTCCTCGTCCGCGACATGGCAGGCCTTGCACTTGGCGAAGACCTTCTCGCCGGCTGCGGCATCCTGGGCCTGTGCCTGGCTGGCCATCAGGCCGATCACGGATAAAGCGGTTAGAATGGTAATTGCACGCATGGCTGCTCCTTGGGGATCGACAGGGTGCCCTGTTCGATGGCGCATGCCTTCTGCTCCGGCTGGCCGGCATGTGCGACCGGCCCTTATCCCTACCGGTGGGCCGACACGCACCAAGCTAGCGGCCAGGCGATCAAAGTCAACGGGCTTCGTTACCGGTCGCAGGGCGGGCTGCGTAAGTGTCGCGACCCATAAGATCGAATCGATTCTTGGTTAATCAGCAGCGTTAAGCCGTCGTTAAATTTTATATTTCATTATGCATGCGGAGTAAGCAATGCGCGCCTGCAGGCTCTGCGGGATAGGGGTGGTCATGTTCGATTCTGTAAGGAAGATGCTTGTCGCGGCCATGGTGGCCGGTTGTGCCTCGCCGGTTTTTGCGGCCGACATGCCTGAGCCGATCGTTGTGGAACCGCCGCCGGTCTATGAACCGGCGCCGGCCGAATATGGCGGCTGGTATATCCGCGGCGACATCGATTACCACAAGTCGAAGATGCGGGGCGCCGACTACATCACCTACGGGGCCGAACCCTGCCCCTCCGATTGCGGCGATCCGGATGCCTGGCAGGGCGTCGGCGGCAGCAAGAGCTTCGACACGACCGAACTCAGGAGCGCCTTCTCGATCGGCGCCGGCATCGGCTACCAGATCAACCGTCATTTCCGGGCGGATTTGACGGTCGACTACTGGCTGAAGAGCAAGTTCAAGGGCAGCACGTCGGATGACGGCAACTTTGGCTGCGGCAGCCCCACCGTCCCCTGCCAGTCCGTCGATCGCTCGAAGATGTCGGCGCTTCTGCTGTTGGCCAACGCCTATGTCGACCTCGGCACCTGGAACCGCGTCACGCCGTATATCGGTGCCGGTATCGGCGGCGCTCACATCAGGTGGGACAACCTCGAGAACGACGCCAATGTCGGTTTTGTGACCCACAAGGGCTCCAAGAGCTGGCGCTTCGCCTATGCCCTGATGGCCGGCGCATCCTATTGCCTGACTGATCGGATGGCGCTCGACGCGGGCTACCGGTTCAGCCATATCGAGGGCGGGCGGATGTTCGAGCGCAACGGCGCCGGCCCCGGCTATGACAAAGGCTTCAACACCCATGAAGTCCGCGCCGGCCTGCGCTACAGCCTGGGCGGCAGCGCCAACGGCTGCAGCGAACCGCAGGCCATCGCTTACGAGCCGCCCTCGGAGCCGATCTACACCAAGTAGAAGCGCATCCACCATGATTGCCGAAAGGCCGCCGGCACCAGCCGCGCGGCCTTTCCTCTGTTCTGGAAGGTCGGTCCGCCGCCCGCTGTCAGGCGACGTTGGGGGCCGGCACGGCGGCCCTCTCGCTCTCCGTGTCGGCCACCCCCAGCAGCCGTACGAGATGGTCGGTGACCTCGGTGCGCGCGCGATCCGGTGTCAGCGTATGATCGGCGGCGGCGACGAGCGCGGTGGTCACGCCGTCTATCCGCTTCAGCCGCGCCCCGTCCGGTCCGAAGTGCCGGGCGATCTCTTCGAGGCTGAGGTCGCCCTCGCTGCTGACGACGAGGATGCGCGTGCCGCTTGCGGCCAGTTCCTGCATCCAGCGTTCGACGGACCTGTCGGCCAGGCGCTGGGCGCGTGACAGCCCGGACTTGGACAACTCCACGGATCGGCGCAGGGCGCGCTTGCCGAGCTTCGAGACCGAGGTTTTCAGCTTGCCGCCCGGCACGTCCGCTTCCTTGGGCCCGCCGGCCAGCGGATCGCGGGCATTGTCCCGGATTTTCGACAGCCCCATGTCGAGCGCATAGGAACCGTTCCAGGAAAAGCAGAGCGGGTTGACCATCGCCAGATGGGCGATGCGGGCATCGTGGCGCGCGGCGTGGAACGACTGGTAGGCGCCGGCGCAGATGCCGGTGGCGCAGACCTGCGCGAACCCGGCCTGTTCGAGCCAGTCCAGAATGCGGGCGATGTCGCCGCCGACCCTCGCATCGTAGAGGAACAGCCGCTTTTCTTCCGGCGCCTCGCTCTGGCCGAGGCCGGGCAGGTCGACGCGCATCGAGCCTATTCCCCGGCGCGCGAGCGACCGCGCCATTTCCACCCCGCCACGGGCCCAGCCGACATGCGGGATCGCCCCGGCGTTGAGGATGAGCACGATCTCGGACAGCGCCGGGGCGCCGGCGGGCAGGCACAGGACCCCGCAGATTTCCGGCGACGGCCCGAGCACCACCGGCTGTTCGACATACCCGTCGCCTTGCGGCATCGAGACAGGCGTTGTGACAGCGCGGCGCGGCGCGGCATTGCCCGGCTTGCCCGCTTTGGCCGCCCATTCAACGATCTCGGCCAGGGTCGAGTACGGGATGTCGTTGGCGGTCGGATTGCTCATCAGGCGACTGAAGCCGTCGAACGGTCTTGTCCGGGCGTCGACACCCGAAGCGGACGCGTGCTCCGCCAGTTCCGTATGGATTACCGTCACCTGCGGCGGCATTACCAGCAATTGCTTTGCCGGCAAAATGGAGAGCCGGTCGCGCCATTCGAGCGTGTGCAGGTCCGCCACCGTTTCCGCGCTCAGCCGGAAGCCGGCCGCCTCGATGCCGTTGAACGGTTCCGTTTCGCCGTCGGGATGGGGCGGCAGGGCCGCATCGATCATGCGCGAAAGCCCGGTCATCTCGCGCGCATAGGCCTTGCCCGACAGCGGGGGGGCCAAAAGCGCCAGCCCGGCCACGTCGGTTCGGCCAGCGATGGCGGCGGGCGCGAGCAGGGCACCGAGCCGGAAGCCGATCACCAGCGCGTCTTCGACGCCGGTCTCCGCCTTCAGCCGATCGATGGCGGCGGCGATGCTGCCGATCCAGGCGGCGACACGCCCGGGCTCGGTATGATCGCCGGGGGCGTCACCACAACCGGGATAGTCGAATTGCAGGATCGGCAGGCCGGCCGCCGCCATCTGCCACGCCGCCAGAGTCAGGAACCGGCGGCTGCACAAATCCTCGAAGCCGTGCGCGCCCGCAATCACCACGCCGCGCCCGCCGGCCGCCGGGTGCAGCCAGCCAACCGTCTTGTCGAAGATGATCGGCTTCATGCCACGCCTCCCGACGACAAGTAGCCATCGAAGCTGGCTGCCCGCTCGGCGTTAAGCGCGGTCACGACCCCGGCGGGTGGTGGCTTTGCCGCGGTCGCGATCAGTCGCACCGTCTTTTCCCGGCCGGGAACGAGATGGAAATAGTCGTCTTCGGCACGGAAGGCCAAAGCCCCGACATGGACGTAGTAGGCGGCCCGCTTGCAGGAAAGCCGCAACTGCCAGCCGTCTTCCGTCGGTTCGGCGTGGGCATCGAGGCCGACGTCGCGCCGCGTGGTCATCGCTCCGGGCAGGATATGGAAGGCCTCGGCCAACACGGTCCCCTGCCCATCCTCCAACCGGGCGACGGTGAGTTCGTGGGCGGCGGGGCCGAAGCGATAGGCGTAGGAAATATCGAAGAAGGCGCCGAGCAGCGCGAAGGCCGGTAGCGTCAGCGCCCCATGCGCCGGCACCGCGACCGTGCGCTTGCCCACTGCCACCGGTGTGGCGCCGTCGCGCAGGCAGGTGAGGCTGAGCAGCCCCTCGACCGGCTGTGGTCCGTCGTTGACGAGGTGCACGTCGAGCCCGTTGACGCCTTCGTCGGTGAGCATCAGGCGCAACGGCTGGAAGGCGCGCTTCATCGCGTGCCAGACCGATTTGGGCCGGCCGGTCGCGTCGACCGCGCCCCAGCCGGCGCCGATGGCAAGATCCTTCCAGAACAGCGTCAGCGCCCCGGCGGTGGGCGAGGCCGGCCGCCGCCATTCGTCGATCGTGCGTTCCACGACCTCGGCCGTCACCGCCCGCGACAAGGCGAGATAGCGGCCAGGATCCTCGGTCCGCAGCCGGTGCGCGTCGACGTCGAAGACCGTTTCCAGATAGTGCTCGCGCACGTCTTCGAAATCCCACGATGCGGCGGCGTCCCTCGGGACAACGGCCTTCCAGCGCGGGTCGTGGACGGGTGGCACCGGCAGGTGGGCGTCGAGCGTTTCCTGGTCCGGCACGTTGGCGAAGGCGAGGCATTCGCTGGCGAAGCGCACTTCGGCGCGGCGAGCATCCTCCAGTGGCCGGCAATAGGCGCCCACACCGTAGTAGTGCACCGGCCCCGCCTCGGTGGTGAACGGCAGCGTGCCGCCATGCGGCGAGGAGGCGACGAGGACGAGGCCGGGGCGGATGGCATCGGCGAGCGGCCGCACCACGGCGTCGAACCACGGCGTCGGGTCGGTGGTTACGGGCAGACCCATCATCGCCGCCTGCTGGGCAATCTCGCTGCCGCCGCACAACACCGCCAGCGACGGCGAATGACGCAGCCGCCGCAGCAGGGCTTCCACCTCGCCCGCCAACGCCGCGCACCAGTCGGTGTCGCGCGCGGGGTAGTCGAAATTGGCCAGCATCAGGTCCTGCCAGACGAGGATGCCGAGTTCGTCGCATAGTTCGTGGAAGGCTTCGGATTCGTAGACGAAGGTGCCGGCGACACGCAGCATGTTGACGCCCGCCTCGCGGGCAAGACGCAGGTCGGCCGCCACCGATGCCGTTCCGGGGTTGACGATGTCGGCCGGCGTCCACACCGATCCGCGGCAGAACACCGGGATGCCGTTGACGATGAGGCGGAAGGCGCGGCCGTCCGGCCCACGGTCGAGTTCGATGCGCCGGAAGCCGACACGCCCGAGCCCGAGCTCTGTCTCGCTCAGCTTGGCGGTCACCGCATGCAGCGTGGGCGCACCGTGGCTGTGCGGCCACCAGGCGGCCGCGTCGGGAATCTCGATGCGCGCCTTCAGCGAGCGGCCGTTGCCGGCGAGCCGGGCCGTCCGCCCGGCACAGGTGATCGACGCCGCCTCGCCTTCGCGGAGCGGTTCGGCGAGGGACAGTTCCACGTCGAGGATGCCTGTCGTGCCGTCGAGATCGGCGCGCATGTCGAGATCGGCGATGCGCGGTGCGTTACTTTCCTTCACCAGCAACACCGGCCGCCACGGACCCACCATGTCGACGGCGGGGCACCAGCCGGGCATATGGCCGATCAGCGTGGTGCGCACCAGCCGCAGGCGCTGGTCGTCGATCATGCGCGGCTTCCAGCGGGCGCGCGGCCCCTTCAGCGTGCCGAGATAGGCATCCAGGCTGCGGAAGGCGATAGCGAGCATTTCGCCGCCGGTGAGCGTAACGGCGGCTTCGCACGGGGAAAACATCGAGGTGGAGGTGAGGATCGGGCGGTCGTCGAGATAGATTTCAGCGATGGTCGCGAGGCCTTCGAAAACGAGCCGAACCGGGCCTGTCGCCCCGAGGCGGCGGCGATACCAGATGTCCTTGTCGTGCAGGGGTTCGGGCGCACCCCGCCGCCACAGCCCGTGTGCCTCGAGGGCCGCTGCGGCGGTGCCCGGGCACGGTGCCTCCAGCCAGCGGGCGGTGGCGTCGATGCCGTCCGGCCCGGCCCATGCGCCGGCGGCCGACAGCGCGAACTGCCAGCCGTCGTCCAGCCGTTCGACCGCTCCGGTGATCGGGATCGTTGCCGTCATTGCGCCGCCCTGGTTCCTGCCCGCGGTAATGGTCAGGCCGCCTTTGCCTGCGTGGCCATGCGTGCATCGAGCACGCCCATGACCACGTCATAGGCATCGGCCATTGGAACGATCATCGCGTCCAGCCCCTCGAAGCGACCGCGCGCCATGGCGCGCGCCAGCTTGAACTGCATGGTCTTGGCGCCCTGGGCGATGCGGCCGGCCGCCTCGACGGCCGGCGCGAGGCCATCGGTGCCGTTCTCGCCCAGCCATTCGAGATGGCTGGCGAGCAGTTCGAAATTGGCGCCGACCTGACGCAGTGTATTGAAGGCGTAGGTATGGAAATAGCCCGGGGGGCGCCCGGCCAGCGCCTCGGCATGCCGGCCGAAGGCGGCCGCATAGGCGGCGAGCGGGTTGCGCTTCGGCCGCCGCGCCAGATACCGGGCAAGCAGCCGGGCCGCCGCCTCTGCCGCATCGCGGGCCGGTGGCGCGGCGTCGAACTTCACGAATTCGGCGTAGGGAAACAGCGGCAATGCGCCGGCGGGCAGGCCTTCCCACTGGCCGAAAATGCCGTCGTAGTCCTCGCCCTCGAGGGCGAAGTAGCCGTCATTGTGGAAATAGGCCATGCGCCGGGCCGTCGGGTCGAGCGCATTGATGCCGACGGTCGTCTTGGAATGGTGGCTGCGGTAGCTGATGCCTCCGGTGTCCGGAAGGTAGAAGGCATCGACTTCCACCAGGGGCAGGCGCCCGCGCTCGATCTGCGTCAGCGCATGGCCTTCCAGCCGGTCGAAGATCGCCAGTTCCTGGATGTCGAGGCCGGCGAGCCGGTTGAGGTCGGCGGTCGGGAACTTGAAGAAGGTGAACTGGTCGCCTTCGAAGTCCTGGCCGACGGTGAAGCCGAGCGCGGCCACGGGCTCGTGGCCGGCGGCGTGCATCACCTCGATCAGGAGGTCGACATAGCAGTTGCTCTGCGGCCAGTGCCGCTCGGCATCGTGTAGGCGGTGGGGCAGGTAGCTGGCCGGATCGAGGCCGGCGATGACCGTAGGCATGTCAGTCATTCCACAAGACGGCGCGCACGCTAGCGGGCCACGCCTCCACATCGGCGCCGTGATGGCTGAACAGCGCCAGCGCCACGCGCTCCAGTCCGAAGCCGACACAGGCGGAATGGCACGGTTCGCCATCGGCGAAATGCAGCCCCCAGGTCTGGCCGAAATGATCCTGATGGTAGTTGAAGCTGAGGCAGGCCGTCGGCTTCTCGGCGCTCGTCACCGGGATCAGCAGCTCGAACTTCAGCCCCTGGTCGCGCTGGTTGTTGGCCATCATCTTGCCGCCCCGGCCGAAGAACGGGTCGTTGGCAAGGTCGACCTCGCAGGGCAGGCCGAGCGACTCGATCATCGCCTTGCCCCGCTCCAGCCAGCTTTCGCGGAAGGAGCGCACCTGTTCGCCCGTGCCGATGTGCACGAACTCGCGCATGCGGAATAGCTGCATGCGGGCGGGATCGCGCGACGGCTCGTGCCGAAAGCAGTAGGACGACAGTTCGAACAGGAGCCCCTCGGCGGGAACCGGCCCGCGCGCGGCCACCGTCGGGTAAAGCGGATAGCAGGCCGCCGGCGTCAGCGTGATGTCGGTGGCTTCCTGCAATTCGGTCCAGTCCTCGCCCCTGGCCATCATGCCGAGCAGGTTCGCATGCTCGCGCTCGCCGCCCGTGAAGGAATGCACGCAGCCCGCAAGCTGGGGGAAGCTCTTCATGTAGCCGCTCTTTTCCAGCGTGGTCCGGCCCATGCCCGGCGGGAAATGGATGCGCGTCGCCTTGTCGGGCGCGCCAATGCGCGTGACCAGGCGTTCGAAGCGCTCGATTACTTCCTCGAAAACGCCGGAGCGGCCGTAAAGCCCGTCGACGCCGGATTCGAACAGGATTCCGTTCTCGAAAAGCGTGTCGAGCAGGTCTTTCGAAGAGAAGGTCTTGGCGTCCATTTTTCAGCCCCCCAGGCTGGTGTCGAAGCGGCTCATCAGGAGCAGCGTCGAGGTATTGGCATGAATGCGGTCGTTGGAAATCATAACGGCCGCCGAGGTGACGTCGCGCAGATGGCGGCCGACGCTGAACGGGGTTCCGTTCTTGTAGCCGAGGATGCCGGTGATCAGCATCGCCAGTTGCACGACCTCTGCCGCCTTTTCGCTGGCCGCGACCTTGAGCGCGTTGATCTCGGCGGCGAAGCCGATCGAGGACAGATCGTCGTCATCGTTGCCGGCGGCTTCGAAGCGTCGGATGGCGGCGACGAGATGCCCCTTCATCTCGTGCAGCTTGGCGGCGGCTTCCGACAGCCGCAGCGCGCCCGGCGGCGTCACGCCCGGCTGCTTGCGCGCCGCCTGCTTGACGAAGGCCTGGGCGCGGGCGAAGGCGTCGGCGGCAATGCCGAACCAGGTCGCGGCCCAGTAGATGTGCGAACTGGCCAGCATCGACTGCGCCGCGATTTCGGAAAACGGCTTCGGGAAGATCTGCTCCGCCGCCCCGCTTGCGCTGAGAAGAAAGCCGTCGGAGCAGGTGCCGCGCATGCCGAGCGTGTCCCACACCGATTTTCGCTCCAGCGTGCGGCTGTCGTCGGTCGGCACCACCACCATCACCTGGTCGGTGCTGGCCGCGTCGGGCGCGCGCCGCGCGGTTGCCAGGATGGCGTCGGCATGAGCGCCGTAGGAAATCACCGTCGCGTCCTTGGTGAGCGAAAAGCGGTTGTCGGCGACCTCGACCGCGCAGATGGAATTGCGCAGGTTGCCGCCGATGCCGGCTTCCGAGGTGGCCGATGCGAGAAGTAACTGCTCACCGGCGATCCGGCGCATATAGGCGCGGTGCCATTCGCTGCTCGCGCCGTGGCTGACGAGGCTCGAGACCTGGATCTGGTGCATGCCGTAGATCATGGCGCTGGAGCCGCAGGCCTGGCCCAGCCGCACGATCAGGTCGGCGATTTCGGCGGTGGTCAGGCTCTCGCCGCCCAGTTCGGCCGGAATGGCGATGCCGAGCAGGCGTTCGAGCCGTAACGCATCGACGGTTTCCTGCGGGAACCGCCCATCGCGATCGACCGCCTCGGCAGCCTTTGCGGCGATTTCGGCGACGCGCGCCATGCGAGCGGAGGCGCTCTCGCCGCGGGAACCCGCCTGCGACGCGCCGATGTTTTCGGCCATGTTCATGATCTTACGCCGCCTGTTCTGTCAGTTCGGAAACTGCGTCGGCGATGTTCGCGAGAGAAGCAAAGGTTCGCCGCGTCAGCTTGTCTTCCGGGAACTCGATGTCGAATTCGTCCTCGATGGCCAGCATGACCTGGACGGATGCAAAGGAAGTCATTCCCGCGTCGTAGAGATTGTCCTGGTCGGAAAGGGTTTCGATTGGAAAGGGAAGTGTCCCGTTGCGCGAAAGAAGCGAGCGAATCTGGTCGATCATTTTGGTTGCTGCCTTGGTACTGTGACCTATGAGGCCGACTCCTAGGCCCGTAATTGCAACGGCACCGTTAACGGGACGGGCGTGCATTCCGGTGCGGTGAATCGTTGGTTTCCGGGGTCGTTACAATTGAAGACATGCCGCCCGCCAGCAAATCGGCGCAGCTTGCGGCTGCCGGAGCCCCGGACGATTGCAAGGCAGGCGGCCGTGATCTATGACCGGCCGATGACAACCCTGTTCCGCATTGCCAGCGCCGTACTGCTGATCGTCATCGTCTTCGTCACGCTGTCGCCGATCGGCCTCAGGCCGGAAACGGGACATCCGGGAATGGAGCGGGCGGCGGCCTACCTGCTCTTCGGTGTAAGCGTCGGCCTCGGCTTCTCGAAATGGGTCCAGCACGCCGTGGTGTTCGTCATCGGCGTGGCCGGGGTGCTTGAATTGCTCCAGCTCGTCGATCCCGGCCGGCACGGCCGCCTCGGCGACATGCTGATAAAGGCGGTTGCCGGCGTCGTCGGGGTCATGCTGTCCTGGCTCCTTGTCAGGCAATTCCGCCGCTGGAAGACCGAATAGGGTGGCGAAGGCCGCTCGTTTCATCCTTGGCATAAGGCCGCTCGTTTCATCCTTGGCATGGTGAGGTTTTCTGCGATCGGACGGGATGGTTAACCCGTCCTTAAGGCTGTTTGGGCATTGTTTGTTTACGATCCGGCGGAGCCTGTCGCCTTATCCTTGCGGAGCATTGCCAGCATGGCCACCCTTTCCGGCACCGAGGCCGGCCGACAGATAGATTCCTCGGTCGACCTGCACGGCCTGATGGAGACGATCGTGCGCCGCCGCTGGACAATCATTGCCAGCGTGGTCGTGTTCACCGCGCTGGCCTATGCGGCGCTTTCCGTGATTTCCCCGCGCTACAGCGCGACGGCCCGCATCTTCATTGATCCGCGTCCGCAGCGCACCGTCGACAATGAAGTGGTCCAGCAGGGCACCGGCGCTGACATGGCGCTCATCGACAGCCAGATCGAGCTCATCCAGTCCGAGGCGGTTCTCGGCCGCGTCGTCAAGGACAACGACCTTGCTGTCGACCCCGAATTCGTGACCGAACCTGAAGATGGTCGCGACGCATCGGAAATGGCGCTTGCGGGGCTTGCCAAGGCAACGACCGTCGCCCGCGCCGAAAACACCTATGTGCTGGAAATCGACGTGACCACCAAGGAAGCCGCCAAGTCGGCGCGGCTGGCCAACGCCATCGTCGCCGCCTATGTCGCCGACCGGGCGGCATCGGCCACCAACGTCACCCGCGACATCAGCTCGGCCATCCACGGCCAGCTGGCCGAGTTGCAGAAGCAGCTGCACGACGCGGAGGAAAAGGTCGAGACGTTCAAGCGCGAGCACAACATCACGCAGGCGGAAGGGCAGTTGCTCGGCGACCGCACGCTGACCGATCTCGCGAACCGCCAGTCGCAGGCGGCGGCGCGCGTCAACGAGGCCAGGGCCCGCCTGCAGGTCATGCAGGAGGCGATGAAGGCGCGCGGCTCCGTCGGGTCGGCGGTCTCCGACGGCGACAGTTCGCTCGGAGCGCTGCGCATCCGCCTGGCCGATGCCAGGCAGCGCCTTGCCGAATTGCAGCAGTCGCTGGGGCCACGCCATCCGCGCATCGTCGCCACCCAGGAAGAGGTGACGCAGGCCGAACGGGCGATCCGGGCCGAGGGTGAGCGGCTGGTGGCGGCAGCCCGGGACGACTACGACACTGCGGCCGGCGCGCTCGACAAGGTCAATGCCGATCTCAAGCAGGCCACCGAGGCCTCCTTTTCCACCAACCAGGATATGATCCGCCTGCGCCAGCTCGAACGCGAGGCGCAGTCGGTCAAGGTGGTCTACGAGTCTTTCCTGTTGCGCGCGAAGGAAACCGCGCAGCAGGAAAGCATCACCGCCAACACCGCCCGCGTCATCGCCGAGGCGTCGGCGCCGACGTTGCCGTCGTTTCCGCCGCGCAAGCCCATGCTGGCGGCCGGTGCGGTGTTCGGGCTGTTCGTGGGCCTTCTGCTGGCGATCCTGCAGGACTTCGCCAAGGGCCTGCTGGCCGCGCGGCGGAAGGCAGCGCCCATCGTTCCGGCACGCCCCGCCATTGCCGATATCGGCGCCGATACCGATGCCGGAGGCCTTGCGCTGGTGACGACGCTCGGGCCGGCGGGTGCGGCCCGCCAGGCTGCGCTGGAACTCGCCACGGGTGCCGTCTCGCGCGGGCGCAGCGTGATCGTGCTCGATCTCGCACAGGACCGTCCGGCTGACAGCCCGGGCCTCGCCGAAATAGCGCTGGGGGAAAGCTCCGCCTATGACGCGGTGCGCATCAGCCCCGATGGCGAGGTGCATATATTGGGAGCCGGCCGGCCGCCGGCGATCGAGAAAGTGTCGCGCACGATGTTCAAGGCTGTGCTCGACGTCATCTGCGCGGAATATGACGATGTGGTGGTCAATGTCGGCGAACTCGATGTCGAGCACAGCCTGCCGGCGCTGGTGGCGGCCGACATGACCCGGCACGCGGTCCTGGTCGTCAACGGCCAGCGCGCCGATCCGAGCGAGAAGCGGGTCGTGGAGGCCCTTTCCCACAACGGCGAGGTGTCCGTTTCCCTGGTCAAGGCTCGGATGGAGGCCGAACTCGGGAAGGTGGCGTAGGCTTTACGCCCCGCCGTTCAGCGGATGAACGGGTCGAGGAAGTCGCCGACCACGGCCGCATAGTTCGAACGCAGGTGCGCCCCATCGATGTAGAGCGGAATGGCGTCGCGCGCGGCCGGGCAGATCATTTCCCGGCACAGCAGCTTGGCGACGTCGATGACGTTCGCGCCGTGCGCGGACAGGGTCTTCAGCGCCGCGTCTATGGGCTGCGACCGGGCAAGGGTCGCGCCGAAATCGAATTTCCAGTCAGCGGGCGGGGTATCGCCGGCGAAGATGCGCCGGCGCAGTTCCGCCGGGACGTTGTAGGACGGATACGGGCTGGTGGTCAGCAGCACCACGGTCTTGCCGAGCGCGCGCAACGCGTCAATGTCCCGGGCAAGATTATCGATCGCAGCGGCGAGGCCGACCTCGGTGCTGGCTGAAAGGTCGCAGGTTCGGTCCGTGTCACATAAAACGGAGTTGGGGTTCGCCTTGTCGAAATAGGAGGCCCACATCCCGGCAAGGATGACCGTCCGGTAACGGTCGCTAAGCGCCTGCTCCATCTCCCTGCGGTGGAACGAGGCGCAGCCGAAGCCCGGCCCGGTGCGCTCCAGCCCGGCGATCGGCGGGCATCCGCCCTTGGTGATGAAGACCACGGCGTGGTCGGCGAGATCTGGTTCGAGTTCCGTGATGCGCGCATACCACATCTGGGCAAAGGAATCGCCCATCACCAGCACGTCGTCGTGGGGCGACGGCGTGCCCAGCACGCATGGCCGCAGGGCGGTGCCGAAGGTCGTGGTCCCGCCGCAACGGGAGAGCGGGAAGCGGTAGTCGGCGCTGGCGTCGAGGCTTTCCTGGTAGATGGCCGCCACGGCCGCGTTGCGCTGCGGCATGCCGCGATCGAACATCGTGACCGCGCCCGCAGCGCTGACCGCCAGCGTCGACAGGCCGAGGCCGACCATCAGCGCGATACGGGTATGGCGGGCCGCGCCTGCCTTTTCCTTCAGCAGGACGCGGCAGGGCTGTTCGATGAAGCGATAGGAAGCCCAGCCCGCCAGCAGCGAGGCGGCGCAGGCGAGCGGCGCGACCAGCGGCCCGGTAACGCCGAAATAGGCGATCGCGGCGACCAGCGGCCAATGCCAGAGATAGATCGAGTAGGACCATGCGCCGATCCGCTGGAGCGGCGCGGCTGCCAGCGTCGAGCGCGGCGCATGGGCGGCAAGAACCAGCATGGTCCCGCCGACCGGCACCAGCGCGGTAAACGACGGCCATGGGGTCTCGCGCGAAAACAGGAGCAGGCTGGAGAACACGACGAGGATGCCGGCGATCTCCAGCGAGCGGGCGCGTGGCGCCCATGCCGGTGCGCGCCACGGCCACAGCACGACAAGTCCGCCGGCGAGCATTTCCCAGGCGCGGGGCGGCAGCATGTAGAAATCCGCCGAAATGATACGGTCGTTGTCGAAAACGGTGCCGAGCACGGTCGAAAGCGCCAGCGACAGGACGAAGCCCGCCAGCAGCAGGCCGAAGCGGCCAAGGCGGCTGGGAAGAAACGGGAAAGCGAGCGCGAGCACGATCGGGTAGATCAGGTAGAACTGCCATTCCACCGAGAGCGACCATGTGTGCAGCAGCCACATCGTATCGGCCTGCGCACCGAAATAGCCGGCCTGCTTGAGAAAGACGAAGTTCGAGACGAACAGCAGCGCCGCGATACCGTCGCGTGCGATGCCCTCAAGCGCGCCCGGTTCGACGAAGGCGAGGCCGAAAGCGAGGGTTGCCGCGACCACGGCGAGAAGGGCCGGATAGAGCCGCGCGATGCGCGCCCGGTAGAAGCCTAGGACCGAAAAGCGGCGCTGCTCCAGCCCGGCGACGATGATGCCGGTCATCAGGAAGCCCGAAATGACGAAGAATACGTCGACGCCGATGAAGCCGGCATCGAAACCCGGTGCCCCGAAATGGAAGAGCAGCACGAGAATAACGGCGACAGCACGCATGCCGTTGATGTCTTCACGGAATTTCATGTCTCACCCGATATGTGCCGGCGGCCGCCGCAGAGGGCGTCGCAAGGATTGTGCCATTGCCGGGAGCGATGCGGCGCGCGCAGGTGCCGACAGCCGATTTCCGGCGTGCAAATCGTAAATCCCGTTCATGCCGGCTGGGCCGTCAGCGTTGCGCATGTGCGGCCGATGGCGAAGCGCGTAAAGCCGATATAGACCAGCGTTTGCAGGCTCCAGGCGATGGCGCGGGCGATGACCAGGCCAAGCGCCCCGTGCTCCTGCAACAGCCAGGTACCGATGATGAACGTGCTGGCCCAGCCACCGGTGATCGAAAGCCCGGTCCACATATAGCCCGAGGATACCGGTATCTGGCCGAGAGGCAGGGCGCCCGCGATCACGGCGGAAGCGAATACCACCACTAGGAAGATTGGCCAGTGCTGCACCGGGTCGAGCTTGAACAGGACGAGGAACCAGTCGCCGAACAGCATCATCACCGCCACGAAGCCGATGGCGATGGCGATGTTGGTGCCGATGCTCATGCCCAGTACGTTGAGTACGCGGCGGCGGTCGGCTTCGCCAAAGCCGGTGGACAGCATCGGAATGGTCACCTGCACGACGATCTGCGGGGCGAACAGCAGCAGGGTTTCTAGCTGCATGGCGATGAAATAGAGGCCGATCTGCTGCAGGCCGTCGGGGTTGCCGACGACGATTGTCGTGCAAATCCAGTTCACCGGCTCGAACAGCAGGCTCGCCAGAAGGGCGGGAATGGCATAGCCGGTGATCATCGGCCATTGCGACAGCGCCCCGCGGAACGCCAGTGGGATACCCTTTTCCCGAAGCGCACCGATCATGGCCGGAGCCGTGACGAGGCTGCCCGCCAGATAGGCCGTGCCGAGGCCGGTAAAGGCTCCTGTCAGCCCGTAGAAATAAAGGCCGGCCGGCACGGCGGCGATCATCAGGCAGCCCATGATCGTGTTGAGCCGGGCGATGGTCTTGAACCGCTGGAGCCCGCTCAGGATGGCGATCTGGGTATTGTTGAGCGCATTGACGACGATGATCGGCGAAATCACCCGGAGATAGAAGGCAAGCTCCGGCTGCCGCAGGAGGCGGCCCGCGATGGCTTCGGAAAACAGGAAGATCAGCAGGCTGAGAAGGACGGCGCAGCCGCCGGCTAGGAGCAGCGCCATGCCCGCCAGCCGCCCGGCCGTAGCCGGGTCCTTCGCGGCGTAGGCGGCGATGTTGCGCGTCGCCATGAGGTTGACGCCGCTGGAGGCGAGGAAGCTCGCCGAAAGCATAGTGCCGTAGGTGATGCCGAACGCACCGACCGCTGCGATGCCGAACCAGTGCGAGATGAGGATGGTGGTGATCATCGGCGTCAGCCGCACGGCGACGGTGCCGAGGACCGACCAGATCAGGCCGAGACTGAAGACCCTCAGGTCCGCCGACTGGCTGATCAAGGACTTGAGGGATCGCATTGACTTCGTGTTCCTGCCGGTAAGGCCGCTTGCACGCCCTTTCTAGCAGCAATGTATGAGTCCGCGATTACCACGTATCGACAAGTGATGGCCGTGCTCTTCATCGATTGGAAAGGTTAACGGCGCTAGCTTGCACCTTTGCCTTTTCGGGTTCGGAGTGGGGATGACCGCAAGGTGGACCATCGGCGGGCAGTCTCCCGTCTACGTCGTGCCGGACGCTTCAGGCTATCCGTGGCGGGGCGTGGTCGATCTGCTGCTCGTGCTTGCTGTGGTCGCGCTCATGTCGCTGTCGGACTACGCGCTCGAATTCTTCGGCATCCCCTACAATTCTCTTGGTGGCTCGATCATCTCCAAGATCCATCCGGCCACCTATCTGCTGGTGGTCGCCCTGGGGCTGGCGGTCATCGCCAATCCGAGCCCGGTCGTCTACGTTCTCGGCCTGCTGGGCCGCTGCCTGGGTTCTGCGCTGTTGTTGTTGGCCAGTATCCTGATGTGGGTTTTCATCGCCCGCAACAAGCCCGGCTATTCGGCTTCCTTCCTCATCGATACCCTGATAGCCGCCGCCCTGATCGTCGTGCTGTTCGCAGACGCCGGCAACAAGGCGCGCCTGGTCATCGCCCGTATCGTTCACGTCATCATGGTCGTCAATTGCCTGCTGTCCATCGCGGAGGGGCTGACGGGATGGCGGCTGTTTCCGTTCGTGCTCGGGGGGCATGAGCAGACCTGGGAATACCGTGCCACCGCGCTGCTCGGCCATCCGCTGATCGGCGGGCTCGTCACCGGCGTCTATGCCGTCATCCTGCTCACCGTGCGCGACGTGCGCGGGTTGGGTGAGCGCTGGCGCTGGCCGATCCTTTTGTTGTGCATGGCGGCAATGCCGTTCATCGGCTCGCGCACCGCTTTCGTGATCGTCGTGGTGACGGCGGCGGCGGTGGCCGGGCTGCGGGTGCTGCGCTTCCTGCGCGGCGAGCCCATCGATACGCGTAAGCTGCTGGCGCTTCTGGTGCTCGCCCCGCTCGGCGTCGTCGTTCTTGCGATCCTGTTTAATCAGGGGCTGTTCGACAATTTCATCGGCAGGTTCCTGAATGACAACAACAGTGCCCAGACCCGCTTCCGGCTGTACGACCTGTTCGACAATCTTAATATGTATGACCTGTTCGTGGGGCAATCGTTCGTCGCCCTGGACACGAATGTGCGCCTGAATGGTTTGAGCGAGGGCATCGAGAATTCCTGGGCCGGCCACCTGCTGCGCTACGGGGTCGTCATGTCCGTCGTTTTGTGGTGCGGCGTTGCCGCATGGTTTTGCGACATGCTGCGCGCGGCCGGGCGGGCGGGAATATTGCCGCTCGTCTTCGTCTTTCTGGTGATTTCGACCACCACCGGCATCAGCGCCAAGAGTTCGATGCTGACCATTCCCGCGGTGCTGATCCTGTCGCTGGTCGCCAGGGTGCCGCGAGGGGAAGCCGCCGGGGTCGACAATGCCCTGCTTTCCCGGATCGGGTCGCAGTTTCGGGAATGACACCGGCCAGCGCCGCCGCTTAAACGAAGCGGCAGCCCGTTCTGTCCGCGGCCGGATAAACCGAAACTTAGCACCTGCCGTCTATTGCTTTTTGCTCCAGCCAACCGAAAAGCGGAAAGCCCGTGAGCGCGATCGATATCCTGGTGCCGGCCGGCGACGTGCGGCGCATGCATCTCCTGGTGGCGGAGCGGCTTGCCGGGAAGGGCCATGACGTCGCGCTGGTGGGGGCCGATGCGCCGGGGATCGCCCGCACGTTGGACAACATCCTGCATTTCGAGCGCACGGCGCTCCGTATTCGCCTGAACAGCCTGCTCGATGCCGTACCGCAACCGCTCCTGTCGCCGGCTCGGCCTGGTGCCGCTTTGCGCGTGGATCTGACCGGAAGCGGCCGTCCCATCGCCTCGCCGGTGCTCGCCCCGCGCTTTGCGGGCAGCCCGTCGCTTGCCGAGGCCGCCCGCCTGCTGATGCTTGGCCGTCTGCCTGACATCGCCATCGTGCTCGACGACGGCACGCCCGTTGCCGAGGCGGCGCCGATGGCCGACAGCCGGTTGTCGATCGCCCGCGGCCTCGACGACATTCTGGCGCGCATGCTGACGCTGCTGGTGGTCGAGACGCACCGTTGTCTCGATGGCGGTGCGATGGGCGCCAGGCCGGCCGAAACGGCTACGCCGCCCAACACTCCCACGTCCGGCCAGATGGTCGGGACCTATGTGCTGTCGACCGTGCCGCGCCAGATCGGCGGTGCGGCACGGCGGCTTGCCTTCAGGCTGCACCGCTGGAATGTCCAGTACCGTTTTCACAAGGGCCGGCGGGTGGCCGACACCGGGTTGATGGCGGGCGAACCCTGGCTGACACTGCCGGACGACGGCGACCGCTTCTACGCCGACCCGTTCCCGTTCGAGTGGAACGGTCGCTATTTCATCTTCGTCGAGGAATTCCGCCATGGCGGCGGCAAAGGCGTGCTTTCGGTGGCGGAAGTCTTTCGCGACGGCGCACCGACCGTGCCGCGCGTGGTTATCGAGGAGCCATATCATCTGTCCTATCCGCAGGTATTCAGCCATGGCGGGCAGATATGGATGCTGCCGGAAGGCGGGGCGGGCGGCAACCTGGTGCTTTACCGGGCCGAGTCTTTTCCGGATCGCTGGGTGAGGCACTCTGTCCTCGTCCCCGGCCGCGAGCTTTTCGATTCGACCCTGCTGGAGCACGACGGGCGCCTGTGGTTGTTCGCCACCGAGCGCGATGGCTATGGCAGCGCCTCGGACATGCTGGTCGTCTATCATGCGCCGGCGCTGGAAGGGCCGTGGACGCCGCATCAGGCCAATCCGGTGCGCATCGACCGCGCCGCGGCCCGGCCGGGCGGTCGGTTTACGCGCGTCGGCGAGCGCCTCGTCCTGCCCGTGCAGGACGGTACGCTCGAATATGGCGGTGCGCTCGGCCTCGCCGACCTGGTTGAGTTGAACGAAACGAAGGTTGGACTGACCGAGCCGGTGCCGATCCTGTCGCCGATCCGCTCGACCTATCCGAAGATCCACACGCTCAACAGCACCGAGCATCTTGAAGCCGTCGATTGCATCGCGCCGCTGTTGCGCGGCAGGCTGCGCCGGGCCGGATGATCTCGCCCAGGCCGATTCGCGTTCTGTGCGTCGTACCGCGCGGCATAACCGGGCGCGGCGGCATCGAGACGTTATTCGCGCATGTCAACGAGCAACTGCGCTCAGGCCGGGACATAGGCATCGAGATGGAGTTCATGGACTCGCGCGGCGGCGCCTCGAGGGCCGGCTGGATATTTTATTTCCCCTTCGCCCTGGCGCATTATGTTTGGCTGCTGGCGAGCCGCCGCTACGATATCGTCCATCTCAATACGACGACGAATGCCTCGGCCTGGCGCAAATGGCTCCTGCAGAGCATTGCAGGCCTGGCCGGCGTCGCGACGGTCGTTCATTTTCACAGCTCGTTTCTTCCCAAGCCGGGCGAGCCGCGCGGAGTCTGGGTTTCCGTCTTGCGCCGCGTTTTCGAGCGTGCCGGTGCGGTTGTTGTGCTGGGCGAATACTGGCGCACCTTCGTGTCCCGCTTCTATGACATGCCTGCGGAGCGCTTCGAGGTCGTTGCCAACGGCGTCGTGGATTTCGCGCCCGCCGCACCGCAGGCGCGGGAAGAGGGCGCTCCCGTCCGGGTGCTCTTTGCCGGCAATCTGACGGACGCGAAAGGAGCGGGCGTCCTGCTGCAATCGCTGGCGCTGTTGCCGCCCGAATTGCCGGAATGGCACGCTGTCCTTGCCGGTGCCGGCGACGTTGCCGCATTCCGCGACCGCGCAACGAAATTGGGAATCGCGGGAAAGGTGGAATTTACCGGTTGGATGGTGCGCGACACCATCCTGCCGCTCTACCGGCAGACCGATATTGTCGTCCTCCCCTCGCGCAGCGAGGGCCTGCCGGTTTGCCTGCTGGAGGGTGCCTGCGCCGGTGCGGCGCTGGTCGCGACCCCCGTCGGCTGCACAGGCGATGTGCTGCACGACGGCGAGAACGGGCTGATGGTGATGCCGGACGATCCCGACGGGCTTGCGCATGCGCTGGCGCAACTGATCGGCGACGCCGCGCGCCGCGAGGCGTTCCGCACCGCCTCGCGCACCATTTACGTTTCACGTTTTCGGCTTGAAGCCATGATAGGCGCCTTGCGAGAGGTCTATCAGAAGGTGCTGGCGAGCCGGTAATCCGCTTCGTGGTCGCGGCTGGGCGCCGCTTCACCGATGCTGGGGCGGAAGATGCGGAAGAACTGTTCGAGATTGGCCAGCGCCCACAGCACCTTTTCGTGATTGTGCCGGCTCTCCAGATGCTCGCCCAGCAGGCGATCGATCTCGGCGCCGTTGCAGACCCGGCGCACGGTGGCGTCGCCGCTTTGCAGCAGGTCGCGAAGCTCCGCCGTTAGGCCGGTGCGGAACCATTGCTCGACTGGCACGCGGAAGCCGACCTTGCGGCGCTCGATGATGTCGCGGGGCAGCAGCTTGGCGGCCAGCGCCCGCAGCACCCGCTTGCCTTTCGGCGCGCCGGTAAGGAAGGCGTCGGGAAAGCGCGCGGCAAGTTCCGCGAGGCCGACATCCATGAACGGCATGCGGCCCTCGATCGAGCCGGCCATCATCATGCGGTCGCCGCGCTCGAGAAGATTGTCCGGCAGCCACGAAGTCTGGTCGAAATGCAGCATCCGCTTCAGCGCACTGGCAGCGCCGTCGGCGGCGAAGGGTAGCGGGTCGAGCGCCCGCGCCTGCGGGGGGCCGGCGTACAGGGCGGCGGCCTGATCGCTGTTGGCGCCGCCGAACCAGGCCACCATGCGCGCCTGCCTGTCGCGGATGCCGGCGACGCCGGCCACGGTCTTCATGCGCCGGGCCGCGTAAGGCAGGGCGCGCGTGGCGGGAGCCACGAGAAGGTCGTGCAGGCTGCCTGGCATCAGGCGCTGGTAGCGCGCCACCCACGGGTCGGCGCGATGCTTTGGATAGCCGCCCAGAAGTTCGTCGGCGCCTTCGCCGGTCAGCACCATCTTGACGGACCGGTGCGCCATTTTCGAAAGCAGCAACACCGGCAGGTCCGATGGCTCGGAGACAGGCGCGCCGCGCCGCAACACCGCTTCCTGCCAGACCGAGGTAAAATCCTCCAGGCCGACGGCGAGTTCGTGGTGGTCGGTGCCGAAGGCTTCGGCGACCTGCCGCGCATAGGGCAGTTCGGATGAGCCCGGCACGTCGAAGCCGACCGAATAGGTGGCGACCGGCTTGCCCATATGGCGGCTCATCAGCGCCACGATAGTGGAAGAGTCCAGCCCGCCGGAAAGAAAGGCGCCGAACGGCGCGTCCGAGCGCAATCTCAGCCGCACGGCTTCGTCGAGTTTGTCGCCAAACAACCGCACCGCCTCGTTGAAATCGTCGATATCGGGGGAGGTGCGGGAGAACGGAGTGGTGAAGTAGCGGCCGGTACGGACCTTTGCGCCTTCCATGACCATGAAGGTGCCGGGCGGTACTTTGGCGATACCGCGAAAGAAGGTGGCCGGGCCGGGTACGTAGCGGTAGCTCAGGAATTCGCGCAGCGAGTCGGTGTCCAGCCGGTCGTCTATGCCGGGGAATTTGCGCAGCGGCTCGATCTCGGAAGCGAAAGCGTGAAAACCCTCGCCGCGGGCGACGAAAAGCGGCTTCTTTCCGAACGGGTCGCGCGCTGCGAACAGGCGGTCCGTCTCGTTGTCCCAGAGGAGGAAGGCGAACATGCCGTTGAACCGCGGCAGGCAGGCCTCGCCCCAGGCGCGCCAGGCCTCGATCAGCACTTCGGTGTCGCCCCTGGTGACGAAGCGATGGCCCATCCCGGCCAGTTCGTCCCGCAGTTCGAGATAGTTGTAGATTTCGCCGTTGTAGACGATCGTATAGCGGCCGTCGTGCGAGCGCATCGGCTGCGGGCTGCCGGCGAGGTCGATCATCGACAGGCGGCGGTGCCCCAGCCCGACCTGCCAGTTGCCGCCCCGTCCGTGGCTAAGAAAGGTTCCGCGCCCGTCCGGGCCGCGATGCGCCAACAGGTCGGTGGCGGCGTCCAGCCGGCCGGCCAGCGCCAGGTTCGACCGCGCGTGGAATCCGAACAGGCCGCACATGCTCCTAGTCCCGCCCGTGCGCCGCCGGGCTGGCTTCGGCCGCCGGCACCGTCGCTTCGCGCGCCTTGCCCGGCGGTGAGAACAGGGCTTCATAGGCCTTGAGCAGCTTCGGCGCCTCGTGGCTCCAGGCGAGCTTGTCGCGGACGCGTTCGCGCCCGGCCGCCCCCATCGCCGCGCGGCGCTCGGGGTCGTCCATGAGTTCGGCGATCTTGTCGCCGAAATCGGCCGGGTCGGTGCAGGCGGCGTAGAGCGAAGCTTCGCGCGCCGAGAACCGGCCCTCGCGCAGGTCGTACTGCACGATCGGCTTGCCGAGCGCCATGTATTCCATGATCTTGTTCATGGTCGACTTGTCGTTCATCGCCGTCGGCCGGTCGGGGTTGACGCAGACATCGGCGGTCGAAAGCACCGAAAACAGCGTCTCGTCCGGGCAGCGGCCGGTATAGGTGACATAGTCGCCGAGCCCGCGCGCCGCCGTTTCGGCGCGGATGGCGTCGAGTTCGGAGCCGCCGCCGCAGATGACGAACTGGATGTCCTTGCGCTGCCTCTGGTTGACCAGATGGTCGACGGAGTCGAGCAAAAGGTCGAGCCCTTCCTGCTTGCCGATGACGCCGACATAGCCGACGACGAAGCGGCGGCCGTTGCGCCATTTCGGGTCCGGCGCCACCTCGCGCACGCGGTCCAGATTGGGGCCGGAGCGCACGATATGCACCTTGCCCGCCGGCATGCCGCCGCGCGAAACGGCGATGTCGCGGTAGCTTTCGTTGGTGGCGATCGAGATGTTGGCGGTGCGGAACGACAGCCGCTCCAACCACACCATCAGCTTCCAGCCGAAGTCGCGGCGGCCGAACTTGGCCTCGTAGAGCTCCGGGTTGATGTCGTGGTGGTCGAACAGGAACTTCTTGCCGAACAGCCGGTAGAAGCCGCCGATCAGGAAGATCGTGTCCGGCGGGTTGCAGGCGTGGATGGCGTCGAAGCCGCGCTGCCAGGCGACCTTCAGCGACAGCAGGAATTCCCAGAACAGGGCCGCGCTGTATTCGAGCGCGTAGCCGAAAACTCCTTCCGCGTCGGTGGGCAGCGGATGGCGGTAGATGTGGACGCCGTCGATCCTCTCGTAGGAGGCGGTGGCGTCCTTGCCCTTCGGGCAGATCACCGAGACCTGGTAGCCGGCCTTGACCAAGGTGGTCGCCTCCGACCACACGCGGCGGTCGAAGGGGACGGGCAGGTTTTCGACGATGATGAGAACGCGCTTACCAGTTGATGCCGTCATAGGTCCCCGCAATCCGATCCGTGTTCGGCAGCCGGGCCATGTCGAGCAGGATCTGGTCCGGCCGCAGCTTCTCCACCACCGCCTCGTATTCGGGCGAGCGGCTGGTGGTCACGACCACGTCCGAATGTTCCACCGCGTCCTCGATCGACGGCACCATCAGCTGGGTGACATGCGGGATCGCGTTCATCAGATACGCCTTGTTGGCGCCGACCAGCTTCGCCAGCGAGACGTTCTGGTCGAAGATGCGGATGTCGCATCCCTTGCCGATCAGGCGTTCGATCAGTTCCAGGTAGGGGCTTTCGCGCAGGTCGTCGGTGCCGGCCTTGAAGGAGAAGCCGAGGAAGCCGACGTTACGCTTGCCGTGGTCGAGGATCCATTGCAGGGCGCGCTCGATCTGCTGCTTGTTGGACGGCATCAGCGACTTCAGGAGCGGCGCTTCCACGTCGTGCTGCACGGCATAGGCGTTGATGGCGCGCACGTCCTTGGGCAGGCAGGAGCCGCCGAAGGCGAAGCCGGGCAAGAGGTAGGCGTTGGATATGTTGAGCTTGGTGTCGGCGAAGAACACCTGCATCAGTTCATGGCTGTCGACGCCGGCGGCCTTGCAGATGTTGCCGATCTCGTTGCCGAAGGCCACCTTCAGCGCGTGCCAGGTGTTGTCAGTGTACTTGACCAGTTCGGCGAGCCGCGGCTCGGTGACGATCAGCCGGCCGGGCAGGCCGCGATAGAGTTCCAGCAGCCGCTCGCGCGTCGTCTCGTCCTTCGTGCCGATCACCGTCTTGGCCGGGTTGTTGAAGTCGCTGACAGCCGATCCCTCGCGCATGAACTCCGGATTGGAGGCCACGCCGAAGGCTTCGCCGAGTTTCTTGGACGATGTTTCCTGGAGCGACGGCACCACGATGTCCGACAGCGTGCCAGGCAGCACGGTGGAGCGGATGACGACCGAATGGTAGCTGTTCTTGCCGGCGAGCGAGGAGCCGATCTGGCGCGACACCGCCTGCACGGCCGACAGGTCAAGCGAGCCGTTGGCGCGCGAGGGCGTGCCCACGCACAACAGCGACAGGTCGGAACCCATCACCGCCTCACTGGTGGAGACGGTGGCCTTCAGCCGTCCCGACTTCACGTTCGACGAAACGAGCTCGCCGATATCCTTTTCGATGATCGGGCTCTGGCCCGCATTGATGAGGTCGACCTTCGCTTCGCTGACGTCGCAGCCGATCACCTCATGGCCTCGCTCGGCCAGGCAGGCCGCGCAGACCGTGCCGACATAGCCCAGCCCGAATACGGAAACTTTCATTGCTTACCTGACGCTTTCTTTGTCTTTTTCGCGCCAGGTAATTGATAGCTCCCGGCGTCTCCCTTGAGACAAGGGTCTACCCGCTACAGGTAAAGTTCAGGTTAGCGGATTGATTAGTATTGAAGTTCGCCATTCCTTCGCGAAGGCCGGAACCCTGAAAACCACGGCGGCGGCTTCGAGGACGTCGAAGCGCTTGAAAAAGCGTCATGCGGGGCCGCTGCATCCAGCCGTTCGGCGCTGGTCGCCGTGCCGGCATCGACGCTAACCTTAATAGGAAACTTTGCGCCGGTCGTCTCGCTGCGGCTTGGCGCACGCCTTATGTTCGGCGGCACGACTTTGTTCGCATCCGAAGGGCTGGGCTTGCAAAATGCCGCTGACGCGCCGGGAATTCCTGTCGATCGCCACTGCCGCGCTTGCGGTGCCGTCTGCACGGGCGCGGGCCGCCGCCGACACCAGTCCCCATTTCCATCGCGGCGGTTCCATCCACACGATGATGAACTGGGGCGCGCTGCGGGAGGACGACCGCACGCGCTACCTGCCGCGCCCGTTCGATATGCCGCGCAATGCCTTTCCCGCCGAACTGGTGGAGGATTTCGCGCGTTCGGGTTTCGACTTCATCCGCCTGACGCTGGATGTCGGCCCGTTCATGCAGTTGCAGGGTGCGGACAGGGAGGCACTGGAAGAAAGGCTTATCGACAATATCCGCCTGTTTCACGATCGCGGGCTATCCGTCATCGTCGATTGCCATCCGGTGGAGCAGGTGCCGGCCTACTCGCCCCAGGCGATCCTCGAGGATCTGGAAGGACCGCTCTTTGCCGGCTATACGGCCATGATCGGCCGGCTCGCAACCCTGCTTTCCGGCGTCACCTCCGGGCGCGTGGCACTGGAACTCATGAACGAGCCGGTCATGCGCGATGCCGACCGCCGCACGCAGGTCATGGTCTGGAACGCCGCGCAACTGGTGCTGCACGACACCGCGCGGCGGGCGGCGGGCGACCTGCCGCTCGTGCTGACGGGGGCGGACTATGGCGGCCTCGGCGGCCTGCGCGACCTCGACCCGTCGCCGTTCATCGACAGCGACACGCTGTTTTCGTTCCAT
This sequence comes from Mesorhizobium sp., assembly GCA_049650385.1. GTDB lineage: Bacteria > Pseudomonadota > Alphaproteobacteria > Rhizobiales > Rhizobiaceae > Mesorhizobium. Next base: position 133,009 of record JBASAA010000058.1, read on the forward strand.
TACTACATGCCGATCAGCTTCACGCATCAGGGCGTCGACTTCGAAACGGCCGACGCGCCGGCCTCGCCCTATGCCGTCGACCTGCCTTATCCTTACGACGCCGTTCCGGCGCAGGAGATCGAGGCCGGGATAGAAGCGCGCATCGCTGCCGACGCCACGTTGGACGATGCCCGCAAGGCAGCCGAGCGCGAGCACGCCCAGCGCATCCTCAAAGGGTTCCTGTCCGATGCCTGGAGCAGCGGACGCATCGAGAGCGACTTCGCCGAGGTCGAGGCGTGGGCCGACCGCAACGGCGTGCCACGCCACCGGATCGTGCTGGGAGAATTCGGCACGACGCGGCGCATCGGCGACTTCACCGGCGCCGACGACCTTTCCCGCAGGCGCTGGCTGTCGGACGTGACGCATCTGGCGCAGGCTGGCGGCTTCCGCTGGGCGCTGTGGGATATCAACAGCCGTACCATGGGTATCAGCCGACGCGACGACGGAGATCGGGTCGATCAGGACCTGATTTCGGCGCTGGCGATGTCCGACGCACCCTGACGGGCACGACCGTCCAGCAGGTCGCGATAGACCTTTTCCACCTGGTCGGCGAGGCTGGCATAGTCGCGGTTGGCCTTGACCCATGCCGGGCCTCTGGCGCCCATGGCTTCGGCCTTTTCCGGGTCGTCGAACAGGCGCGCCACCCCTTGCGCCATGGCCTTGCCGGAAAAGGCGGTGATGAAGCCGGTGCCGCTTTCGCTGATCACCTCGTTCTGGTCGTAGTGCACGGTCGCGACCACCGGGCGGCCCATGGCGAGGTACTCGACCAGTTTCGTCGGGGTCGCGACCTGCTGGGCCGGGTCCATCATGAAAGGGGAAAGGCATACGTCTGCCCGTTTCACCCAGCCGAGCGCTTCAGGCAGCGGCACCCGCCCGGTGAAGATCACGCGCTCCGACAGGCCGAGTTCGGCCAGGCGGGCGGCGTGCTTTTCGCGCTCCAGGGGAGACACCGCGCCGATCAGCACCAGAACGGCATCGTAACCTTCGGCGACCAGGTTCGCCAGCGCGCCAATTGGAACGTCCGTCAGGCTGCTGATCACGTTGGCGCACAGATAGGTCATGGTCTTCTTGCCGGCGAGGCGCGGGTCTTCGGCTGGGCGGATCGATCGGGCGTTGTAGCGCTCGGTCGTGACCCCCATCGGGATCGGCGTCAGCTTCTCCATGGCGATGCCGCGGAAGCCGACGCGCTCGCGCATCCGCTTCGACTGGACGATGGCATGGTCGCACAGGGGAAGCGCCAGCCTGTAGAACAGGAAACTGCCGGTGACGGCATACACGATGCGGAGCAACCGGGACGGCCACCCCATGGGGATCAGGCCCTTAAGGGCATCGCGCAGCCGCCCTTCGAGCACCGGATAGCTCATCCAGAACAGGCAGGGCGTCCCGGAGACCTTGCCGGCGAGCGCATAGGTGATGGCCCACAGCGGCTGGTCGCGGACCTGGATCAGGTCGTAGGTGCCGCGCGCCGCCTGCCAGGCAAGTTTCAGCCGCAGCCAGTTCTCCCGCATCCGGTAGCGCAGCCCGCCAAATTTCTCCGATATCTGCCGGCGTGCGACGTGGAACCGCTCGGCGCCGCGCTCGTCCACCCGTGCCGGCCCGTCCCTGTTCGGGCGCAGGCTCCAGTCGATCTCCAGCCCACGCGAGACGAGGTGGTTGGAAAACAGTTCGACGAGATCGACGCGGAAGGCCGGATAGTCGTCCGGCGCCACGAACAGCATGCGCACGCCGGCCAGCGCTCTTTCCTGCACGGCGGGTATCGGCGAACCCACCTCGGCGACCTTGGTAGCCAGATTCACGATGCGATCCTCATTCGGAGGCGTTGTGACGCGACAGATAGGCCTGCGCCAGCTTCAGGCGCTGCCACAGTGCCTTGTGCCGGCGCATGTGCGCCTTCACCGCATGGCCGGCCCGGATCGCGGCGATCGTGGCCGAGCCGAGCGGAGTGAAGGCCGCGTAGATGTCGTCCAGTTCATGGATGACGTCGCACCAGTGGGTCTTGTATTCCTCGTAGCCGACGCCGAGGTCGTAGGCGTTCAGCCCGCGTTCGCAGCATTCCTCGATATGCCTGAACAGGAGCACGTGGCCCGGGCTGTGGGCAACGACGTCGTCGCGGGCAAAGGTCATGAAGTAGCCGTTCAGCCGGCCGTGATGGATGCCGGCGCCACGCACCGCGCGCAGCTTGCCGTCGACGCACAGATGCGTCATTTCCAGCAGGGGCTCGTCCATGGCCTGGGATTGGGCGAGCAGGTCGCGATAGAAATCCTTGACCCCCGGTTCGGAAAAGCTGTTGGGCTTGCCCTGCTCGGCGAGCCGCAAGGCTTTCTGCTCGAAGAAGAAATCGAGTTCCGTCAGCGCCCGTGCGAGGTCTTGCGCCTTGCCGTAATACATCGGCCCGATTTCGGCCATCCGGCGCTCCTTGGTGCGGACCCGCCGCCGCCGTCCCGCGCCGTCGGTCCGTTTCAGCACCGCCTCGAAGCCGCCGTCGAGACCGAACGAATATCCCTCGGTGGGCGAAGGGCTGGCTGGCAGGCCGGCAAATGGCTGGGGCACGCCCTGATGCACCTTCGGCGTTCTGGCCAGCACCGCGCAGTCGGCGTCGAGCGCATCGCCGAGCATCTTTTCGATCGCACCGACGGGCAGGCGGGTCATGGTCGCCGCCGCTTCCTGGCTCCAAAGGCCGAAATTATAGCTGGAATGCTTGCCGCCGATCCACGACGCGACGCGCACCGGTCCCCTTCTTGCGACCGCGAGCGGCAGGACGAAGGCCGGCCGGCCTTCGAGCCGGCCGAGCACGATCGCCGGCCGCGCCTTCTCGTGCGGCAGCACGTGGCGGACATAGGCATCGACCCAGTCGTAGCGCTGGAAGATGGTGGAGATGCCGCTCGATTCGAAGCGGCGCCATAGCGCCTCGATGGACGACAGGTCGGCGTGGGTTTCCACCGAGAAGGGGAATGCCCCCGCCCGGGCAAGCGCTGCCGGCTGCACGCTTGCGCTGGAAAACTTACCGGCCTGTGCCGTCATCAGCAGAACTCCCTGAACCGGTGGGCCGGAACGGATCAAGTCGACAGGCCCTGGAGGGCGTGTCTGGCTGCTTGAGGGTATAGCGCCCAGGGTTTAACGAAAGTTCTAGCGATCCGGCTAAAATTGAATCCATGTCCCGGCAGTCAGCCGTTTGCCTGCTTCAGGCCTCGATAGGTGGCGCGAAAGCGCGCCAGATATTCGTCGAGCCCGTCGAACGGCCGGGGGTCGATCGTGGCTTCGGTGGCGGTCGCGAACGGGATGTCGTCGGGGCTTGTCCAGTGGTCAGCCGCCAGGCCGCCGAGATAGGCCGCGCCCAGCGTCGCATTGCCCATGTCGAGCGCGGGCGTCAGCGGCATGCGGATGATGTCGGCGAGAAGCTGGCGCCAGCGCGGATCGGTGCTGCCGCCGCCGGTAAGCAGCATGTGCGAGGCCGTGACCCCCTCCCGCCGCAGCGCGTCCCAACTGTCCCGCACCGCCAGCGCCACGCCTTCGAAGACCGAGCGGATGACCTGGTTGCGGCTGCAGCCGAGCCGCATGTTGGTCCATGACGCGCTGGCGTCGGGGTCGAGCAGCGGGGCCCGTTCGCCGGTTGCATAGGGCAGGAATACGACGCCGCCATTGCCTTCGCCGGACTCGAACGCGCCGTCGTACATTTCCGGCCAGGACGCCCCCAGCACGCCGCGCGCCCATTCGAACACCGTGCCGCCGTTCTGCACGGCGGCCATGACATAGAGGCTGCCGCCGACGCCGCGATAGGTGTTGTAGAAGGGCTGCAGCTTCGGCTCGACACGTTCGACGACGGTCATGGTCTGGATGCCCGAGCCGACCTGCAGGATCGTCGAGCGCGGCCGGATCTGGCCCATGCCGAGCAGGCAGGCGGCGGTGTCGGCCAGCCCGGCGGCGACCGGGATGCCGGGCGGCAGACCGAGCGCCTTCGCCGCCTCACGCGTTAGCCGGCCGGCGACGGCGCTGGAATCCACGATCGGCGCCAGCATGGCTGCGTCGAGCCCGAGCGCCTGGATCAACTCCGTCGACCAGCAGTCGGCGACGATGTCGTAAAGCAGGGTCATCGAGGCGTCGCTGGGCTCGGTCGCGATCTCGCCGGTCATGGCAAGGCGCAGCCAGTCCTTCGGCGAAAGCGCGTGGCGGATCGCGGCATAGGTAGCGGGCTCGTTGTCGCGCAGCCACATCAGCGACAGGCCGGCCATGCCGGTCGCGGCCGGATTGGCGAGCGGCAGGCGAAGTGCGGCCGGCAGCGCAAGCACTTCGTTCACCTGCGCCGTCGTGCGCTGGTCCGCCCACAGGATCGCGGGCCTGAGCGGCCGGTCGTGCTGGTCGAGGACGACGAGGCCATGCGCCTGCCCGGAAAAGCCGATGCCCCTGACGGCATCGCCACGCCCGGCCGTGCATTCGCGCACGGCCGCCACGGTCTTTTGCCACCATTCTTCCACGGCCGTCTCGGCATAGCCGGGGCGCGGGGAGCGAACCGGATAGGGCCGGCTCGTCTCGGCAAGGGTCTTGCCCGCATCGTCGATCAGCGCTGCCTTGACCGAACTCGTCCCAAGATCGATGCCGAGAAACATGGTCTGCCTTCCACGGGTTGGTGCGCGGTCAGCCGAGCAGGCCGGTCGCTTCGGCCACGACGCGCTCGGCGGTGACGTTGAGGTGCCGGTAGACTTCCGCTCCCGGCGCGGATTCGCCAAAGCTTTCCACGCCGACGACCGCCCCCGGACCTTTCAGGAATTGATACCAGTAGAGCGGCGAGGCGGCTTCGACAAAGACGGTGGGCGTGCCGAAGGACAGCACTTCGTCCTGGTAGGCCTTGTCCTGCGCGGCGAAAATATTGCCGTTGGGGATCGATACCAGCCGCACCGACTTGCCTGCCTGCTCCAGCTTCTCGCCGGCGGCGATGATCTGGCCAAGTTCCGTTCCGGTTGCCGCCAGCACGATGTCGGGCTTGCCCGCCGCCGACTGGCCGAGCATGTAGCCGCCCCTGCGGATACCGTCGAGGTGCTCGGGCTTGTGCGCGAACACGGCGCCGTCCTGGCGGGCGGCGACGATGACGGTCGGCCCGTTGCGCCTGAGCGCGGCTTCCCAGGCGCATAGCGCCTCCAGTTCGCTGCCCGGCCGCCACAGCGACATGCCCGGGATGGCGCGCAGCGCCAGCATCTGCTCGCAGGGCTGATGCGTCGGGCCGTCTTCCCCGACGCCGATCGAATCGTGCGTGTAAAGGAAGAGGCTGCGCAGCTTCATCAGCGAGGACAGGCGCACGGCGTTGCGGCTGTAGTCGCTGAACACCAGGTAGCAGGCGCCGTAGGGGATGAGGCCGCCATGGGCGGCCATGCCGTTCATCATCGCCGACATGCCGAATTCGCGCACGCCGTAGTGAACGAAATTGCCGCTGAAATCGGCCTTGCCGATCGAGCGTGAGGCAGAGGTCCAGGCAAGGGTGGACAGCGACACGTCGGCCGAGCCGCCGATGATTTCCGGCACCGCCTCGACCAACTTGCCGGCAACCCGGCTCGAACCCCTGCGCACCGGCTGCTTCACCGCGCCGGCGGACAGGATTCGGTCCGCTTCCCCGGCAATCACCGCGTCGAAATCTTTCGGCAACTCGCCTGCCATGCGGCGGCTGAACTCGGCCGCCAGCGCAGGATGCGCATCCTTGTAGCCGGCAAACAACTGGTTCCATTCGGCCTCGGCGGCAGTGCCGCGCGCGCGGCCGTCCCACGCCTGCATGATTTCTGCCGGCACGAAGAAAGCGGGGTGCGGCCAGCCGAGATTCTTACGCGTCGCCGCCACTTCCTCCACGCCGAGCGGCGCGCCGTGCGCTTCTTCCTTGCCCTGCTTGTTGGGGGAGCCGAAGCCGATGATGGTCTTGCAGCAGATCATGGTCGGCTTGTCGCCGGACTCCCGGGCCTGCGCGATCGCCTTGGCGACGGCGCCGCTGTCGTGGCCGTCGACGCCCGCGATGACGTTCCAGCCAAGCGCGCGGAAACGCGCGGCGGTGTCGTCGGCGAACCAGGCGCCGACTTCGCCGTCGATGGAGATGTTGTTGTCATCATAGACCGCGATGAGCTTGCCGAGCCCGAGCGCGCCGGCCAGCGAGGCCGCTTCCTGCGCCACGCCTTCCATCAGGCAGCCGTCGCCGACGAAGACATAGGTGAAGTGGTCGACGATGGAGAAACCCTCGCGGTTGAACTCGGCGGCGAGCTTCCTTTCGGCGAGCGCCATGCCGACCGCGTTGGCAAAACCCTGGCCGAGCGGACCTGTGGTCGTCTCGACGCCGGCGGTGATGCCGTATTCCGGGTGCCCGGGCGTTTTGGAGTGCAGCTTTCGGTGATCCTTGAGGTCCTGCACCGTCAGGCCGTAGCCGGCGAGGTGGAGCAGCGAATAGGTTAGCATCGACCCATGCCCGTTGGATTGCACGAAGCGGTCGCGGTTGCTCCATTTCGGGTTGGCCGGATTGTGCTTGAGGAAATCGTTCCACAGCACTTCCGCGATGTCGGCCATGCCCATCGCCGTACCGGGGTGGCCGGAATTGGCCTGCTGGACGACATCCGCGGTGAGGAAACGAATGGCGTTGGCGAGATCGCGGCGGCTGGGTAGGGTCATGGTCGTTTCCTGTGGCCGATGGCTTTACTTATCATCTTGTACTTACAACTGTACAATACGTTCGAGGGGCGATTGTCAACCGCTTCGGCGGTCGCGGCAGCGAATCCATGGCCGGACGGCGCTCCGCTTCCTGCCGATGGCCGCCAAATTTTAGCCGCGGCTGGGGATAAAGTAGATTGACTGGGAGCGAAGTCGCGTTATCCTGTAATTACAGGATAACATCACTCTGAAGGAGGCGGGGTACATGAATTCCAGTCTGAATCTCATCACGTCAAAGGCCGCGCGGGCGGTCCTGCTCGGTTCGGCGGCTCTGGCGCTGGGCCTGGCGAGTGCCGGCCAGGCTTCGGCGGCCGACATCACCGCCTGCCTCATCACCAAGACGGACACCAACCCGTTCTACGTCAAGATGAAGGAAGGCGCGCAGGCGAAGGCCAAGGAACTCGGCATCACGCTCAAGGCCTATGCAGGCAAGATCGACGGCGACAGCGAAAGCCAGGTCGCGGCCATCGAGTCCTGCATCGCCGACGGCGCCAAGGGCATCCTGCTCACGCCGTCCGACACGGCCGGCATCGTTCCCACCGTGAAGAAGGCGCAGGACGCCGGCATTGTCGTCATCGCGCTCGACACGCCGCTCGATCCGCTCGATGCGGCGGACGCCACCTTCGCCACCGATAATTTCGTTGCCGGCACGCTCATCGGCGAATGGGCGAAGGGAACCCTCGGCGACAACGCCAAGGACGCCAAGATCGCGTTTCTGGACATCGCCCCCCAGGAGCCGACCGTCGGCGTCCTGCGCGACCAGGGTTTCATGACCGGCTTCGGCATCGATACCAAGAACGTCAACGTGATCGGCGACGAGGACGACCCGCGCATCGTCGGCCATGACGTGACGGCCGGCACGGAAGAGGGCGGCCGCACGGCGATGGAGAACCTTCTCCAGAAGGACCCGAGCATCAACCTCGTCTACACCATCAACGAGCCGGCGGCGGCGGGCGCATACCAGTCGCTGAAGGCGGTCGGCCGTGACAAGGACGTGCTGATCGTTTCCGTCGACGGCGGCTGCCCCGGCGTCAAGAATGTCGCCGAAGGCATCATCGGCGCGACGTCGCAGCAGTATCCGATGCTGATGGCGTCGCTCGGCATCGAGGCGATCAAGAAGTTTGCCGACAGCGGCGAGAAGCCCAAGCCCACCGAGGGAAAGAACTTCTTTGACACTGGCGTTTCGCTGGTCACCGACAAGCCCGTCCCCGGCGTCAAATCCATCGACACCAAGGAAGGCGCGGCCAAGTGCTGGGGCTGACCGATATCTGATGGAAGGCAAAAGGGGCGCCGTTTGGCGCCCTTTTTCATGAGTGCTTCAGATGTTGCGGTAGAGGTCGATCGTCAGGCGCGTGCGGTCGGGGTGGTGCCAGGATTCGTAATACTCGACGGCGGCCCCGTCGGCGTCGAACGTTATCTCGCGATTGAACAGCGCCTGCGCCCCCGCCTCCAGTTCCAGCAGCGCCGCGACATGGGCGTCGACCTTGCCGATCTCGATGAAGCGCTTGCCGGTCGTGACGACAATGCCGTGTTCGCTGCTCAGATAGTTGTAGAGCGACGTCGTCTCCAGCCCGTCATAGTGCAGCAGCTCCGGAACCCGGCTGTAGGGCAGGTAGTTCTGCACCAATAGCAGCACCTCGCCGTCGGCAAGGCGCAGCCGCTCCAGGAAGATCGCCTTCTGCTCGCCGATCCGCTCGGCGACATGTGCCGGCGCGTCGATCAGGCGCTGCTGCAGGACCCGGGTGGTCAGCTTGAAGCCAGCCTTGGCCATGCCTTCCTGCAACGGGTCGAGCTGCTGGATGAGGGTGATCGGCACCTTGCGCTCGCGAACGAAGGCGCCGCGCCCGCGCTCGGTCTCGATCAGCCCGTCCTGCGCGAGCGACAGCAGTGCCTGCCGAACCACGCTGCGCGACACGTCGTATTCCTCGCACAGCTCATGCTCGGAAGGCAGCTTGGCGCCGACCGCGCGCTGGCCCGAGCGGATCTGCTCCTTCAGGATGCCCGCGAGCTGGAAATAAAGCGGTATCGGGGTCGATCGATCAATCACATCGATTCCTTGAGTAGGCATCATGTACGTATGTCATACTAAGCTTAACATCCGGGCCGTTCAACGCGATGTCAACGGTCGACGCCGGCCGTACCCGCGGGAAGGCCGGCCCACACCAGGAAATTCAGCGGAATCTTTCCTCTGCGCGGCCAACGCGGCTTGACCTGAAGTCCGGTCTTGATATGCTGTACGTACAACCGTATCGCCTGACAGATAATTTCGGCCGATGGCGGTATGAAATAAGGAACACGCATTGTCGGCCTCTGCCTTGTGGCGAGACAGGGTGCCCGTCCATGACAATCGTCGCGGGCAGGCATACAAGGCGCGGGCAAGCGGGTAGGATGGCATGATCGCGGCCGCATCCGGCCGTGTCTGGTCCTGAACGGAAGGTGACGGGCATGGATATCACGACTGCGGCCGCCGATTCGGAAAGCGGCTCGGCTTCTCACCGGCCCCGCAACGCCGGCACGAAACTCCTGCCGGACTGGTTCGAGGACATCGCGGTCAACCGTTCGGCGACCGAGCGGCGCGCTTCGACGCTGGCCACCCGCCGCACCGTCAAGAAGGCCTATCAGGCGGCCTGGCTGGTCAAGGCCATCACCTGCATCGACCTGACCACGCTTGCCGGCGACGACACCGCCGGCCGTGTCCGCCGGCTCTGCGCCAAGGCGCGCAAGCCCATCCGCGACGATATCCTCGAGGCGCTGGACCTGACCGACGACAACATCACCACCGGCGCCGTCTGCGTCTATCCGACCATGGTCGGCCATGCCGTGAAGGCGCTCGAAGGCTCGGGCATCCCGGTTGCATCGGTCGCCACCGGCTTCCCCACCGGCCTGACGCCGCTGCCGCAGCGGCTGGCGGAAATCCGCTACGCCGTCGGCGAAGGCGCGGGTGAGATCGACATCGTCATCACCCGCGAGCATGTGCTGACGCAGAACTGGGCAGCCCTCTATGACGAGATCGCGCAGATGCGCGAGGCCTGCGGCGAGGCGCACCTGAAGGCGATCCTCGGCACCGGCGACCTCAACACGCTGCGTAACGTCTACCGAGCCTCCATGGTGGCGATGCAGGCCGGCGCCGATTTCATCAAGACCTCGACCGGCAAGGAAAACGTCAACGCCACGCTGCCGGTCGGCCTCGTCATGGTGCGCGCGCTGCGCGACTATGGCGAACTGTCCGGCTACACGGTCGGCTTCAAGCCCGCCGGCGGCATGAAGACCGCCAAGGACGCCATGAACTGGCTGTTCCTGATGAAGGAAGAACTCGGCCTGCCCTGGTTGCAGCCGGATCTGTTCCGTCTCGGGGCAAGCTCGATGCTGGCCGATATCGAGCGCCAGCTCGAACATTACGTGACGGGCCGCTATGCGGCTTCCTCGCGCCACGCGCTCGCCTGAGGAAAGAACATGGGACAGATCAGGGATATTCTTCGCACCATGGACTACGGCCCCGCCCCCGAGAGCAATACCGAGGTCCGGCACTGGCTGGACGCGCATGGCGAGGGCTTCGGCCATTTCATTGACGGCAGATTCACTGGAGTCGAAGGCGGGAAAACCTTCGACGTGATCAACCCGGCCGATGAAACCGTGCTCGGAAAGGTCGCGCTCGGCACGGCCGCCGATGTCGACGCCGCCGTGAAAGCCGCCCGCGCCGCCTTCGGCAAATGGTCGAAGCTTCCCGGCCACGAGAGAGCCAAATATCTCTACGCCATCGCCCGCCACATCCAGAAGCGCGAGCGCTTCTTCTCGGTTCTGGAGACGATGGACAACGGCAAGCCGATCCGCGAGACCCGCGACATCGACATCCCGCTGGTCGCCCGCCACTTTTATCACCACGCCGGCTGGGCCGAGATGGTCGAGACCGAATTCGAGGGCTTTTCGCCGGTCGGCGTCTGCGGGCAGGTGATCCCGTGGAACTTCCCGCTGCTGATGCTCGCCTGGAAGATCGCCCCGGCGCTCGCCGCCGGCAACACGGTGGTGCTGAAGCCGGCGGAACTGACGCCGCTCTCGGCCATCGCCTTCGCCGAAGTCTGCCGCGAGGTCGGCCTGCCCGCCGGCGTCGTCAACATCGTTCACGGCGACGGCTCCACGGGAGCTGCCATTTGCGGCCATGATGGCGTCGACAAGGTGGCCTTCACCGGCTCGACCGAAGTCGGCCGCATCATCCGCGAGCAGATCGCCGGCTCGGAAAAGAAATTGTCGCTGGAACTCGGCGGCAAGTCGCCTTTCATCGTCTTCGAGGACGCCGATATCGACGGCGCGGTCGAAGGCGTGGTCGACGCCATCTGGTTCAACCAGGGCGAGGTCTGCTGCGCCGGCTCGCGCATCCTGGTGCAGGAAGGCGTCGCCCCGCGCTTCTACGACAAGCTGCGCAAGCGCATGGAAACCATGCGCGTCGGCGATCCGCTGGACAAGACCATGGATGTCGGCGCCATCGTTTCGACCGGCCAGCTGAAGCGCATCGCCTCGCTGGTCGAGCGGGGCAAGGCCGAAGGCGGCACGCTGTGGCAGGCTCCCGGCACGCTTCCGGCCAAGGGCAGCTTCTTCGCGCCGAGTTTCTTCACCGAGGTGGAGCCGGCCTCGACCGTCTGCGAGGTCGAGATATTCGGCCCGGTGGCGACCGCGACCACCTTCCGCACGCCCGACGAGGCGATCGAACTCGCCAACAACACGCGCTACGGGCTCGCCGCCTCGATCTGGTCGGAAAACATCAACCTCGCGCTCGATATGGCCGCCAGGGTCAAGGCCGGCGTCGTCTGGATCAACTCGACCAACCTGCTTGATGCCGGGGCCGGTTTCGGCGGCTACCGCGAGAGCGGCTTCGGCCGCGAGGGCGGGCGCGAAGGGCTTTACGAATATCTGGCGGCCGATTGGGAAAAGCGGCTTCCGGCGGCGAAGACCGAGCAGCCGTTCACGCCCTCGGCGGCACCCGGCGACGGCCCGCTCGCCCATGCCGGCGCCATCGACCGCACCGCCAAGAACTATGTCGGCGGCAAGCAGGCGCGGCCCGACGGCGGCTACAGCTATTCGGTCGTCGGCAAGGGCGGCCGCATCATCGGCCAGGCCGGCCTCGGCAACCGCAAAGATATCCGCAACGCCGTGGAGGCGGCGGCGAAAGCCGGCGGCTGGAGCGGCGTCACCGCCCACAACCGGGCGCAGGTGCTTTATTACCTCGGCGAGAACCTGTCGGCCCGGCAGGCGGAGTTCGAGGCGCTGCTTAGCGAAAGCACCGGCGTTTCGGCAAAGGCGGCCGCCGACGAATTCGCCACGAGCCTGCGCCGCATCTTCTATTACGCGGCCCAGTCCGACAAATATGACGGGGCCGTGCATTCGACCAAGTCGCGCCATGTGACGCTGGCGATGAACGAGCCGTGGGGCGTGATGGGCATCGTCTGCCCGGACGAGCAGCCGCTCCTGTCGTTCGTATCGCTGGTGCTGCCGGCCATCGCCATGGGCAACCGCGTCGTCGCCGTTCCCTCGGCGCGCCATCCGCTGCTGGCCACCAACCTCTATCAGGTGCTCGACACCTCGGACGTCCCGGCCGGCGTCGTCAACATCGTCACCGGCGAGCGCGACGCGCTGGCCCGGACGCTGGCCGAGCACGACGAGGTCGCCGCCCTCTGGTACGCCGGCTCGAAGGAGGGCAGCGCCATGGTGGAGAAAGCCTCCGTCGGCAACCTCAAGGCCACCTGGGTCAATTACGGCCGCCAGCGCGACTGGTCGGACATCCGCCAGGGGCAGGGCCGCGACTATCTGCGCCGCGCGGTCCAGGTCAAGAATATCTGGGTGCCTTACGGGGAGTAGGCCTCGGGGCGGGACTTGAGCATGGCCGAGAAGTTCGGGTCGAAGGCCCGGCCGATCGGCTCCGCCGCTGCCCCCAGCGCGATCGCCCACGGGTCGGCGATGCCGAGTTGCAGGCGGGGAAAGGCCCGGTCCGGCCGCACCGCGATCGACGGCAGCAGCGGGTGCACCGCTTCGAACAGCCGCGTTGCCAGCGACGGCGGCGCGCCGGTCGCCAGGATCACGGTCTGCGGATCGAAGATCGTTTCGACGAGGTGGACGCTCCAGCGCAGGTCGGGCGCGGCCGCCTCGATCCAGGCCATGATCCGGGCGTCTCCGCTGGACGCCAGTTCGTCGATGCGCTCGTGCAAATGCGCGTCGGCGGGATCGATGTCCATGTGCTGGTAGAGCGAGGCCAATGAGGCGCGATGCTCCAGCGGCATGCGGTTGCGGCCAGTGGGCGACAGGAGCGCCATGCCGACCTCGCCGGCATTGCCGTGCCCGCCGCGATAGGATTCACCGTTGAGGATGAGCCCGGCGCCGATGCCGTAGCCGACATAGAGGCACACCGCGTGATCCACCCCCTGCGCTGCGCCGAGCAGGCGCTCGGCGGTGGCGCAGGCCGCGGAATCGTTCTGCAGCCCGACGGAAAGGCCGGTGCCGGCGGCCAGCGCATCGAGCAGCGGAAACTCCTGCCAGGCCGGCATCACCCACTGGTTGCCGCCGAAGGCGCCCAGCCCGAACGGGCCGGGCATGGCGACGCCGAGCCCGACGATGCGCTCCTCTGACCGCGCGGAGCGTGCCGCAAGCTCGGCCCGCACCCTGCGGATCAGGTCGAGGATGACGCCGACCCCTTCGGCCGGGTCGCCGGAAGGCAGGTTGGCCTCGGCCCGTACCATCGCGTTGCCGACGAGGTCGACGATGAGCGCGCGCGTCACATAGCGGTCGATCTGCAGGCCGATGGCGAAGGCGCGTTCGGGAACGAGCCGGTAGGGCCGCGACGGCTGGCCGCGCCCGTTGCGCACGGCCTCCAGCGAGGCCACGAAGCCGTCGCGCTCGAGTTCCTCGATGATGTTGGACACCGCCTGCTTGGTAAGCTGGGTGGCGCGCGCCAGCTCGGCCCGCGACAGCGCGCCGTTGAAGCGCAACGCATCGATCATGACCCGGCGGTTGTGTGCGCTGGTGCCCTCGTGGTTGCTGCCGCTCTTGGCGCGGATCGGGCGAACGTCGTTCATCCTCGCTTCCCCTCTTGACTCAAGTAGAAGATTGGCGAACTAATAAGTCAAGACACTTGACTTATTATCGTCGTGACAAGGCCGAAATCGACGCGGCGGTCTTGCCGGCGATGCAGGCAGGCCAGCGTCGGAAACGGGAGGAAGACATGTTGAAATCGACGGGCAGGATTCTCTTGGGGGCCGTTTTCGCGGGCGGGCTGATGGTGCCGCACGCCTTCGCGGAAACCTCGCTCAACGCGCTGTTCATGGCGCAGGCCGCCTACAGCGAGGCGGACGTGCGCGCCATGACCGAGGCCTTTACCAAGGCCAACCCCGACATCAAGGTCAATCTCGAATTCGTTCCCTATGAAGGGCTGCACGACAAGACGGTGCTGGCGCAGGGTTCCGGCGGCGGCTACGACGTCGTGCTGTTCGACGTCATCTGGCCGGCCGAATACGCCACCAACAACGTACTGGTCGATGTTTCCGGCAAGATCACCGACGACATGAAGAAGGGCGTGCTGCCGGGCGCATGGACCACGGTCCAGTATGACGGCAAATATTACGGCATGCCGTGGATTCTCGACACCAAGTACCTGTTCTACAACAAGGAAATCCTCGAAAAGGCCGGCATCAAGAACCCGCCCAAGACCTGGGAGGAACTGAGCGAGCAGGCCAAGATCATCAAGGACAAGGGGCTTCTCGCCTCGCCGATCGCCTGGAGCTGGGCTCAGGCCGAGGCCGCGATCTGCGACTACACCACGCTGGTCAGCGCCTATGGCGGGTCGTTCCTGAAGGACGGCAAGCCGGCCTTCCAGACCGACGGAGGGCTGGAGGCGCTGCAATACATGGTCGACAGCTACAAGTCCGGCCTGACCAATCCGAATTCCAAGGAGTTCCTGGAAGAGGACGTGCGCAAGGTGTTCGAGAACGGCGACGCCGCTTTCGCGCTCAACTGGACCTACATGTACAACATGGCCAACGACCCCAAGGACAGCAAGGTCGCGGGCAAGGTCGGCGTCGTGCCGGCGCCGGGCGTTGCCGGCAAGAGCGAGGTGTCGGCGGTCAACGGCTCGATGGGCCTTGGCGTCACCACCGCCAGCAAGCATCCGGACGAGGCGTGGAAGTACATCGTCTACATGACCTCGCAGGCGACGCAGGACCAGTACGCCAAGCTCAGCCTGCCGATCTGGGCTTCCTCCTACGACGACCCGGCCGTGACCAAGGGACAGGAAGAACTGATCGCGGCCGCCAAGCTCGGTCTCGCCGCCATGTATCCTCGCCCGACCACGCCGAAATACCAGGAACTGTCGGTCGCCTTGCAGCAGGCGATCCAGGAAGCGCTGCTCGGCCAGGCTACGCCTGAGGACGCGCTGAAGACCGCCGCCGAAAACAGCGGGCTTTGAGCTTCCCGTCCTCCCGGGTGGCGGCGCGCCGCCCGGGATGACATGATATCCGATCTTTCCAACGAGGGCCGCCATCGATGTCTGGCACCTGGATGACGATCCGCGCCTGGCTTCTGATGCTGCCGCTGCTCGTCGTCATGGTGGCGGTCATCGGCTGGCCGCTGGCCGATACCGTCGCGCTGTCCTTCACCGATGCCAGATTGGTGGGAACCGGCGGCAATTTCGTCGGCTTCGACAACTACGTCAAAATGGTTTCCGGCTCGAACTTCCAGCGCACGCTGGTCACCACGACGTGGTTCGCGGTGATTTCGGTGGCCGCCGAGATGATCATCGGCGTGCTGGCGGCGCTTCTCCTCAACCAGCGCTTTCATGGCCGCGCCGCCCTGCGCGCGCTGCTGATCCTGCCCTGGGCGCTGCCTACCGTCGTCAACGCCACGCTGTGGCGGCTGATCTACAACCCGGAATATGGCGCGCTCAACGCGGCGCTGTCGCAACTCGGCCTCATCGATGTCTACCGTTCCTGGCTGGGCGAGCCGGGCACGGCGCTTGCCGCCCTGATCGTCGCCGACTGCTGGAAGAATTTCCCGCTGGTGGCGCTGATTGCGCTGGCGGCGTTGCAGGCGGTTCCGCGCGACGTGACCGCCGCCTCTCTCGTCGACGGCGCCGGGCCGTTCAATCGCTTCCGCTTCGTCATCCTGCCCTATCTCGCCGGGCCGCTGATGGTGGCGCTGGTGCTGCGCACCATCGAGGCGTTCAAGGTGTTCGACATCATCTGGGTGATGACGCGCGGCGGGCCGGCGAACTCGACCCGCACACTGTCCATCCTCGTCTATCAGGAGGCCTTTTCCTTCCAGCGGGCGGGGTCCGGCGCCTCGCTGGCGCTGATCGTCACGCTGCTGGTCACGGTCCTGGCCGTCGCCTATGCCGCGCTGGTCAGGAAAACGGCGGGGAGTGCCGCCTGATGGAACGCCAGAGCCGGACCTTCACCGTCTTCATATACGCCTGCGCGCTGCTGCTCGCCGTCGTCATCCTGGCGCCGGTGCTGTGGCTGTTCGTGATGAGCATTTCGCCGCCCGGCGACCTTGCCGCCAAGCCGCTTAGGTGGTGGCCGCAGCATGCCGATTTTTCGCGCTACGCGGTCTTGCTGTCGACGGCCGAAAACAGTGCGGGTGCGGCCTTCACCTCCTCGCTCAGGAACAGCATCGAGATCGCCGGCATGGCGACGCTGGCCGCGCTGGTCCTTGCCGTGCCGGCCGGCTGGGCCGTTTCGCGCACGCCCTCGGTCGGCTGGTCGCTGTCGATGGTGATCGCCACCTACATGTTGCCGCCGGTGGCGCTGGCCGTGCCGCTCTATATGGGCCTTGCCTGGCTCGGCCTGCTCAACAATGTCTTCGGGTTGGCGCTGGTATACCTGACCATCCTCGCCCCCTTCACCACCTGGCTGATGAAGTCGGGCTTCGACACCATTCCGCGCGAGATCGAGGCGGCGGCGATGATCGACGGCGCCGGCCTTCTCCAGACATGGCGCATCGTCACCCTGCCGCTGGCTGGCCCGGTCATGGCGACGGCGGCGCTGTTTGCCTTCCTGCTTGCCTGGGACGAATTCTTCTACGCCCTGCTGTTCACCTCCGACCAGCGCGCCAAGACGCTGACGGTCGCCATCGCCGACCTCGCCGGTGGCCGCGTTTCCGATTACGGCCTGATCGCCACCGCCGGCGTGCTGGCGGCGCTGCCGCCGGTCGTGGTCGGGCTGTTCATGCAGCGGGCGCTGATCTCGGGCCTGACCAGCGGCGGTGTGAAAGGATGATGATGAACGCTGAAAACAAACGGCCGGCAGGGCTCGTCGCCATCGACCGGGAAATGGCGCGCCAGCACGCCGACGCGCTGGCCTCGTTCGAACAGGCCGGCGCGACGGCGGAAAAGGTAGCCGCTTCGCTGAAGCGCACCGGCCGGCTCGTCCTGCTCGGCATGGGCGGCTCGCATGCGGTCGGCCGCGCCGTCGAGCCGCTCTACCGCGCCCATGGCATCGACGCCGTCGCGCTGCCGCTCTCGGAACAGCTTGGCCAGCCGCTGCCGCTGAACGGCCGCACCGTGCTGATCACTTCGCAATCGGGCGAAAGCGCCGAAGTGGTGCGCTGGTTTGCCGAGGCGGGCGGCGTTACCGATACGTTCGGGCTGACGCTGGAAGCCGGGTCGTTTCTTGGTCGAACGGTTCCCTGCCTGGCCGGTGCCGGTGGCAGCGAACTGGCTTTTGCCGCCACTCGCAGCCTGACCATCAGCTTCGCCCTGCATCTGGCCGTCCTGGCAGCGCTCGGCGACGATCCTTCCGCAGCACTTGCCGCCCTGCGCGACCCGCAGGCGGTCGGCGTCGAAGGCGCGGTCGCGGCACTTTCCGGCGTGGCGGGCGTGGTCACCTCCGGCCGCCGCCTGCAAGGACTGGCGGAAGCGCTGGCGCTCGGCCTGACCGAATTGTCGCGCCGCCCGTGCTTTTCGCTCGAAGGCGGGCAACTGCGCCATGGGCCGATGGAAATGCTGGGGCCGGACATCGGCGTCGTGCTGTTTCGCGGCGATGACCCGACGGGCGAACTGGTGGCGGCGATGGCGGCCTCGGTGGTCGCGGCCGGCGCACCGGCCGTGGTGTTCGACGCCTCCGGCAAGCCTCCGGTCGAGGGCGCGGTGACGCTCACGTTCCGGCCGGCATCGGGCCTTGCCGCGATCTTCGCCATGCTGCCGGTGGCGCAACGCTTGATGATCGCCTTTGCCGCTGCCCGCGTCGAGGAGGCCGGCACGCCTGTGCGCTCCACGAAAATCACGCGGAGCGAGTGAATGCGGCCACTGGCGGTGATCGGCAACGTCAATGTCGACCTCATTTTGGGCCCGGCCGCGCCGTGGCCGAAAGCCGGCACGGAAATCATCGTCGACCATGACGAGTTGCGCGTCGGCGGGCAGGCCGGCAACAGCGCGCTCGTCTGGCAGGCGCTCGGCGTGGACTTCCAGATCGCCGCCAATGTCGGCAACGACCAGTTCGGCCGCTGGCTGGTCGAGGAATTCGGCGTCCGCGCGCGAAAATGGCCGGTCAGCCCGGAAGGGACGACGCTTTCGGTCGGCATCACCCACCCGGACGGAGAGCGTACCTTCTTCACCACGCGGGGCCACCTGCCGCGTTTCAGCCTCGCCGATGTGCTGGCGGTGCTGGACGGGAAAAAACTTGCCGGTGGTTGGGCGCTGCTGGGCGGGGCGTTCCTGACCGACGACCTGACTGCGGATTACCCCGCCCTCTTCGACTGGGCGGATGCGCATGGCATTGCGGTCGCGCTCGATACCGGCTGGCCGATGCAAGGCTGGACGACTGCCAACCGGGAGGCCGTTCGTGGCTGGCTGTCGCGCTGCATGCTGGCGCTGTTCAACGAGGTCGAGACGACGACGCTGACCGGTCGCGACGACGTTGCCGAGGCGGCGCTGGCGCTGCGCGCCGGCATGAGGAAGGAGGCGCTGGTGGTGGTCAAGCGCGGCCCGGAAGGCGCGCTCGCCATCGGCGCTGACGGCACTGTGGTTCGGGTTGCCGCGCCACGCGTCGAGGTGGTCGACACCATCGGAGCGGGCGATGTCTTCAACGCTGCCTTCCTTGCCGCACTGGCGCGCTGGCGGCCCTTGGCGGAATGCCTTGCCGCCGGCGTCGAGACGGCCTCGCGCGCGATTTCCACCCGTCCCCGTTCCTATGGCGGACCGCTGCCCTGCGAGGAGCCGATAGCATGAGCAAGCTCGAGATCCGCGACATCCGCAAAAGCTACGGCAAGGTCGAGACGCTGAAGGGCATCGACATCGCGCTGGAGGACGGCGAGTTCCTGGTGCTGCTGGGGCCGTCCGGCTGCGGCAAGTCCACCCTGCTCAACATCATCGCCGGCCTTGCCGAGGCGACCAGCGGCGACGTGCGCATCGGCGACCGCTCGATCCTCGGCGTCCATCCCAAGGATCGCGACATCGCCATGGTGTTCCAGTCCTATGCGCTCTATCCGAACCTCGACGTGCGCCGCAACATCGGCTTCGGCCTGGAAATGCGCAAGGTGCC
>JBASAA010000059.1:0-79290 GCA_049650385.1 Mesorhizobium sp.
GCCTCGCGCTTCGCTTTCCGGTGAGGCGAAGCGATAATGGCGTCAGTCGAGGCATCGACCCTGAGGCAGGGCGCGCAAGCGGTCGCGCCCGAGGCCATCCACATCGAGAATTTGCACAAGAAATTCGGCGACCTGCATGTGCTGAAGGGCGTTTCGATGTCGGCCCGCGACGGCGAGGTCATCGCCATCATCGGCGGCTCCGGATCGGGCAAGTCGACGCTTTTGCGCTGCATCAACTGCCTGGAAAATCCGACCAGCGGCGTCGTTCGCGTCAACGGCGAAGAAATCCGCATGAAGGCCGACAGCCACGGCAACACCCAGCCGGCCGACCGCAGGCAGATCGAGCGCATCCGTTCACGCCTCGGCATGGTATTCCAGAACTTCAACCTGTGGAGCCACATGACGCTGTTGGAAAACGTCATCGAGGTTCCGGTACACGTGCTGGGCGTCAAGCCCGAGCTTGCTACCGCCGAGGCGGAAAAGCTGCTCGCCCGCGTCGGGCTCGCCGAAAAGCGCGATGTCTACCCGGCCTATCTCTCCGGCGGCCAGCAGCAGCGCGGGGCCATCGCGCGCGCGCTCGCCATCCAGCCGCGCGTCATGTTGTTCGACGAGCCGACTTCGGCGCTCGACCCGGAACTGGTCGGCGAGGTGCTGAAAGTCATCGGCGACCTCGCACGCGAAGGCCGCACCATGGTGCTGGTGACGCATGAAATGAAGTTCGCCCGCGAGGTCGCGACGCATGTCGTCTACCTCTACAACGGCGTGGTCGAGGAGGAAGGCCCGCCGGACGCGATCTTCAACGCCCCCAGGTCCGAGCGGCTGAAGCAATTCATCCGCAGCATCGGGTGAGCGGCAAAGACAACGGGAACAAACTCAACCAAGTGGGAGAATGGACGATGAAGACTTTCCTGAAAATAACGGCGGCTGCGGCCGTGTTCGCGCTGGCCGGCGCGTTTTCGGCGAGCGCCGAACAGATCAAGGTCGGCTTTTCGCCGGAAGCCTACCCGCCCTTCTATACGCAGGATTCGTCGGGCAACTGGACCGGCTGGGAAGTCGACATCACCAAGGCGATCTGCGAGGAAGCCAAGCTCGACTGCGTGCTGACGCCGATCCCGTGGGACGGCCTGATCCCGGCGCTGAAGACCAAGAAGATCGACGCCATCATGAACTCGATGTCGATCACCGCCGAACGCGAGAAGGAAATCGACTTCTCCGACAAGTATTATAACACGCCGACCGTCATCGTCGGCCCGAAATCCGAGAAGTTCGACGCCACGCCCGAAGGGCTGAAGGGCAAGATACTCGGCGTTCAGGTTTCCACCGTGCACGCCGCCTACGCCAAGAAGCATTTCGCCGACAGCGCCGCCGAGATCAAGGAATACCAGACCCAGGATGAAGCCAACCAGGATCTGGTCGCCGGGCGGATCGACGCCACGCAGGCCGACGGCATCGCACTCGACGCCTTCCTGAAGTCCGACCAAGGCAAGGAATGCTGCGACGTCAAGGGCTCGGTCGCACCGGATCTGGAAATCCTCGGACCCGGCGTCGGAGCGGGCGTTCGCAAGGGCGATACCGAGTTGCTCGGCAAGATCAATGCGGCCATCAAGGCGATTCGTGCCGATGGCAAGTACGACGAAATCAGCAAGAAGTATTTCGATTTCGACATTTACGGCGACGCCCCCGCCGCCAACTGACCCAGCGCCCGACGGCCGGCCGGCCTGCTCCCGGGCAGGCGGCCAGCCAGACGCCAAAGGCTGTCATGCCTGTTCCAGCCATCCATGCCGGGCAAACCGCCCGGCATGGGACCTGAAGACGAGGAACCACCCTGACCGATATTCTTGCCGCTGCCTTTGGAAGCAGCACCCTGGCGCTGTTGTCGCTTTCGCCGCCCGGCTGGGGCGCGAACCTCCTGATCGGCCTTCTCAAATCGATCGAGATCGCCGCGGGCGCGTTCGGGCTCGGTCTTGTGATCGGCATCTGCGGCGCCTACGGCAAGCTTTACGGCGGGCCGGTGGTACGCGACCTGTTCGAGGTCTACACCACCGTGGTGCGCGCCGTTCCCGAACTGGTGCTGATCCTGCTGCTCTATTATGCGGGAACCGACCTCGTTAACCAGCTTCTCGCCCTGTTCGGCCATGCACCGGTGGACATCAACGGCCTCGTGGCCGGCATCGGCGTGCTGGGCGTGGTGCAGGGCGCCTATTCCACCGAGGTGCTGCGCGGGGCGATCCTCGCCATTCCCCAGGGCCAGATCGAGGCGGCGCGGGCCTACGGCATGCCGCCGCGCCTGCTCTTACGGCGCATCACGCTGCCGGCCATGCTGCCCTACGCCATTCCGGGACTCGCCAATCTGTGGCTGATCGCCACCAAGGACACCGCGCTTCTGGCCATCGTCGGCTTCAGCGAACTCACCCAGACGACGCGGCTGGCGGCGGGCTCGACCAAGGCCTACCTCACCTTCTTCGTCGCGGCCGGCATCCTCTACCTGATGCTGACGCTGGTTTCGAACTTCTTCATCGCCCGCATCGAGAAGCGGGCACGACGCGGCATGCCCTCGCTCAAGGACGCGCACTGATGGCCGCGGCCGGCGAAAGCCCGATCGTACGAGCCACGGCGCAAACCTCGCTATGGCTGCAGCCGCATCGCATCGTCATGATCGCGATCGCGCTCGCCCTTGTCGTGGCCGCAGCTCTGTTCATGCGCTGGGACTGGCTGCCGAAATACCTGCCGCTGGCGCTGGAAGGCATCTGGCGCACGCTGTGGCTGCTGGTCGTCACCTGCCTGCTCGGCATCGCGCTCGCCATCCCGCTCGGCCTCGCGCAGGCGGCCGGGCCGGTCTGGCTCGCCGCCCCCGCGCGCGCGTTCTGCACCGTCATTCGCGGCACGCCGCTGCTGTTGCAACTGTGGCTGCTCTATTACGGGCTGGGCTCGCTGTTTCCGCAGTTTCCATGGATACGCGAATCCTTCCTGTGGCCGTATCTGCGGCAAGCATGGCCCTACGGCGTGCTGTCGCTCACCCTGTCCTATGCCGGCTACGAGGGCGAGGTGATGCGCGGCGCCTTCGCCGGCGTGCCGCGCGGCCAACTGGAGGCCGCGCGCGCCTTCGGCATGAGCCGCTGGACCACGTTCCGCCGCATCTGGCTGCCGCAGGCGCTCTACCGGGCGCTGCCGACGCTGACCGGCGAGACCGTCCTGCAACTGAAGGCGACGCCGCTGGTCGCCACCATCACCATGGTCGACATCTATTCGGTCGCCTCGCGGGTGCGGCAGGAAACCTTCATCACCTACGAGCCCTTGCTGCTTCTGGCCGCCGTCTATATGGCGGTGACCGGCATCCTCGTCTTCGTCTTCCGCAGGGTGGAAGCGCGCATGCCGAACAGGGTGGGCTGAACGCCGGGATCGACACCATGCACCTCAGTCTCGACCAGGCAAGCGGCCTGTGCCGCATGGCGGCGCTGGGGGCCGGGGCCAGCGAAGAAGCGGCCCAGTCGCTGGCAGCGGCGACGGTTGCCGCCGAAGCCGAAGGCAACGCGGTCGTCGGCTTCGCCCATCTCATCGACTATCTGGAGGCGCTGGAGGCCGGGCGCATCGACGGCAAGGCCGAGCCGGTGGTGAGCCGGCCGGCGCTGGCGCTCTACCTGTGCGACGGGCGCGGCGGCATCCCCCACACCGGTTTCGACCGCTGCGCCGACGATCTCGCCAAGGCGGCCAAGCTGTTCGGCATCGCCGCCTTCTCGCAGAAGAACGCCTATACCTGCGGTGCGCTCGGCTATTTCACCCGGCGGCTGGCCGAACGCGGGCTGGTTTCGCTTGCCGCCACCAACGGCCCGGCGCTGCTGGCCGGTGCGGGCTCCACCAGGCCGGTCTACTGCACCAACCCCCTGTCCTTCGCGGCACCCTCGGCAAACGGGGCACCTCTGGTCATCGACCAGTCCTCCAGCGCCACCGCCTTCGTCGCCATCCGCCAGGCGGCGGAAGCCGGCGAGGAAATCCCGGAAGGCTGGGCGCTGGATGCGGCCGGCGAACCGACCACCGATCCGCAAGCGGCGATGAAGGGCGCGCTGCTCGCCTTCGGCGGCAATCGCGGCGCCAATCTCGCGCTGATGGTCGAGGTGCTGGCGGCCGGGCTGTCCGGGGCCAACTGGTCGCTCGACGCCCCGCCGTTCGACAGGGGGGTGCTGGGCCCGGCAACCGGCCTGTTTATCCTCGCCATCGAGCCGAACCTGCTCGAAGCGGACTTCGAACAGCGCATCGCTCGCCATCTCGACCGGCTGCGGCGGCAGTACGGCGTGCATATTCCCGGCAGCAAGGGCGCCGAAGCCGCGCGAAAAGCCGCCACGCACGGCATCAGCGTGCCCACCGACATCGTGCGGCACGTTTCCGAATTCGCCGCGCGCCATTCCTCCTGACGGCCGGGCGACGGCGCGCCGATAAAATGAAGTTCACTTGACCGTGATAGAAAGATCGGTGCGCTAACGCGGCACGAACAACAGGAACACAAAGTCAATGACGTCCCAAAACTCCCGCCAGACCCTGATCATCCCAGCCCTCGGCGGCCTTTACGCAAAACTGAACGCCGGCGTGGAAACGCTGCTGCGCGTCGTTGCCGGCGGCTTTCTCGCCGTTCACGGGTCGGGCAAGATCGTCAATCCGTTCGGCGCCAGCGAGATGGTCGAGGGCCTCGGCTTCTACCCCGGGGCGTTCTGGTCGCCCCTGCTTGCCGCAACCGAATTCTTCGGCGGCATCCTGATCGCGCTGGGCCTGTTGACCCGGCCGGCCGCCTTCGCCGGCATGATCGTGCTCCTGGTGACCGTCTGGTTCCATTGGGTGACGATGGGGCAGGGTTTTTCGGGCGCTGAAAAGTCGCTCCTGTGGGCGGCGGCGCTGGCCTTCTTCGTCGTTCGCGGCGGCAACCGCCATTCCGTCGACGCGCGGCTCGGCAAGGCCTTCTGAGACAACGAGGCAAAGGCCCGCGACGAACCGCCGCCGGCCTTTGCCTTTCGTGAAAAACCGACTATGAAACGGCTTCAGCCAGCCTGCCGGCCAGCTACCGGCCGTGCTGCGGAAAAAAGATCGCCGGAGCCTCGACAATGACCGAAATCCTGGAAACGCCAAAGCTCGTCGTCGTTTTCGGTGGCTCCGGCTTCATCGGGCGGCATGTCGTGCGCGCGCTCGCCATGCGCGGCTATCGCATCCGCGTCGGCTGCCGCCGCCCGGATCTCGCCGGCCATCTCCAGCCGCTCGGCAATGTCGGCCAGATCCAGCCGGTGCAGGCCAATGTCCGCGTGCGCTGGTCGATCGACCGCGCGGTGGAGGGCGCGGACCATGTCGTCAACCTCGTCGGCATCCTGCATGAAAGCGGCCGCCAGCGCTTCAACACCGTCCACCAGTTCGGGGCGCAGGCCATTGCCGAGGCAGCCCGCGCGGCCGGCGCCGGCCTGACCCAGGTTTCGGCGCTGGGCGCAGACGTCCAGTCGGCTTCGGCCTATGCCCGCACCAAGGCGCTGGGCGAGCGGGCCGTGCTGGCGACCATCCCCGACGCGGTCATCCTGCGCCCGTCGATCGCCTTCGGGCCGGAGGACGGCTTCTTCAACCGCTTTGCGGCCATGGCGCGCTTTTCGCCGGCGCTGCCGCTGATCGGCGGCGGCAAGACCCGCTTCCAGCCCGTCTATGCGGCCGACGTCGCGGAAGCCGTCGCCCGCTCCGTCGACGGCCTGGTCGCCGGCGGCAAGGTCTACGAACTCGGCGGCCCCAACCAGGTCACGTTCAAGGAATGCATGCAGGAACTGCTGGCGATCACCGAACGCAAGCGCCTCCTGGTGCCGCTGCCGTGGTGGCTCGCCGACTTCATGGCGTTCTTCCTCGGCCTTTTGCCCAAGCCGCTGCTCACCCGGGACCAGGTGACGCAGTTGCGCGCCCACAACGTCGTTTCAGAAGAAGCCGACAGGGACGGCCGGACGCTGGCCGGACTCGGCATCCAGGCGCGCTCGCTCGGCGCGATCCTGCCGATCTACCTGTGGCGGTTCCGCGCGGCCGGGCAGTTCCAGCGCAAAACCGCCGGCTGAAAGCCCGTTAGCCCCAGATCAGAAGCCCGGCCATGCCGAGGCAGCCGATGACGAGCCGCCACCAGCCGAACAGCGCATAGCCGTGGCGTGAGACGTAATCGAGCAGGTAGCGCACGACGAACAGCGCCGATACGAAGGCTGCCACGAAGCCGATGCCGATCAGCGACAGGTCGGACCCGGTCAGGATGTGCCGGTTCTTGAACAGGTCGAGCGCGAAGGCGCCGACCATGGTCGGCATGGCGAGGAAGAACGAGAACTCCGCCGCCGCCCGCTTCTCCACGCCGAGCAGCATGGCGCCCACGATGGTCGCGCCGGAGCGCGAGGTTCCCGGGATCATCGCCAGGCACTGGAACAGCCCGATCTCGATATAGCGGCGCGGCGGGAAGCGCTCGACATCGCGGTAGACCGGCTTCAGGTCCATGCGGTCGACCCACAGCAGCACGATGCCGCCGATGATCAGCATGGTGCAGATCAGTTTCGGCGATTCGAACAGCACCGTCTTGATGAAATCATGCGCCAGCGCGCCGATGACGGCGGCGGGCAGGAAGGCGAGCAGGATGCCGAAGACGAAATGCCGGGTCAGCCGGTCATGCGGGAAATCGAGCGCCATCCGCCACAGGCGATGAAAGTAGATGCTCAGGATCGCCAGGATGGCGCCGAGCTGGATCAGGATTTCGAAGACCTTGCCGGTGGACTGGAAGCCGAGGAAATGGCCGGCCAGCAGGATGTGCCCGGTCGAAGACACCGGAATGAACTCGGTCAGGCCCTCGATCAGGCCGAGAATCAGCGCTTCAACGATGGTATGGGTTTCCATGGAACCTCGCGTAAGGCTTGCTTGTCATGGCGCGGAACTCACCCTATAGGTCGCAGGACATGACGGCCCTGAATCGGGCCGCCAAGCTTTATCGGCGCAAGCGGCGATTCGCCAGAGCGCTTTTTTCACGCTGGACCATGCTGACGCTTTTCCATCATCCCATGTTCGCATCTTGCCGATTCGTTCGCCTCGCCTTCGGCGAGTATGGCGAGGAACTGGCGCTGATCGAGGAAAAGCCGTGGACGCGACGCAAGGAATTCCTGGCGCTCAACCCCGCCGGCAGCCTGCCGATCCTTCTGGCCGAGGGCGACGTGCCGATCGTCGGCGCCAGCGTCATCGCCGAATATCTGGACGAGACGCGCGGCGTCTTGAAGCGCGAGCGCCGGCTGTTCGCCGAGGACCCGATGGAGCGGGCCGAAATCCGCCGCCTGACCGACTGGTATCTGACCAAGACCGAAAGCGAGGTCACCCGGCATCTGGTGCGCGAACGGGTGCTGAAGCCGATGATGCCGGAATCCGCTGGCGGCGGCTCGCCCGATTCGGCGGCGATCCGGGCTGCGCGCGCCAATGTGCGCCAGCACCTGAAATACACCAACTGGCTGGCCGGCACCCGGCCCTGGCTCGCCGGCAACAAGGTGACCTATGCCGATCTGGCCGCGGCGGCTACGCTGTCGGTGCTCGACTACCTCGGCGAGGTCGACTGGCGCGAGAACCACGCGGCGCGCGAGTGGTATACGCGGGTCAAGTCGCGCCCTTCGTTCCGGCCGCTGCTCGCCGACCGGGTGCGCGGCCTTACCCCG
Organism: Mesorhizobium sp.; assembly: GCA_049650385.1. GTDB lineage: Bacteria > Pseudomonadota > Alphaproteobacteria > Rhizobiales > Rhizobiaceae > Mesorhizobium. The sequence continues at coordinate 7,680 of JBASAA010000059.1, forward strand.
GTATCGCATTATGCGGACCTCGACTTCTGATCCAGCCAAGCTGCGCGCGCTGGTCGACCGCGAGGCCGAGGCCGCCGGCTTCGACGCCGTCGCGGTCACGACGCCCGACGCGATCCCGCAGGCGCCCGCCCGGCTCGCCGCCTTCGTCGAGGCCGGGTTCCACGGCTCCATGGGCTGGATCGCCGAGACGCTGGAGCGCCGCTCGAGCCCGTCGACGCTGTGGCCCGAGGTCCGCTCGATCATCGTCCTGGCGATGAACTACGCGCCCGACCACGACCCGCGCGACATCCTTGCGCGCAAGGCGAGCGGCGCGATCTCCGTCTATGCCCGCAACCGCGACTACCACGACGTGATGAAGGGCCGGCTGAAGGAAATCGCCGGCAAGATCGTGGCCCGGGCCGGCGGCGACGTGAAGGTGTTCGTCGATACCGCGCCGGTCATGGAAAAGCCGCTGGCAGGAGCGGCCGGCCTCGGCTGGCAGGGCAAGCACACCAATCTGGTCAGCCGGCAGCACGGCTCGTGGCTGTTCCTCGGCACCATCTTCACCACCGCCGAACTTATTCCCGACGCGCCCGAGGCCGACCATTGCGGCTCCTGCCGCGCCTGTCTCGACGCCTGCCCGACGAACGCTTTTCCCGCGCCCTACAGGCTCGATGCGCGGCGCTGCATCTCCTATCTCACCATCGAGAACAAGGGACCGATCCCGCTCGAATTCCGGCAGGCCATCGGCAACCACATCTATGGCTGCGACGATTGCCTCGCCGCCTGCCCGTGGAACAAGTTCGCCCATACCGCCCACGAGGCGAAACTTGCGGCGCGCGACGATCTGCGCGATCCGCCGCTGGCGGAGTTGCTGCTTCTCGACGACGCGACGTTCCGCACCTTCTTCTCCGGCTCGCCGGTCAAACGCATCGGCCGCGACCGCTTCCTGCGCAACGTATTGATCGCCGCCGGCAATTCGGACCATCCTTCGCTCGTCGCGCCGGTGCGCGCCCTGCTCGACGACCCGTCGCCGCTGGTGCGCGGCGCGACCGTCTGGGCGCTGTCGCGGCTCCTGCCGGATCACGAATTCGCGGCGCTGGCCGGTAGGGCTCTGGCCAGTGAAAGCGACGAAGAGGTGCGCGGCGAATGGCAAGCGGCCAAAACGGAGGCTCGGGCATGAGCGGCGCAAGGACCTTCATTTTCGGCGCCGGCTACTCCGGCAAGGCCTTCGCGGCGGCAAGTGCGGGCGGCAATCCCGTCTTCGGCACCACCCGGTCGCCGGAAAAATTCGAGGCACTGCGCCGGGCCGGTATCACGCCGCTGCTGTTCGACGGCACGCTGACCGGCGAGGTCGAGGCGGCGCTTGCAAACACCACGCATCTCGTCGTTTCAATCGCACCGGGCGAGGCCGGCGACCCGGTGCTCGCCGCCGCCCGCACCGTCATCGTGGAAAAAATGCCGGCGCTGCGCTGGATCGGCTACCTGTCGACCGTTGGCGTCTACGGCGATCGCGGCGGCGGTTGGGCCGACGAAACCAGTGAATGCCGCCCGCTGTCCAATCGCTCGGGCATGCGGGCAGAGGCGGAACAGGCGTGGCTCGGGCTCGGCCGCCAGGTCGGCCGGCCGGTCGCGGTGCTACGGCTGTCTGGCATCTACGGGCCGGGGCGCAACGCCTTCGTCAACCTCCGCACCGGTAGCGCCAAGCGGCTTGTCAAGCCGGGACAGGTGTTCAACCGCATTCACCGCTACGATATTGCAGGCGCGCTGAGGCACCTTGCCGACCGCGCGCAAGGCGGCGTGTTCAACGTCACCGACGATTTTCCCTGCCCGCCGCAGGACGTGGTGACCTATGCCGCCGCGCTGATGGGCGTCGAGCCGCCGCCTGAAATCCCGTTCGAAACGGCAGAACTGTCGCCGATGGCGCGCTCCTTCTACGCCGAGAACAAGCGCGTCTCCAACCAGGCCATCAAGCAGGCCGGCTACCGGTTTTCCTTCCCGGACTACCGGTCGGCACTCGAGCGGATGTGGGCCGACGGCTCGTGGAGAAACGAATAAAGATGGCGCTGTCGTTAAGACTTGGATAACCATCACGGCTCAAGGTCGGGGCAACCTCTGGGTCGGGCAAGTTGGGGCACGGCAAGCTGGACACTCGACGATGAAATTTTTCTCCCTTTCCCCTCGCAAACACTGGGCGGCGGCACTGCTGGCGGCGGCAACCTCGTTCGGGCTTTCCGGAACGCCTGCCGGTGGCGCCGAACTAGCCAAGGACCTGTTCGGGGCCGAAAGGCTGCCGGCCGTCGCCTCGCCGCAATCCATCGGCTTCTATTCCAAGGGCTGCTTCGCCGGCGGCGTGGCGATCGCCACCGATGGCCCGACCTGGCAGGCGATGCGGCTTTCGCGCAACCGCCGCTGGGGCCATCCGGCGATGATCGCGCTCATCGAAAAACTGTCGCGCGACGCCGTTTCCATCGGCTGGCCGGGCCTGCTGCTCGGCGACATCTCGCAGCCGCGCGGCGGACCAATGCTCACCGGCCACGCCTCGCACCAGATCGGGCTGGACGCCGACATCTGGTTCACGCCGATGCCCGACCGCCGCCTTTCGCCCAGCGAGCGCGAAAACATGAGTGCCGTGTCGCTGGTCAATGAAAAGACCCACCTGGTAAAGAACAATCTGTGGACGCCGGCCCACATGCGGCTGCTCAAGCTGGCGGCCAGCTATCCGGAAGTCGAACGCATCCTGGTCAACCCCGGCATCAAGAAGAAGCTCTGCGACACCGTAACCGGCGACCGCTCCTGGCTGCACAAGATACGGCCGTTCTGGGGCCATGACTACCATTTCCACATCCGCATCGGCTGCCAGCCCGGCTCGCCGGACTGCAAGCGGCAGGAAGCGACACCGAACGACGACGGCTGCGGCAAGCCGCTGGCCTGGTGGTTCACCGAGGAGCCGTGGCGCCCCAACAAGAACCCCGACGCGCCGAAGGCCCGCGACGTCATGACCATGGCCAGCCTGCCCAAGGCCTGCCAGGCGGTGCTCGCAGCGCCGAACCCGGTTTCGGAAGCTGCCGTGACCTATCCGCGCGGCGGCACGACCGTCATCGCCGCCACGCCCTCGAATACCGTGCGGGCGGCCATCGCCCCAAGCGCACCGGTGCCCTTCGGCGCCAGCGCGTTCGCGCCGACCCCGGAATCCGGCATTCCGCTGCCCTTCCCCCGGCCGGGAAACTAGCCGCCCGGTTCGTCATCGACGGTAGGGATGTCGCCCGAGATGATACCTTACCCTGCCGATCCGGCCCGCAAATGGCCTTCAATCGATTTATAGCAGGCATTCTTCCCGTTTTTTCGACCTCGCCGCCGCACTTCCGCCGTTGCGCCCCGCTTCGATTCTGCCTAGAGCATCTGCAATCGCAGCGATCGGGACACGAGATGCCGGACAGGAGCCACGACGACACGCCTTTGCGGTTTCCGATCCTGATCGGCGATATCGGCGGCACCAATGCGCGCTTTTCGGTCGTGCTCGACTCGAATTCGGAAGCCTCCGAGCCCGTCATCGTGCAGACCGCCGATTTCGCCACCATCGACGATGCGATCCAGGCGGCGGTCCTCGACCGTTCCTCGGTGCAGCCGAACTCGGCGGTGCTGGCGGTGGCCGGACCGGTCGAGAGCGACGAGATCCCGCTCACCAACTGCCCGTGGGTCGTCAAGCCGAAGCAGATGCTCGCCGATCTCGGCCTGAGCGACATCGTGGTGCTCAACGATTTCGAGGCGCAGGCGCTGGCCATCGCCGCCCTCGGCGAGGAGCAGATGGAAAAGATCGGCGGCGGCGCCCCCGAGCCGAATGCCGGGCGCGTGGTGCTCGGCCCCGGAACCGGGCTCGGCGTCGCCGGCCTCATCCATGCGCTGGGCCGCTGGCTGCCGATCCCAGGCGAAGGCGGCCACATGGACATCGGCCCGCGCTCGCCGCGCGATTTCGAGGTTTTTCCCCATATCGAGAAGATCGAGGACCGAATTTCGGGCGAACAGATTCTTTGCGGGCGAGGTCTCGTCAACGTCTACCGGGCCGTGGCCGCCACCGACGGCAAACCGGCGCCGCTTACCCGGCCGGCTGAAATCACCGCCGCCGCGCTGGAAAAGTCCGACCCGGTCGCAGAAGAAGCGCTGTCGATCTTCACCACCTGCCTCGGGCGCACCGCCGGCGACCTGGCGCTGGTGTTCATGAGCCGCGGCGGCGTCTTCCTCACCGGCGGCATCGTGCAGAAAATCCTGCCGGCCCTGAAGGAGGGCACTTTTCGCGCCGCCTTCGAGGACAAGGCCCCGCACAGCGCGCTGATGCGCACCTTGCCGGTCTATGTCATCACCCAGCCGCTAGCCGCACTTGCCGGCCTTGCCGCCTTCGCCCGGACACCCGCGCTGTTCGGGGTGGAAACCCGAGGCCGGCGCTGGCAAAAGCCAGGACCGTGAACTTTCCGTAGGCAAGCCGCCCTCATGTCGCTATGAGGAGCACCGATCGAGGCGCTTGCCTGCAAGCGTCGTCAAACAATCATTGGAACGGCCCGTTGAGCCAAAAGACCGGAAACCCGAAGGGAGCCCCGCCGGCAGAGGTGCTGGCGGTGATCCATCGCATCCTCGCCGAGAACGGCCGCGAATATGTCTGGCACTACGTTCTCGCCATCGTCTGCCTGGTAGCGGTGGCGGCCACCACCGCCTTTACCGCGTGGATCATGCGCGACGTGATCGACCAGATCTTCTACAAGCAGCGCGGCGATCTGATCATGCTGATCTGCGTGACCATCATGGCGGCCTTCGTCATCCGCGGGATCGCCACCTACGGGCAGGCGGTGACGCTGGCCAAGATCGGCAACAATCTGGTCGCCCGCTACCAGCGCCGCATTTTCGATCACCTGATGAAGCTCGGTGTCGGCTTCTTCAACGACACGCGCTCGGGCCGGCTTGCCGCCCAGATCAACCAGAACGTCAGCGGCATCCGCGACCTGCTCGGCATGACGCTGACTTCGGTGGCCCGCGACGCGGTGTCGCTGGTCGGCCTGGTCGCGGTGATGGTGATGCAGGACCCGCTGCTGTCGGTGATGTCGCTGCTGATCGGGCCGCCGCTCGTCTACGCCGTCGTCTACCTGATGCGCCGCTTGCGGCGCGCAACGCGCGAATCCGTCCAGATCAATTCGCACCTGATCGGCGCCATGCAGGAGGCGACGCAGGGCATCGCCATCGTCAAGGCCTTCACCATGGAGGAAGTCCTGGCGCGCCGCATCAGCGGCCTCATCGACGGCGCCGAGCAGAAGGCCAACCGCATCGCCCGCGTTTCCGAGCGGCTGAACCCCATCGCCGAAATCCTGGCCGGCCTCGTAGTCGCCGGCGTGATCGGTTATGCCGGCTATCGCTCCAACACCACCGGCCAGCCGCCGGGCGCGGTGTTTTCGTTCATCACCGCCCTGCTCCTGGCCTATGACCCGGCCCGCCGCCTGGCGCGCGTGCAGGTCGGCATGGAGCGTTCGCTGGTCAATGCGCGCATGATCTACGAACTGCTCGACCTTACGCCGCAGCAGGGCGACGCGCCCGGCGCATCCGCCATCAAGGTCGGCAAGGGCGAGGTCCGCTTCGACAACGTCTCCTTCGCCTATTCTCCCGACATCCCGGTCCTGCACGGCCTCAGCTTCACCGCCGAGGCCGGCAAGACCACCGCCATCGTCGGCGCCTCGGGAGCCGGCAAATCGACGCTGGTGGCGCTGCTACAGCGCTTCTACGACATCGGCGGCGGCACCATCGAGATCGACGGGCAGGACATTTCCAAGGTGACGAAGCGCTCGCTGCGCCAGTCGATCGCCTATGTATCGCAGCAGCCCTACCTGTTCGAAGGCTCGATCCGCGACAACATCCGCTACGGCCGCCTCGACGCCACCGACGCCGAGATCGAGGAGGCGGCGAAGCTGGCCGCCGCCGACGATTTCATCCGCCAGCAGCCGCAGGGCTACGACACGCCGGTCGGCGAAAACGGGGCAACGCTTTCCGGCGGCCAGCGCCAGCGCGTGTCGATCGCCCGCGCCATCGTGCGGCAGGCGCCGATCCTGCTCCTCGACGAAGCGACCTCCTCGCTCGACAACGAATCGGAAGCGCGCGTCCAGCAGGCGCTGACCGACGCGACCGTCGGGCGCACCACCATCGTCATCGCCCACCGGCTGTCGACGGTGATCAACGCCGACCGCATCGTCGTGCTCGAGAACGGCCATGTCGTCGAGATGGGGACTCACACCTCGCTGCTGGCCGACCCGCACAGCGTCTATGCCCGCTTCCACCGGTTGCAGGGCGCCGACGGGTTGGGCCTGGTCGATGCGGCCAGCCCGGCCGCCGAGGCGGTAGAGAGCGAGGCGAACGCAGCGGAGGCAGAGCGATGAGCGCAATGAACCTGGTCGTGGTCGGCGCCGCCGGCCGCATGGGCCGAACCCTGATCCGCACGATCGCCGAAACGCCCGGGGCGCACCTGTCGGCGGCCATCGAGCGCGCCGGCTCGCCCGATCTCGGCAAGGACGCCGGCGAACTCGCCGGCCTCGGCGCCAACGGCATTGCAATCGGCGACGATCCGCTGCCGGCGTTCGCCAAGACCGATGGCGTCCTCGATTTCACCACGCCGTCTTCCAGCGTCGAGTTTTCCGGCTATGCCGCGCAAGCCCGCATCGTCCATGTCATCGGCACCACCGGCTGTTCGGCCGAGGATGACGCAAGGATCGCCGCCGCCGCGCGCCATGCCACCATCGTCAAGTCCGGCAATATGAGCCTTGGCGTCAACCTGCTCGCCGCGCTGGTGGAGCAGGCGGCGCGGGCGCTGCCCGCCGAGGATTTCGACATCGAGATTCTCGAGATGCACCATCGCCACAAGGTCGACGCGCCATCCGGAACCGCGTTGCTGCTCGGGCAGGCAGCCGCCGCGGGGCGCGAGATCGACCTCGACGCCAACAGCGTGCGGGTGCGCGACGGCCATACCGGGGCGCGCGAAACCGGCTCGATCGGCTTTGCCACGCTGCGCGGCGGCTCCGTCGTGGGCGAACACTCCGTGATTCTGGCCGGCGCCGGCGAGCGCATCACGCTCGCCCACCAGGCCGACGAGCGCGCCATCTTCGCGCGCGGCGCGGTCAGGGCGGCACTATGGGCCAACGGCCGCAAACCCGGCCTCTATTCGATGCGCGACGTGCTCGGGCTCGGCTGACCCGAATAGAACCATCACCGAAGGGAGAAAAAATGTCTCGTACCCTCGTGCTCGTGCGCCACGGCCAGAGCGAATGGAACCTGAAGAACCTGTTCACCGGCTGGCGCGACGTCGACCTGACCGAACAGGGCCATACCGAGGCCAAGGCAGCGGGACAGAAGCTGAAGGCGCGCGGGCTGAAATTCGACATCGCCTTCACGTCGGCGCTGAAGCGGGCGCAGATGACCTGCCAGCACATTCTCGACGCCGTCGGCCAGGGCGACCTGAAGACCATCCGCAACCAGGCCCTGAACGAGCGCGACTATGGCGACCTTTCCGGCCTCAACAAGGACGACGCGCGCAAGAAGTGGGGTGAGGAGCAGGTCCACGTCTGGCGCCGCTCCTACGACGTGCCGCCGCCCGGCGGCGAAAGCCTGAAGGACACCGGCGCGCGCGTCTGGCCCTATTATCTGCACGACCTGCAACCGCACGTCCTGCGCGGTGGAACGGTGCTGGTTGCCGCCCACGGCAATTCGCTCAGGGCGCTGATCATGGCACTCGACGGAGCGTCCGGCGAAGAGATCGTCAACCTGGAACTCGGGACCGGCGTGCCGATCGTCTACACCCTCAACGCCGATTCGACGGTCGCGTCGAAGGAAGTGCTGGCCGATTGAGCCGCGATTGCGGGGGTAAGCGCTTTTAGCGGCATGCGCCGATAAAAAGCGCGTTGACACCGCCCGTTTGCCCGCTTAGATGAGCGCGCACCAGCCCAGATGGCGGAATTGGTAGACGCGCACGGTTCAGGTCCGTGTGCCGCGAGGCGTGGAGGTTCGAGTCCTCTTCTGGGCACCAATTCAAAGAAAAGCCCCGTAACCCCAGCAGGTTACGGGGCTTTTTCTTTTTCCAGCCCGATTTCATCGCCGTTCGACACCTTGGCGTGGGTCCCGCCGCGCGGGCACAATACGGCGCGTAGCGCGGCCGATCGAGGCAATGCCATTTGGCCTTGGGTAAGGAATGCGAGCGGTCGCAACAGCATAGTCGCGGGTAACGCCATTGCACCTGATCGAAGGCTCAATCCAGGCCTCGATATGCTGTCGCTATACTGAGGTCTGTTCGTCTGCTCGACTCTCGGTTTTTCCCGTGTGACCCTGCGGATGTGAAATTATTCCTTAACATTCGGTAAAATGACTCTGACAAACTGTTTCCTTGCGACTCCAAACGTGTCTGCCCGCCATGGAACTGCCGGATGCCGGCCACATTTCATGCCTCATTCGCCCCGTTAACGATCTGCATCTGACAACGGAGCTTTTCCTACCGCATGAAGAAATCGAACCGGGCCGCGCTTGTCGCGGCAACCGCCGCGGCTGGCTTGATGGTCGCCGCCTCCGCTTCTCCTGCACTCGCCCAATGCGGCCGTGCCTCGTGGTACGCCCTGCATTCCAAGACAGCCTCCGGCGAACGCATGAACCCTTCCGCCATGACCGCCGCGCATCGCTCGCTGCCCTTCGGCACCAAGGTCAAGGTCACCAATAAAAACAACGGCAAAAGCGTCGTCGTGCGCATCAACGACCGTGGCCCGTTCATCCGCGGGCGCGTACTCGACCTTTCCAAGGGTGCGGCGCGCGAACTGGGCTTCGTCCAGTCCGGCCATACGTCGATCTGCATGGCGCGCCTGTAGCCGCCGCGCCACGGCAGACGGCATGAGCCTGTCTCGCACCCGAAGCGGCCACCTTGCGCCGCACCACGCCAGAACCTTAGCCGCCGGCCTCGGTTCCGGGCAGGTTTTCAACAACTTGGACTAAAGTATCGGGCGGCTTGCGGCCCGATACCGTATTGCATCGCACCAAATTATCATTAACTTCGCTGTGGGACATTGAAGGCTCGGCACTGCGTCGTCGCTTTTCGGTCGCAGGCAGCAGCGGAGTTTTCCATGCTCTACCAGCTTTATGAAATGAACAACGCCGCCCTTTGGCCTGCCCGCATCTATGCGGACATGACGCGGCTGTTCTACACCAATCCCTTCAACCCGCTGGCGCATACGTCGTTCGGCAGGACGGTGGCGGCCGGCGCCGAGTTGTTCGAGCGCATGACGCGCCACTACGACAAGCCGAGTTTCGGCCTCGACAGCACGGTCGTCGACTGGAAGACGGTGCCGGTGGTGGAAAAGACCGTCTGGTCGCGGCCGTTCTGCAACCTCATCCATTTCGAGCGCGAAGTTCCCGCCGGCCGCCGGCCCGACCCGAAGCTGCTGATCGTCGCGCCGATGTCGGGCCACCACGCCACGCTGCTGCGCGGCACGGTCGAGGCGATGCTGCCTTACGCGGAAGTCCATATCACCGACTGGGTCAACGCCCGCGACGTGCCGGCTTCGGCCGGCCGGTTCGACCTCGACGATTATATCGACTACGTCATCGAGATGCTGCATGCGCTCGGCCCTGACACCCATGTGATGGCCGTATGCCAACCCTCGGTGCCGGTGCTGGCCGCGGTGGCGCTGATGGAGGCGAAAGGCGACCGCCTCGCGCCGGCGACGATGACGCTGATGGGCGGCCCGATCGACACCCGCCGCAGCCCGACGGCGGTCGACGTCCTGGCCGAAGAGAAGGGCAGCGACTGGTTCCGCCAGAACGTCATCATGCAGGCGCCCTGGCCGGCCGCCGGCTTCGGCCGCGCCGTCTATCCGGGCTTCCTGCAACTCTACGGCTTCATCGGCATGAATCTCGACCGCCACATCGCCGCGCACAGGAAGTTCTTCGAGAACCTGGTGAAGAACGACGGCGACAGCGCCGCCAAGCACCGCGAATTCTACGACGAATACCTGGCGGTGATGGACCTGACCGCCGAGTTCTACCTGCAGACGGTCGATACCGTGTTCGTCCGCCACGCCCTGCCCAAGGGCGAGATGACTCATCGCGGCGTTCCAGTCGACCCTTCGGCGATCCGCAACGTCGCGCTGTTCACGGTGGAAGGCGAGAACGACGACATTTCCGGCCTTGGCCAGACCAAGGCGGCGCACGACCTGTGCGTCAACGTCCCAAGCGATATGAAGGCCCACTACATGCAGCCGGCCGTCGGCCATTACGGCGTCTTCAACGGCTCGCGCTTCCGCTCGGAAATCGTGCCGCGCATCGTCGACTTCATCGGCACCTACGGCCGGCAGGGCAAGATCGACGTCAAGGCCACGTCCACGCGCGCCGCCAGGGTCCGCGCCTGAGGCCGTTGCCGGCAAACGATCCCTGCCACCCCGCCCGCAGGCTGTGTTGCACAATAGTCGCTGTCACGACCCTGTGAATAACCATGCCATCAATACGCCTGTTCGCGTAATTGACACGCACTGTTAATCGCCTTTAACGTTTCGTTAACAAACAGGGGCGAGCGGGGACGATGGTTTCCTCACCGGTGCTGCATAAATTGCGGAATGGCGCGGTTGTCGCGCTGGCGCTGTCCGGCTGGTGGGCGGCGCCCGTCGTCGCCGCCAGCGCGATGACTACCGGAGGACTGACCTCGCAGCCGATCGGTCACTACGATTTCTGCAAAATGCATAGGGACGAGTGCTCGATCCGCCCGGCCGACCTTAACCCGGCGACGATGAACGCCGCGCTGTGGCAGCGATTGACGACCGTCACCACTGCGGTCAACGCCGCCGTTGAACCGATGAGCGACCTGGAGGTTTACGGCAAGGACGAAGTCTGGGCCTATCCGGACAGCGGCGTCGGCGACTGCGAGGATTACGTCCTGGAGAAGCGCCGCCGGCTGAACCAGCTCGGTATCTCGCTGGCGAACCTGCTGATCACCGTGGTGCGCAAGCCCGACGGCGAAGGGCATGCGGTGCTGACGGTGCGCACCAGCAAGGGCGACTACGTGCTCGACAACCTGAGCGATCAGGTCCGCCCGTGGGACCAGACCGGCTATCGCTTCCTGAAGCGCCAGGCGATCGACAATACCGGCCGCTGGGTTTCGATCCGCGACAGCCAGCAGATCCTTGTCGGCGCGGTTCGTTCGACCACCCCCTCCCGCTGAAACATCAGGGATCAGCAGTGCGACAAAGGCCGTTTCCAGGCCCGCGTCGGCGCGCTCAATAGCCGGCGAAAGACGCCGCGCGCCGGCCGCGCCGGCGGGATACGTTTCCTAAAGGGTTTGCGCCTATTGTCGGAATAAATACGAACAAAAAACAGGGACACCGATGCAAACGTCGTTTGGCACCGGTCAGGCGGACAGGGAAAACACGGATCTGGCCTTTACCGACCCCCTTACAGGGCTCGGTAATCATCGGCGCTTTTTCGACAAGGTGGAACGCCTGATCGACGACCGGTCCGACGACCCGGCCCCGTTCGCGGTCGGCATACTCGACCTCGACGGCTTCAAGCCGATCAACGACCTTTTCGGCCACAAGGCCGGCGACGATATCCTGGCCCAGGTAGCGATGCGCCTGAAGGCCTCGATGGACCGCCATTCGACGGTCTGCCGCATCGGCGCCGACGAATTCGCCTTCCTCTACCCGCTGGTGTTCAGCGAGGAAGTGGCGACCGCCAAGGCGCGCATGCTGATCGAAATCCTGTCGGCGCCCTATGACGTCGGCGAACGCACCGCCCGTCTGTCGGCCTCGGTCGGCTGTTCGCTGTTCTATTCCGGCGACGAAACCACCGATATCCTCGTCAACAAGGCCGAAACGGCGCTCTACCACGCCAAGCGTTCGGGCCGCGGCAAGGTCGTGGTCTACACCCGCGAGATGGAGGAGGCGGCCAAGCGCGTCACCCGCATCGAGCAGGCGTTGCGCCTTGCCGTCGCGGCCGGCGAGGTGGAGCCGCACTTCCAGCCCATCGTCGATCTCAACAGCCGCCGCGTCATCGGCTTCGAGACGCTGGCGCGCTGGACCGACCGCGACCTCGGCTCGGTGTCGCCCGTCGTCTTCATTCCCATCGCCGAGGAGCGCGGCATCATCGGGCCGATGTCGCAGCTTCTTTTGCGCAAGGCGACGGAGGCCGCCCGGAACTGGCCACAGGACCTGTTTTTGTCCTTCAACCTTTCGCCGTCGCAACTGGTCGACCAGAATACGGGGTTGCACATCCTGTCGATCCTCGACCGAACCGGCTTCGATCCGCGCCGGCTGGAAATCGAGATCACCGAAACCGGCCTGATGAACGACCCCGCCTCGGCCGAAAAGATCGTCGAGGACCTGCGCCGCGTCGGCATACGGGTTTCGCTCGACGATTTCGGCACCGGGCAATCCTCGCTGGGGCGGCTGCGCGAGTTCCACTTCGACAAGCTCAAGATCGACCGCGCCTTCGTTTCCACCATCCTCGAGGACCGGCCGTCCGAACACATCATCCGCGCCATCCTGGCGATGTGCGAAGGGCTCGGCATGGACGTCGTGGCGGAAGGGATCGAGCATGAGGCGCAAGCCGACCGGCTGGTCCAGTTCGGCTGTGGCGGCGGACAGGGTTTCCTGTTCGGCAAGCCGGCCGACGCCACCGCCACGCTCGGCTACCTGCGCGATTCGTTTCGCGGCGCGCAGCGCATCCGCGCCATCTGAGATTTCTCCGCACGCCGGCAACGCGGCGCGCTTTTGTCAGACATAAGCGTTTCGATCGCTCTTTTCCCCCTTGCCCGCCGGTCGCGGCCCGATAGGATGCAGCGCCGGGCCGGCCGGCGCTCGGGCTCTTGCCGGGCCGCACCCGTGCCGCCAGAGAGGGAAAAGACCGATGATGCCATCCGCACGCTTTGCCGACCTCGAAGGCGCCTCGGTGCTGGTCACCGGCGGTGGCTCCGGCATCGGCGCCAGGCTGACGGAAGGCTTCGCCCGGCAGGGCGCGCAGGTGGCCTTCATCGACATCACCGAAAAGCCGAGCCAGGCACTGTGCGACGAGATCGACGCAACGACCGGAAACCGGCCGCTCTATCTCAACGCCGACCTTACCGACATCGACGCGCTGCGCTCCGCCGTCAACAAGGCCGCGGCGGCGCACGGGCCGGTTACGGTGCTGGTCAACAACGCCGCACGGGACGACCGCCACGCCGCCGAAGACCTCACGCCCGAGGCCTGGGACGCCAACCTGTCGATCAACCTGCGGCCGCACTTCTTCACCATCCAGGCGGTGGTGGACGGCATGCGCAAGGCCGGCGGCGGCTCCATCGTCAACTTCACCTCCACCTCCTTCATGCTCAACATCGGCGACATGCCTGCCTATACCGCCGCCAAGGCCGGCATCATCGGCCTGACCAAGGGCCTTGCCGGCCGCTACGGCAAGGACGGCATCCGCGTCAACGCCGTCGCGCCGGGCTGGGTCATCACCGAGCGCCAGCGCGACCTGTGGGTGACGCAGGACAAGCTCGAAGCCCATATCGCCCGCCAGGCGATCCCGAAGATGATGGTTCCCGACGACATGGTCGGCCCGTGCCTGTTCCTGGCTTCCGATGCCTCGGCGATGCTGACGGCGCAGACGCTGATCGTCGACGGCGGCCTGTTGTGAGGCAGCAACCGGTTGTCGCCGCCCCGGTCATCGCCGCCGTAGACTGGGGCACGACCCGGCTGCGGCTGTGGCTGCTCGACGCCGCCGGCGCCGTGATCGCCGGGCGGCGCAGCGACGACGGCCTGACCAGCGCGCAGGAGGCGGGCTTTTCCGCCGTTCTCGAAAGCCATCTGGCGGCCCTCGGCGCGTCCGAAACGCTGCCGGTCGTCGCCTGCGGCATGGTCGGCTCGCGGCAGGGCTGGGTCGAGGCGCCCTATATCGATATCCCTGCGCGCATCGACACCATCCTCAAGGGAGCGGCGCGCGTCCCCGGCGAGCGCCGCGACATCCGCATCGTACCGGGTCTTGCGCAACGGCTGGCGGAGGCACCGGACGTCATGCGGGGAGAGGAAACCCAGCTTGCCGGCGCCGGCCTGCCGGCCGAGGGCCGGCATCTGGCGTGCATGCCGGGCACGCATTCGAAATGGGTCGAGATCACGGACGGCGCGGTCGCCGGCTTCGGCACCTGGCCGACTGGCGAGTTGTTCTCGCTGCTGTCCACGCATTCCATCCTGCGTCACTCGCTCGGCGAAACGCCAGCTGCTGTCGGCGCGGACAACGCCTGCTTCCGGCAGTCCTGTGCCTCGGCGCTGGCCGAGGGCGGCGACATCACCGCAAGGCTGTTTTCGATCCGCGCCGCCACCTTGTTGCAGGGCCTCGCACCCGCCGACGCCGCCGCGACCCTTTCCGGCCTGCTGATCGGCGCGGAAATCGCCTCGGCGCTGCGCCGCTACGGGCGGCCGGACGGAGCGATCACGTTGATCGCCGCCGGGGCGCTCGGCTTGCTCTACCAATGCGCGCTCGACCTTGTCGGACTTCCCTTCCGGCTGGTGGATGCGGAACAGGCCGTGCGAGCCGGCCTGTTCGCGGCCGCCAGCCGGAACGGCATGATCGCCACCACGGAACCTTCCGCATGACCCAGACTGCTCCCTTTCCAGAACTTCGACGCGGCCTCGTCGCCGTCCTGCGCGGTCTCAAGCCTGACGAAGCGGCCGACATCGGGCAGGTCGTGTTCGAGGCCGGCATCGAGGCGATCGAGGTGCCGCTCAATTCGCCCGACCCGTTCGCCTCGATTGCCATGATCCGGGCCGCCCTGCCGCCGGACGCCCTCGTCGGGGCCGGCACGGTGCTGACGGCCGCCGACGTCGATGCCCTGCATCAGGCCGGCGGCAAGCTGCTGGTCAGCCCCAATATCGACGCCGAGGTCATGCGCCGCGCCGCGATCTACGGCATGGTGACGATGCCCGGCGTTTTTACGCCAACGGAAGCCTTTCAGGCGATCCGCCTCGGCGCCTCGGCGCTGAAATTCTTTCCCGCGAGCGTGCTCGGCCCGGCCGGCATCGCGGCGATGCGCGCGGTGCTACCGGCCGGCACGCCGGTCGGCGCGGTCGGCGGCGTCTCCGACAAGGATTTTTCCGGCTACAAGACGGCCGGCGTCTCGGTGTTCGGCCTCGGCTCCAGCCTGTTCAAGCCCGGCATGGGCGTGGCCGAGGTGGCGGCGCGCGCCCGCGCTGCCGCCAGCGCCTGGGATGCGACGTTCGGAGTGCCGTGACATGACCACCGCCAAGCCACGTCTCATTCTCGTCTACGAGCCGGAAAAGGCCTGCTTCGACCGGCTGCTGGCCGAGGCCTATGCGCCCGAGCGCGCCGACGAGATTGCCTCCTACCTCGCCCAGTCCACTGACCTGGCGCGCGAGTTCGGCGCGCTCGCCGCCGCTTGCGAACGGCACGGCCTCGCCTTCGAGCCCGTCGCGCTGGACGACGCGGCACTGGCGCTGAGCGGGCGCGACCCGCAGGCGACGCTGGTATGGACGCTGACCGACGGCATCGCCTATTTCCGCGGTAGTGCTGCGCCCGCGCTCGCCCGGCTGAACGGCCTGCGCACCATCGGCAGCGACGACTCCCTGTTCGCGCTCTGCCAGGACAAGTTCCGCGCCGGCGCGGTGCTGGCGGCAGCGGACCTGCCGGTGCCGCCGGCAGGTCTTGCCCGCAACGGCCACTGGCTGGTCGAGCCGCCGGGCTCGGCGGCCGGCTGGTTCGTCAAGCCGAACCGGCTGGGCGCCAAGATCGGCATCTGGGGCGACTCGCACTGCCGGACGCTCGCCGAGGCGCTCACGCTCAGCCGCCGCATCTTTTCCGCCTACCGCGATGACGCGGTGGTGCAGCCTTACGTCGCCGGGCGCAATGCGCGGGCCAGTTTCCTCGGCCTCAGGCCCGATACCGGCGTCGAGGCGCTCGGCATCGCCTTCGTCGATTCCGGCGGTGATTTCCAGACCATGGACGACAGCCTCGCGCTTTACGGCGAAACCGGCGAGGCGGCGAAGGCCGGTGGTTTCTACCAGGAGCCGCGGCTTGCTCCCGTCGCCGCCACGCAGCGCCGGGCGGACGAGAAAATCCGTCGGATCGCCGGCACGCTGATGCAGACGCTCGGCCTGCGCGACAGCTTTTCGCTCGATTGCCGCATCGAGGCCGACGACACCGTGCATCTCATCGAGTTCGAGGTTTGCCCCGGCCTGCCCTGCTTCGACTTCCGCGCCTACTGCCGCTCGCAATGGAACATGGACCTTGCCGAGGCGATGGCCGCGACGGCGGCGAGCCGGTTCACCCCGGCCGAAACCCATGCCTGAAAAGCCGATTGCGGGACAAAAAGCCTCCCGTTATGGTCGTGGAATCCTTCGTCGCTCGAATGAAGACAACAAAAATGGGAACCGATGAAATGATGATGGGAAAGATCGCTCCGCGCACACGTTTCTGGTTTGCAGGCGCTGCCCTGACCGCACTGCTGGCCGCCGGCGCGCCGCTCGGCGCTTATGCGGCGACGCCTGCCGACACGCTCGTCGAAGGCTTCGCCATCGACGACATCATCTCGGTCGACCCGGCAGAGGCGTTTGAGCTTTCCACGGCGGAAGTGACCGGCAACACCTATGACCTCCTGGTGCGCCTCGATCTCGCCGACACCTCCAAGGTCAAGCCAGACCTCGCCGAAAGCTGGACGATTTCCGATGACGGCCTGACCTATACGTTCAAGCTCAGGCCAGGCGTCAAGTTCGCTTCCGGCAACCCGCTGACCGCCGCCGACGTCGCCTGGTCGTTCGAGCGCGTGGTCAAGCTCGACAAGAGCCCCGCCTTCATCCTCACCCAGTTCGGCCTCAACGTCGACAACGTGACGGAAAAGGCCAAGGCCGCCGACGACACCACCTTCGTCTTCACCGTCGACAAGCCCTATGCGCCGAGCTTCGTGCTGAACTGCCTGTCGGCAACGGTCGGCTCGGTGGTCGACAAGAAGCTGGTATCCGAGCACCTGAAGACGGTGACGCCGAGCGACGACTACAAATACGACAACGACTTCGGCAACGAGTGGCTGAAGACCCATTCGGCCGGGTCCGGCGCTTTCACGCTGCGCGAATGGCGCGCCAACGAAGCCGTCGTCATGG
Organism: Mesorhizobium sp.; assembly: GCA_049650385.1. Lineage (GTDB taxonomy): Bacteria > Pseudomonadota > Alphaproteobacteria > Rhizobiales > Rhizobiaceae > Mesorhizobium. The sequence continues at coordinate 24,803 of JBASAA010000059.1, forward strand.
ACCGCAACGACAATTACTATGGCGACAAGGCCAAGCTTGCCCGTGTCATCTACCGGCACATGAAGGAAAGCTCTGGCCAGCGCCTGGCGCTGGAGGCCGGCGATATCGACGTCGCCCGCAACCTGGAGCCGAACGACCTCAAGGCGGTTTCGACCAACGAGAACATCGTCACCGCCAGCGCGCCCAAGGGCACGGTCTACTACATCAGCCTGAACCAGAAGAACGAGAAGCTGGCCAAGCCGGAAGTGCGGCAGGCCATCAAATACCTGATCGACTACGACGCCATCGGCGCGACTCTGATCAAGGGCATCGGCGAAATCCACCAGACCTTCCTGCCCAAGGGCGTGCTCGGCGAACTGGACGAGAATCCGTTCAAGCTCGACGTGGCCAAGGCCAAGGAACTGCTGGAAAAGGCCGGCCTGAAGGACGGTTTCTCCGTCACCATGGACGTGCGCAACACCCAGCCGGTGACCGGAATTTCCGAATCCTTCCAGCAGACGGCCGCCGAAGCCGGGATCAAGGTCGAGATCATCCCCGGCGACGGCAAGCAGACGCTGACCAAGTACCGCGCCCGCAACCATGACATCTATATCGGTCAGTGGGGCCAGGACTATTTCGATCCGAACTCCAACGCCCAGACCTTCGCGTCCAATCCGGACAATGCCGATACCGGCAAGGTGGCGACGCTGGCCTGGCGCAACGCCTGGGACATTCCGGAACTGAGCAGGCAGACCGAGGCCGCACTGCTTGAGAAGGACTCGGCCAAGCGCGCTGAAATGTACCGCAACCTGCAGAAGGAAGTGCTCGACACCGGCCCCTTCGCCATCATCTACCAGCAGATCGAAGTGGCGGCGATCCGCAAGAACCTGCAGGGCTTCAAGCTCGGGCCGAGTTTCGACACCAACTTCGTGGGCCAGATCTCGAAGGAATAAGCCGGGGGCGGCGCGTGAGCGCAACCGAAACCGGAACGGCGGCGCCCGGCGGCGCCGCCCGCGGCCTCGCGATCGCGTCGGCCGTCGGCCGCTTCGTGCTGGTCGCGGTGACAACCTATCTCGGGCTGCTCGCGGTCACCTTCTTCATCGGCCGCGTCATCCCGATCGACCCGGTGCTGGCGGTGCTCGGCGACCGCGCCAACGCCGACGTCATTGCCCGGACGCGGCGCGAAATGGGCCTCGACCTGCCGCTGATCGAGCAGTTCTACGTCTATGTCAAAAGCGCGCTCTCCGGCGACTTCGGCACCTCGGTGCTGACCACCAACCCGGTGATGGCCGATATCAAGCGCGTTTTCCCCGCCACCATCGAGCTTGCCACCGTCGGCACGCTGATCGGAACGCTGGTGGGCGTGCCGCTCGGCGTGCTCGCCGCCGTCAAGCGCGGCAGCCTGATCGACCAGGTGGTGCGGGTGATCGGTCTGATCGGCTATTCGGTGCCGATCTTCTGGCTCGGCCTCCTCGGGCTGGTGCTGTTCTACGCAAAGCTGCAATGGGTCGCCTATCCCGGCCGGCTCGACGTGGTCTACCAGTACACTTTCACGCCGATCACGGGCTTCTACCTGCTGGATTCGGCGTGGCAGGGGCAATGGGACGTGTTCGGCGACGCCTTTCGCCACATCATCCTGCCGGCGGCGCTACTCGGCTACTTCTCGCTCGCCTATATCAGCCGCATGACGCGCTCCTTCATGCTCAACGAGATGGCACAGGAATACATCGTGGCGGCGCGCGCCAAGGGTCTGTCGGAAACCCGCGTGATCTGGGCGCATGCGTTGCGCAACGCCGCGGTGCCGCTGATCACGGTCATCGCGCTTTCCTATGCCGGGCTGCTCGAGGGCTCGGTGCTGACCGAGACGGTATTCGCCTGGCCGGGTATCGGCCTCTACATCACCGATTCCCTGCAGAACGCCGACATGAACGCGGTGCTCGGCGGCACCATCGTCATCGGCTCCGTATTCATCGCCATCAATCTTTTCTCCGACCTGCTCTACCGCCTGCTCGACCCGAGGACGAAGACGGCATGAGGAGATTTTCCGGCAAGGCGACCCCTACCCCTAACCCCTCCCCACAAGGGGGAGGGGAATCTGGCAGCGCCCCGCCGAGAATGTCAGCGCCCCGCTTGCAACCGGTCGAGCTGGAATCCTCATCTTTGTGGGGTGGGGGTCACGCCGGGCATGAAACTTGTCGTGCAGGGGTGCATCGATGAGCGTCCCCGGCACCGTCCCGCTCTCCCGCCGCGAATGGCTTTTGTCCGAGCGGCCGGCCTCGCGCCTGCAGGCCCGGCTCGGGCGCGCCTATGTCGCCTGGCGGCGCTTTTCCGCCAATCGGCTGGCGCTGGTCGGCCTGCTGATCATCGTGGCGCTGATCGTGATCGCGGCGCTGGCCGGCACCATCGCGCCCTATTCGCCGACCGTGGGCGACCTTGCCGGCTCGCGGCTTCTGCCGCCGGGCGAAAAGCACTGGCTCGGCACCGACGACCTCGGCCGGGATATTTTCTCGCGCATCCTCTACGGGTCACGGTGGACGCTCTACGTGGTGGTGCTGGTCGCCATCATCGCCGCCCCCATCGGTCTCCTGGTCGGCACCGTCGCCGGCTATGCCGGCGGCTGGCTGGATACGGTGCTGATGCGCATCACCGACATTTTTCTCGCCTTCCCGAAGCTGATCCTGGCGCTGGCCTTCGTCGCGGCGCTCGGCCCCGGCATCGAGAACGCGGTGATCGCCATCGCCATCACCTCGTGGCCGCCTTATGCGCGCATCGCCCGGGCCGAGACGCTGACGGTGCGCAACTCCGACTTCATCAAGGCCGTCGAACTGATGGGCGCTTCGCCGCCGCGCATCATTTTGCGCCACATCATGCCGCTCTGTCTTTCGTCGCTGATCGTGCGCGTGACGCTCGACATGGCCGGCATCATCCTCACCGCCGCCGGCCTCGGCTTCCTCGGCCTCGGCGCGCAGCCGCCGCTGCCCGAATGGGGCACCATGATCGCGTCCGGCCGCCGCTTCGTGCTCGACCAGTGGTGGGTGGCGGGCGTTCCGGGCTTCGCCATCCTCATCGTCAGCCTCGGCTTCAACCTCCTGGGCGACGGCCTGCGCGACGCGCTCGACCCTCGCAGCGGTGACCAATGAGCGACACCCTGCTCGACATGGAAGACCTGCGGGTGACGTTCCCGACCCGCACCGGCGTGGTCGAGGCGGTGCGCGGCGTTTCCTTTTCGCTGGGACGCGAACGGCTGGGCATCGTCGGCGAAAGCGGTTCCGGCAAATCGCAGACCGGCCGCGCCATCATGGGGCTGACGCCGCCGCAGGCCCGGGTCAGCGCTAAAAAACTCGTCTTCGATGGCATCGACCTTCTCGCCGCCTCGGCCGCCGAGCGGCGGGCGCTGCGCGGCAACCGCATCGCCATGATCCTGCAGGACCCGAAATACTCGCTCGACCCGGTAATGAGCATCGGCCGGCAGATCGTGGAAACGCTGCGCACGCACGAAAAGGTTTCCAGGACGGAGGCGCGCGAGCGGGCGCTGGACATGCTGGCGGCGGTGCAAATTCGCGACCCCGGGCGGGTATTCGACCTGCACCCGCACGAGGTTTCGGGCGGCATGGGCCAGCGTGCCATGATCGCCATGATGCTGGTGGCCAATCCCGAAATGCTGATCGCCGACGAGCCGACCTCGGCGCTCGACGTCACCGTGCAGCTCGACGTGCTCGGCATCCTCGACCGGCTGGTCGGCGAGCGCGGCATGGGTCTGGTCTTCATCTCGCACGACCTGAGGCTGGTATCGTCCTTCTGCGACCGGGTGGTCGTCATGTATGCCGGCAAGGTGGTGGAGCAGCTGAAGGCCTCGGAACTGAAGAACGCCGAGCATCCCTATACGCGCGGCCTGCTCGACTGCATGCCCAAGATCGGCGCCGACCGCCACCCGCTGCCGGTGCTGGAGCGCAAGCCGGAGTGGGCGCTGTGAGCGAGATCGCCACCCCGGCCCTTTCGGTCGATGGATTGGAAGTGACCTTCGATCGCTTCCGCGCGCTGAACGGGGTCAGCCTCGATGTCGAAAAGGGCGAATCCTTCGGGCTGGTCGGCGAATCCGGCTCCGGCAAGTCGACGCTGCTTCGGGCCGTTGCCGGGCTGGCGCCGGTATCGGCCGGCACGATCTCCGTCGACGGCGAGCCGCTGGGCAGGCGTCGGACGAAAGCCTTCTACCGCAAGGTGCAGATGGTCTTCCAGGACCCCTACGGCTCGCTGCATCCGCGCCAGACGGTGGACCGGCTACTGCAGGAGCCACTTGCCATCCACGGCATCGGCGACGGCGAACGGCGCATCCTGCGGGCGCTCGACGAGGTCGGGCTCGGTTCCGGTTTCCGCTTCCGCTACTCGCACCAGCTTTCCGGCGGCCAGCGCCAGCGCGTGGCGATCGCCCGGGCGCTGATCCTGCAGCCGTCGATCCTGCTGCTCGACGAGCCGACCTCGGCGCTCGACGCCTCGGTACAGGCGGAGGTGCTGAACCTTCTGGAAGAGGTTCGCCGCGCGCGCGGCCTGACCTTCCTGATGGTCAGCCACGACCTCGCCGTCGTCACCCATATGTGCGATCGGCTGATGGTGATGCAGAACGGCGAGGCGGTCGAACATCTCGACGCCGCCGATCTCGCCGGCCGCCGGGTGACCAAGGACTATACGCGCAACCTGCTCAAGGCCAGCGAGGGGTTTTCACGCCCGGCGTGATACCGCATCCGGCGATCGGCAGGCCCAACGGCTCGCCCGCGGTGCGGGCTTGAGCAAAGGCTGAAATAGCGCGAGATTGGGGAACAGACCGTGCAGGCCCGACAACCAGAGCTGCCTTGAGAGGACACGATGAAGAACGCCGCCATTTCCGAACGCAAGAACGCCGCCATCTCGCGCGGTGTCGGCATGACCACGCAGATCTATGCCGACCGCGCCGAAAACTCGGAGATCTGGGACGTCGAGGGCAATCGCTACATCGACTTTTCCTCCGGCATCGCCGTGGTCAACACCGGCCATCGCCACCCCAAGGTGATCGCGGCGGTCAAGGCACAGCTCGACCGCTTCACCCACACCTGCCACCAGGTCGTGCCGTATGAAAACTACGTGCATCTGGCCGAGCGCCTCAACGGCATGCTGCCCGGCAAGTTCGAGAAGAAGACGATCTTCGTCACCACCGGCGCCGAGGCGGTCGAGAACGCGATCAAGATCGCCCGCGCCGCCACCGGCAGGCAGGCGGTGATTTCCTTCGCCGGCGGCTTCCACGGCCGCACCTTCATGGGCATGGCGCTGACCGGCAAGGTGGTGCCCTACAAGGTCGGCTTCGGCGCGATGCCCGGCGACGTGTTCCACGCGCCGTTTCCGGTGCCGCTGCACAGCGTCTCGGTGGCCGATGCGCTGGCGGCGCTGGAACGGCTGTTCAAGGCCGACGTCGACCCGAACCGGGTCGCCGCCATCATCATCGAGCCGGTGCAGGGCGAGGGCGGCTTCTACGAGGCGCCGCGCGAATTCACCACGGCGCTGCGCAGGATCTGCGACCAGCACGGCATCCTGCTGATCGCCGACGAGGTACAGACCGGCTTTGCGCGCACCGGCAAGATGTTCGCCATGGAACACCACGATGCGGTTCCCGACCTCACCACCATGGCCAAGAGCCTGGCCGGCGGCTTCCCGCTCTCGGCGGTGACGGGCCGCGCCGAACTGATGGACGCGCCGGGACCCGGCGGCCTCGGCGGCACCTATGCGGGCAATCCGCTCGGCATCGCGGCTGCGCATGCCGTGCTCGACGTGATCGAGGAGGAAAAGCTCATCGACCGCGCCAACACGCTCGGCGGCCGGCTAAAGCAGCGGCTTGAATCGCTGCGCGACGACGTGCCCGAGATCGTCGACATCCGCGGCCCCGGCTTCATGAACGCGGTCGAGTTCAACGACGTCCAGAAAGGGTTGCCTTCGGCCGAGTTCGCCAACGCCGTGCGGCTGAAAGCGCTCGACAAGGGCCTGATCCTGCTCACTTGCGGCGTCTACGGCAACGTCATCCGCTTCCTCGCGCCGATCACCATCCAGGACAACGTCATGAACGAGGCGCTGGACATTTTGGAAAGCTCGATCCGCGAAGCACGGGCGTAACCTTCCTTCTTCCCGCCTACGGGAGAAGGTGTCGCCAAGCGACGGATGAGGGCAGCGCCGCCCCTCATTTGCCTGTCGGCATCTGCCCTACCGGGCGTTCATCATTCTTCACCCCCGTAAACGGGGCGGGGGAACCAGTTTCGGCGTTACTCCGCCGCCTGCTTCTGCTGATGCGCCGCCAGCGCCGCCTTCAGCGCGTCGGGACCGCCAGCGGCGACTTCCGGTGACGGCGAGAAGCCGGCGCCGAGCATCTTGCGGCCAAGCATATGGTCGGCGGGCTTGTTGATCGATTCGACGCCGATCAGCCGGCCGCCGCCATAGTGATAGATGGAGAACCTGTTCTCGCCCGGCTCGCCCACCACGACGGTGTGGTCACTGCCCGAGGTCAGGCCGACCATCTGCAGCTTCATGTCGCCGATATCCGACCAGAACCACGGCACCGCCGCATAGCTGTCCGCGGGGCCAACAATCGTGCGGGCGGCAAGGCGCGCCTGGTCGGTGGCGTTCTGCACCGATTCCAGCCGCACGTCGGCGCCGGTGAACCAATGCCGGTAGTTGGCCACGTCGCCCACCGCCAGCACTTGCGGCACGGACGTCCGCATCTGGCCGTCGATCCTGATGCCGTTGCCGACGGCGATGCCTGCGGCCTCGGCCAGTTCGACATTGGGCACCACGCCGATGCCGATGATGACCATCTGCGCGGCCAGGCGTTCGCCCGACGCGGTGATGGCGGCCGTGACATGGCCGTTCTCGCCTTCCAGCCGGGCTATCGTCGTGCCGGTCAGGATGCGCACGCCCATCGCCTCCAGCCGCTGGCGCACATGCGAGCCGATGGCCGGCGCGACGGCGCGGCCGAGCAGGCGGTCGACGGCTTCCACCACGGTCACCTTGCGGCCGCCGAGCGTCAGCGTTGCGGCGATCTCAAGGCCGATGAAACCGCCGCCGAGAATGACGACTTCCCCGGCAGCACTGCTAAGCTCGCGGATCAGGCGTGCATCGCCGATCGATCGCAACGACAGCACGCCCGCCAGGTCCGATCCCGGCAGCGGCAACAGGCGCGGGCGCGAGCCGGTCGCCAGCACGAGACGGTCGAAAGGGAGTGCGCCACCGCCGGCCAGTTCCAGGCGGCGTCCGCCCAGATCGATGCGCTCTGCCCGCAGGCCCGGCCGGAAATCGATGGCGTTGCCGCCATAGAAGGTCTCGCCTCGCAAGGGCTGCGGCTTCGTCTCCATGTCCTTGATGAAGGTCTTGGACAGCGGCGGCTTGTGGTAGGGCAGTTCGTCCTCGTCGCCCAGCAGCAGGACTGGGCCGTCATAGCCCTCTTCACGCAGGCTGGCGGCGGCCTGAACGCCCGCATGCCCCGCCCCGACAATGACGACACCGTTACCCATGCTGCCCTCTTTGCCTGCTTTCGCGCGTGGTCCATCCTACGGCGAACGCGATGGAAAGCGGTGGTCCGGTTCCGCCGCGAAAGCCACCATTCCGGTCGCACCTGGAACGGCTGTTTGTCAATCGCGCCGATCGGGGCAGGCCCGGAGTATGGGTTGCACCAAAAACATGACCTTTTTAGTTTAGAATTATTCTAAACTATTGTTTCGATTGATTTTTCTTGACTAAACCAGTTGACTTTTAGCAACGCCGCCGTTTTATGAAAGCCAAGCGCGATGGCGCACCTTTGATGTCTGGGCCTTGAACCCGTTCGATTGGAGGCACTTCGGTGTTTTGTTTGACGAGCCAGGTCCCGTGGCCTCTGTTGCCGGTTGCCGCTTCAGCGCGGCCATTGCCCTGCTTCCTTACCCGCCCTTCCATCCGCCGTGCCTCGGGCATGGCCGCCCCGCTTCACTGAGATTCCCGAGGAGACAACCATGATAACGACACGGATCAGGGTACGCACCGCCGGCAGGCTTGCCGCGCTCGTCGCCACGGCGGCTTTGACGACGGCGGCCTTCGTGCTGCCGACGAAGGCGGAGACCGATGCAAAGGCCGTTATCAAGACCTATGCCGATATCGCGCTGGCCAAATACGAGGATTCGCTGACCACGGCGCAGGCGCTCGACAAAGCGGTGGACGCGCTGATCGCCACGCCTTCGGCCGACACGCTCACCGCTGCGCGCGACGCCTGGAAGGCGGCGCGCATCCCCTACCAGCAGACCGAGGTCTACCGCTTCGGCAACCCGATCGTCGACGACTGGGAAGGCCGCGTGAACGCCTGGCCGCTGGACGAGGGCCTGATCGACTACGTCGACGCCGGCTACGGCACCGAATCGGACGAAAACTCGCTCTACACGGCCAATGTCATCGCCAACAAGTCGATCAAGATCGACGGCAAGGACGTCGACGCCTCCAATCTCACGCCCGAATTCCTCTCCGGCACGTTGCAGGAAGCGGGCGGCATCGAGGCCAACGTCGCCACCGGCTATCACGCCATCGAGTTCCTGCTGTGGGGCCAGGACCTCAATGGCACCGGCCCGGGCGCGGGCAACCGCCCCTATACGGACTACGACACCGCCAACTGCACGCACGACAATTGCGATCGCCGCGCGCAGTACCTGAAATCGGCGTCCACGCTGCTGGTTTCCGATCTCGACGAGATGGTCGGCAACTGGAAAGACGGTGGCGCCGCGCGCAAGAACCTCGAGGACGGCGAGCCGAACGCCGGCATCACCGCCGTCCTGACCGGCATGGGCTCGCTGTCCTACGGCGAACTGGCGGGCGAGCGCATGAAGCTCGGCCTGTTGCTGCACGACCCGGAAGAAGAGCACGACTGCTTCTCCGACAACACGCATATGTCCCATCTGGAAGACGCCGTCGGCATCCGCGACGCCTACCACAACCACTACACCCGCATCGACGGCTCGACCGTTTCCGGGCCTTCGGTTTCCGACATGGTCAAGGCAGCCGATGCGGCGCTGGACAAGGAGCTTTCCGACAAGCTCGACCTGACGGTGTCGAAGATGGAGGCGATCAAGGCGCGCGCCGACAGCGGCGAAGCCTACGACCAGCAGATCGCAGAGGGTAACACGGAAGGCAACGCCACCGTGCAGGCTGCAATCGACGGGCTGATCGACCAGACCAAGTCGATCGAGCGGGCCGTGACGGCGCTGAAGCTCGACGCCATCGCCTTCGAAGGCTCCGACAGCCTCGACGCACCAGACAAGGTGTTCCAGTAAAGACGGCCAACCAGCCAGCCGGAGCGTGCTCCGTCAGCCATCGAGACGAAAATGCTGATCTGTCAATGCAATGTCATTACCCAGAAAGAGGTAGAGCAGGCGATTATTGCGCTGCTGGATCAGGACCCCTGGCAACTTATCGTTCCGGCCAAGGTCTATCATTCGATGCATAAGCGTGGTCGCTGTTGCGGCTGCTTCCCAAATGTGGTGGAAACGATCATTCGGGTAACCGAGGAGTACCACGCCCGCTCGGAGGCGAACGGCGTGGAAATCGTTTCATACCTGGATCGCGTCAGGGAACTGCGCATCCAATACGGGAGCACCACCCATGAAAGGCGAAACGCAAATCATCGAGCGGCTTAACGAAGCCCTTTTCCTGGAGCTCGGAGCCGTCAATCAATATTGGGTCCATTTCCGCCTGCTGGAGGATTGGGGCTACACCAAGCTCGCCAAGAAGGAGCGGGCCGAATCGATCGAGGAGATGCACCATGCCGACAGACTGGTGGCGCGCATCATCTTCCTCGAAGGCCACCCGAACCTGCAATCGGTGGCGCCGCTGCGCATCGGCCAGAACGTCAAGGAAGTGCTGGAATCGGACCTGGAAGGCGAATACGAGGCGCGCACCGCCTACAAGCGTTCGCGCGAAATCTGCAACGACCTGGGCGACTACGTCACCATGAAGCTGTTCGAGGAACTGCTGGCCGACGAGGAAGGCCATATCGACTTCCTCGAAACGCAGCTCGACCTGCTTGCCTCTATCGGCGACGAGAAATACGGCCTGCTCAACGCCGACTCGGCCAACGAGGCCGAATAGGACATGCGTGGATGCGGCGCCTGACGGGATTCTCGCGCCGCATACTTGTTGTCTGCACGATTGTCGTCTCGACAACGGCTGTTGCCGCCGATCTTGACGGCGTTGCTCCCGTGCGCTCCGACCTGACACCTCCCGACCTCGCCCGCGTCGGGGCGGTCACCAGACCGGCCGGCGATTTCTCCAAGGCGGAGCCCTTCGAGACCATGCAGGGCGGCGCCGGCACATCGAAAAAGCGCGCCGACGCCAACGCCTTCTCGTATCCGCCCGCCAACCTCACCTTCGAGCAACGCGGCACATTCGGGCTGGGCGAGGCGCTTTTTCGAAAACTATGGGTGTCGGCGCCATCCTCGACGCAGGCTTCGGACGGGCTCGGCCCGCTCTATAACGCGCGTGCCTGCGATGCCTGCCATGTGAACAACGGGCGGGGCCACCCGCCGGAGGCCGGCCCCACCTCGATGCTGCTGCGATTGGCCCGCGCCGCCAGCACGGCGGAGGAACAGGCAAAGATCGCCGGCCATGAAGTGCTCAACTTCCCCGATCCGGTCTACGGCCGGCAGTTGCAGGAACTGGCGGTGCCGGGCGCGGCCGGCGAAGGGCGCATGGCCATCCGTTACGAGGAGCGGCCAGTGACGCTCGGCGACGGCGGCGTCGTTTCGCTGCGCAAGCCGAGCTATGCGGTCGAGAACCCGACCTATGGCCCGCTCGATCCGAAAACCAGGCTGTCGCCGCGCATGGCCAGCCCGTTGATCGGGCTTGGCCTCGTCGAACAGATCGACCCGGCCGATATCCTCGCCCATGCCGATCCCGACGACGCGGACGGCGACGGCATTTCCGGCAAGGCGGCCATCGTCCGCGATCCCATCGGCGGCAAACCGACGCTCGGCCGCTTCGGCTGGAAGGCGGAGCAGGCGACGATCCGCCAGCAGGCGGCCGACGCGCTGGCCGACGACATCGGCATTTCCTCGCCCGAAGCGCCCCGGCACTGGGGCGACTGTACTGCGGCCGAGACGGCCTGCCGGGCGCTGCCGACCGGCGTGCAGGCGCGCCTCGGCGACACCGAAGCCCCGGCGCCGGTCATCGACCTCATCACCTTCTATACGCAGAACCTTGCGGTCCCGGCACGGCGCGGCGTGGGCGACAGCAAGGTTCTCGAAGGCAAGCAGGCATTTTACGAAATGGGTTGCGCCGCCTGCCACACACCTAAATTCGTCACCCGCCGCGATGCGCCGGAAAAGGCGCAGGCCTTCCAGCTGATCTGGCCCTATTCCGATTTCCTGCTGCACGACATGGGCGACGGGCTGGCCGACGGCCAGCAGGTGGGCATGGCTTCGGGAAACGAATGGCGCACGCCGCCGCTATGGGGCATCGGCCTCACCCGGACGGTCGGCGGCCATGCCTTCTTCCTGCATGACGGGCGCGCCCGCAGCCTCACGGAGGCGATCCTGTGGCACGGCGGCGAGGGGCAAAAAGCACGCGACCGCTTCGCCGACGCGCCTGCCGCCGAACGCGCGGCGCTGATCAAATTCCTGGAGTCCTTGTGATGACAAGACGGTTTTCTCTCGCTTTCGTGCTGGCGCTGGCCTTGCCGTTCGCCGTGTCTGCAATGCCTCCCGCAGCGGCGGCAGTAAAAGCGTCCGATGTGATCGGCGCGGCCATCGATGGCTTCGTGCGGCCCGCCTACGAGGACCTGCACAACCGGGCCGCCGATCTCGGCGACGCCATGCAGGCGCTGTGCACAGCCCCGTCCCCGGCCGCTTTGGAAACCGCGCGGGCCGGATTTTCCGATGCCGTCGAGGCCTGGTCCACGGTCGAGATCATCACCTTCGGCCCGATCCGCCAGGACAACCGGATGGAACGGATGCTGTTCTGGCCCGACCGCAAGGGCATAGGCCTGAAGCAAGTACAGGCGGCGCTGGCGGGCAAGGATGAGACGGCGACCGATCCCGCCCAGCTCGCCACCAAAAGCGTCGCCATGCAAGGTTTTGGCGCGCTGGAGTTCGTCCTTTACGGCACCGGTGCGGAGGCGCTTGCCACGGGCGACGCCTACCGCTGCCGCTACGGCGCGGCCATTGCCGGCAATATCGCGACCATGGCCGGCGACGTCGCCGCCGCCTGGAACGACAGGGCCGGGTTTGCCGCGCAGTGGGCTAATCCGGGGCCGGACAATCCGATCTACCGCGACGGCAACGAGGCGGTGACCGAACTGATCAGCGTCTTCATCAACGAGCTGGAAATGGTGCGCGACGTGCGCCTCAAAGGCTTTTTGGGTGCCACGCCCGACACCGACAAGCCCAGACAGGCGATCTACTGGCGCTCGAAAAATACCGCCGCCTCGCTCGCCGCCAACCTCGACGGCATGGACCGGCTGTTCACCGTCTCGAAGATCGGCGACGCGCTTTCGTTGGAGGCGCGCTGGATGGCCGATTCCAGCCATATCCAGCTGGTCAACGGCGTGGCGGATGCGCGCGCCGTCACCGGCCCGATCGACGAGGCGCTGGCCGACCCGGTGCGGCGCGGCAAGCTGGAGCATTTCGCGCTGGTGACCAGCACGCTTTCCGCCTTGATCGGCACGCGCATGACCGCCGAATTCGGCCTCACCGCCGGCTTTTCGTCGCTGGACGGGGATTGAGGATGATGCGCCAAGCCTTCATGCGGATGGGCCGTGGGCTTCATACCCCCCCCCCTAACCCCTCCCCGCAAGGGGGAGGGGAATCTGGCGGTGAGCTTTCCGAATCCCCCTCCCCCTTGCGGGGAGGGGTCAGAGGTGGGGGTACCGGCCCGGCGGAAAATCCGGTCCACGGAGAGTTCGCGCCATGCGCACGCCGCTGATCGACCGCCGCGATTTCCTGAAGGCTGCGGGCGCGAGCTTCGCGGCGGCGCTGGCGCCGTCGGCGTGGGCGGCAACGCTTGAAACCGATGCCGTGTTCGCCACCGCCTTCGTCCGGCGTGACGGCAGCTATGGCGCAGGTATTCTTTCCGAAGCCGGCAAGCTGCTCTACTCGGTGGCGCTGCCGGACCGCGGCCACGATGTTACCTTCGATCCGGTATCGCAGCGCTCGGTGGTGTTTCCGCGCAAACCCGGCACGGTCGCCGTCGTCTTCGACCACACGCGCCGCGCCGAACCGCTCACCATTGCCAGCCCCACAGGGAGGCATTTCTACGGCCACGGCGTATTTTCACCCGACGGCGCGCTGCTCTACGCTACCGAGAACGATTTCGACAACGCCGCCGGCATGATCGGCGTCTATGACGCGAAAGGCGGTTTTGCCCGCGTCGGCGAATTCCCGACCCACGGGGTAGGGCCGCACGAACTGCTGCTTCTGGAGGACGGGCGCACGCTCGCCATCGCCAATGGCGGCATCGAAACGCATCCGGATTTCGGCAAGGCCAAGCTCAACCTGGCGACGATGCAGCCTTCCTACGTGCTGATCGACCGCCTTTCCGGCGATCTTCTGGAGAAGCACCAACTGTCGCCCGACCTCAACCGACTTTCCATCCGCCACATGGACGCGGACCGGTCGGGCACGATCTGGTTCAGCTGCCAGTACGAGGGGGCGACGGCGGACCGGCCGCCGCTGGTCGGGCGCGCGCCGCGCGGCAAGGACCTCGAACTTCTGGAGATGCCGGAAAAGGCGCTGAACAGCCTGCACAACTATATCGGCGCGATGGCGGCCAACCGCGAGGCCGGCACCATGGCCGTGTCTTCGCCCTCCGGTAACAGCTACGTCGTTTTCGATACGACAAGCGGCAAGGTGGTTTCGGCAACCGACATGACGGAGGTGTGCGGCATCGCCCCCGACCGCGACGGCTTCATCGCCTCCAGCGGCGCCGGCGCCATCGCCCCATCGGGGCGGACGGCCATTTCGGAGCCGGACTATGTGTGGGACAACCACATGCTGCGGATAAGGCGGCGGGCGTAGCCTACTTGTCCGGGTTTTCGCTATCCGGTGGCGTGGTTTCGTCGGCCGGCTTATAGAGGTAGAAAAACTGCCAGGCGCCGTAGGCCGCAAATGCCAGCGCGATCATGCCCCAGGTCGACGAGCCGCCGAAAAATTCAAGCGCGGCCCAGACGGCGCAGCCCGCGACGATGGCGATACGCCGCCACAGCGGCCGGAAGAACGGGTGTTCGTAGTCCTTCAGCAGCGCCATCAGGCAGCGTTCTTGCGGGCAAGCCGCGCCTTGATGCTTTCGACATCGGCGCGCGGGGTCGCGGAAAACAGCGTGCGGGTATAGCTATGCTGCGGATCGGAAAAGACGGCGTCGCGCGAGCCGTATTCCACCGCCTCGCCGAAATACATCACCATCACCTCGTCGGCGATGTAGCGCACCACCGACAGGTCGTGGCTGATGAAGATGTAGGTAAGCTCGAACTCGTCCTGAAGGTCGGCCAATAGGTTGAGCACTTGCGCCTGCACGGAAAGGTCGAGCGCCGAAACCGGCTCGTCCAGTACCAGCAGGCTCGGCCTGAGCATCAGCGCGCGGGCGATGGCGATGCGCTGACGCTGGCCGCCGGAGAACATATGCGGATAGCGGTTGAAGTGCTTGTCCTCCAGCCCGACCTTCTTCAGCATGTCGTAGGCGCGCTCGCGCCGCTCGGCCGCCGGCACCGAGGTGTTGATGACGAGCGGCTCCATCAGCACGTCGCCGATCTTCTGGCGCGGATTGAGCGAACCGTAGGGGTTCTGGAAGACGATCTGCACCTTGCGGCGAAGTTCGGGCGTCGGCCGGCCGGCCGCGATGTCGATCTTGTGGCCGTCGAGGAACAGCTCGCCCGACGTCGCCGGATCGATGAGGGTGATGATGCGCGCCAGCGTGGACTTGCCGCAACCCGACTCGCCGACGATGGCCAGCGTCTTGCCCTTCTCCACCGAAAACGACACGCCCTTGACCGCATGCACGATGCGCGCCGGCCTGAACACGCCACCCGGCACGACATAGTCGCGCTTGATATCCTTGCCTTCGACGACGATCGGGTTGCCGGTATCGGTCATTGCGGTGCCACGGCCACGCCGCCCTCCAGCATCAGCGCGGCCACGGTCGGCAGCCGGTCGCCGGTGGCGTTGTCGGGAAGGGCCGCCAGCAGCGCGCGCGTATAGGCATTCTTCGGGGCCTCGAACAGCGAAAGCACGTCGGCCTCTTCCATCTTGCGGCCCTTGTACTGGACGATGACCCGGTCGGCGGTCTCGGCCACCACGCCCATATTATGGGTAATCATGATCATGCCCATGCCGTGCTCGGCCTGAAGGTTCATCAGGAGATCGAGTATCTGTTTCTGGATGGTGACGTCGAGCGCCGTGGTCGGCTCGTCGGCGATCAGCAGCTTCGGGTTGCAGGCGATCGCCATGGCGATCATGACGCGCTGGCACTGGCCGCCCGACATCTGGTGCGGATAGGACGAAAGCCGCTCCTCCGGGTTGGGAATGCCGACCGCCTTGAACAGTTCGATGGCGCGGGCGCGCCGCTGGCGCTTGTCCATACCGAGGTGGAAGCGCAGCACCTCCTCGATCTGGAAGCCGACCGTGAAGCAGGGATTGAGGCTCGCCATCGGCTCCTGGAAGATCATGGCGATGTCGCGGCCGACGATACGGCGGCGCTCGGCCTGGCCCATCGCGAACAGGTCCTTGCCGGCAAACAGCGCCTTGTCGGCGGAGACCTTGGCCGTCCACGGCAACAGGCCCATCACCGCCAGCATCGACACCGATTTTCCGGAACCGCTCTCGCCGACGATGGCCAGCACCTCGCGCTCGTCGACATGAAGCGACACGCCGTCCACCGCCCGGAACGGACCGGAGGCGGTATCGAACTCGACGACAAGGTTTTCGATCTCAAGCAGCGCCATCCTACGCCCCCATCCCAGAGGAAACCGAGGCTACATCGGCCAGAAACCTCGATTGCGACGCGCGATCCACCAGCGTACTATTCATCCAAACACAACGGAGAGGCATCTCATGCACCGTGCAACGGTCGCCGTAATCTTCGCCCTTCTTCTGCTTGTCACGCCTGCCGGCGCTCTGAATGCGACCTCGATACAGCTTTCGAAGGCCGGCGGCGCGCCTGTTGCCCTCACGGTGGAGAGCCTGTCCGGATTGCCTGCGCTCGAACAGGATATCAGCTTCCAAACCTCGAAAGGCACTAAGCACGCGCGCTACAAAGGCGTTCTCATGTGGGACCTTCTCAAGGCCAACGGATTCATTGACGAGAGCGGGCACCACAACGAGTTGCGGCAAATCTTTTCCGTCGTCGGCGCGGACGGTTATCGCATCGATTTCTCGGTTGGCGAGATTGCGCCGGACTTCGGCAACAAGGCGATCATGCTTTCCACGCAAGAAGACGGCAGGCTGCTGTCGCCGCCGACACTCACCGTACCGGGAGACAAGCGCGGCGCCCGCAACGTGCACGACGTGGTTCGCATCGAGGTGCGCTAGAGAAATTTCAGGAAAAGCGTCGAGCGGTTTTCCATTCGGAACTGCGAAACAAGAGGTCGGCGCCATCGTCACGACCTCTTCATCTTCGGGTCGAGGGCGTCACGCAGGCCGTCGCCGACAAGATTGATGGCAAGCACCGTGACCAGGATGGCGATGCCGGGCAGCGTCACCACCCACCAAGCGCGCAGGATGAATTCGCGCGCCTCGGCCAGCATCGTGCCCCACTCCGGCGTCGGCGGCTGCGCGCCCATGCCGAGGAAGCCAAGCGCTGCGGCATCGAGGATGGCGTTGGAGAAGGAAAGCGTCGCCTGCACGATCAGCGGCGCCATGCAGTTGGGCAGGATGGTCCTGAACATCAGCCGGATCGGCCCGGCACCGGCGACGCGGGCGGCGACCACATAGTCGCGGCTTTTCTCGGTCATCACCGCCGCGCGCGTGAGGCGTACGAAATGCGGCTGGTAGACCAGCGCGATGGCAA
This sequence comes from Mesorhizobium sp., assembly GCA_049650385.1. Taxonomy (GTDB): domain Bacteria; phylum Pseudomonadota; class Alphaproteobacteria; order Rhizobiales; family Rhizobiaceae; genus Mesorhizobium. The sequence continues at coordinate 41,804 of JBASAA010000059.1, forward strand.
TCATGGCGTTGTCGAGGCCGGGGCCGAGCACCGCCACCAGCGTCAGCGCCAAGAGCAGCGACGGGAAGGCCAGGATGATGTCCATCAGCCGCATGATGACGGTGTCCAGCCAGCCGCGGAAATAGCCGGCGAGCACGCCGACGAAGATGCCGGCGACCAGCGCGATGGTGGTGACGACGATGCCGATGAACAGCGAATAGCGGGCCCCGAACAACAGCCGTGAAAGGATGTCGCGGCCGACCGCGTCGGTGCCGAGCAGGAATTCCCAGCGCCCGTTCGCCTGCCACACCGGCGGCACCAGCACGGCGTCGCGATATTGCTGGTAGGGCTCGTGCGGGGCGATCAGCGGCGCCAGGACTGCCACCACGATCAGCGCCAGGAAGAACCACAGGCCGATGACCGCGCCCTTGTTCTCGGAGAAATAGAACCAGAATTCGGCAAGCTGGCGCCGGCGCGGCGACATCTCGTCCAGCGAAGAAGCGGTCTTGGCGGTCGCGTTGCTCATGGCGCCCTCAATACCGGATACGCGGGTTGACCAGCCCATAGGCGAGGTCGACGAGCAGGTTGACGATCATGATGATGGCGGCGATCAGAAGCAACCCGCCCTGGATGACCGGGTAATCGCGCTTGAACACCGAATCCACCATCCACTTGCCGATGCCCGGCCAGGAGAAGATCGTCTCGGTGAGGATGGCGCCGGCCAGCATGACGCCGACCTGCAGGCCGATGGTGGTGATGACCGGGATCATGGCATTGCGCAACGCATGGATGCCGACGACGCGGAACGGCGACAGGCCCTTGGCGCGGGCGGTGCGCACGTAATCTTCCGACAGCACTTCCAGCATGGCCGAGCGCGTCTGGCGCGCAATGACGGCCAGCGGAATGGTGCCGAGCACGATCGCCGGCAGGATGAGGTGGCTGACCGCGGAGGTGAAAGCCCCCTTCTGCCCCGAAAGCAGGGAATCGATCAGCATGAAGCCGGTGACCGAGGGGAAGAAGTACAAAAGGTCGATGCGCCCCGACACCGGCGTCCAGCGCAGGATGCCGGAAAACAGGATGATGAGCAGCAGGCCCCACCAGAAGATCGGCATCGAATAGCCGACCAGCGCGGCCCCCATCACCGACTGGTCGAAGAAGGAGCCGCGCTTGATGGCGGCGAACACGCCGGCCGGAATGCCGAGCACGATGGCGAAGATGATGGCGCAGACGGACAGTTCCAGCGTCGCCGGGAACAGCGCGAAAAACTGCTGGATGATCGGCCGCTTGGTGACGATGGACGTGCCGAAATCGCCGTGCAGGATGCCGCCGATATAGGACAGGTACTGCATGACCAGCGGCCGGTCCATGCCGAGCTCGTGCATGATCTGGGCATGGCGCGCCGGGTCCATGACCCGCTCGCCCGACATCAGCATGACCGGATCGCCCGGCAAAAGCCGGATGAAGGCGAAGGCGATGATCGATACCCCGATGAAGGTGGGGATCAGGACCAGCACTCGTCCAAGGAAGAGTTTGAGCATGGATGTCCTATGACATCTCGCCCCGACCGGATCAACCGGCCGGGGAGAAGGGCAACGCCCGGCCGAAGCCGGGCGCCGCTGTTGGCTTTACTCGGCGATGTCGACGTTGTCGAAGCGGTGGATGCCGAGCGGGTCCTGGGTGAAGCCGGTGACCTTCTTCGACATCGGCATGAACACGGTCGAGTGGTCGATGGTCGCCCAGGGAGCTTCCTTCTTGAAGACGACCTGCGCCTGTTCGTAGAGCTTGGCGCGCTCGGCCTGGTCGGACGTCACCTTGGCCTTCTTGACCAGTTCGTCGAACTCCTTGTTGCACCACTGGGCGCGGTTGTTGCCGCCGACGGCGGTGCAACCCAGCAGGGTGTCGAGGAAGTTGTCCGGGTCGCCGTTGTCGCCGGTCCAGCCGAGGATGACGGCGCCGTCGCGATCCTTGTCGGAGGAGCGCTTCAGGTACTCGGCCCACTCATAGGTGACGATCTCGGCCGAGACGCCGACCTTGGCCAGGTCCGCCTGCATCAGCTCGGCGGCGCGGCGGGCGTTCAGCATGTAGGGGCGCGAAACCGGCATCGCCCAGATCTTCATCTTCAGGTCCTTGACGCCGGCTGCCTCGAGCGCGGCCTTGGCGGCGTCGGGATCGTATTTGTCGTCCTGGACCGCGTCGTTATAGGACCACATGGTCGGCGGGATCGGGTTCTTGGCGACCTGAGCCTGCCCCTCGAAGACCGCGTCGACGATCGCCTGCTTGTTGATCGCCTGGTTCAGCGCGCGGCGCACCTCGGCCTTGTCGAACGGGGCCACCAGCGTGTTGTAGGCGAGGTAGGCGACGTTGAGGCCGGCCTGCTCCTCGACATTCAGGTCGGGATTGCCCTTCAGCGCCTCGACGTCGGCGGCGTTCGGATACGGATAGATCTGGCATTCGCCTGCTTCCAGCTTCTGCCGGCGCACGGACGCGTCCGTGGTGATGGCGAAGACGAGGTCGTCGATCTTGGGCGCACCGTTCCAATAGTCGGCGTTGGCCTTGTAGCGGATCGCCGCGTCAGGCTGGTAGGCGACGAAGGTGAACGGGCCGGTGCCGAGCGGCTGCTGGTTCATCTGCTCCATCTTGCCGTCGGCCGAAAGCTTGTCGGCATATTCCTTCGAAAGCACGGAAGCGAAATCCATGCCGAGGTCGGCCAGGAACGGAGCTTCGGGATGGTTCAGCACGAACTTGACCGTGTGGTCGTCGACCTTCTCGATTCCCTTGATGAGGTCGGGGAAACCCATGCCCGCCGAATATTCCCAGGCAGCGCCCGCGACATACTTGTTCCACGGATCGTCCGCCTTGAGCTGGCGGTCGAAGGAGTAGATCACGTCGTCGGCGTTGAACTCGCGGCTCGGCGTGAAAAAGTCGGTGGTCTGGAATTTGACGCCCTGGCGCAGCTTGAAGGTGTATTCGAGGCCGTCGTCGGAAATGGTCCAGCTCTCGGCGAGGCCGGGCTCGATTTCGGTCGAACCGTGCTTGAACTCGACGAGACGGTTGTAGACCGTGCGCGAGGACGCGTCGAACGTGGTGCCGGCGGTGTAGAGGCCGGGGTCGAAGCCTTCGGGCGACCCTTCCGAGCAATAGACCAGCGTCTTGGCGTTGGCAGCGCCTCCCAGCACCGTTGCAGCCAGCAACGCAGCCGCAAAAGCCATTTTCTTTTTCATGAAGAACTCCCTGATTATTTCCAAGCCCCTCTAGCAGGCTCGTGAAGGCCGCATATAAGCATCAAATTCACCCTAGCGGAACTGCCCGCTTGCATTCCCCAAGGAAAGCGGAAAACCATTCCGCCTTTTCCAAATTCGAAGAATTCTTTTCCAAATCTCGATTGCGCCTTATATATCAGTGGTCTTTTTTTCGCCCTTTTCATTCCCGCTTGACCCCTTCACACCACCCGGTCACCGCCTTGCAAGCGCCTGCATAGTTGGCGATACATAAGCCAACCGAGGGAGAAACGCGTGGCCAAAGCGACGGGAACGACCGGTCGGGCGAAGGGCGGGAGCGCCTCCGAACCGTCGCCGGAAACGGAAGCGACGCAGCAGCCGTCAAAACCCTGGCTCAAAAGCTACCCGAAGAACATGGCCGCCGAGATCGGCGCGCTTCCGGCCAATTCGATCGGCGAGTTGCTGGTCAAGGCCTGCAAGCAACATGCGGGGCGGACGGCCTTCGTCTCGATGGGCACGAATCTCAGCTACGCCCAGCTGGAACGACGGTCGGCGGCGCTTGCCGCCTGGCTGCAATCGCGCGGCATCCGGAAAGGCGCGCGCGTCGCGCTGATGATGCCCAACGTGCTGCAATACCCGATCGCGATGATGGCGCTGCTTCGGGCCGGCTACGTCGTCGTCAACGTCAACCCGCTTTATACGCCGCGCGAGCTGGAGCACCAGTTGAGGGATTCCGGCGCCGAGGCGATCGTCATCCTGGAGAACTTCGCCCGTACGCTGCAAACCGTCGTCGCCAGGACCGGTATCAAGCACATCGTCGTCGCCTCCATGGGCGACCTTCTGGGCGGGCTCAAGGGAGCGATCGTCAACTTCGTCGTGCGGCGAGTGAAGAAGCTGGTGCCGGTCTGGTCGCTGCCCGGCCATGTCCGCTTCAACGCGGCGCTGAAGGCGGGCGACGCGCTGCCCTTCAAGCCGGTGAAGACCATGCCCGACGATATCGCCTTCCTGCAATATACCGGCGGCACCACCGGGGTCTCCAAGGGCGCGACGCTGCTTCACCGCAACATCCTGGCCAACGTCGCGCAGCTCGCGCTGTGGGTGGAGGACGCCTACACGGTCAAGCCCAAGCCGGCGCACGCCACCTATATCTGCGCGTTGCCGATCTATCACGTCTTCGCGCTTACGGTGAACGCGCTGATGGGCATGCAGCAGGGCGCGCAAAACATCCTCATTCCGAACCCGCGCGATATTCCCGCCTTCGTCAAGGAACTGGCGCGCCAGCCATTCCACATCTTTCCCGGTCTCAACACGCTGTTCAACGCGCTGCTGAACAACGACGATTTCCGCAAGCTCGACTTCAGCGCACTCCGGCTCAGCCTCGGCGGCGGCATGGCGGTACAGAAGGTGGTCGCCGAGTGCTGGAAGGAAGTCACCGGCAGCCACATCACCGAGGGCTACGGCCTGTCCGAGACCTCGCCGGTGGCGACGGCCAACAAATGTTCCTCGCCGGATTTCACCGGCACCATCGGCCTGCCGCTGCCTTCAACGGAGCTGTCCATCCGCGACGACGCCGGCAACGCACTGCCGCTCGGCGACATCGGCGAGATCTGCATCCGGGGGCCGCAGGTGATGGCCGGCTACTGGAACCGGCCGGACGAAACCGCGAAGGTGATGACCACCGACGGCTTCTTCCGCTCCGGCGACATGGGCTTCATGGACGAGGCCGGTTACACCAGGATCGTCGACCGCAAGAAGGACATGATCCTGGTTTCGGGCTTCAACGTCTATCCGAACGAGCTGGAGGACGTGGTCTCGCGCCATCCGGGCGTGCTGGAGGTGGCGGCCATCGGCGTGCCCGACGAGCATTCGGGCGAAGTGCCGAAGCTGTTCGTGGTGCGCAAGGACCCCGACCTCACGGAAGCCGACCTCGTCGCCTACTGCCGCGAGAACCTGACCGGCTACAAGCGCCCGCGTACGATCGAGTTCCGCACCGAACTGCCCAAATCGCCCGTCGGCAAGATTCTCAGGCGCGAATTGAGGCCGAAGGACCTCGCCTGAGGGCAAGGCCGGCGTCGCGTAATGACGCAACGGAATTCTTCTTGCCGGGATTATCGGCATATGATCGTATGACGATCAAAAGAAGTCGATTTCGACCCGATAGCCAAACAATGGGAGGTTTGCATCGATGTCTGCTGACTACAAAAGCGTTTCGCGCCGCCGTTTCCTTGAGGGAAGCGCCATCGCCGTCGCGGCGGGTACTCTTGGGATGCCCTTCGTGCGAACGGCACGAGCGCAGGCGGCGACCTTCAAGGCGGGTGTCATCACCTCGCTGTCGGGCGAGAACATCCTCGGCGGCAACCTGACCAAACAGGGCTACGACCTGTGGGCGGACGCCATCAACGAGAAGGGCGGCGTCGAGGTGGGCGGCGACCGCTTCAAGGTCAGCATGTTCTACGGCGACGACCAGTCGAACCCGGCCACGGGCGCCGACGCCGCCGAGCGGCTGATCGTGCAGAACGAAGTCGACGTGCTGTTCGGCCCCTACACCAGCGGCTCGACCATCGCCGTGCAGCCGATCTGCCAGAAATACCAGGTGCCGATGATTTCCGGCTCGGCGGAATCGCCGAACGTCTGGAAGGCCAAGCCCGAATTCAACTTCGGCATCATCCCATCCGTCGACACGACGTCCGGCATGTCGCTCGGCGTGCTGGCGAAGCTGTCCAACCCCGCGGCAAAGACGGTTGCCGTGATCGGCGTCAACGAGCCGTTCTCCAAGGAAACCGGCGAAGGCTTCCGCGACGGCGTCAAGGCCGCCGGGCTGGAACTGGCCGCCTACGAGTTGGTGCCGCCGGAAGGCGACCTGACGCCGGTCATCTCCAAGATCGCGGCGCTCAATCCCGACGTCATCGCCGTCGGCGGCCATGAGGAACCGCTGATCAACGTGGTCAAGACCTGCAAGTCGCTGAACTATCGGCCGAAGGCGCTGATCATGCATTACGGCATCACCAATCCCGCCTTCGCGCAGGCCCTCGGGCCCGATGCCGACGGCACGACGGGCGTCGTGGTCTGGCTGCCTTCCGTGGCCTACAAGGACGACCTGTTCGGCACCGCCAAGGACTTCGCCGACATGGCGGCGAAGAAGCTCGGCGGCGAGCCGGACTATACGGCAGCCGGCTGCGCGGCGAGCGGCCTGGTGCTGGGCGATGCGCTGAAGCGTCTCGGCAAGAAGCCGGCGCTGACTCCGGAGGACCGCGTGGCGCTGAAGGACGCCATCGCCGAGACCGACATCCAGACCTTCTACGGGCCGATCAAGTTCGAGAAGGAAGGCGCCCACTACCACGACAACATCCAGCCGATCCCGGTTCTGGTCCAGATACAGGGCGGCAAGGTCGTCGCCGTGGGGCCGAAGGAAGCAGCGGCGGCCGACTACATCTATCCGTTGCCGGCCTGGAAATAAGCGACCGGCGGGGGTGCGGACGGTGATACCCTCCGCTCCCCGCCCATGCGCGCACGTGGTTGCGCATGCCCATGAAATGACCGACCATGCGCGCTTGCGGCGGCCAGCCGCCGCAGCGATTGCCTGCCCGTTTCCCTGACGACGAACGGTTGCCGCCTTGGATCTTTTTCTCCAGACCTTGCTGAACGGCCTTCTGATCGGCGGCGTCATCGCCACCTTCACCATCGCCTTCCAGCTTACCTTCGGCGTGCTGCATGTCATCGACTTCGCCGTCGGCGGCTGGGTCGTGCTCGGCGGCTATCTCGGCTACTACATGGCGGCGGGGCTCGGCGTCGACGGCTTCCTCGCCATCCCGGTAGCGTTTGTGCTGTTCGGCGCCCTCGGCTACCTGATCGGGCCGATCCTCTACAATGTCCGCAACAGCCGCACGGCGCGGCCGGAACTGATGGCGCTGGCGCTGACCTTCGGCCTGTTCACGCTTTTGCGCGGCGGCATGCTCACGGCCTGGGGCTTCAATACCCGCAACGTGCCGACCGTGCTCAGCGGCCAGAGCCTGGCGCTCGGCCCGGTGACGGTGCCGATGATCCGCGTCGCGGCGGCAGTGTTCGCCATCGCCATCGCCGGCGGGCTGTTCGTCTTCCTCTATCGCACCCGCTACGGGCTGGCGATCCGGGCCACGGCCGAGAACCGCCAGAACGCGGCGCTGATGGGGGTCAACATCCGCCGCCTCAGCGCCAATGTCTACGGCCTCTATGCCGGCATCACGGCGATGGCCGGCGTGCTGATGGGCGCGATCTACTCGGTCAACCCCGAAGTCGGCCTGCGCTACACGCTGTTTGCCTTCTTCGTCGCGGTACTGGCCGGCCTCGGCTCGGTCGGCGGCGCGCTGGTGGCCGCCCTGCTGCTCGGCGTCATCGAGGCCTTCGTCTCCACCTATGTCAGCGCCAGCTACTCGCTGCTGTCGATCTTCGGCACGCTGTTCCTGGTGCTGCTCATATCCCCTAAGGGGATATTGCGCAGGGGGTTGTGAGATGGCGGCACAACCAGTGAAATCGCGCCTGCCCGTCCTCGTGCTGATGGCCGCCATCCTGGTCGTGCTGGCGCTGATGCCGTTCCTGGTCAACAATTACTGGCTGCGCATCGCCACCGGCGCGCTGATGTGGGCGGGGCTCGCCTGTTCGTGGAACATGCTGGGCGGCTATGCGGGCTACATCAATTTCGGCCATTCGGCCTTCTTCGGGCTCGGCGCCTATGTCACCGCATTCCTGATGAACGATCCGTTCGGCCTGCCGTTCGTCGCCACGATCCCGGCCGGCATGCTGGTGACGGCGCTGTTCGCGATCATCATCGGCGCCCCGACGCTCAGGCTGCGCGGCGCCTATTTCGCCATCGCCACCTGGGCCTTCGCCGAAGTCCTGATCCAGTTCGCCTCGGCGGTGGATTTCACCGGTGGCATCGGTGGCATCGGCCTGCCGCCCTATCTCAACGAACGCTTCTTCTACTACACCATGTTCGGGGTAGCGGCCCTGACCTATCTCGTCACCTGGGCGCTGTTCGAGCGCTCGCGCTTCGGCCTCAAGGTCAAGGCGCTGCGCGACCACGAGCCGGCGGCGGAAGCGCAGGGCATCAACACGGCGTTGGTCAAGCTGCAGACCTTCGTGCTCAGCGCGGTGACCGCTTCGGTGTTCGGGGCGATCTTCGCCTACTGGGTCACCTTCATCAATCCGAAGTCCGTGTTCGGCGGCGACATCACCGACCAGATGGTGGTGATGGTGCTGCTCGGCGGGCTGGGCAGCCTGTGGGGACCGGCGATCGGTGGCGTGGCGCTTTTCGTCGTCAACCGGCTGGTGTGGATGTACTGGGGCGACACCGCCTTCTATATCGCCGTGCTCGGCGCGGCCATCGTGCTGGTGGTGCTGTTCCTGCCCAACGGCATCGTCGGCCTGTTTACCCGGCGCAGAACCAACGCCCTCGACAAGATGGCCGGCAAGCTTGCCGGCGGCAGCGACGAAGGAGCGCGCCCATGAGCCCGGCGACGCAGGCGCCGGCAAGCGGCGATCCGATCCTGGTCGTGCGCGACCTTCACAAGCATTTCGGCGGCATCAAGGCCACCAACGGCGTCAACCTGGACGTGAACCGGCGCGAGATCGCGGGGCTGATCGGCCCCAACGGCTCCGGCAAGTCCACCCTGTTCAGCCTGGTCTCCGGCACGGTGTCGCCCGACAGCGGCCAGATCCGGTTCGACGGCCACGAGATCGCCGGCCGCAATGCCTACGTGGTCGCCCGGCTCGGCCTTGCCCGCACCTTCCAGATCCCGGCGCTGTTCGACAACATGACGGTGACGGAAAACCTGCTAGCCGCGGCAGCACAGGCGCATTGGCAGGGCGCGCGGGAGCGGGCGGCCGAGACGCTTTCGCTGCTCAGGCTGGAGCACGTCGCCGACAACCGCGCCTCCGACCTCTCCGGGGGCCAGCAGAAGCTGCTCGAATTCGGCCGCGCGGTCATGCGGCAGGCCAGCCTCGTCCTGCTCGACGAGGTGACGGCGGGCGTGCATCCCAACATCCGCAAGATCATCCTCGAAGCGATCACGCAGTTGCGCGAACGCGGCGTCACTTTCCTCATCATCGAGCACGACATGGAGATGGTGCGCAGCGTGTGCGACCGCATCATCGTCATGGACTCCGGCCGCGTGGTGACCAGCGGAACCTTCAACGACATCGTGCGCAACTCCGAAGTCATGCAAACCTATCTGGGGCGGCCGCAATGACCACGCTCGCCGCCGACACCATCGTCACCGGCTACGGCAAGCAGGAGATCGTCCACGGTGTCTCGCTGACGGCGGAAGCCGGCAAGATCACCTGCATCTTCGGGCCGAACGGCTGCGGCAAGTCCACGCTGCTGAAGGCAATCGCCGGGGCGCTGCCGGTGTGGCGCGGCACCGCCAGCCTCGACGGCGCGGTGCTTTCCAACCTGCCCGTGCACGAAGTGGTGCGGCAGGGGCTGGTGCTGATGCCGCAGGGCGGCGGCGTGTTCCCGCGCCTAACCGTTATGGAAAACCTGCGCATGGGCGGCTACGCCATCGCCGACCGTGGCGCGGTGGAGCGCCGCATCGAGGAACTGATCGACCAGTACCCGTCGCTGGCGCGGCGGCGCAAGACAGCGGCCGGCGCACTTTCCGGCGGTGAGCAGGCAATGCTGTCGCTGGCGCGTGCGCTGGTTTCGAAGCCGCGCTTCATCCTGCTCGATGAACCTTCCGCCGGCCTGTCGCCGGCCATGGTGATCGAGACGCTGGAGCGCATCACCGGACTGACCCGGCAGGGCATCGGTATCCTGATGGTGGAGCAGAACATCCGCGAGGCGATGCCGATCGCCGACAGGATCTACATCCTCGCGGCCGGCGAAAAGCGCTTCGAGGGAACGCCTGGCGACGTGCGTGACGACCGCCAGATCATGGATATCTACATGGGCGGCGCCTGAAGCCCGTCAACGGCTTCCCGCCGCCGTTCGCCGATCCACGTCGCGCAGGCTTGGCTGATCGCGTCATGGACGGCACGACCGATCGCGGCACCCACGGCGGTATGCAGCCCGGCGAAGGCTTCGCCCGGTTCACCGGCCGGTGCCGCCACTACGATGCAATCGGTGCCGGTGCCGGTTGCCGTCTGCCCGCCGACCCGCCAGCCGGCATCGATGACGGCGGCGGTGCGCGCCTCGGCCGCGATCGACAGCGCTTCCAGCAGCGCGCCTTGCGAAAGCGGCCGGCCGACATGGGCGAGAAGGTTGATGGTGCCGGCGGGCTTTATCCGCAGCGGCGGCGACCCTACCCTTGCCGCGTTGCCGAGGCCGGCCGTCGCCAGGCAAGTGCCGGTCACGCCGTCGAAGCAGGCGCTCGCCAGATGATGGCGGGCGACATTGCGCGAGGTCATCAAATGGACGGCATCCGCATGGCCAGCCGCCGCCATCTTCGTTTCCAGCAATTCGACGGGGTCGACCCCCAGCGGCAGGTCGTCGTCGCGCACGTGTAGCCACGCCACCTTGCGCGCCTGGACGAAACCCGGGCGGGTGAGCGACCAACTCACCATCGCCTGCGGCGTGGCGAATTCGGCGACGAGAAAGGGAGCTGCGCAGGAAACGGCAAAGGCGTTCATGCCGGCTCTTGTTTCATCGCGCGAACCCGGCGGCAAGGGGCTGGTGCGACATTGCGATGCGCCAAACAAGGCCACGAAACCGCCTTCTGCCCCATCTTGCCGATTGACGCGTCTGTCGGTGGTAACTAGGGTCGTCACCGGAATTGGCTCCGCCGCGAGGCGGATGAAAAGGGAACATGGTGAAGCCGGCTGACGGCCGAATCCGCGACTGCCCCCGCAACTGTAACCGTTGAGCTCTCTTCCATTTGCCACTGGCCGCGTTTTTCGTGCCCGGGAAGGCGGAAGGCGAGCAATGACACGGAAGTCAGGAGACCTGCCTTTTCCGGTCACCCATGCCTGAACACGGGGTGTGTTCCGGCGCGGTCCTCCGTGGCGGTGACACATGTGTGTTGCCGTGCGCCGGGCGGACCGGGTGGAGCCCTTATTCCCCCAACCAGCCGGATCGCGGTTCGTTACGAACCGGGGCGCTGCCACGCGCCCGAAATCGCCTGGGGGCCGACTTGAAGAAATTATCGATCACGACCAGCGTGCTGGCACTGGCGCTGACGGGGGGACTGACCGGCACGGCCGGCGCGCAGGACGCCAAAACCGACGATCAGGGCGCGACGAAGCTGGACCGGCTTCTCATCACCACACCGCTGCGCCGCGAATCCTCACTGGAGCGCTCGACATCGTCGGTGACCGTGGTGACCAAGGAAGACATAAAACTATCGGCCGCGCCCGACCTGCCCTCGCTGTTGAAGAGCTATCCGGGCGTGACCGTTACCTCAAACGGCGGCATGGGCGCCGATTCCAGTGTCTCGCTACGTGGCGCGACCGCGGCCCAGACGCTGGTATTGGTCAATGGCGTGCGCGCGGGTTCGGCGACGGTCGGAACCGTCAACCTATCCGCCATCCCGCTCGCCTCGATCGAGCGAATCGAAATCGCCAAGGGCGGACATTCGGCGCAATACGGTGCCGACGCTATCGGCGGTATCGTCAATATCATCACCCGGCAAGGTGGCGTCTGTGCCGACGGACGCAAAAGCTGCGGCACGGTGACGGCAGGCGTCCTGCATCCATGGGGCGGCTACGTCTCCAGCAATGTGCAAGGCCAGAGCGAACAAGGCATCAACTACTCCTTCGGCGCACAGATCATCGGCACGCAAGGCTATGACTTCACCACGTCGCCTTACGATCTGGACAGGGACGGCTTCCTGCAAGGATCGGCGAATTTCGCGATCTCGAAGGATTTCGACGGCGGGCGGGTCTATGCGGACGGGCTGTTTGCGCGCGGCCGCACTTCCTACGACAGCGCCTACTCTTACGCGGGGACAATGTACTATCCGGCCGACACCGTGGACAGCACCACGTTCGCGGGAAGGATCGGCGCGCGCATCGACCACTCGGATAGCTGGGCATCGACCGTCGAGTTCATCACGGCCGTCGATAATTCATCCAATTTCAGGGCGCAGACGAAGGGCGACGATTTCGATACGCTCAGATACGGCGTGCTCGCCTCGACGCAGAAAACCATCGAATATGGCGAAACCAGAAACACCTTGGCGGGCGGCGTCGAAGCCTACCGCGAATCGATCGACGGTAGTACCGGCGAGGGGATGGACTATGCAGGAACCAGCCGCGACCTCGGTGCAGTGTTCGGACAATATTCGTTCGAATACAAGGCACTGACGGTCGACACCGGCATTCGGTACGATCACGACGAGCAGTTCGGCGGAGCCACCACCTACAACCTCGGAGCGAGCTATGAAGTGAGTGACGGATTTGTGGCGCGCGCTTCCTACGCTACCGGTTTCCGTGCGCCGACCTTTAACGATCTCTATTATCCCTACAGCGGCAATCCGGATCTCCAGCCGGAGAAGTCGCGCTCCTATGAGGTCGGTCTGAACTGGAGGATGGCCGACCGCACGACACTTGACATGGCCTTGTATCGCAACGACATCGACGACATGATCGCTTGGGCTCCGGTCGATCCGGACAACCCAGGCGGCTTCTGGCAGCCGAGCAACGTCGATAAGGCACGCATTACCGGCTTCGAGGCTTCGCTAGGTCACCAGTTCAATGAGGAGTGGAGCGGCACCCTCGGCATCGATCTCCGCGAGCCGCTGAACAAGAGCCCGGGCGACCACGGCAAATATATTCCCTACGGCGACCGCTTCAAGGCTACCGCCGGACTGACCTACAAGCCGGTCGAGGAACTGGAGCTTTCGGCGACGGTGATCTATGGCGGAGCGCGCTATGCCGATGCCGCCAACAACGTCAAGCTGCCCGATTACGTCACGGCCGACTTCACCGCCCTCTACGCGCTAGACGCGCGGTCGCAATTCAAGTTCTCGGTGGCTAATGTCTTCAACGAGCAGTACCAGACCAAGCAGGGCTATCGGGCACCGGGGCGGACGATCGATTTCAGCTTCACCCGCTCGTTCTAGGGAAACAGCGCCATGATCGTCGCCGCGACGGGACGCCGGGCAGTCGGGACTGTAGCAGCGGCGATTATCCTCGGCCTGGCATCCGCTCCCGTCGCCGCGGACCCCGCGCCGCGGCGGGTCGTTTCCATCAACCTGTGCACCGACCAGATGGCGATGCTGATGGCCGCTCCGGGACAGCTCAAATCGGTGTCCTTCCTCGCTACCGAGGAAGGCACCTCCATGATGGTGGACGAGGCCGCCCGCTATCGTCTCAACCACGGCCAGGCGGAGGAAATCTTCCTCATGCAGCCCGACCTCGTGCTGGCCGGCACCTATACGGCCAAGGCCACGGTCGGCCTGCTCAAGGAACTCGGTTTCCGCGTCGAGCAGTTCACGCCGGCTTCCTCCTTCGAGGATGTGCGCGAAAGCTTGGCCCGCATGGGAGCGCTGCTTCACCGCGAGCAGCGGGCCGCCGAATTGGTGGCGGAACTGGACGAAGGCCTGGCGGAGCTTTCCGCGCATAAGCCGCCGGCCGCCAACGTCGCCATCTACTACGCCAACAGCTACACCTCCGGCTCCGGCACGCTGGCCGACGCGATCGTGCAGGCCGCGGGGCTGACCAACCTCGGCGATACGCTGGGCTTTCACGGCATGACCCGCCTGCCACTGGAACTGCTGGTCGCGGCCGATCCCGACATCATCCTCGAAGGCGACAGCCAGTACGGCGCGCCGGCGCTCGCCAGGGAGAATTTTTCGCATCCGGCCTTCAAGGCGCTTTCCGGCCGCGTCGTACCCATTCCCGACAAATACACTATCTGCGGCGCGCCGTTCACGCTGGAAGCCTCGCGCATGCTGCAACAGGCGGCATTCGGGCAACCCGGCGACCGGAAGGACGGCAGGCCGTGAGGGACGCCGCCCGCTTCCGACTGGTGCTCGGCCTGCTCGGCGCGCTCACGCTCGCCTTGTTCTTCCTGTCGCTGACGGTCGGGCCGGCGGCGGTCGCCTTCGGCGACAGCCTGCGGGCGCTGTTTTCCGACAAGGCCGACACGATGGCGCTGATCATGCAGGAAATCCGCCTGCCGCGCGCGATCCTCGGCCTGATGATCGGCGCCACGCTCGGCCTGTCGGGCGCCGCCTTGCAAGGCTGGCTGCGCAATCCGCTGGCCGAGCCGGCGCTGCTCGGCGTCAGCGCCTCGGCCTCGCTCGGCGCGGTCATCGCCATCTACACCGGCTTTTCGGCGCTGTTTCCGCTCGGCCTGCCGCTGGCCGCGCTGGCGGGCGCGGTCGCCGCCGTGCTGGTGGTGCAGGCGATGGCCGGCCTGCGCGGCGGCGCGCTCACCGTCATCCTCGCCGGCATCGCCGTTTCCAGCCTGGCCAGCGCCATGACCGCGCTGGCGCTGAACCTGTCGCCCAACCCATTCGCGGCGCTGGAAATCATGTTCTGGATGCTGGGCTCGCTGACAGACCGCTCGATGACGCATGTGTGGCTGGCGGGTCCCTTCATGCTCGTGGGCTGGGCGATGCTGGCGAGCCTGGGGCGCGCGCTCGATGCGCTGACGCTGGGCGGCGACGCCGCCGCCAGCATGGGCGTCGATCGGCGCCGCGTGCAGTTCCTCGCCGTATTCGGCACCGCCGCCTCGGTGGGCGCGGCCACCGCCGTCGCCGGCGTCATCGGCTTCGTCGGGCTGGTGGTGCCGCATATGCTCAGGCCGCTGGTCGGCGCGCGCCCGTCGCGGCTTTTGCCAGCGAGCGCGCTTGGCGGCGCCTGCGTGCTGCTCGCCGCCGACACGCTGGTGCGCATCATCGCGCCGGAGCGCGACCTCAAGCTCGGCGTGCTGACGGCGATCGTCGGCGCGCCGTTCTTCCTGTGGCTGGTCTACAAGACGCGGAGGCAGATGCTGTGAGCCTGCTTTCCGTCAAAAACCTCAGTGCATCGCTCGGCGGCAAGCCGGTGCTGAAAGACTTGTCCTTCGCCGTGTCGGCGGGCGAGTTCGTCGGCCTGATCGGGCCGAACGGCGCGGGCAAGTCGACGCTGCTGCGCACCGTTCTCGGCTTCACGCCGCATCGCGGCGCCGTTTCGATCGACGGCCGCGACGCTGCCTCGATGAGCGCGCGCGAGCAGGCCCGGCATGTCGCCTACCTGCCGCAGGAGCGCGACATCGCCTGGCCGGTGCCGGTGGAGATGATCGTTTCGCTCGGCCGCCACGCGCACCGGCCGCCCTTCGCCGCCGCCGGCAAGGCCGACAAGGAAATCGTCGAGGCCGCCATGCGGCGCATGGAGGTCGACGCCTTCCGCGACCGCCCGGCGACCGAACTTTCCGGCGGCGAGAAGGCGCGGGTGCTGATCGCCCGCGCGCTGGCGCAGGACGCGCCGCTGCTTCTGGCCGACGAACCGGCGGCCGGGCTCGATCCCTCGCACCAGATCGTGCTGATGAAGACCTTTTCGACGCTGGCCGGCGAAGGCCACGGCATCGTCGCCTCGATGCACGACCTCAGCCTCGCGGCGCGCTGGTGTTCGCGGCTGATCCTGCTCGACAAGGGCGTGATCCTGGCCGACGGCCCACCGCGGGAAGTGCTGACGGCGGAGCGGCTGCGCGCGGTCTACGCCGTCGAAACCTTTCTCGGCGAAGCCGGCGGCAAGCCGATCGTGCTGCCGCTCGACCTCACAAGGTAGGCCCTTTTCCGGTCAGGCTTCCTCGCCGAAACGCGAGGCGATCAACTCGCCGAGGGCGGCCACCACTTCGGCGGCCTGCGGGCCGCTGGCGATGACGCGGATGGCGCAGCCGGGGCTCGCGGCCAGCATCATCAGGCCCATGATCGAGGTTCCGCCGACCCTGACGCCGTCCTTCTCCACGTCGACCGTCGCGTCGAAGCTGCCCGCTATCTGGACGAACTTGGCCGAGGCGCGCGCGTGCAGGCCGCGCTGATTGACGATTCTGAAGTCCCGGGCGACCTGATCTTCGTTGGGCGACACGCTGTTCATTTACTGGCGAGAAGCTGGCTGGCGACGTTGATGTATTTACGCCCGGCAGCCTGCGCTTCGTCAAGCGAGACCTGCATGTCGTCGCCCTTGCGCACACTGGAAAGCTTGATCAGCATCGGCAGGTTCATGCCGGCGATGATCTCGGTGCGGCCCGGCTGCATCACCGAAATGGCGAGGTTCGAGGGCGTGCCGCCGAACATGTCGGTGAGCACGATGACGCCGGAGCCGGTGTCGACGCGCGCCACGGCGTCGACGATGTCGCGGCGGCGCTGCTCCATGTCGTCGTCGGCACCGATCGCCACGGTCTCGAAATTGTCCTGGGGGCCGACGACATGCTCCACGGCATGGCGGAACTCGGTGGCCAGTTGACCGTGCGTTACCAGCACGAGGCCGATCATTTGGCGGTTTCCGTCATAAACCCTTCACCAGCACGCCTTATACTCGCCGGTCGAGCGGCGGGAGCGCTATCTTGTCGAGGCGTGGCGCGTTTACAAGCATAAAATTTCGCGTCGGCCAACCATTTTGCCGCAATGCAACACCTGCGGCAGCGCGCCCTCTGGAAAGCATCGGCTCCCCTGCCTGTCAATCCCGCCGAAAGGGCAAGGCCGCCAGAGCTGCCGGCACGGCGACAAGGGCCGGAACGACGTCGCGCTCGGCCAGCGCCACCAGAGGAAGGCGGCAACCGGCCACAATTTCGACGCCCTCCTCCTGGAACCGCTGCACCTCATGCGGCGGGACCAGGCGTATGGCCATGTCGATGACGGCGGCCGGCTCGAACCTGACCGGACGGGGGCCAAGGCCGGGCACCTCGGCCAGTCCGGCGATGGTGGCAGGCACCCGCAGCACCAGCCGCCCACCCCCCGCCTCGGCAAAAAGCTGGTCGTCGCCGACCAGCCGCGAAAAAGTCCCAGCCTGAGAAAAACGGGCGACGAGCGCCGCTGCCAGCGTCGTCTTTCCCGATCCCGAAGGACCAAGGATCACTAGGCCGCGGTCGCCAACGACAAGGGCGGTGGCGTGGATGTTCAGCATTGGGCGATAGGAAAGGTTTTCGACGCGCTCATGCGTCGGCCGGCAGGGTGACCACGAAGCGCGCGCCGCGGATGTCGCCGGGCTTGGTGCCGGGAATGTTTTCGGCCGTCAGCGTGCCGCCATGGGCTTCCACGATCTGCCGGCTGATCGACAGCCCCAGCCCCGAATTCTGCCCGAACGCCTCGCTCGACGGACGGTCGGTATAGAACCGCTCGAAGATGCGGTCGATCTGCTCGGCGCGGATGCCGGGGCCGTTGTCCTCGATGGTGACGATGTTGAACTTGCCGATGCGGGCCAGCGAAATATCGATGCGGCCGTGCTCGTCGGGAACGAAGGAACGCGCGTTCTCGATCAGGTTGGTGATGACCTGGCCTATCCTGAGGTCGTGGCCGACGACCTCGTAGCTCCGGGCGCCCTGCGGCAGCTTGGCGGCGTTGAAGACAATCTCCACCGCCTTCTTGTTGCGCGTGGTCTCGCTCGACACGGCCACGAGATCGGTGATGAACTTCTTCAGGTCAACCTTGCCGGCGTCCTCGCGCGCCAGTTCCGCATCGAGGCGCGAGGCGTCGGAAATGTCGGTGATGAGGCGGTCGAGCCGGCGAACGTCGTGCTGGATGATTTCCATCAGCCGCGCTCGGGACGCATCGTTCCTGGCCAGCGGCAGCGTCTCGACCGCGCTGCGCAGCGAGGTGAGCGGGTTCTTCAACTCATGGCTGACGTCGGCAGCGAAGCTTTCGATCGCCTCGATGCGCGCATAGAGCGCGTTGGTCATGTCGCGCACCGCGACCGACAGATTGCCGATCTCATCCTGCCGGTCGGAGAAATCGGGGATTTCCTCGCGGTTCTTGACGCCGCGCCGCACGCGGACCGCCGCAGCGGACAGCCGCCGCAGCGGGTTGGCGATGGTGGAGGCGAGCAGCAGCGACAGGCTGGCGGTGACCAGTGCGGCGATGCCGAACACCCGCAGGATCGCGCGGCGTTCATTGCGCACGATCTTGTCGATGTCGCCGCCTTCGGTGGACAGCATGAGCACGCCGAGCACGCCGCGGAAGCGCTGGATCGGCACGGCGACCGACACGATCTGCTCGCCCTGCTCGCTGATGCGCACGATGGTGGAAGGGCTGCCGGTCAGCGCCTTCATGACTTCGGGGAACGCCGCGCCGTTGCCGCCCGGCTGCTCGTGATAGACCGGCAGCGCCTTGTTGCGGAACAGGCTGAAGACCATGCCCTCGATCCGTTCGAGGACGCTCGGAGTCTCCTCGTCGACCGGCGGCAGGTCGTAGCGCAGGATCTGGCCGCGCGAATAGAGATGGCGCGAATCCAGCAGCAGGTTGGCGTCGCGGTCGTAGATGCGCGCGCGGGTGCGCGTCGGTGAAATCAACCGCCGCAGCACCGGCGCCACGCGCTCGGGATTGATCGGGAAGTCGAGATTGTCGAGCTGGTCGGAACCGGGGGCGATGCTTTCGCCGGCTTGCAGTTCCAGCAGTTTTTCCGGGTCGATCGAAATCGAATCCGTCTCGACCGTGGCGGAGGCCGCGATGGCGCCGGCGATGATCTCGCCCTGCGTCATCAGGCTTTCGACACGGGCGTCGATCAGGCCGTCGCGGAAGGTGTTGAGATAGAGGATGCCGATGACCAGCACGGCCAGGCCGGCGAGGTTGAGGAAGAGGATGCGGCGGGTGAGGCTGGAAAAGATGTGGTGGCCGAGGAACCGGCGCATCGGCACCGTCAGCCGCGATAGCATGGGCGGCAGGAAACCCCGCCGCCGCCTGCCGGCGGTCGCCAACTTGCCAGTCTCGGTTACCGATGCCATGCCGTTCCTGTTTTCGCGGCGCTTACGCTTCGCGGAAGCGGTATCCGACCCCGTAAAGCGTTTCGATCATCTCGAACTCGTCGTCGACCTGCTTGAACTTCTTGCGCAGCCGCTTGATGTGGCTGTCGATGGTGCGGTCGTCGACATATACCTGCTCATCATAGGCCGAATCCATCAGCGCATCACGGCTTTTCACCACGCCCGGACGCTGGGCCAGCGAATGCAGGATCAGGAACTCGGTCACGGTCAAGGTCACCGGTTCGCCTTTCCAGGTGCAGGTGTGGCGCTCCTGGTCCATGACGAGTTGGCCGCGCTCGAGCGAACGCGACTGCTGGCTCGGCGCCTTGGCCGATGCATCGCGGGCGCTGGCGCGCCGCAGCACCGCCTTGACGCGCTCGACCAGAAGCCGCTGCGAGAACGGCTTGCGGATGAAATCGTCGGCGCCCATCTTGAGGCCGAACAGCTCGTCGATCTCGTCGTCCTTGGAGGTCAGGAAGATGACCGGGAGGTCGGTTTTCTGGCGCAGGCGGCGCAGAAGTTCCATGCCGTCCATGCGCGGCATCTTGATGTCGAGGATGGCGAGGTTCGGCGGCCGCGCCGCCAGCCCCTCCAGCGCCGACGCGCCGTCCGTATAGGTCTCGACACGGTATCCTTCCGATTCAAGCGCGATCGAAACCGATGTGAGAATGTTGCGGTCGTCGTCGACAAGCGCGATCGTGGCCATTTCCAGCGGCTCCCTCATAAGCAGATTCCTTCCGTGGTGAAGAAGGGCTCTTGCAGGACAAATCTGGTACAAAATGTGGCACAAGTCCCGCGCGTAGTCACGGGACGCGGCCCTGTTCCACCGTCATATCTATTTCGGATTGGACGAAATGCGACCGCCGATCCTTGGGCAAGCCTCTGATTTTTACACACCTTTAAACGATTTAAAAAACTTTCAAAATTTTTAAATCGATTAATGATTTGATATCAAAAGCTTTTCCTGCTTCTGGCCATCTTGCTTCCGTAATTCAGCGCTCTGGTCATTTTTTTCAAAACCCAGTGCGCACACTCAAAAAGGAACACCATGTCTGAAACAGGCAAACGCAATCCCGCTTGCGGGATCGATCGGATCGGCCTCACGACCAAGGGCACGGTGCACTATAATTTCGGTGTCGCGGCGCTGTGCGAGGAAGCTATCCGCCGCGGCGAGGCGCGGCTTTCCGCCCATGGCGCGCTGGTGGCGCTGACCGGCCAGCACACCGGCCGCTCGGCCAAGGACAAGTTCATCGTCCGCGACGAGGCCACTGACGGACAGGTATGGTGGGACCAGAACAGGGCGATGACGCCAGCCCAGTTCGACGCCCTGCTGGAAGATTTCCGCGCCCATGCTGCCGACCGGGACCTTTTCGTGCAGGACCTCGTCGGCGGCGCCGACGCCGACCTCAGCCTGCCGACGCGCGTCATCACCGAACTCGCCTGGCATTCGCAGTTCATCCGCAACCTGTTGATCCGGCCGGAACCTGCGGCGCTCGACGGCTTCGTGCCGCAGATGACGATCATCGACCTGCCGTCCTTCCGCGCCGATCCGGCCCGCCACGGTTCGCGCGGCGAAACCATCATCGCGGTCGATTTCACGCGCATGACGGTGCTGATCGGCGGCACTTCCTATGCCGGCGAGATCAAGAAGTCGGTGTTCACCGCACTCAACTACCTGCTGCCGCAAAAGGGCGTGATGCCGATGCACTGCTCGGCCAACGAAGGGCCAGAGGGCGACACCGCCATCTTCTTCGGCCTTTCGGGCACCGGCAAGACGACGCTGTCGGCCGACCCGACCCGCACGCTGATCGGCGACGACGAACACGGCTGGGGCCCCAAGGGCGTCTTCAACTTCGAGGGCGGCTGCTACGCCAAGACCATCCGGCTTTCAGCGGAGGCCGAACCGGAAATCTTCGCTACGACGCGGCGCTTCGGCACCGTGCTCGAAAACGTCATCCTCGACGAGCACGGCGTGCCCGATTTCGACGACGGTTCGCTGACCGAGAACACGCGCTGCGCCTACCCGCTGGACTTCATCCCCAATGCCAGCGCCGCCGGCCATGCCGGCCACCCGAAGAACATCATCCTCCTGACCGCCGATGCCTTCGGCGTCATGCCACCGGTCGCCAAGCTGTCGCCGGCGCAGGCGATGTATCACTTCCTTTCCGGCTATACGGCCAAGGTCGCCGGCACCGAAAAGGGCGTGACCGAGCCGGAAGCCACCTTCTCGACCTGCTTCGGCGCTCCCTTCATGCCGCGCCATCCGTCGGAATACGGCGAATTGCTGCGCGACCTGATCGCCAGGCACAATGTCGATTGCTGGCTGGTCAATACCGGCTGGACCGGCGGCGCCTACGGCACCGGCAAGCGCATGCCCATCAAGGCGACGCGCGCGCTGCTTGCCGCCGCCCTCGACGGCTCGCTCAACAAGGCGAGTTTCCGCACCGACCCCAATTTCGGCTTCGAAGTACCGACAAGCGTACCGGGCGTCGATAGTTCCATTCTCGATCCGCGTTCAACCTGGACGGACAAGGCAGCCTACGACCGGCAGGCCGGCAAGCTGGTCGACATGTTCATCGCCAATTTCGAAAAATTCGAAACCCATGTCGATGCATCGGTCCTGGGCGCCGCCCCGCATATGCAGGTGGCCGCCGAATAACGGTACCTTCACCCTCCTTAAGAAGAGGCCCGGCATCGCTCGGGCCTTTTCTTTTTTCCGCAACCGCGCCATGTGATGCGGCATGAGCGAGGCCGAAAAGATCATCATTGCCGACGAGGCCGTCATTTCTCCCGACGACTGGCGCGAGGATTTCATCCGCTCGTCCGGCCCGGGCGGCCAGAACGTCAACAAGGTGGCGACGGCGGTGCAGTTGCGGTTCGATGCCGCGAGCGCTCCGGGCCTGTCGGAGCGCGTGCGCCAGCGCGCGCTGAGGCTGGCCGGGCAGCGTGCCACCAAGGACGGCGTGATCGTCATCGAGGCCGGCCGTTTCCGCACGCAGGAACAAAACCGCGCCGACGCCCGCGCACGGCTGGTGGCGCTGCTCGCCAGCGCTGCCGAACCGCCGCCGCCGCCGCGCAGGAAGACGAAGCCGACGAAAGGTTCGGTCGAGCGGCGGCTGAAGGCCAAGGCCGGCCGCTCCACGGTGAAGAAATTGCGCGGACGAATCGGCGATGATTGAGCGCCCGACCCTGCCGCCGGGCGTGCGCCATCTGCCTTCCTACCTGCCGCAGGAAGCACAGGAAACGCTGCTCGAAGCCATCCGCGCCGCGGTGCGCCAGGCTCCGCTCTACGTTCCCGCCATGCCGCGCACGGGCAAGGAAATGAGCGTGCGCATGACCAATTGCGGCACGCTCGGCTGGGTCACCGACCAGGAGCACGGCTACCGCTACCAGCCCACGCATCCGGTGACCGGCGAACCATGGCCGCCGATCCCGGAAGCGCTGATGCGGCTCTGGCGGGAGGTCGCCGCCTATCCGCATCCGCCGCAGGCCTGCCTAGTCAATTTCTACACGAGCGAGGCAAAGATGGGCCTGCATCAGGACCGCGACGAGAGCGAATTCGCCGCGCCCGTCGTCTCGGTTTCGCTCGGCGACGACTGCCTGTTTCGGGTGGGCGGCACGCGGCGGGCCGACAAGACTGTCTCGCTGCGCCTGCGCAGCGGCGACGTTCTCATGCTCGGCGGCGAAAGCAGGCTCGCCTTCCACGGCGTCGACCGCATCTACCCTGGCACCTCGATGCTGCTGAAAAACGCTGGCCGCATCAACCTGACGCTCAGGCGGGTTTCCGCATGAATTTCCGGTGTGCGGAAATTCCTCGTCTTTGATGTTCGATCCTAGCGCCTTCTTAAGCACTACGACTTACGATCTCCCCGGCGATTACAGGGGCCGGATTCAATGGATTGCTATTCAGGCACCGCGCGCAAGCTGACGTTCTGGTTCACGATCGGCTCGACTCTCGCGGTCTTTTCATTGCTTCCATTGAGTAAGATCAGCTTCTCCCTGGTCGAAACTGAAGACCTCGGATATTTTTTCGCGGTGTTTCTTATGTTTTCAGTATATTGCTGGAAGCGCAATCTCCGCCGCCTCGCGCCCGCGCTTGAAGCAGTGGCCGTGGGCGTATTCGTCACCGTCCCAATTCTCGTCTCGACCTACCTCGCCGCCTCGCTAGATATGCCTCAGGCGGATAGCTGGCTAATCCGCGCCGATGAAGCCGTCGGCTTCGACTGGGCAGCGTTCGTGAGCTTCGTGGATAGCCGTCCCTGGCTGGCCGAAGCTCTGGGCTATGCCTATCGTTCATTCGCTCTCCAGTTGCTGGCCATCCCATTTCTGCTTGGCGCATTCGGGCATTATGAACGCATCTACAGGATGATCCTGTCCTATGGCGTCATTTGCTACGCTTCCTCGATCATCTCGATCTGGTTCCCTGCCGTCGGCACCTATGCCATGTACGAAATGGGGCAGAACCAGCTAAGCAGCATCGACACTCACTATGGATTTGCGTTTCTCACGGATTTCAACGCGGTACGCGACCAACCGGCATTCGCCTTATCGATGGCAAATGCATCCGGTATCGTCACGTTCCCGTCCGTTCATGCCGCAGGCGCGCTTTTGTGCATCTGGGCCATGTGGCCGGTACGGCCGCTCCGCTATCTCTTCACCGGGTGGAACATACTGATGGCGGCTTCCGCCATTTCACACGGAAGCCACTACGTCGTGGATATAGCCGCCGGCCTTGCCACCGCTACCGTAGCGATCTGCGCCGTTACTTATGTCACAGGCTTGCTGTCACGGAAGGCCGAAAAACACGACCATCTGTACCCTGCCGGCACCGGAGGTGAAACATACCCCTTGCCGGCGGAATGACGTCGCTCACAGCTTCCGCAGCGCCACCTCTTCCACCAGATGGTTCGCGCCCTTGCGCAGGATGAGGTCGGCGCGGGCGCGGGTGGGCAGGATGTTCTCGCGCAGGTTCTTCAGGTTGATGTTGCCCCACAACCCCTCGGCGATGGCCTGCGCGGCCCCTTGCGAAAGCTGCGAGTAGCGGTGGAAGAAAGATTGCGGATTGCGGAAGGCCGTCTCGCGCAGCCGCATGAAGCGGGCGATGTACCAGTCGTGGATGCGATCCTCGTCGGCGTCGATATAGATGGAAAAATCGAAGAAATCGGACAGGAACGGCACGATCTTGCCGTCGCTGGGCAGCTTGCCCGGCTGCAACACGTTCAACCCCTCGAAGATCAGAATGTCCGGCCGGTCGATGGTGACGAACTCGCCAGGCAGCACGTCATAGGTCAGGTGCGAGTAGACCGGCGCCTGCACCGCGCTCTGGCCCGACTTGATGTCGGACAGGAAGCGCAGCAGCGCTCCGACATCGTAGCTTTCGGGAAAACCCTTGCGCTCCATCAGGTTTTCGCGGCGCAGGATCTCGTTCGACAGCAGGAAGCCATCGGTAGTGACGAGGTCGACCTTGGGGCTGGACGGCCAGCGCGCCAGAAGCTCCTTCAGCACGCGCGCCGTGGTCGACTTGCCGACCGCCACCGAGCCGGCGATGCCGATGATGAACGGCGTCTTGGCCACGTCGCCGACGTTGAAGAAGGCGCGGCGTTGCCGAAACAGCAACTGGCTTGCCTCGACATGGGCCGACAACAGCCTCGACATCGACAGGTAGATGCGCGTGACCTCTTCCAGGTCTACCGGATCGTTCAGCGAGCGCAGGCGGTCGATTTCTTCCCCGCTCAGCGTCAGCGGCGTATCGGCGCGGAATTCCGCCCATCGTTCGGCTGAGAAAAACAGATAGGGCGAGTATTTCTCGGTCGGTGCGAGCTGATCCATCGCGTCTCCTGGCCCTGCCTAGCCCGAGCTGGGTCGGGATGCTTTTTCAGCGATACCCGAACGGCCGGTGCGCCGCTCGAGTTCTTCGAGAACGGCGTCAAGCGGGACGCCGGCAATGCCCAGCACCACCAGCCAATGATAAAGGAGATCGGCGCTTTCCGAAACCAGCGCCTGCCGGTCGCCGCTCACCGCCGCGATCACGGCTTCCACCGCTTCCTCGCCCAGCTTCTGCGCGGCCTTGCCCATGCCGCGCGCGTAAAGCTTCGCGGTCCACGAATCGGGATCGCCCGAATGCGCGCGTTCGTGGATGGTCTTTTCCAGCTGGGACAGCGAAAACTCGGTCATGGCGCCGTTTAGAGCCGAACGGCGGCGGTGTCGAGTCGCATCGGCAGGCCGGCCTCGGCCATATGGCGCTTCGCCTGGGCGATCGAATAGGTGCCGAAATGGAAGATCGAGGCTGCCAGAACCGCCGTCGCGTGGCCGTCGCGGATGCCCTCGACCAGATGGTCGAGATTGCCGACGCCGCCGGAGGCGATCACCGGCACGCGAACCGCATCCGCCACCGCGCGGGTGAGTTCGATGTCGTAGCCGGCTTTGGTGCCGTCGCGGTCCATCGAGGTGAGCAGGATTTCGCCGGCGCCGAGATCGGCCATTTTGCGGGCAAAGTCGAGCGCGTCGATGCCGGTCTTCTCGCGGCCGCCATGGGTGAAGATTTCCCAGCGGTCGGCCTCGCCGGACGCCGACACCTTCTTGGCGTCGATGGCGACGACGATGCACTGGTCGCCAAACTTCTGCGCCGCCTCGGCGACGAAATCCGGGTTCTTCACGGCCGCCGTGTTGATCGACACCTTGTCGGCCCCCGCCAGCAAAAGCCTGCGGATATCGGCGACCTGCCGCACGCCTCCGCCGACCGTCAGCGGCATGAAGCATTGCTCGGCGGTGCGGGCGACGATGTCGAAGATGGTCTCGCGGTTTTCCGACGAGGCGGTGATGTCGAGGAAGCAAAGCTCATCGGCGCCGGCCGCGTCATAGGCTTTTGCCGCCTCGACGGGATCGCCGGCATCGACCAGGTCGACGAAATTGACCCCCTTCACCACGCGGCCATCTTTAACGTCCAGACAAGGGATCACGCGGGCTTTGAGGGTCAAAGGATGGCCGCCTTTCTGGATTGCGCGTCCTCGCCGCATAGCGGCTGCGGGCGGCGCGGGCCGTCTTTTACGTCCAGACAAGGGATCACGCGGGCCTTGAGGGTCACGCTTTCTTCTCCAGCGTTTCGAGCATGTCGACCAGCACCTTGCCGACCACCGGCGGCACGTCGCCTTGCGGATCGTAGGCCGGATCATAGGCGGAAACCGTCACGCCGACGATCGGCAGCAGCCCGGCCAGCGCGATGACCGCCTGCCGCAGGCGGTCGGGATCGGGGCCGCCCGGCCAGGTGTAGCGATTGGCCTGCAACACGTCGGGATCGAGTACGTCGAGATCGAGGTGCAGATGCGTGCGCCGCACGCCGTCGGCCGCCAGCTTTCCGGCCATCGCCGCCGCGTCGGCGCACGATGCGCGCAGGACCGGCAGCCGCGCCAGGACTTCCTTTTCGGCCGCATCGAGATCGCGCGCGTCGAGGAGCAGGCAGCGCGACGGATCGACGGCGGCAAAGCCCGGAATGCCGCCGGTCATGGCCGGCCAGCATTGGCCGAGCGCCGCCGACAGCGCCATGCCGTCGAGGAAACCGGAGGTCGTGGTTTCCGGCGTGTTGAGGTCGCCGTGCTGGTCGGCCCAGACGATCGAATCCGCAGCCTCCCCCGCGACCGCGCCGACCGTGGTCAGGCAGTTGCCGGCAAGAACGACGGGGAAGCGGCCGGCCTTGACGGCCTCTTCGGCCTTCGACGCCACCGCCGCCGCAACGGCAAAGCCGGTGGCGATCTCGCGGCCGGGCGTGGCGCCGACCTCGCCGATATCCTGCGTCACCACGTCGTGGCCGTGCAGCGTCAGTTCCTCGACCAGCCCCCCGGTGACGATGGCGTCCGGCCCCTGGCCGCAGCCGGCGTTGCGGTAGCCGCTGTCATAGGGCGCCAGGATAAGCGAAAGTTTCATCGTGCCGATGCTTTTTTCAGGAGGGCCAGCGCCTCGGCCGCGTCGATGCGCCCGTCATAGAGCGCGCGGCCGGAAATGACCCCTTCCAGCCTTTGCGCATCCGGCATGGTCATGCGCGCGATGTCGGCCAGCGAGGCCAACCCGCCCGAGGCGATGACGGGAATGGACACCGCCTCGGCCAGGCCGATGGTGGAATCCCAGTTGATGCCGGCAAGCACGCCGTCGCGGTCGATGTCGGTGTAGATGATGGCCGCGACGCCCGCGCCCTCGAATTTCTTCGCCAGTTCGACGACGCCGAGCGAGGAGGCTTCCGCCCAGCCTTCGACCGCCACCTTGCCGCCCCTGGCATCGATGCCGACCGCGATCTTGCCGGGGAACGCCTTGCAGGCCTGCTTCACCAGGTCGGGGTCGCGCACGGCCACGGTGCCGAGGATGACACGGGCAAGGCCGCGTTCCAGCCAGCTTTCGATATGGGCCAACGTGCGGATGCCGCCGCCGAGTTGCACCGGGTTCTTCGTCGTCTTCAGGATGGCATCGACCGCAGCCCCATTGACGCTCTCACCCTTGAAGGCGCCGTTGAGGTCGACGACGTGCAGCCATTCGAAGCCCTGATCCTCGAAGGCCTTCGCCTGCGCCGCCGGGTCGTCGTTATAGACGGTCGCCGTCGCCATGTCGCCGAGCTTCAGGCGCACGCACTTGCCGTCCTTGAGGTCGATGGCCGGGAAAAGGATCATGGCTTCCACCTCAGGAAATTGGCGATCAGCGCCAGGCCGAGGGCCTGGCTCTTTTCCGGGTGGAACTGCGTGCCGGCGAGATTATCCTTCGCCACCGCCGCCGTCACCAGCCCGCCATAGTCGGCGACGGCCAGCACTTCGGCGGGCTTTGCCGCTTCCAGATGGTAGGAATGCACGAAATAGGCGTGCAGTCCGTCCGGGCCGGTCGGGATGCCGGCAAACAGCGGATGCTCGCGGCGCACCTCGATGGTGTTCCAGCCGATCTGTGGGATTTTGAGCGCAGGGTCGGACGGCGTGATTTGCTTCACGTCGCCGGCAATCCAGCCGAAGCCGTTCGTCACCGTCTTCTCCAGCCCGCGCTCCGCCATCAGCTGCATGCCGACACAGATGCCGAGAAAGGGCTTCGCCCGGGCGATGGCGGCTTCCTCGACCGCCTCCCACAGGCCCGCCACGCCATGCAGGCCGGCGGCACAGTCGGCATAGGCGCCGACGCCCGGCAGCACGATGCGGTCGGCGGACAATACCCGTTCCGGCTCCGCCGTCAGTTCGATCTCGGCGGCAACGCCCGTTTCGCACGCCGCGCGCTCGAAGGCTTTCATCGCCGAGCGCAGATTGCCCGAACCATAGTCGATGATGGCGACACGCATCGTCAGCGCTTTCCGGAAAAGGGAACGAGGCCGATAGCCGAGCCGGGCCGGACCGGACGCGCCAGCGACGATTCAGGCTGAAGGCGTGGCTCGGACGGCGGCTCCTGCGGGGGCGCACCGGCTTCCGTCGCATAGCGCAGGTCGGCATCGTCCAGGCTGTCGGCAACGACGACACCCCACTGACGCCAGCCGTTCCTGGCCATGGCGGCGAGCCGCAGCGCCTGCCCCTCCAGCCCGACATAGAGCATGACGAGCAGGATCAGCGGCGCGCCGAGCAGCGGCATGCCGAAAGTCTCGGCCGCCACGGCGATCAGGGCGATGGCGACGAAGGCGAGCCCGGCCTCGATCCAGCGCCGGTGCCAGGCGAGCCACAGGGGCGGAACGAGAAAGCCGAACCACGAAAAACCATCGCGCACGAAGCTCGTCTCATCGGCTTCGTGGCCGCGGCCCGGCGGCTCCATCACGACATAGACGGCCATCTTTATCCCTTCAGGGAGCCCTTGGTGGAGGGAACGGCCTCCGGCTGGCGCGGATCGGTCTCCAGCGCCGCGCGCAGGGCCCGCGCCACCGCCTTGAAGCAGGTTTCGGCGATATGGTGGTTGTTGGCGCCGTAATGGTTGGTGACGTGCAGCGTGATGCCGGCGTTCTGTGCGAAGGCGTGGAAGAACTCGCGCACCAGCTCGGTGTCGAAGGTGCCGATCTTGGGCGACGAGAACGAAACGTTCCAGACGAGAAACGGCCGGCCCGAGACGTCGATGGCGGCGCGCGTCAGCGTTTCGTCCATGGCAAGGTCGATGGAAGCATAGCGCATGATGCCGCGCCGCTCGCCGAGCGCCTTCGACAGCGCCTGGCCGAGCGCGATGCCGGTGTCTTCCACGGTGTGGTGGTCGTCGATGTGCAGGTCGCCCCTGGCCCGCACCTTCATGTCGATGAGCGAATGGCGCGAAAGCTGGTCCAGCATGTGGTCGAAGAAGCCGACGCCGGTTTCCATGTCGGCCTTGCCCGTGCCGTCGACATGAATGGCAACCGAAATGTCGGTTTCCCTGGTCTTGCGGCTCACCTCGGCGGAGCGGGCGGTCATGGCCTCATCCCTGTACTGGAAATCCCATGCTTGAAAGCGAGTGCGTTCTAGCAGCATGATCGCGCGATGACCAGCAGCCGCGCCGATGGTTTGCAAACCATCTTCACTCACATACATATGGCCGATCATAACCCTCGTAACGCGCCCGTTGCCTCGAAGGGACGGCGCGGCATCGGAGCCACGAACATGTCCAATGAACTGAGCATGCACGCCACGACCATCGTCACCGTGCGCAAGGGCGGCAAGGTGGTCATCGCCGGCGACGGCCAGGTCAGCCTTGGCCAGACCATCATGAAAGGCAACGCCAAGAAGGTGCGCCGCATCGGCAAGGGCGGCAGCGTCATCGCCGGTTTCGCCGGCGCCACGGCGGATGCCTTCACGCTGCTGGAGCGGCTGGAAACCAAGCTCGAACAATATCCCGACCAGTTGACGCGCGCCTGCGTCGAGCTGGCCAAGGACTGGCGCACCGACCGCTATCTCAGGCGGCTGGAAGCGATGATGCTGGTGGCCGACAAGAACGTCTCGCTGGCGCTGACCGGCAACGGTGACGTGCTGGAGCCCGAAGACGGCGTCATGGCCATCGGCTCGGGCGGCAACTACGCGCTGGCGGCCGCGCGCGCGCTCATCGATTCCGACAAGGATGCCGAAGACATCGCCCGCAGGGCGATGCAGATCGCTTCCGACATCTGCGTCTACACCAACAACAATTTCGTCGTCGAAGTGATCGATGGCGCCGCCTGAAGCGGCGCCGATCTACGACTTCCGCGCCGTCGCGGAGGCCGACCTGCCGGTGATCGCCGGCTGGCTGGCCCTGCCGCATGCAGCCGCGTGGTGGGGCGATCCGGTAACCGAGATCGCCTCCATCCGCGAGCATATCGACAGCGACAGCGTCGAGCCGCTGATCGTCGAACTGGCGGGGCGGCCGGTCGCCTACCTGCAAAGCTACGATCCGCATCTGGAGGAAGACCACCCCTATGCGGACCAGCCCTTCGGGACGCTCGGCATCGATCTTGTCATCGGCCCGCCGGCCCTGACGGGCATCGGCCACGGCCCCGCCATCGTCACGCAATTCACCGAAGCGCTGTTCGAGGAAGGCGCGCCGCGCGTCATCGCCGACCCGCATCCCGACAATGGCCGCGCCGTACGCGCCTACGAAAAGGCGGGTTTTCGCCCGCTCGGCGAGAGATCGTCACATTATGGGCGTGTATTGCTGATGGCTATCGATTCGCCTGAGGGGGATTTCGAAGAATGACGGATACAGCCAAGAGCGGCGGCCCAGCCGCGTTGCAGCTTTCCTGGCGCGCGGGGCTCGCCATCGCCGCCGGCCTGATCGCCGTCCAGGCGATCGTGCTCTACTGGCAAGGCCATCCGGCAATCTGCACCTGCGGCTATGTCAAGCTGTGGCAGGGCGTCGTGCAAAGCTCGGAAAACTCCCAGCACATCGCCGACTGGTACACCTTCTCCCACATCATCCACGGCTTCCTGTTCTACGGGGCGGCGCGGCTTTTGTTTCCCAAATCCTCGATCTGGCTGCGGCTGGCGCTGGCGATCGCCGTCGAAGGCGGCTGGGAAATCCTCGAAAACAGCCCGTTCATCATCAACCGCTACCGCGAAGGCACCATCTCGCTCGATTATTTCGGCGATTCCATCCTCAATTCCGTCTGCGACACGCTGTTCATGGTGCTGGGCTTCTTCCTGGCGTTCCGGCTGCCGGTATGGGCGACGGTGGCGCTCGCCATCGCCTTCGAGATCGTGGTCGGATACCTCATTCGCGACAACCTGACGCTCAACGTGCTGATGCTGGTCTATCCGCTGGACGCGGTAAAAGCCTGGCAAGGCGGGCTCTGAGCCATGGCGGCCGAACCCTCCACCACGCCGCCGGTGTCCGGCGAAACCATCGAGCGCGCGCTTGCGCAAGGCGTGCTGACCGCACAGCAGGCCGAGATGCTGCGCTACCTGGAGAACAACCGACCGGCGCAGCCCGGCGAGCCTGCCGACGACGAGAAATTCCGCTTCATCAACGGCTTCGGCGACATCTTCGTCACCATCGGCATCGCCCTGTTCCTCGGCGCGCTATCCTATTTCGCGGCACTCCTGTTCGACGGCGGCGGCGCGGCCCTCATCGTGGCGCTGGCAAGCTGGCTGCTGGCCGAATACTTTACCCGCAAGCGCCGCATGGCCCTGCCAAGCATCGTCCTGCTGCTGGTCTATGCCGCCGCCGTGTTCCTTGCGGTGGTGCTGTTCATCACCGGCTCCGACAAATTCAGCCTTGCGGCGCTGGAGACGCAGAACTGGCCCGTCGTCTTCGCCGGCCTCGTCACCATCGCGGCGGCGGCTGTCCACTACTGGCGCTTCGGCATCCCGATCACCTTCGCGGCCGGTGTGGCGGCACTTGTCGCCAGCGTGCTGGCGCTGGTGTTCGGTGCGGCACCCGACCTTGCCGGGCAGTTCGCGCGGCCGATCCTGCTCGCCTGCGGCATCGGCGTGTTCGCGCTGGCGATGCGCTTCGATCTCAGCGACCCGCAGCGGCGCACACGGCGCACCGACATCGCCTTCTGGCTGCACATGCTGGCAGCACCGCTGGTCGTCCATCCGCTGATCAGCGGGCTGATCGGGTCCGGCGGCCTGACCACGGCGGCATCGGTGGGCGTGCTGGCGATCTTTACCGGCCTCGCCCTCGTCGCGGTACTGGTGGACCGGCGGGCCGTGCTCGTCTCGGGCCTTGCCTATGCCGGCATCGCCTTCGGCTCTCTCGTTACCCAGATCGGCTTCAGCCAGGGCGTGGTGCCGCTGACCATGCTGGTGCTCGGCGCGCTGGTGCTGCTGCTCAGTGCCGGCTGGCACGGGTTGCGCCGCCGCCTTCTCGGCCTGTTCCCGCCCAGCCTTGTAAGCAGGCTGCCGTCCCATACATAAGCCGCAACCACTGTTTCACGAGTAATCCCCTATGAGCAATTTTTCCCCCCGTGAGATCGTTTCCGAACTCGACCGTTTCATCATCGGCCAGAAGGAGGCCAAGCGCGCCGTGGCGATCGCTCTCCGCAACCGCTGGCGGCGCCAGCAGCTCGAAGGCCATATGCGCGAAGAGGTGATGCCCAAGAACATCCTCATGATCGGACCGACCGGCGTCGGCAAGACCGAGATTTCGCGCCGGCTGGCCAAGCTCGCAGGCGCGCCCTTCGTCAAGGTCGAGGCGACCAAGTTCACCGAGGTCGGCTATGTCGGCCGCGATGTCGAGCAGATCGTGCGCGACCTGGTCGAGGTCGCAATCGCGCTGGTGCGCGAGAAGATGCGCGAGGACGTCAAGGCGCGCGCCCACATCAATGCCGAGGAGCGCGTTCTGGAGGCGCTGGTCGGCAAGACGGCGTCGCCCGCCACCCGCGATTCCTTCCGCAAGAAGCTGCGCGACGGCGAACTGGACGACAAGGAAATCGAGATCGAGGTCGCCGACACCGGCACCGGCGGCATGCCCGGCTTCGAGATTCCCGGCATGCCGGGCGCCAATATCGGCGTCATGAACATCAACGACATGCTGACCAAGGCCATGGGCGGCAAGCGCACCAAGATGCGCAAGACCACGGTGAAGGCGTCCTACGACCTGCTGATCGAGGACGAATCCGACAAGTTGCTCGACCAGGAAGAGGTGGTGCGCCGGGCGCTGGAAGCAACGCAGGAAGACGGCATTGTCTTCCTCGACGAGATCGACAAGATCGCTAACCGCGAAGGCGGCATGGGCGCCGGCGTCTCGCGCGAAGGCGTGCAACGCGACTTGCTGCCGCTGGTCGAGGGCACCACGGTGGCGACCAAGTACGGGCCGGTGAAGACCGACCACATCCTGTTCATCGCCTCCGGCGCCTTCCATGTCGCCAAGCCGTCCGACCTGTTGCCGGAACTGCAGGGCCGTCTGCCGATCCGCGTCGAACTGCGGGCGCTGGAGAAGGAGGATTTCGTGCGCATCCTCACCGAAACCGAGGCGGCGCTGATCAAGCAGTACATCGCCCTGATGAAGACCGAGAACGTCGACCTCGCCTTCACCGACGACGCCATCGATTCGCTGGCCGGCATCGCCGTCGACCTCAACGCCACCGTCGAGAACATCGGCGCGCGGCGGTTGCAGACGGTGATGGAGCGGGTGCTGGACGAAATCTCCTACGACGCGCCCGACCGCGGCGGCACGCAGGTCACCATCGACGCCGCTTATGTGCAGAAGCATGTCGGCGACCTGTCGAAGAACACCGACCTGTCGCGGTTCATCCTGTAGCGACGGAGGCGTACCCCACCCACCCCTGACCTATCGTCGTGGGCTGCATACCCCCACCCCTAACCCCTCCCCACAAGGGGGAGGGGAATCCGAGAGCGCCCACCAGCGACATACCCGATTGTCCGCAAAGGCCGATGGCCATGTCCCCCTCCCCTCTGTGGGGAGTGGTTAGGGGTGGGGGTATGCAACCCGCAGCGTATAAGTTTCCATATGCGGCGGCCGCCGCTACCCATGCAGTGTGGCCAAATGGAAGCACGCTGCCGCTTTCGACCTGCCCGTGCCTGTCAGGCACCTATACAGTGCTCGACTCCCCGGCGGGCTTTTTCTAGGTTGTGGCAGAACAACCGGACAGGGCGCGGCGGCGCATGAAGAAACTGATTCGTGTGGCCTTGGCGCTGGCGCTGGCGGCGGCGGTGCTGCCGGCGGCGGCGGCGACGACCGTCCCGCCCGGCAACCGCAATGCCGAGCAGCCGCCGATACCCGGCGCCTCGTCGCGCCGCACCCAGGCCACCAACACCACTTTCCAGGCGAAATACCGCAAGGTCTACGCGCTGTTCCAGAACGACGCACGGCTGCGCGCCAAGATCACGCAGGCGGCTTCCGCCTACGGCATCGACCCGATGCACATCGTCGGCGCCCTCGTCGGCGAGCACACCTACAACGTCGACGCCTACGACCGGCTGCAAACCTATTACGTCAAGGCGGTCTCCTACCTATCGGGCAAGCTCTCCTTCTCCTACAAGGGCGAGGATATCTCCACCTTCGTGCAGAGGCCGGCCTTTGCCGAATGCGCGAAGCTTTCGGGCAGCTACGAGTTGTGGTCGTGCCGCGAACGGGTGTGGAACCAGTCCTTCCGCGGCAAGACGGTCGACGGCAAGGCGTTCCCCAACGACCGCTTCGGCGCCACCTTCTTCCAGCCCTATTATGCCGGCCAGACCTTCGGGCTCGGCCAGCTCAACCCGCTGACCGCCTTGCAGATGAGCGACCTCGTGCACAAGGTCTCGGGCCTGCCGGAACTCGACGCGTCCGACCCCAACGAAGTCTACAAGACCATCATGGACCCGGACCTGACGCTCAACTACGTCGCCGCCACCCTGAAGAAGTCGATCGACGCCTACAGGCGGATCGCCGGGTTCGACATTTCCGGCAATCCCGGCATTACCGCCACGCTCTACAATATCGGCAACCCGGAGCAGCGTGCCTATGCGCTGAAGGCCGAGAACGAGCGGCGCAAGGCGGCCGGCGAGCCGCAAAAACTGCCGGAAGAGAACTATTACGGCTGGCTGGTCAACGACAAACTGCCGGAATTGCGGGCGCTGTTTTAGCCTGAGGCAGGCCAATCGCCTGCGAAGAATCTGCTCTCGTTGCAGGCGTCGCTACCCCCACCCCTGATCCCTCCCCGCAAAGGGGAGGGGGACTTGGCGGCGACTTCTCCGAATCTCCCTTCCCCTTGCGGGGCCGGCGGCGTTCGATCCCTCAGTGGTTGTCGCGCGGCACGCCTGCCGTGTGCGCCACGTCCTGGTACTTGACCGCCGGCTTCAGCACCATGCCCCGGTCGAACTGGTCGACCATGCCGCGCTGGATTTCCTGCCACGGCGTCTGGTGCTTCGGATAGGCGTAGCCACCCGCGTTCTGCAACTCCGCCCGCCGCCGGGTGATCTCGTCGTCGGAGACGAGGATATCGGCGGTGCCCTTCTTCAGGTCGATGCGCACGCGGTCGCCGGTCCTGAGCAGCGCCAGCCCGCCGCCGACCGCCGCTTCCGGCGAGGCGTTGAGGATCGAGGGCGTGCCCGAGGTGCCCGACTGGCGGCCGTCGCCGATGCAGGGCAGCGAATGCACGCCCTTCTTGATGAGATAGGCCGGCGGCTGCATGTTCACCACCTCGGCACCGCCGGGATAGCCGACCGGACCGGCGCCGCGCATGAACAGGATCGTGTTCTCGTCGATGCCCTGCGCCGGGTCGTCGATGCGGGCATGGTAGTCCTCCGGCCCGTCGAACACGACGGCCTTGCCTTCAAAGGCTTCCGGATCGCGCGGATTCGACAGGTAGCGGTCGCGGAACTCCTTCGAAATCACGCTGGTCTTCATGATTGCCGAATCGAACAGGTTGCCCTTGAGATTGAGGAAGCCGGCTTCCTTCACCAGCGGGTCGGAGACCGGCCGGATCACCTTCTGGTCCATGTTCTCCACGCCGACGCAGTTCTCGCCGATCGTCCTGCCATTGACGGTGATCGCCTCGGGATGCGGCAGCAGCCCGCCCTTGATCAGTTCGGCCACGACCGCCGGTACGCCGCCGGCATGGTGGTAATCCTCGCCGAGATATTCGCCCGCCGGCTGCAAGTTGACGAGAAGCGGTATCTTGTGGCCGACCGCCTGCCAGTCGTCATTGTCCAGTGCGATGCCGAGATGACGGGCGATGGCGTTGAGGTGGATCGGCGCGTTGGTGGAGCCGCCGATGGCCGAGTTGACGACGATGGCGTTCTCGAACGCCTCGCGGGTCATGATGTCGGACGGCTTCAGGTCCTCGTAGACCATCTCGACGATGCGCCGGCCCGTCTCATAGGAAATCTGGCCCCGTTCGCGGTAGGGCGCGGGGATGGCGGCGGACGCCGGCAACTGCATGCCGAGCGCCTCGGCCAGCGAATTCATCGTGGTCGCGGTGCCCATGGTGTTGCAGTAGCCGACCGAGGGCGCGGAGGAAGCGACGATGTCCATGAACTCGTCGTAGTCGATCTCGCCGGCGGATAGCCGCTGGCGCGATTCCCAGACGATGGTGCCCGAACCGGTGCGCTTGCCCTTGTGCCAGCCGTTCAGCATCGGCCCGACCGACAGCGCGATGGCCGGGATGTTGACGGTCGCCGCCGCCATCAGCAGGGCCGGCGTGGTCTTGTCGCAGCCGACCGTCAGCACCACGCCGTCGATCGGGTACCCGTAAAGCACCTCGACCAGCGACAGATAGGCGAGGTTGCGGTCGAGCGAGGCGGTGGGGCGCTTGCCGGTTTCCTGGATCGGGTGGCAGGGGAACTCGAAGGGGATGCCGCCGGCGGCCTCGATGCCCGCGCGGATGCGCTTGGCCAGTTCGAGATGATGGCGGTTGCAGGGGGACAGGTCGGAGCCGGTCTGCGCGATGCCGATCAGCGGCTTGCCCGACTGCAGTTCCGCGCGCGTCAGCCCGAAATTGAGATAGCGCTCCAGGTACAGCGCCGTCATGCCCGGATTGTCCGGATTGTCGAACCATTCCTGTGAGCGGAACTTCTTCCTGGGCTGGTCGCCGGCCATCGCTGCTCTCCGTATTTGTAAGACAAATGGATATGGCAACGCGCCCCGGCAGGCAAGAGGCCGCAACGCCGCACGGACTTTCGTCCGGTAGACAAGAACCGAACGCCGGGTTAGGGCTTTCCACAGTTCTTGTTATGGAGGTACGCATGGCATTGGTGATCGAAGGCGAAGAGCGCATCAGCGCACCCGTCGACAAGGTATGGGCGGCGCTGAACGACCCCGCTGTCCTCAAGGAGGCGATCCCCGGTTGCCAGAAACTCGAGATGAAGTCGCCGACCGAGATGGCGGCCACGGTGGTGCTCAAGATCGGCCCGATCAAGGCGACGTTCCAGGGCGAGGTGACGCTGAAGAACCTCAATCCGCCCAATGGCTACACCATCGAGGGAGAGGGCAAGGGCGGCATCGCCGGCTTCGCCAAGGGCGGCGCCGACGTGACGCTGGCCGCCGACGGCGATAACGCCACCATCCTCAAATATGCGGCCAAGGCCGATGTCGGCGGCAAGATCGCCCAGTTGGGC
>JBASAA010000060.1:0-5386 GCA_049650385.1 Mesorhizobium sp.
GGGCGAGGCAGTCGCCGCCGGCTGGCTGGCTGGCGCGCTGCCGTTGCCCGGGGCCGGCGCTTCGGCTGCCTCGGCCCGGCCGAAAATCGCGCCCTTGATCTTGTCGAAGATTCCCACGTTCGTCTCCTTGTCTAGTATCCAGCCATCCTGCGATGGCGCTCGTGGTTCGCGTCAATCGCTCACGCTGCGATTATCTAGGGCGCGATGGCCGGGGGCAAGTGCAATCCACAACCCAAAGGCGAGGTGGCGTCGACAAAGCGGTGTGCGGTGGCTAGGTTCGTCCTCGAAAGTTGGCATCGAGGGCGGTTTCTTGGCAGTCACCATCTACGGCATTCCCAATTGCGACACGATGAAGAAGGCGCGCACCTGGCTGGAAAGCCACGGCATCGACTATGCCTTCCACGATTATCGCAAAGAGGGGCTGGAGCCGAAAAGGCTCGACAGCTGGGTGGAAAAGCTTGGCTGGGAAGTGCTTTTGAACAAGGCCGGCACCACCTTCCGCAAGCTGGCCGACGCCGACAAGGAAAACCTCGACGCCGGCAAGGCCAAGGCGCTGATGCTGGCGAACCCGGCCATGGTCAAGCGGCCGGTGCTCGATCTCGGCGACGGGCTGCTGGTCGGCTTCAAGCCGGAAATCTATGCCGAAGCCTTCGGCAAGTAGCCGCTACTTGCCGTCCTCAAGATAGGCGGCGAGCACCACGGCGTTGTTGTGTTGCTCGTCATGCGCGCTGTAGAGCAGCGTCACCTTGTCCCTGGCGGCAAGCGCGCGCAGTTCGCCGACCGCCTCGCCGTTGCCCTCCAGTTCGGCGCGAAATCGCTTCTGGAATTCCGGCCATTTCTCCGGCTCGTGACCGAACCATTTGCGCAATTCGGTGCTCGGCGCGATCTCCTTCAGCCACAGGGCGATGTCTGCCTTGTCCTTGCTCAGGCCGCGCGGCCATAGCCGGTCGACCAGCACGCGCTGCCCGTCGCTATCGGCCGGCGGCTCGTAAACGCGTTTGATGGCCACTTCATGCTTTGCCATCGATCCTCCTTCAGGCCCATTCGCCCTTTCGCATCACCGGCACCTTGCGGCCGTCGGCAAGAAGG
This sequence comes from Mesorhizobium sp., assembly GCA_049650385.1. Lineage (GTDB taxonomy): Bacteria > Pseudomonadota > Alphaproteobacteria > Rhizobiales > Rhizobiaceae > Mesorhizobium. Next base: position 1,090 of record JBASAA010000060.1, read on the forward strand.
CCGTCTATGTCGATCTTGTCCGAGCCGATCATCCAGTCGATGTGGATGAAGCTCTTGTTGCCGCCGCGTCTGGCAATTTCGTCCGGCGTCAGCAAGGCGCCGTTGCGGAAGCACTTGGAATAGCACTGGCCGAGCGCGATGTGGCAGGAGGCGTTCTCGTCGAACAGCGTGTTGTAGAACAGGATGCCGCTTTTCGAGATCGGCGACGAATGCGGCACCAGCGCCACCTCGCCCAGCCGGCGCGCGCCTTCGTCGGTGTCGAGCACCTTTTTCAGCACGTCCTCGCCCTTGGCTGCGCGGGCCTCGACGATGCGGCCTTCCTCGAAGCGCACCGAGATGTCGTCGATCAGCGTGCCCTGGTAGGACAGCGGCTTGGTGGAGGAAACGTGGCCCTCGATGCGGCGGGCATGCGGGGTGGTGAATACCTCTTCGGTCGGGATGTTGGGGTTGCAGATGACGCCGTTCTTCGCAACGGAGGCGCCGCCCATCCATTCGTGCTCGTCGGCGAGCCCGACGGTCAGGTCGGTTCCCGGACCGGAAAAATGCAGCGCGGAGAAATTCTGGCCGTTCAGCCATTCGGTGCGGCTCTTCAGCGCCGCGTTATGCGCCTTCCATGCGCCGATCGGGTCCTCGACGTCGACGCGCGAGGCGGCGAAGATGGCGTCGGCGAGTTTCGCCACCGCGACGTCGTCGTTGTCGTTCGGGAATACCTGCCTCGCCCACGCCAGTTCCGGGTAGGCGACGATGTTCCAGTTGATGTCGAAGCCGGTGATCTTCTCCAGCGCCGGCTGGTAGGCCACGGAATTGGCCTTGCTGGCGCGCGACACCTTGGCCGGGTCCTGCTCCGAAAGCAGCGAAGGGTTGTCGCCGCGCACCGCCAGCCGGGCCGCGTTGGCGTCGAACGCCTTGGCCATGCCCTCGTAGAGCCAGCCGGCGGCGCGGTCGAAGCCGGCGTCGCTGCCGTAGCGGAAGCGCGAGAGCGTGATCTCGTCGTCGCTGAAGATCGGCGTCACCAGCCCGGCGCCGGCCTTGTAGGCGTGCTCGACGATTTTGCGCGTCAGCGGCAGGGCGGCGATGGACGAGGTCAGCACCAGATCCTGCCCCGGCTGCAATTGCAGGCCGACCTTGATCGCGACTTCGGCGAGCCTGTCCAGCTTTATCGGGTCGATCGAAGCGGAGAAATCGCTGCTATGGGTGGTCATGGTCCTGCCTGTGAGTATTGGAACTGGCTTCTACATAGACCTCCGGTGACCGGCTTTCCACCGCCATGAGTGCCTGCCTTTCGGCTGGCCCAACTGAAGCGCATTGTTTCGCTTTTTCCGCGCCAATAGGGTGCGCGCCAAATGCAAAGCGTCTCGCCCTCCCCACTGCGACTGGCTGCTGCCGGCATGATAGCCATGGCGGTGGCCATGGGCATCGGACGCTTCGTCTATACGCCGATCCTGCCCGGCATGATGGAGGAACTTGGCCTGTCGGCCGCCGAGGCCGGCTGGATCGCTTCGGCCAATTATCTCGGCTACCTGCTCGGCGCGCTCGCCGCCGCCGGCGGCTGGGCACATGGGCAGGAGCGCCGACTGGTGCTGACCGGGCTCGGCGGGACGGCCCTGCTGTGCGCCCTGATGGGCCTGACCGAATCGGTGGCGGCATTCCTCGTCATCCGCTTCCTGGCCGGGCTCGCCAGCGCCTTCGTCATGGTGTTCATGGCCAGCATCGTCTTCAGCCATCTGAGCCTTGCCCGGCGCGACGACCTGCAGGCGATGCACTTTGGCGGCGTCGGCGTCGGCATCGCCGTATCGGCGGCGCTGATGGGCGTGCTGCTGGCCGATCACGCCGGCTGGGCCGCGGGCTGGTTCTGGTCCGCCGCGATCGCGCTGTGCGGTTTCGTGGCGGTGATGTTGCTCGCGCCGGTCGGCCCTGCCGGCAACGGCGCCGACCGGCGCGAGCCGCCGCTGCCGAAGGACCGCGCGCTCGCCCGCATCATCCTCGCCTATGGCCTGTTCGGTTTCGGCTATGTGGTGACCGCGACGTTCCTCATCGCCATTGTTCGGCAGGGCGGCGGCAGCCGTGTCTTCGAGGCGATGGTTTGGCTGGTCACCGGCCTGACCGGCATCTTCTCGGTCTGGCTCTGGCACAAGGCCGCCAACCGGATCGGCCTCTACGGCGCTTATGTGGCGAGTTGCCTGGTCGAAGCCGTGGGCGTTGCCGCCAGCGTCGCCCTTGGCGGCCAGGTCGGCCCGTTGATCGGCGGGGCGCTGCTCGGCGTCACCTTCATCGCCGCCACCGCGCTCGGCCTGCAGGCGGGCAGGCTGCTGGCGCCGCTGGCGCTCAGGCGGCTGTTCGCGCTGATGACGGCGTCCTTCGGCGTCGGCCAGATCATCGGCCCCATCGTCGCCGGCTACTTGGCGGAATGGACGGGCAGTTTCTTCGTCCCATCGATGCTGGCGGGTGCCGTTCTCGTCGCGTCGGCCCTGATCGTCTGGTCGGTACGCCGGCCGGGCGTGGTCCCCGCATAACCAAATTGTAATTGGCACAATGGCCTAGCGGCCATTCCCTTGCCGCAAAAACTGTGACTTTATGCCCGCCCGACAGCAATGCCGCCGATGGTGCGGCCGAAGGGGGAAGTGCCGCCTTGTTCGTATCCTTCTTTCCGCACCCGAAGCTTTTCTTTTCCAGCGCGGCCGCCTGGAGCCTGTTTCTGGTCCTGTTGTGGTTCTTCGGCGGCGACGCGATGGGCTCGGCGATCGGGCTGGGGCTGCCCGCCCCGGACACGCCGCCCATCATCGGCATCACCGTTTTGTGGTCGAAGCCGTTCCTGTGGTTCTACATCTACTTCGCGCTGGGCGTCGCGATCTTCTATGCCTTCTGGCGTTGGTATGCGCCGCATCCGTGGCAGAACTGGTCGATCCTCGTCACCGCCGTCATCCTGTTCCTGATCTATTTCAACGTGCAGGTCTCGGTCGCCGTCAACAACTGGTACGGGCCGTTCTTCGACTATGTGCAGGGCCTGATGTCGGGCACCGGCCAGTCGACCGCCGGCGAATTCTATCAGGGCGCCGCCAGTTTCGCCTGGCTCGCCTTGGTGGGCATGAACGTGTCGGTGATCAATGCCTTCATCGTCAGCCACTGGATCTTCCGCTGGCGCACGGCGATGAACAGCTATTTCATGGCCTACTGGACCCAGTTGCGCCACATCGAGGGCGCTTCGCAGCGTATCCAGGAAGATACGATGCGCTTTTCGCAGATCATGGAGGATCTGGGCTCCAGCTTCGTCCAGTCGATCATGACGCTGATCGCCTTCCTGCCTGTGATGATCGGCTTGCAGCAGCACATCACCGAACTGCCCATCGTCGGCGAGGTACCGCAGCCGCTTGTGCTGGCTGCGCTCTTCTGGTGCCTGTTCGGCACGGTGGCGGTGATGGTTGCCGGCATGAAGCTGCCCGGCCTGCAATTCCGCAACCAGCGCGTCGAGGCCGCCTATCGCAAGGAACTGGTCTATGGCGAGGATCATGACGACCGCGCCAAGCCGGAAATCACGGTGGCGCTGTTCGACAACGTGCGGAAGAATTATTTCCGTCTCTATTTCCACTACATTTATTTCAACGTCGTGCGCTACACCTACCTCCAGGCCGACAATATCTTCTCCTTCATCATCCTCGGGCCCTCGCTGGTGGCGCACAAGATCACCTTCGGCGCCCTCAACCAGATATCGAACGCCTTCGGGCGGGTGACGGGCTCGCTCCAGTTTCTGCTCAATTCATGGTCGACGATCGTGGAATTGCAGTCGGTACACAAGCGCCTGCGCGCCTTCGAGGCGACGTTGCAGGGCGCGCCGCTGCCGGAGGTCGATCAACATTATCTGGAGCGCGAACAGGCCGGCGTGCGGCCGGAAGATCAGCCGGCCCACTGAAGGGCTGGCTGACGTCAGCCGTCGACGTTCGCCGGCTTGTCGGGATTGTGGCGCGCGACATAGTCGCGGTAGCTGATGCAGTCGACATCGGCCTTCACGCAGACCTCGCCGGCGAAGCGCTCCAGCGCGTTCCAGTAGGCGCCGCCGTTCATCAGCGTGAAGTGAAAGCCGACCTCCAGCGGGATGCGCTTGCCCGCATATTGCGCGTCGAAGGCGGCACGAAACGCGGCATAGGCGCGGTCCTCGAACGCTTTCGCGTCGGCGAGCTGCTCTTTCGCGCCGGAATGACGTGCATAGAGATTATAGTCCATGGCGATCACCGGCTTGCCCTTCGGCCCTTCCGGCACCAGCGGCAGCGCAAAACGCGTGATGCCGTCGATGGTCGTAGGC
>JBASAA010000061.1:0-95895 GCA_049650385.1 Mesorhizobium sp.
GATCCTTGTTATGGGTGCGCGAGATTGCGCTTGTCTGTGCTTCAGGCCGACCAAAGCCTGAAAAGCAAATGAAACCGCCACGGCATGCCCTGCCGGGCGGTTCAGGAACGCCGGGTCTATACGGCAAACGGGCACGGCGCGCAATATCTCTTGCGCCGCGCCGTTTTTACCGGTCAGGGCAGACGGAACAGGACCGGCAGGGTTCCCGCCACCTGCGCCGCGTCGACGACTTCGAACAGCGGCACGGCGACGAAGAAGACCAGCCCGTCGAGCAGGGTGGTGAGCAGCAGCCTGGGCCTGAAGCTGCCGGTGTCGCCTTCATGATAAAGCGAAAGCTTGGGAAAGAAGCGCGGCACCCTGGCAACATAGGCCTTGTAGGGGGAGCCGAGGGTGGCGGTGAGGAACTTCTCCTCGCGCAGGATGACGAAATGAAACGCCAGGGCGCACAGCACGCCGAAACCGATGGCGATGACGAACGATCCCATTTGCGCGCCGACGCCGATCGCGGCGACGGAAGAGAACAGATAGAGCGGGTTGCGTGTGATGGAGTAGGGGCCTCCGGTAACCACCTGGGCCGACTTGCGGCCGCCGATATAGAGCGTCGACCACAAACGCCCGACGATGCCGAGGAAGATCAGGAGAATGCCCACGGTCTCGATGGTTTCGTGAATCCGCGTATCCGGCGGGAACACCGACTGGCAGAAAAACAGGATGACGATCAGGATGACGAGAAGGACGGCGAGTACCCGCCGCCGCCAACGCTGGTAAGGCCCAAGCGACCTTATGGCTCTGTCGTTCATTATGGATATCCGTGGCTGAGAACCGGCGCCAGCCCCGCGCTGCGCCTTCCTGTAGCAAACAGGCGCCCGGACGGGGCGCCTGTTTGAATGTCGTGTCTGGTCGCGGCCGCTAGCGCGGCGCCAGCACCATCATCATCTGCCGGCCTTCGAGCTTCGGCTCAGCCTCGACCTTGGCGATGGCGGCCGTCTCCTCTCGCACCTTGTTCAGAAGCTGCATGCCCAGTTCCATATGCGCCATTTCGCGGCCACGGAAACGCAAGGTCAGCTTGACCTTGTCTCCCTCGTCGAAGAAGCGCCGGACGGCCTTCATCTTGGTTTCATAGTCGTGGTCGTCGATGTTCGGGCGCATCTTGATCTCCTTGATCTCGATGACCCGCTGGTTCTTGCGCGCCTCGGCCGCCTTCTTCTGGCTCGCATATTTCAGCTTGCCGAGATCGAGGATCTTGGTGACCGGCGGATTGGCGTTGGGAGAAATCTCGACGAGGTCGAGCCCGGCCTCTTCGGCGAGCAGCAATGCCTCGTTGATGGAAACCTCGCCGCGGTTCTGGCCGTCGGCGTCGATGAGCTGGACACGGGGAACCCGGATGTCGGTATTTGCGCGCGGCCCTTCCTTGGTGGGCGCGGCGGCTTTGAAAGGTCTGCGAATGGTCGTGGTCTCCTTAACCGTTTCGTTCAGGGTGTGAATTCTGGAATGCGGACGTGCCAATGTCCGAAGCACGCAGCGAGTGTCAATAGCACAAGGCGAAGCAGAAATCACGTCTCCTCCCCGCTTTTCTGGGCCAGTCGGCGCAACCGACTGGACACTTTTTTCGGCGCAGACCCTGTGGCACAAGGTCTGCCACGGAGAAACAGGCCATGACCATGACTGAAGCTGCATCCGTCGATGTCGGCTCCTGCCGGATCGCCGTCCGCCACCAGCCGGGGAAAAATCCCGGCGTGGTCTGGCTCGGCGGCTACAGGTCCGACATGCTCGGCACCAAGGCCGAGGCGCTCGCCGCATGGGCGGCGGGAGCAGGGCGCGCCTTCGTGCGCCATGACTATTCCGGGCACGGCGAGTCGGGCGGCGCGTTTTCCGAAGGCACCGTCTCGCGCTGGCTGGACGAAAGCCTCGCGGTCTTCCGGCGTTTCACCGAAGGCCCGCAGGTGTTGGTCGGTTCCTCGATGGGCGCCTGGATCGCGCTGCGCATGGTCGAGGCGCTGCGCGAGGCCGGCGACCATCGCGTGGCGGGCCTGGTGCTGCTGGCGCCGGCGCCCGATTTCACCGCCGAACTGATCGAGCCGGTATTGAACGACGCGCAGAAGCGCGACCTTGCCGAAAAAGGCTATTTCGAGGAGCCGTCCGACTATTCGGACGAACCTTATCTCTACACCCGGGCGCTGATCGAGGATGGCCGCAAAAACCGCGTGATGACCGGGCCGATCGACACGCATTGTCCCGTCCATATCCTGCAAGGGCTGGCCGACCCGGACGTGCCGCCGGCCCATGCGCTGAAGTTGGTCAGCCTGTTGCCAGCCGACGACGTCACGCTTTCGCTCGTGCCCGACGGCGACCATCGGCTATCGCGGCCGCAGGATCTCGACATGCTGCTGCGGACCGTCGAGGCAATGGTGGAGAGGGCCGCGTAAGTGCGTATTTCCATTCCTGTTTCCGCTTTCGTCGCGGCGATCGTCGGCTTTGGCGGCACCCTTGCCATCATCATCGCCGCGGCGGACGCCGTGGGCGCGACCCAATTGCAGACGGCGAGCTGGGTGACGGCCATCTGCCTGGCCATGGCGGTGGAAACGTTCTGGCTGTCCTGGCGCACGAAAATGCCGGTCATCACCGCCTGGTCAACGCCCGGGGCGGCGCTGATCGCCGCCAGCACCGGCTTCACCATGAACGAGGCGGTGAGCGCTTTTCTCGTCACCGGCGTGCTTCTGGTCGTCACCGGCCTGTTTCGGCCGCTGACGCGGCTGATTGCAAAAATCCCCGGCTCGGTCGCCTCGGGCATGCTGGCCGGCATCGTCGTCACCTTCGTCATCGGGGCAGTGAAGACGATTCCCGCCGATCCGTGGCTGATCCTGCCGCTGATGGCCGCCTTCTTCCTCATCCGCCTGTTCAACCCCTCGCTGTCGGTGCTGGCAGTGCTGATCGGGGGCGGCGCGCTCGCCTTTTTCACCGGGCGCATCGGCGGCCTGCCCGCGCCTGAACTGTCGACGCTGACGCTGATCGCGCCGCAGTTCACCGTGTCGGCGGTCGTCGGCCTCGCCATCCCGCTCTATCTCGTCACCATGGCCTCGCAGAACCTGTCGGGGCTGGCCGTGCTCAAGGCCGACGGCTACGATCCGGCACCCGGGCCGCTGATCGGCGTGACCGGGCTCGGGTCGGTGCTGACGGCGCCGTTCGGCGCCACGACCACCAACCTTGCCGCCATCTCGGCGGCGATCTGCACCGGTCCGGACGTGCATCCCGACCCGGCCGAACGCTGGAAGACCGGTCCGTTCTATGCGCTCGCCTACCTGATCTTCGCCATCTTCGGGGCCTCGCTGGTGGCGATCTTCGCCGTGCTGCCGCGAAGCCTGATCGTGCTGGTGGCGGGATTGGCGCTCGTCGCCTCGCTCGCCAACGCCCTGTCGATAGCGCTCAAGGACGCCGACGAACGCATGGCCGCGACGATCACCTTCGCGGTCACGGCCTCGGGCCTCACCCTGTTCGGCATCGGCTCGGCCTTCTGGGGCCTTGTCGGCGGGCTGCTGGTCCTTGCACTCGATCGCCTGAAAAAGAAGTAGCGGCTTCAAACCCTTGTCCGGTTTTACCGGCGATTGTCTTGAATCGCCGTTTTTGCGTTCCCATGTCGATTGCAAGCAGCTGCTTCGGCTGCCCTCAACAAAAGGAACGGGAGAATATGAACACGTCTGCATTGATCCGCCCGGCCTGGACGCCGGCGACCATTGCGCTGATGGTGCTGGGTTTTGTGGTGTTCTGGCCGCTCGGCCTGGCCATGCTGGCCTATATCATCTGGGGTGACCGGCTCGACGGTTTCAAGCGCGATGTCAACCGCGCCACCGACGGCTTCTTCGCCGGTTGCCGGCGCGGCTCCGGGAAGGCGGCGCGCTGGAACCATGGCGGCTTTGCCCGCACCGGCAACGTCGCGTTCGATGACTGGCGCGAGAAGGAACTGGCCCGTCTCGACGAAGAGCGCCGCAAGCTCGACGAGATGCGCGAGGAATTCGACGAATACGCGCGCGAATTGCGCAGGGCCAAGGACCAGGAAGAGTTCGATCGCTTCATGGCCAACCGCAACAAGTCGACGGCCCCCACGACCACCCCGAAGCCGACCGAAGAGTGAGCCGACCGGCCGCATCGATCTGAAACGGCGCCGCGCCCGCGGCGCCGTTTCTTTTTTGTTCTTCTGAAATCGCTCGAATCGCATATCGTCCGGCCATGTCCCTCGGCTTCTTCCGCACACTGTCCAAACCTTCTCGCCCGCCGGTCGAGGCGCGCGAGCACACGGTCGCCGGTCGCACCCTGCCGCTGCGCATCGTGGAGAACGAGCGCGCGCGCCGCCTGACGCTGCGCATCGACGCGGGCGGGCAGGGCCTGCGCGTCACCGTGCCGCCCGGCCTGCGCCAGGGCGAGGTGGAGAAGTTCCTGCACCGGCATCAAGGCTGGCTGGAACAGCGGCTGGCCAAGGTGCCGGACCGGCCGCAGGTCAGGCCGGGTGTCAAGGTCCCGTTCCGCGGCGTGCCGCACCTCGTCGTCCATGAGCCGGGAAGGCGCGGCACGGTCTCGGTCGAAAACGGCGAGGGCGGCCCGCGCCTCGTCGTCCATGGCGAGCGGCTGCACCTGCCGCGCCGCGTGGCCGATTTCCTCAAGCGCGAAGCGAGGCGGGAGATCGAGATGCTGGTGGCCCGGCATACCGCGACCGTCGGCAGGAAGGCCAAGGCGATCCGCTTTCGCGACACCACCAGCCGCTGGGGCTCCTGTACGTCGGATGGAACGCTGTCCTTCTCGTGGCGCATCATGATGGCGCCGCCGGCGGTGATCGACTATCTGGTCGCGCATGAGGTGGCGCATCTCAAGGAGATGAACCACGGCCCGGATTTCTGGAAACTGTGCGGGCAGCTTTGCCCGGACACCGAGCGCTGCAAGGCGTGGTTGAAGCGCAACGGCGGCGCGTTGCAGGCGATCCGGTTCGAATGAGAAAAAGGCCCGGCGGGACGGCGCCGGGCCTTCGCCCTTTTCAGGATGACGATCTCAATAGATGTCGAAGTCGAAATACTTCGCCTGGATCTTCTTGTAGGTGCCGTCGGCGACGATGGCGTCGATGGCGGCATTGAGCTTTTCGCGCAGGGCATCGTCGCCGAGCCGCACGGCGATGCCGGTCTCGGTTTCGGTGCCGGCCACGTCGCCGATCAGCTTGCAGCAGTCGTTGGACGCGGTCTTCATCCAGTCGGTCAGGACGAACTTGTCCGAGATGATCGCGTCGAGACGGCCGTTCAGCATGTCCTGCACGGCTTCTTCCTGCGTCGGGTACTGCTTCACGTCGGCACCGGCCGGCGTGTAGAAGTCCTGCGCGTAGATCGACTGGGTGGTGGAGGCCTGCGCGCCGATCGTCTTGCCGGCCATGGCGGCCGGCTCGGTCGAAGTCAGGTCGCTGTCCTTCAGGGCAACCACGGCCAGCGGCGTGGTATAGTATTTGTTGGTGAAGGCGACCTGCTTCTTGCGCTCCTCGGTGATGCTCATCGAGGCGACGATGGCGTCGAACTTGCCGGCCTGGAGGGCGGGAATGATGCCGTCCCAGTCCTGCACGACGAATTCGCACTCGGCCTTCATCTGGGCGCACAGCGCGTTGGCGATGTCGATGTCGAAGCCTTCCAGCTTGCCGTCTGCGGTCAGGCTGTTGAAGGGCGGATAGGCGCCTTCGGTGCCGATCTTGATCTTCTCGGCCGATGCCGTGCCGGCGATCAGGCCGATGCCGGCCGTTATGACGGCGCAAGCCAGCCATCTGGATATTTTCATTCGGTTCTCCCTTGAATGGATGGCTTTTCAGCCCGACTCACCCAAGCACGCCGCTGCCGGCGAAACAAGCGTTTCGTGTCGCGGGCTGGAAAGGTTCAGGGGGCAGGGCGGAAATGCTTGGAAAGCTTCAGGCCCTGCGCCTGATAGTTGGAGCCGAGGTCGGTGCCATAGAGCGCCTTGGGGCGCTCCTTCATGTGCTCGTAGACCAGCCGGCCGACGATCTGGCCATGGTCGAGGATGAACGGCACTTCGTGGCTGCGTACCTCCAGCACGGCGCGGCTGCCGGCGCCGCCCGCCGCTGAATGGCCAAAGCCGGGATCGAAGAAACCGGCGTAATGGACGCGGAATTCGCCGACCAGCGGATCGAACGGCGTCATCTCGGCGGCGTAGAGCGGCGGCACGTGCACCGCCTCGCGGCTGACGAGGATGTAGAACTCGTTGGGATCGAGCACCAGTTCGCCGGCGCGCCGCTTGTAGAGCGGCTCCCAGAAATCGATCATGTCCTGCGCGGCGCGCTTGTCCACGTCGATCAGTCCGGTGTGGCGCTTGCCGCGATAGCCGATCAGCCCCTTCTCGTCGCCGGCAAGGTCGATCGACAGCGCGATACCGCCGCCCGAAATATTGGGCGGGTCGGTGGCGACCAGCGTCTGCGCCTGGTGCAGGGCGTGCAGTTCGATTTCCGAAAGCAGCGAATGGCCGAGGCGAAACCGGATCTGCGACAGGCGCGAACCGGCCCGCACCACGACGGGGAACGTCCGCGGGCTGACCTCTAGATAGAGCGGGCCGCCGTAGCCGGCCGGAACCTTGTCGAACTCCGGGCCGTGGTCGGTCATGACGCGGGTGAAGATATCGAGCCGGCCGGTGGAACTCTTCGGGTTGGTCGAGGCCGATACTTCCGCCGGCAGCGCCAGGCTTTCCATCAGCGGCACGATGTAGACGCAGCCCGTTTCCAGCACCGCGCCCTCGGTCAGGCTGAACTCGTGCAGCTTCAGCCGCTCGAGCTTGTCGGCGACCGTGTGCTCGGGGCCGGGCAGGAAGGAAGCGCGCACCCGCCATGCCTTTTCGCCGAGCCTGAGGTCGAGGCTCGCAGGCTGAATTTGGTCGTGGTCCAGCGCGCGTTCGCTTTTCAGCGCCGCCGCCTGGAACAGCGCCGCGATGTCCTGGTCGGGAAGGATGCCTGTCTTGCGCAAGAGCTACTCCGCAGTTTGGCAGGAATTTCATAGTGCCGGTGGCGGTTGACGCAAGCAGGCGCGAGGAATAAAGGGGCGTTATCCCGTGGTGATTTGGCCGGTCGGCTTGCAGCCACGTTAAACAAGTCGCTAAAGGACCGCTGGCCGCGAGGCCGTTTGGACCGGTGGCGATTTCTCGCGACCGGTTTTTGTTTTTGAGGTCCATCGATGACAACCGACAAGAAGCGTAACTGGAAGCCGGCAACCCAACTCGTGCACTCCGGAACGCTTCGATCGCAGTTCGGCGAGATGTCCGAGGCGATCTTCCTGACCCAGGGTTATGTCTACCCGACGGCGGAAGCGGCCGAGGCGCGCTTCAAGGGCGAGGAGCCCGGCTTCATCTATTCGCGCTACGCCAACCCGACCGTTTCCATGTTCGAGCAGCGCATGTGCGCGCTGGAAGGGGCCGAGGACGCCCGCGCCACTGCGTCGGGCATGGCGGCCGTGGCGGCTGCCATCCTGTGCAGCCTGAAGGCCGGCGACCACATCGTCGCCGCACGCGCCGTGTTCGGCTCCTGTCGCTGGATCGTGGAGACGCTGGCGCCGAAATACGGCATCGAGGCGACGCTGGTCGACGGCCGCGACATCGCCAATTGGGAAAAGGCGGTCCGGCCGAACACCAGGCTGTTCTTCCTCGAAAGCCCGGCCAACCCGACGCTGGAAGTGGTCGACATCGCCGCCGTGGCGAGCCTCGCCACCTCGATCGGCGCGCGGCTGGTGGTCGATAACGTCTTCGCTACCCCCTTGCAGCAGCGGCCGCTGGAACTCGGCGCCCATGTCGTCGTCTATTCCGCCACCAAGCACATCGACGGGCAGGGCCGCTGCCTCGGCGGCATTATCCTTTCCGACAAGGAATGGATCGATGAGAACCTGCACAATTATTTCCGCCATACCGGCCCCAGCCTGTCGCCGTTCAACGCCTGGAACCTGCTGAAAGGCCTGGAGACGCTACCGATCCGCGTCGCCCAGCAGACGAGAAACGCTGCCCGCATCGCCGATTTCCTGGCTGGTCGGCCGGAAGTCGAGCAGGTCATCTATCCCGGCCGCGCCGACCATCCGCAGGCCGGTATCGTCACCAAGCAGATGAAGGGCGGCTCGACGCTGATCTGCATCCACCTGAAGGGTGGCAAGGAAGCTGCGTTCGCCTTCCAGAACGCACTCGACATCGTGCTGATCTCCAACAATCTCGGCGACGCCAAGAGCCTGATCACCCATCCGGCGACGACCACCCACAAGAATGTCAGCGACGAGGCGCGCGCCGAACTCGGCATCGGCGCCGGCACGCTGCGTTTCTCGGCCGGGCTGGAAGACGTCGACGATTTGCTGGAAGATATCGACCGGGCGCTGGCCGCGACCCGGTGAACGGACAGGCGAGGACAGGATGACCGGCAAGAACCGCTACAGCGCGGTCACCGACGACATCGCGGTCGAGGTCGAGCCGTTCTATCTGGAAGAACGTTCCGACCCTTCGCAGGGTCGCTATGTCTGGGGCTACCGGGTCACCATCGAGAACCGCTCCACCCGCATCGTTCAATTGTTGTCGCGCTACTGGCACATCACCGACGCCAACGGCCGGGTGGAGGAGGTGCGCGGTGCCGGCGTCGTCGGCGAGCAGCCCGAACTCAACCCCGGCGACAGCTACCAGTATACGTCAGGCTGCCCGCTGCCGACGTCCTCCGGCATCATGGTCGGCAGCTATACGATGCAGGACGGCAGGGGCAAAGCGTTCGACGTCGCCATCCCCGCCTTCTCGCTCGACATGCCGGGCGAGAAAAGGACGGTCAACTGACGCCGTCATCGAGAGGTGCAGTTACGTCGCCGGCAAAAATTCCGCCGGGTCGAAGTCGTAGGTGGTGGAGCAGAACTCGCAGGCGACGCTGATCCTGCCGTCCTCGGTGCTGTCGCGGATTTCCTCGGCGGTGAAGCCGTCGAGGATCGCCTTGATCTTCTGCCGCGAGCAGGAGCACTGGTCGGCCACGCGCACGCCGTCGAACGCCCGCACGCCATGTTCGTGGAACAGGCGGTAGAGCAGCCGCTCGGCGCCGACGGTGGGGTCGATCAACTCGGTCGGCTCGATGGTCGCAAGCAGCGCCTGCACTTCCTGCCAGGCATTGTCCACCGGCGCGCCGGCCGCGCTGTCGCCGTCGCCACCGGGAAGGTCCGGCAGGCGCATGCGCTCCGGCGCTTCGGGCAGGAACTGCGCCAGCATGCCGCCGGCCCGCCATTGCTCGGCCGAACCCGGGATGACCAGCTTGGCGACCGACAGCTTCAGTTCGGTCGGAATCTGCTCCGACTGGCGGAAATAGCTGCGCGCGGCTTCCTCCAGCGACACGCCGTCAAGCTGGACGATGCCCTGGTAGCGCTGCGTATGCTCGCCTTGGTCGATGGTCAGCGCCAGCACGCCGTTGCCGAGCAGCGTCTGCTGGTCGCCTTCGCCGGCCGCCAGCAGCGCTTGCAGCCGGTCGGCATCGAATCGCGCATAGCCGCGCAGCGCATGCGGGGTGGAAAAATCCGCCACCAGCATGTCCACAGGCCCATCGGTGCGGGTCTGCAGGATGAACTTGCCCTCGAACTTCAGCGACGTGCCGAGCAGTACCGCGAGCACGCAGGCTTCGGCCAGAAGCCGCGCCACCGGTTCCGGGTAGGCGTGGCGCGAAAGGATCGCGTCGAGCATCGGCCCGAGTTGCACGGCGCGGCCGCGAATATCGAGCGCGTCGACGGCGAAGGGGACGACGTGGTCGTCGCCGGCATGGCCGAATTCGCCAAGCTTCGAGGGGCGTTCAGTCACGTGAATGGCTTCCAGCATGAAACGTCTCCGCCATCCAACCATGCCGTCGCGGCGCGATAGGGCGGATCGGACAGGTCAGGTGTTGCAGTGATGGCCCGCAAATAGGCATCACGCCGGCACCGTTCAAGCGCCGAGGCACCAAGCTAGGACGGCCTTCTGGGCGTGGAGGCGGTTTTCCGCTTCGTCGAAGACCACCGACTGCGGCCCGTCGATGACCTCGTCGGTCACTTCCTCGCCGCGGTGGGCCGGCAGGCAGTGCATGAACAGTGCTTCCGGCTTTGCCTTCGCCATCAGCGCGGCGTTGACCTGGTAGGGAAGGAAGACGTTGTTGCCGCGCGCTCGGTGTTCCTGGCCCATCGACACCCAGGCGTCGGTGACGACGCAGTCGACCCCGGCTACCGCCTCATCGGCCGAGCGGAAGAGCGAGACCTTGCCGCCATTGGCGTTGGTCCAGTCGACATATTTCTGCATCGGCTCGCTGCCTTCGGGCACGGCGACGTTGACCTTGAAGCGCAGCCTGGCCGACGCTTCCATCAGCGAATGCAGCACGTTGTTGCCGTCGCCGGTCCAGGTGAAGGTCTTGCCGGCGATCGGGCCGCGATGCTCCTCGAAGGTAAGCACATCGGCCATGATCTGGCAGGGATGGGTGTCGTCGGTCAGCGCGTTGACGACCGGCACGGTGGCGTGCTCGGCCAGTTCCAGCAGGCGCTGGTGCTCGGTGGTGCGGATCATGATCGCGTCGACATAGCGCGACAGCACCTTGGCGGTGTCGGCGATGGTTTCGGAGCGGCCGAGCTGCATCTCGGTGCCTGTCAGCATGATCGTCTCGCCGCCGAGCTGGCGCATGCCGACGTCGAAGGAAACGCGGGTGCGCGTCGACGGCTTCTCGAAGATCATCGCCAGCACCTTGCCTTCCAGCGGCTTCGACCGCTCGCCGGCCTTGAGGCGCTGCTTGCGGGCGGCCGCGTCGTCCAGAATGGCGCGCAGGTCGCTTTCCGATAGGGCGGAAAGGTCGGTGAAGTGACGAAGGCTCATCGGATGGTTCCGGGAATCTGTTACTGGGCGGCGACGGCGGCGGTGCCGGCGAGACTGCCGGCCGCGGCGCGGAGGCGCGCCAGCGCGTCGTGGATTTCGCCGTCGGTGACGGTGAGCGGCGGCAACAGGCGGATGACGTTGTCGCCTGCCGTCACGGCCAGCATATGCTGGTCGCGCAGCGTGTTGTTGAGGTCCTTGTTCGGCACCACGCATTTGAGGCCGAGCATCAGGCCGATGCCGCGGATGTCCGCGATCACGGTCGGAAATTCGTCGGCGACCGAGGCCAGCCCCTGCTTCAAAAGCAGCGCCTTGCGCTGCACGTCCTCCAGGAAACCCTCTTCCAGCACCACGTCGAGCACGGCGTTGCCGACCGCCATGGCCAGCGGATTGCCGCCGAAGGTGGTGCCGTGCACGCCGGCCGTCATGCCGCGCGCGGCCTCGCCGGTGGCAAGGCACGCGCCCATCGGGAAGCCGCCGCCGATGCCCTTGGCGATCGCCATCAGGTCCGGCGCGATGCCGGCCCATTCATGCGCGAACAGCTTGCCGGTGCGGCCGACGCCACACTGCACTTCGTCGAAGATCAGCAGCAGGCCGTGCTTGTCGGCGAGTTCCCGCAGTTTTTTCAGCGTTGCCGCCGGCACCGCGCGGATACCGCCTTCGCCCTGCACCGGTTCGATCAGGATGGCGGCGGTCTCGGGCGTGATCGCCTTTTCGACGGCTTCGAGATCGCCGAACGGAACCTGGTCGAAGCCCTCGACCTTGGGCCCGTAGCCCTCGAGGTATTTCTCCTGGCCGCCGGCGGCGATGGTGGCCAGCGTGCGGCCATGGAAGGCACCTTCGAAGGTGATGGCGCGGAAGCGTTCGGGATGGCCGGTGACGTAGTGGTAGCGCCGCGCCGTCTTGATCGCGCATTCCAGAGCCTCGGCCCCCGAATTGGTGAAGAACACCTTGTCGGCGAAGGAGGCCTCGACCAGCCGCTCGGCCAGCCTCGTCTGCGCCGGGATTTCGTAGAGGTTGGAGACGTGCCAGAGCTTTGCCGCCTGCTCGGTCAGCGCCGCGACCAGGTGCGGATGGCTGTGGCCGAGCGCGTTCACCGCGATGCCCGCCGCGAAGTCGAGATATCGCTCTCCGTCCGTCGTGAACAGAAAGGCGCCTTCGCCGCGCTCGAATGCCAGGGGCACGCGGGCGAAGGTCTCGTAAATCGGCGAACCGCTCATTATATCCGTCTCCGGAACCGGAAAACCAAAAAGCCGCCCACGCGGCGGCCTCTGCGGCTTATCCCGTTTTCCCGCCGTCAAGTCAATGAAAAGGTCGCATGGCAAGTTGACGGCATCAGGGTGATGAAGGCTCCAACAGCAGTCGGTCAAGTTGGGGAAAACCCAAAAAACCGATTCGTGTTGCTTCCGGGACTCTTGTCACAGAGTCAGCCCATAAGGTAGTTGTATTCAAGAAATAGCTAGATTTCGTGCGGCAGACCCCGTCATCCCGTATATGTGGTGTTTTTCCCGGCGTGAGCCGGGGCGTGGAGGGATTCTGTTATCGCACGCTGAACAGGAGTGCAGTCACATGAACTGGACTGACGAGCGTGTCGAGCTTCTGAAGAAGTTGTGGGCCGAGGGCCTGAGCGCCAGCCAGATCGCCGCCCAACTGGGCGGAGTGAGCCGCAACGCGGTGATCGGCAAGGTGCACCGGCTGAAGCTTTCGGGCCGTGGCCGCGCCACCGCCGCGCCCGCCCGCCAGAAGAAGGCCGCGTCTTCCGGCGCCGGAACGGTCAAGCCGGCCGCGCGCGCCGCGAGCGCAGCGCGCCATGTCACCAGTTCCGTCGGTGCGACCGCGCTGCAGGTGCAGTTCGACGCCGAGCCGGTGGCGCGTTCCTACGTCCGCCCCGAGGCGGACAACGTCGTCGTCCCGATTTCGCGCCACCTGCAGCTCGTCGAGCTTACCGAGCGCACCTGCAAATGGCCGAACGGCGATCCGCTGTCGGAGGATTTCCACTTCTGCGGCAACGATGCCGGGGAAAGCGGCCCCTATTGCAGGTATCACGCCCGGCTGGCGTTCCAGCCGGCCTCGGAGCGCCGCCGCAGCCGCTGAGTAAATCCAGCCCGTCAGGCGGTGGGCTTCGGCGGCAGCACCATCATCCGCGCCGTCTTGTCGCCCTTGGGGCGATCCGCCGGCATCTGCTCGCCGGTGACGATGTGATGGATCGTCTCGGCGATGTTGGTGGCATGGTCGCCGATCCGCTCGATGTTCTTGGCGCAGAACAAAAGATGCGTGCAGGGCGTGATGTTGCGCGGATCTTCCATCATGTAGGTCAGAAGTTCGCGGAACAGGGACGTGTACATGGCGTCGATCTCGTCGTCGCGGTCGCGCATGTAGCCCAGTTTTTCGACCACGCGCGTGGCATAGACGTCGAGCACCTGCGTAAGCTGCGCCAGCGCCAGGTCGGCCAGCGCCTCGATGCCGCGGAAAAGCCGCGTCGGCTGCCCGCCGTCGGCGACCACGACCGCGCGCTTGGCGACGTTCTTGGCGAGGTCGCCGACCCGTTCGAGATCGGCCGAGATGCGGATCGCGCCGATGACCTCGCGCAGGTCGCGCGCCATCGGCTGGCGCCGGGCGATGATGACGATGGCCTTGTCGTCGACCTCGCGCTGCGCTTCGTCGAGCACGCTGTCGTCGCGCACGACCTTCTGGGCGAGGCTGGGGTCGCCGTGGATGAGCGCCGCGATCGCCTGCTCCACCATCCGCTCCGCATGGCCGCCCATCGCGGCGATGCGTTTGGTCAGATAGTCCAGCTCTCCGGAATAGGCGCTGGCGATGTGCGCGAACTGCATCGGCGAACCCCCGCTTTTCGGGCGCGTTGGCCCTCTCGATCGTCTGCTCATACGCCAGCCGCATGACAGAATAAAGAAGGCGGTCCGCCGTCGCCGCTTACGCTGCCGGCAGGTGCACGGTGAAGGCGGCGCCCTTGCCGGGTTCCGACGCGATCGTGAGCCGGGCGTTGTGGCGGGTGAGGATATGCTTGACGATGGCGAGCCCGAGGCCGGTGCCTTTGCGTGGGGCGCCGCTGCCGGGGTCGATGCGGTAGAAGCGCTCGGTGATGCGCGGAATGTGCTCCTCGGCGATCCCCGACCCGAAGTCGCGCACGGTGACGTCGACCGTGGGCGTCGGCCCCTCGTGGCCACGGCCGATGGAAACGATGACGCGGCCGCCGTCCTGGCCGTATTTACACGCGTTCTCGAACAGGTTCTCGAACACCTGGAACAGCTCGTTGCGGTCGCCTGGAACCGACGTGCCCTGCTCGGTGAACCGCCGCTCGATGACGAGGCCGTTCTCGCTCGCCAGCGGTGCCAGGGAATCGAGGACGTCGCTCACCACCTTGACGACGTCGACTTCGGCGCCCGGCGCCAGGTAGGGCTTCATTTCCAGCCGCGACAGCGACAGGAGGTCGTCGATCAGGCGCGCCATGCGCGTGGTCTGCTCCTGCATGATGGCGAGGAATTTCTCACGCGCCGCCGGGTCGTCGCGCGCGGGTCCGCGCAGCGTTTCGATGAAGCCGGTGATCGAGGCGAGCGGCGTCCGCAGTTCGTGGCTGGCATTGGCGATGAAGTCGGCGCGCATGCGGTCGATGCGGCGCGTCTCGCTCTGGTCCTTGAACAAAAGCACGTAAAGCCCGGTGCCGCGCCCGACCGAGGAGGCGCTTGCCCGGTAGCTCCGCTCTACCGGCAGCTTCTCCGTATAGTCGACCGTATGCGACGCCTTTGCCCCGGTCAGGACGGCGTCGAACAGCATCTGCATTTCGGGGGCGCGGAAGCGCAAAGGCAACGCCATCCCCTCGACGATGCCGCCGAAGGCCGCAAGGGCGGCCGCGTTGGCGTGCACGAGGGCGGCGTTGCCGTCGAAGACCAGCAGCGGGTCGGTGACGGCGGCGGCGAGATACTCGCCCGAAAGCGACTGGAGCTGCGGAGCCTCGAGGCCACGGTTGCTCCCGGAAGCCTCAGGGCCTGGCTTGCCGCGAAACCAGTCAAGCACGGCTGCGGCCCAAGGCCGGCGGTCGCTGCCCGCGCTCATGGAAGCCGTGAACTCCCCGATGCCGTAAGACGCCTGTCCATCGATCGCCCGCCAACTTCCCGCTTTACCGCCACCCGGCCTCTCAATAGCATGTCGCCCGGAGCCGGAAAGGATAGCCGATGAAAAATGCCGAACAGGATTCCGCAGCCGCTGGCCCGTTGAAGATCGAGGTGCGCGGCAAGGAAAGGGAATTCGACATCGACGATCCGAAGCTGCCCGACTGGGTCGAGAATCACAAGCTTACCACTGGCGGCTATCCCTATGACAAGAAGATGAAGCGCGAGCACTACGACGCGACGCTGGAGGCCTTGCAGGTGGAACTGGTCAAGGCCCAGGCCTGGATGCAGGCGACGGGGCATCGGGTGCTGGCGCTGTTCGAGGGGCGGGACGCCGCCGGCAAGGGCGGCACCATCTTCGCCTTGCGCGAATACATGAACCCGCGCACCGCCCGCAACGTCGCGCTGCCGAAGCCCTCCGAGGTTGAAAGCGGGCAATGGTATTTCCAGCGCTACGTGTCGCATTTTCCGACGCGCGGCGAGTTCGTGACCTTCGACCGATCCTGGTACAACCGGGCCGGCGTCGAGCCGGTGATGGGCTTTTGTACGCCGGCTCAGCACGAGGCGTTCCTTGAGGAGACGCCGCATTTCGAGCGGATGATCCACAACGAGGGCATCTACTTCTTCAAGTTCTGGCTCGATATCGGCCAGGAAACGCAACTCGATCGGTTTCACGACCGCAGGCATAGTCCGCTGAAGAACTGGAAGTTCTCGCCCATGGACATTGCGGGCATCGCCAAATGGGATGCCTACACCAAGGCCCGCGACCAGATGGTGGAGCGCACGCATTCGAAGGCCGCGCCGTGGACCATCGTGCGCGCCAACGACAAGCGCCGCGCCCGCATCGCGGTCATGCGGCGCATTCTGCGCTCGCTCCCCTATGACGGGCGCGACCTCGGGGCCGTCGGCGAGGAAGACGGCAAGATCATCGGCGAAGGGCCGGCGTTCCTGAAAAAATAGGCCGATGTGGCTGGCGGGAGCCCGGGCCGCGTCGGATCGGCTCATGCGGCGTCTTTTCCCAGTGATGGGGTTTGCGCCACAACTGCCAGACGGCCCGCCATCCGGCCAGCGACAGCATCACCCAATAGAGCGGCGTGAACAGCACGATCTTCCAGAAGCCCCAGCGTTCCCGCCGCGACAGCGTCTGCCAGCCGAGCAGCAGGAACGACAGGTAGCCGCAAACGACATTGACCACATCCACGGCCAGAAGGGTCGTGCCGAACGTGCCTATCGAGCGGCTGAACAGAAGCGTGATGCTGAAATAGGCGAAGGTGGCCAAGAGCAGTGGATGAAGCAGCGCCGAGGCGAGCATTCCGGCGAACAGGACCTGTGCGATCAGGAAGGACTTGAAGCCGAGTTCGCGGGCGAGCCGGGCAGGATTGCGCATATGGACCAGCCAGGTCTGCGCCCAGCCCTTGAACCAGCGCGTGCGCTGCGGCAGCCAGACCTTGAAACGCGTCGGCGCGGGCTCATGCGTCGGGCATGAGATGATTTCGGTGCGATAGCCGAGGCGCTTCAGCCGGATGCCGAGGTCGGCGTCCTCGGTGACGTTGAACGGGTCCCAGGCGCCGACGGCTTCCAGCGCCTCGCGGCGAAAATGGTTCGAGGTCCCGCCGAGCGGCAGGATCAGGCCCCGGTTGGAGAGCCATGGCAGCAGGCCGCGGAACAGGGCGGCGTATTCGAAGGCGAACATGCGAGCGATGAGGCCATTCCCGCGGTTCGAGATTTCAAGCGGCGCCTGTACCGCGGCAAGGTCCGGGCCGGCATCGCGAAAGCGCTGCCACGCCTCGACCAACTGCATCGGATGCGGGTCGTCCTCGGCATCGTAGAGGGCGACGAATTCGCCGCCGGCGATCTGAAGGGCATAGTCCAGCGCCTTCGGCTTGGTCTTCGGTCCGCCGCGTGGCACGACCACCACTTCGAAATGCGGCGGCAGGTCGAGAGCGCCGATCACCGCCAGCGTGCCGGTATCGCCGGCCTCGCAGACAAGCTTGATGTCGAGCCGGTCGCGCGGCCACGCCAGCCGCTCCAGCGCGGCCACGAGATCGGGCACGACGGCGGCTTCCCGGTAAAGCGCCACCAGCACCGAATAGACCGGCTTCTCGCCTTCGGGCATCGCGATCCCGGCGTTCGGCTTGACCGGCCGGATGGACGCCACGGCGGCAAAGCGGAGGCTGACGCAGGAAAAGAAGAAGAGGGTGGCGAGGAAATGCGCCACGGAAAGCAGGCTGTCGCGGGCGAGCAGCAATCCCACCGGCAGGAGCGCCAGCAGCGCGCCGACCAGGAAGCCCTGCCAGGCATTGGCGACGACGCGCGCCGAGAACTCGGGGAAGCGCTCGAAAAGACCAAGCCGCGCCCTTCGCGCCAGCAACGGCCGGGCATGGGCAAGGACGCCGGCACGCAGCACCTGCGCATCGACGAGCCGCAGATGGCGCGCCAATGCGGGACGGGCCGCGATGGTCGCACGCATCGTGGCGGGCCGCAGGCGCTCCGGCGTGATCAGGAAAACGACGTCGCCGTCCTTGCCAATCAGCTTGACGGGAATCTGGCCGTTGCGCCCGCGCAACAGCGTTATGGAATGCTCGCGGCGCACGATGAGCTTGTCCGGGTCGACGGTTTCGACCACGCCGAGCCCGAGTTCGGCGCCGATCGCGTACAGCAGGTCGCTGCGGGTCGTGGTACCGAGGGTGAGCAGGGCGGACTGGAAGTCGCAGCCTTCCCGCCGGGCGTGGAGGGTGGCCTCGATCGCCGCCTGCAAGGGAACCGCGAGACGGCGCAGCACCGGCAACCATTCGGCCAGTTCGGGAAAGAAGATCTGGGCGAGAAGGCCATCATGGCCTGATTCCGCCGCCCCTTCGGGCAGGGTTCGTGCCGCCTTGTCCGCCGCCGCTGCGTCGCCGCCACCGTCTACCCCGAACGGTCGCATCCCCCATCCCCTTCAATGCCAAGCGGAATCCCAGTCCGCCTTTCTCCTCAGGCCTGTCGCTCCCTTTGCGGGAACCGATAAATACCCCACAGCGCCACGGCTACCGCGCAGCCCTGGCTATCTCCTGCCGAAATTTCCAAACGAATCCAGTCTAACCCGTACTTTGCCGGCGTAATTGCCACGTCGGCGCCCTGCCCAAGGCAACCATATCGCCAAATCGGCGCATTGAAATCGAAAAGCGTTGTACCGGGGTCGTTTTCGTACCAAAAGCCAAGACGATGAAGGATGGCGGACTCTTGATGACGACGTATCGTTCCAGCGCCTTTCGGCGGATGGCGCCCGTGTTGGCGGCATTGCTGGCGCTGATGGTGCTGCCGGGCAGGGCACTGCATGCGGCCGCGCCGCAGGTGCCGGTGTTGTGGGATGCCAGGGAGCGGCTGCCGAAGCCGGACCTTTCAGGCCTGCAGCGGCTGCGCTTCCTGACCACCACCGACTTCCCGCCGTTCAATTTTCTCGATGGCGAAGGCCGTCTTTCCGGCTTCCACGTCGATCTGGCGCGCGCCATCTGCGCACGTCTCCAGATAGCCGAAAAATGCCAGATACAGGCCCTGCCGTGGGCCGAACTCGACGATGCCCTGCAAAAGGACGAGGGCGAGGCGATCCTGGCCGGCATGGCGGTAACGGCGGAGACACGCACCAAATATGCCTTTTCGCGGTCCTATCTCCTGTTTCCTGCGCGCTTCGTCATGCCCAAGGCCAGCGTCGTGCCGGAGCCGCTGGCCGGGAAGCTGAAGGGCAAGAAGGTCGGCGTCGTGGCCGGCTCCGCCCATGAGCGGATGCTGCGGGCCTATTTCGACGGCTTCGACATCGTCACCTACCCGGCGCCTGAGGACCTTTTCGCCGCGCTGAAGAAAGGCGGCGTCGATGCCGCCTTCGGCGACGGCATGCGCTTTTCCTTCTGGCTGGCCGGGGCGGACGCCGGCGATTGCTGCCGCTTCGCCGGCGGGCCGTATCTGGCGCCCGAATATCTCGGTACGGGGTTGGCGATCGCCACGCGGGCCGACGACGCGGCCCTTGCCGCCGCCTTCGACTACGCGCTTCAGGAAATCTCGCGCGACGGCACCTTCGCCGAGCTTTACCTGCGCTATTTTCCCGTCAGCTTCTTTTGAAGCGGCCGGCCCGGGTGTGGCGAAAGCCGGCGCCGGTGTTGACGCTGCCATTTCCGACGCCTAGAGCATCCGGCACCGGCGCCTTTTTGGGCGCCCGGCTTTCAGCAACGATCCCAGGACTGCCGACATGGCTGGAACAGCGCCGCTCGATCTCAACCCGGAAATGCTTGCCGCCGCTGCGGAAAGCAAAGCCTGGCCGTTCGAGGAAGCGAAAAAGATCGTCAAACGCTACGAGAAGACCGGCTTCCCCGAGACGGTGCTGTTCGAGACCGGCTATGGCCCGTCCGGCCTGCCGCATATCGGCACCTTCGGCGAGGTGGCGCGCACCACCATGGTGCGCCATGCCTTTCGCGTGTTGACGCAGGACAAGGTCAAGACCCGCCTCCTGTGCTTTTCCGACGACATGGACGGCATGCGCAAGATCCCGGACAACGTGCCCGACCGCGCCGCGCTCGAACCTTACCTGCACATGCCGCTGACGGCGGTGCCGAACCCGTTCGGCGGCAACTACGAGAGCTTCGGCCATCACAACAATGCGATGCTGCGCCGGTTCCTCGACACGTTCGGCTTCGACTACGAATTCGCCAGCGCGACAGAGTATTACAAGTCCGGCCGCTTCGACGAGGTGCTTTTGCGCGCGGCCGAAAAGTATGATGCCATCATGGCCGTCATGCTGCCGACGCTGGGCGAGGAGCGGCAGGCGACCTATAGCCCGTTCCTGCCGATCTCGCCCAAGTCCGGCCGCGTGCTCTACGTGCCGATGAAGCATGTCGATGCCAAGGCCGGAACCATTACCTTCGACGACGAGGACGGCACCGAAACCACGCTGCCGGTCACCGGCGGCAAGGTGAAGCTGCAATGGAAGCCGGATTTCGGCATGCGCTGGGCGGCGCTGGGCGTCGATTTCGAGATGTTCGGCAAGGATCACCAGACCAACGCGGCGATCTACGACAGGATTTGCGTCATCCTCGGCGGCCGCGCGCCGGAACACTTCGTCTACGAACTGTTCCTCGACGAGCACGGCCAGAAGATTTCGAAGTCGAAGGGCAACGGCCTCACCATCGATGAGTGGCTGACCTATGCGCCGACCGAGAGCCTCGGCCTCTACATGTACCAGAAGCCGCGCGTGGCGAAAAAGCTCTACTTCGACGTCATCCCGCGCGCCGTGGACGAGTATTACACTTTCCTGTCCGCCTATGGACGGCAGGACTGGAAGAACCGCCTCGGCAACCCGGTCTGGCATATGCACGGCGGCCACCCGCCGGCGATCGACCTCGCGGTGCCGTTCTCGCTGCTGCTCAACCTGGTCAGCGCTTCCAACGCGCAGGACCGTTCGGTGCTGTGGGGCTTCATCTCGCGCTATGCGCCGGGCGTCAGCCCCGAAAAGAACCCGGAACTCGACCGCCTGGCCGGCTACGCCATCCGCTACTTCGACGATTTCGTGAAGCCGTCGAAGGTTTACCGCGCTCCCGACGAGGTGGAACGCGAGGCGCTGGAAAAACTGACGCAGGCGCTGGCCGCCCTGCCGCAAGGCGCGGACGGCGAGACGATCCAGAACGCCGCCCTCAACGTCGCGCGCAGGATCCAGCGCTATCAGGATCATTCGAAACAGGCGCCGGAAGGTGGCCCTGGCGTCTCCGTCGCCTTCTTCCAGATGATCTACCAGGTGCTGATCGGGCAGGAGCGCGGCCCGCGCTTCGGTTCGTTCGCGGCCCTCTACGGCGTTGCCGAAACCCGCGCCCTCATTGAAAAGGCGCTGGCGGGTCAACTGGCGGTGTAGCAGGCGGCGGCGCCTCGCCCGAAAGGTCGAGGATCGAGCCGGAAGACGGCGGCGGCGCCATCTCGGTGCTGCCCGTCACCGGCGGGACGCTGTCGGTGTCGGGAGCCCCGCCATAGATGCCCTTGCGGCTCTCACGGGCTTTTTTGCCGGCGTCCTCGTAAGGTCCGCCGGCAATGGCGCGCGCCCAGCCGTTTTCCACCAGCCATTCGCCGATGTCCTTCCTGCCCGAGCGGCAGCGCACGGTGAAGTCGCCGTGGTCGGCCTCGGATGGGATGGCGCAGACGACGGCCAGTCCGTGCAGGAAGGAACGGAACGCGCCAAGCGCACGCTGGCCGCAGTTCCAGGTTTCGCCGTGGTCGTGGCATGTCTCGTCGCGGCCCACCACGTCGATGCCGGCGATGGTGACGGAAAAGCGCTGCGCGGCGACGACGCCGGCCGACGAGGCAAAGGGCCGAAACAGGGTCGTGCCCTTCCAGTCGCCGGAAAGCTTGGGCTTGGGCGGCGTCGCTAGCGCGAGGTCGCTGAGCGGCGGGCGCGGCGCGACGCGCTCGAGCGGCTGTTTCCCGGTCGCGGGCGGGGCGGCCCGTTCGGGGTCGATGGTGGGAAGGGACCGCTGGACTTGCATATCGGTGTCCCCCCACTCGTCGGACTGGGGCGGCGCATCCTGCGCCTCGGCGAGGCCGGTGTCGCCGGCCGGCGACAGGTCTTCCGGCGCGATCGGGTCCACTGTTATCTGTGGACTGTCGGGTTCCACCGCGCGGCCGCCGGCGATGACCAGCGCGACCATCGCCAGCAGCAGGGCTGCGGCAAGACCGGTGTGGCGCGCCTGCATCCGCCGCCCCTACTGGCTCGCCCAGACGATGCGCGCCACCCACTCGACCTCGGCGGCGGGAATGTCGCGATTGGGATGCTGCGGGTTGAGCGATACGAGAAGGATGGACTGGGCCGTCTGGCGCTCCAGCACCTTGGCCATCACCTCGCCGCCGCTGGTCTTGACGACGACGCGGTCGCCCTTGCGCACGCTTGCCCCCGGCTCGACGATCAGCACGTCGCCGTTGCGGTAAAGCGGCAGCATGGAATCGCCGTGCACCTTGAGCGCATAGGAATTGGCGGTCGATTGCGCCGGCAGTTCGATCAGGTCCCAGCCATGGCCGAGCGGAAAGCCGGCGTCGTCGAAGAAGCCGCCCGCGCCGGCCTGCGCGAACCCGACCAGGGGGACGGTCGGCCGCTGCTGTGGCAGGGCATCGCCGTCCGGCCGGCCGCCGAGCAGGGCCATGAATTCGTCCAGCGACGCGCCGGTCGCCTCCATGATCTTGGCGAGCGACTCCGTCGAGGGCCAGCGTGGCCGTCCGTCGGCGGCCAGCCGCTTCGACTTGTTGAAGGCGGTTGAATCCAGCCCGGCGCGCTTCGCCAGGCCGGAGGCCGACAGCGAATAGCGTTCGGCGAGCGCATCGATGGCAGCCCATACGCGGTCATGCGAGAGCATGGCGTGCCCTCCGTGGAGACAGGAAAAAATACCTCGGAGGAATGTACTAGACCGCCAGCCGCCCGCTGTCGAGCCGAAAGCACGGGTGCGGCGGCCGTCTATCCGCGCTCCGCCAGATAGGCCGGCAGGTCGGCGATGGAATCGAGCACCACGTCGGCGATCCTGGCCAGCGATTGCCGCGTGCCGGTGCCCGAAAGCACGCCGATCGCCAGCCCGCAGGCGCCGGCGCGCGCCATTTCGAGGTCGTGGCGGTTGTCGCCGACCATGGCGATCTCGGCCGGCTTCAGCCGGGTCAGGTCGCAAAAGGCATGTACGGTGTCGGCGGCCGGCTTGGGATTGGCGACGGCATCGTAGCCATAGGCGGCGTCGAACATCTGCGCCATGCCCAGCGAGGCAAGCGTCTTTTCCGCGCCGCTGGTGGAATCGTTGGTGGCGACGCCGAGGCGGAAGCCGGAAGCGTGCAGGCTGGCGATCGCCGCCTTGCTGCCGGGCAGGGGGACCGCCTGCAGCGCGCCCTGCTCGGCGGTGAAGCTGTCGAAATGGGCGATCATGCCCCGCTTCTGCTCCGCGTCGGCCTGCGGATACCACAGCGCCACGATGTCGGCGTTGGTGCCGGCGGCAAACACCGAATCGCTCTTGAAGCCGTGCGTCTCGTAATCGTAGCCGGCGCGCTCCATCAGCGCGTCGGCCCTGGCGCGGTCACCCCCGGCCGCCTCCAGCGCCATCAGGTCGCCGATGGCGAACCATGTCGCCTGGAAATCGACCAACGTGCCGTCCTTGTCGAACAGAATCCCCTTGATGCCCGCCAAACCCGCTTACTCCGCTCCGCGTAGATGGTGAATATGCCCCACGAGACCGGCGGTGGACGCATCGCGCTTGCCGGCCTCTTCCTTGCCTTCCACGACGGGTAATAGCTGGGTCGCCAGTTCCTTGCCAAGCTCCACGCCCCACTGGTCGAACGAATTGATGTCGTAAAGCACGCCTTCCACGAAGACGCGGTGTTCGTAGAGCGCGATCAGCCGCCCGAGCGTGCGTGGATCGAGCTTGCGGTAGAGGATGGTGAGCGACGGCCGGTTGCCGGAAAAGACCCGGTGCGGTGCGATCCTGTCGACGTCCTGTTCCTTCATGCCCTTGGCCAGCATCTGCGCGCGCGCTTCCTCGATCGTACGGCCCTTCATCAGCGCTTCCGACTGTGCCAGCACGTTGGCGAGCAAGAGGTCGTGATGGTGCTTCAGTTGCGGTTCGTGGCCGACGGCCGCCGCCAGGAACTCGATGGGGATGACGTCGGTGCCCTGGTGCAGGAGCTGGAAGAAGGCGTGCTGGCCGTTGGTGCCGGGCTCGCCCCACACCAGCGGGCCGGTCGGCGTCGTCACCTTGCCGCTTTCGAGCGTGACGCTCTTGCCGTTCGATTCCATGTCGAGCTGTTGCAGATAGGCCGGCAGGCGCGACAGCCGCTGGTCGTAGGGGATGACCGCGCGCGCCGGGTATTTGCAGATCACCCGGTGCCACCAGCCGATCAGGCCGAGCAGCGCCGGCAGGTTCTTTTGCAGCGGCTGGTTGAGGAAGTGCTCGTCCATCTCGTGCGCGCCGGCGAGGAAGGCGCGGAAATTGGAAGGGCCGACCGCGATCATCACCGGCAGGCCGATGGCGCCCCAGACGGAGTAGCGGCCGCCGACCCAGTCCCAGAAGCCGAAGACGCGGTCCTGGCCGATGCCGAATTTGGCGACGAGGTCGAGCGCGGTGGAAACGGCGGCGAAATGTTTGCCGACAGCCGCCGCGCCGAGCGCCTTTTCCACCCATTTGCGCGCCGTGGCGGCGTTGGTCATGGTCTCCACCGTGGTGAAGGTCTTGGAGGCGATGATGAACAGGGTCGTCTCCGCCGAAAGCCCCTTCAGCGTGTCGTGGATATGGGCGCCGTCGATGTTGGAGACGTAATGCGCGCGCGGCCCGTCATGATAGGGTGCCAGCGCCAGCGTCGCCATCGCCGGGCCGAGGTCGGAGCCGCCGATGCCGATATTGACGATATCGGTGATCTTCCTGCCGGTGGCGCCCGTCGCCTTGCCGGAGCGGATCGCCTCGGCGAAAGCGCTCATCGCGTTGAGGACCGACAGCACGTCCGCCTGTACGTCCTGTCCGTCGACGACAAGGCCCTTGCCGTCGAGGTTGCGCAGCGCCGTGTGCAGCACGGCGCGGTCCTCGGTCACGTTGATGTGCTTTCCCGAAAACATCGCCGCGCGGCGGCCTTCGACATCGGCGGCCGCCGCCAGTTCTCCCAGAAGCTCCATCGTGCGGGCGTCGACCGCGCATTTGGACCAGTCGAGCAACAGGTCGCCGTCGCCGGCCGAAAACCGCGCGAATCGCCCGGGATCGGCGGCGAAGGCCGCGCGCATGTCCATGACCGGGCGCTGATCGCGCAGCGCCTGCACTACTTTCTGAAAGGGCGACTGTGCCACTGTCCGACTCCTCGATCGATGAAGGGCTTACCTTAGCAGACCTGATCCGCGCACAAGAGGGCAATTGAAAGGCCGGAGCCAGAATTTTCAATCGGTTTAATCGACATTTCTGGTGGAATTAGTCCAGCAACGATCACTGGCATAAATCGCTGCGATCAGAAAAATTCATTGGCGCAACGGCTTGTGCCAGGGATACCTTCCACTGGTCCACAAAGGATAAAAGGTTGGCCACCGGGGAGTGCGACCATGTCACAGCGAAACGATACCGCGATCTGGTCCGGCCTGTTCCGGATTTCGGCGGAATCCGGGCAGACCCTGCAGGCGCAAATCCGCCAGGCCATCGTCGCCGCCATCCTCGACCGCCAGATCGCCGCCTCGATGCCGCTGCCTTCGTGCCGGATCCTGGCCGAGAAGCTCGGCGTCGCGCGCGGCACGGTGGTGCTGGCCTTCCAGCAACTGGTCGACCAGGGGTTCCTGGTGGCGCGGGAACGGCGCGGCCATTTCGTCAACCCGGAAGTGCTGGCGACGCCGGCCAGGCCACACCAGAAAGCACCCGACCAGGGCAACGAGATCGATTGGAAGGCACGCCGCCAGGTGGCCGCCAGCGACATGCCGCCGCCCAAGAAGGACGAGAACTGGATCAAGGCGTCCTATCCGTTCGTCTACGGCCAGTTCGACCCGACGCTGTTTCCGACCGCCGAGTGGCGCGAGTGCAACCGCATGGCGCTGGCCGTGCTGGAAATCCGCAACTGGGCTTCCGATATGGTCGATCGCGACGACCCGCTGCTGATCGAGCAGATCCAGGCGCGGCTCCTGCCGCGCCGCGGCATCTTCGCCAATCCCGACGAGATCATCGTGACGCTGGGCGCGCAGCATGCGCTCTACATGCTGGCGACGCTCCTGATGACCAAGGGCTCGAAGGTGGCGATGGAGGACCCGGGCTATCCCGATGCGCGCTCCATCTTCCGGCTGGCCGGGGCCGACATCCAGCCGGTGCCGGTGGACGAGGAAGGCATCGTCACCAGCGCCATCTCGACCGATCCCGGCTTCGTCTTCGTGACGCCGAGCCATCATTGCCCGACCATGGTGCCGCTTTCGCAGGAGCGGCGGCAGGACCTTCTGGCGCGGGCCAACCGCGACAACAAGATCATCATCGAGGACGGCTATGACAGCCAGCTTCTCGACGAAGCCCCGCGCCAGGCGCTGAAAAGCACCGACCGTTCCGGGCGCGTCATCTATGTCGGCTCGATGTCGAAGACGCTCGCGCCGGGTCTGCGGCTTGGCTACATCGTCGCCTCCGCCGACCTGATCGCCGAGCTCAGGGCGTTGCGGCGCTTCATGCTGCGTCATCCGCCGGCCAACAATCAGCGCGCGGTGGCGCTGTTTTTGTCGCTCGGCCACCACGAGGCACTGGTGCGGCGGCTGTCGAGCGCGTTCGAGGAGCGGCGCAAGCGGCTGGTTCAGGCGATTGCCGCGTTCCTGCCGGAATGGCAGTCCAGCACCAGCGCCGGCGGCACCTCGCTGTGGCTCGAAGGTCCGCGCGGCACCGACGCGCGCGCGCTGGCCGAGATCGCCGCCAGCCGCGGCGTACTGATCGAAGCCGGCGGCCGCTTCTTCGACCACAGCGCCGCGCCGACGCGCTTCATGCGGCTCGGCATCTCCTCGATCGCGATCCAGCACATCGAGCCAGGCATCCGCGAACTGGCGACGGCGGCGGGCCGCCGTCCGGCCGCCGCCTGACCGGGACCCGGTTTCCCGCCTTGGGGATCGCTGGCCCATCCGGCAAATTTTGGCTGGGCCTTAGCCCCGGCGTAGCGGCGCGCCATAATCGGGGCCAGAAAAACGGCGGGCCGGGCGGCAGGCTTCTGGCATCCGGCTTCGCCATGGAGTGCTCATGACGCTTGCGAAAATGGTGCCGGCCAGACGGCCCGCACCGATCGATCCGGAAGCTCGGCCGGGCTCGGGCGGTGCGCCAGGCGAAAGCGGATCGGGGCGCGCGGGCCATCGCCGACCGGGCTACGGCCCCCTCGGCCAGGACGACCTCGAACGCATCCATCAGGCCGCGCTGACGGCTCTGGAAACGGTCGGTTTCGCCGATCCCATCCCGTCCTGTGTCGAAGCACTGACACGCGCCGGCGCGATCTACGGACAGGACAAGCGTATCCGCTTTCCGCGCGCCCTGGTCGCCGACACGCTGGCCAAAGCCGGCCGCCACTTCACCCTGCACGGCCAGGATCCGCGCCACGACATGACGGTGCAGGACGGCCATGTGCGCTACGGCACCGCCGGGCTTGCCGTCCATCTGGTCGATGCGGAGACGCGCAGCTACCGGGAATCGCAGCTACGCGACATCTATGACGCCGCCCGCATCGTCGAGGGCCTCGACAACATCCACTTCTTCCAGCGCCCGATGGCGGCGCGCGACATCGCCGATCCGCTCGAACTGGACCTCAACACGCTCTATGCCTGCGTGACGGGCACGTCGAAGCATATCGGCACCTCCTTTACCGTGCGCGAGAACGTGCGGCCGGCGCTCGAAATGCTCTACGCGCTGGCTGGCGGCGAGGCGAAATTCCGCGCGCGCCCCTTCGTGTCGAGTTCGACGCCCTTCGTGGTGTCGCCGATGAAGTTCGCCGAGGATGCCTGCGGCGTGTTGGAGGAATGCGTCAGGGGCGGCATCCCGATCCTTCTGTTGTCCACCGCGCAGGCCGGCGCCACCGCGCCCGCCTCGCTGGTCGGGGCCGTGGTGCAGGCGGTGGCCGAGGTGCTGGCGGGGCTGGTCTATGTCAATGCGCTGAAGCCCGGCCACCCGGCCATGCTGGGCACCTGGCCGTTCGCGTCCCATCCGGACAGCGGCGTCATGGCGGGCGGTTCGGCCGAGCAGGCCCTGCTGACGGCCGCCTGTGCGCAGATGGCGCGCTTTTACGACCTGCCGGGTGCTTCGGCCGCCGGCATGACCGGTTCGAAGCACCCGGATTTCCAGTCCGGCTATGAAAAGGGCATCACCAACGTGCTGGCCGGCCTGTCCGGGCTCGACCTCGTCTATGAGGCGGCTGGCATGCATGCCTCCCTGCTCGGCTTCTGCCTGGAAAGCCTGATCATGGACGATGCCGTGCTCGGCCACTGCCTGCGCTGCCAGGGCGGCCTCGACGCTGGCGAGGCCGCCCGCTCGGTCGATGCCATCGCCGCCACCTGCATGAACGGACCGGGCCATTACCTCGACAGCGGGCCGGGCTCGACTGCGCCCGTCGCCGCCTATTTCGATGCCGGCGCCATCGAGCGGCTTTCGCCGAAGCAATGGTGCGAGGCGGGCAAGCCGGATATGCTGCATCAGGCCATCGATGCCAGAAAGAAGATTCTCGCCGAGCGCTTCCCACGCCATGTAGCCAAGGCCGTGGACGACCGGCTGCGTGCCCGCTTCGGCGATCTCATCCGGCTGCCGCGCAGCGCCATGGGGTATTCGGAGCGGTAGAGGCAACAGGGCGCCCGGCCCGGGCTCGCCGTTCAGAAGCGATAGCCGACCCTGACGCCGGTCGCTTCCGCGCCGTTGTTCTCCCGGCACAGATTGGCATCCGAGAAATGATCGGCATAGGCTTGGATCGTCAGGTTCGGCGTGATGTCGAAGCCGATGCCGGCACCGAGATGGAACAGGACACGGCAGCCCAGCGCCTTGTAGGTGGTCGGGTCGATCAGGTTCCTGGCGGTGTTGATGGAGCCGCCGAGGCTGGCCGACAGATAAAGCCGGTCGGTCAGGCTCATGTCCCAGTTGAGGCCGGCATAGAAGAAATGTACCGGATCATGCGCGATGGCCGCGTCGAAGCCGATATAGGGGCGCGGCGAGCCGATGGCTTCCAGGAATTCCGGCGAGCGGAAAAGCAGTTCACCGTTGATGACGGTGCCACTGAAGTCGTCCGTGGAAAAGAAACCGCGGTCATAAGCCATGACGCCCAGGCGGGCTTCCATCTTGTCGGAATAGCGGCCGAGTTCGCCGAAACGCGCCGGCAGGATGTCGGTGGACAGGGAAGCGGCATGCGACGGGGTTGCGGCGGCGGCGATCAGCAATGAAGCCAGGCTGGCTAATGCCACGATCTTTTGGCGAATCACCGAGGTCCCCCACTCGTATCGCTAAGCGATAGAGCGCGCTTTCGCCTGAGGCAATAGAAATGACGCGGCGTCACGTCGGGCCGTGGGGATAGAACTCGCTATCGGCAGGCCGCCTCACCCCCATTTGATTTCCCCAAAACGGTCCGGTCTGGCAAAACGGCCCGGGAGGTAGAAGACAATGGATCGTCGAAATTTCCTTTTGGGCAGCGCCGTCACCGTCGCATTCGCGGGCGGAGCTTCGGCGCTGGTGCGCATGGGCAAGCCGCAGCCGGCGCGCGCGGCCGAAGAAACCTTCGCCGTGACCAGGACGGACGCGCAATGGCGCGCGAGCCTGTCGCAGGCCGCCTACGACGTGCTGCGCAAGGAAGGCACGGAATATCCGGGCTCGAGCCCGCTGCTCGATGAACATCGCAAGGGCATCTTCGCCTGCGCCGGCTGCGACTTGCCGGTCTATTCGTCAGAGACGAAATTCGAATCCGGGACCGGCTGGCCGAGCTTCTGGCAGGCGCTGCCGAACGGCATTGCCACGCGCGAGGATACGGCGCTGGGCATGGTCCGGGTCGAATGCCATTGCAGCCGTTGCGGCGGCCATCTCGGCCATGTCTTTGACGACGGGCCGAAGCCGACCGGCAAGCGTCACTGCATCAACGGCGTGGCGCTGAGTTTCAAGCCGGCAACGGCCTGAATGCCTCAGCCGCCCCCGTCAGCCGCCCCCGTCAGCCGCCATTGGCAGCAAGCACGATTGCGGCCCGCAATTCGTCGAACCCCTCGGCTTTTTCCGAGGAGGTGGCGAGGACGAAGGGGAAGGCGGCCGGCCGGCGCTTGATTTTCGACAGCGTCTCCTCGATCAGCCGCGGCACGCCCGCGGTCTTGATCTTGTCGGTCTTGGTCAGCACGATCTGGTAGGACACCGCGGCCTTGTCGAGCAGTGACAGCACGTCCTCGTCATTGGCCTTGATGCCGTGGCGGGCGTCGATCAGCACATAGACCCGCTTCAGCGTGACGCGGCCCTTGAGATAGTCGAAGACGAGCTTCGTCCACTGGTCGACCTTCTCCTTGGGCGCGGAGGCGTAGCCGTAGCCCGGCATGTCGACCAGCGCCATCGGCGGCAGGTCGGCGCCTTCGCCGGAAAAGCCGCCCGGTACGAAATAGTTCAGTTCCTGCGTGCGCCCCGGCGTGTTGGAGGTTCGCGCCAGCCCCTTCTGGCCGACGAGCGCATTGATCAGCGAGGATTTGCCGACGTTCGAGCGCCCGGCAAAGGCGATCTCGGCCGGCCCTTCGGGCGGCAGGAACTTCATCGCCGGCACGCCGCGGATGAAGACCCAGGGCCGGTTGAACAATTCGGAGTCTATGACCGGCTTATCCACGGTATCCACCCTCGGCAAGGATTGTCCGAGGGCCGCAACCGCATCGGAGACGCCGCCGGCGCGCGGCTATTTCGCCTGCGCCGGCTTCTTGCGGAACATACCGGCCAGGTTGCCCCACAACTCGATCTTCACGCCCTGCCGCTTCATGATGATGCCCTGCTGCAGGATCGACAGGAAGTTGTTCCACGCCCAGTAGATGACCAGACCGGCCGGGAAGCCCGCCATCATGAAGGTGAACACGATCGGCATCCAGGTGAAGATCATCGCCTGGGTCGGGTCGGGCGGCGTCGGGTTCATGCGCATCTGCAGGAACATGGTGATGCCCATGATCAGCGGCCAGACGCCGATCATCAGGAAGGCCGGCACGGCGAAGGGCAACAGGCCGAACAGGTTGAACAGCGAGGTCGGGTCGGGCGCCGCCAGGTCCTGGATCCAGCCGAAGAACGGCGCATGCCGCATCTCGATGGTGATGTAGAGCACCTTGTAGAGCGCGAAGAACACCGGCACCTGGATCAGCATGGGCCAACAGCCGGCGACCGGGTTGATCTTCTCCGTCTTGTAGAGCTCCATCATGGCCTTCTGCTGGGCCATCTTGTCGTCCGCGTATTTCTCGCGGATCTCCGTCATCTTCGGCTGCACCTTCTTCATGTTCGCCATCGACGCATAGGACTTGTTGGCGAGCGGGAAGAACAGCGCCTTGACAAGAACCGTGGTGGCGATGATGGCGAGGCCGAAATTGCCGAAGAACTTGTAGAGCGTGTCGATCAGCCAGAACATCGGCTTGGTGATGAAATAGAACCAGCCCCAGTCGATCAAAAGGTCGAACTGGCGGATGTCGTAGGTCTTTTCATAGGCGTTGACCGTGCCGACCTCTTTCGCACCGGCGAAAATCCGGGTCTCCAGCGTCGCCGACTGGCTGGGCGCCACCGTGATCTGGTCGGTCAGGTAGTCGGACTGGTAGCGCGTCCTGCCGTCGCCGAAGAAGCCGAAGCGCGGCTGGAACGGCTGCTTGGCGGAGGGAACGAGCGCGACCGCCCAGTATTTGTCGGTGATGCCGAGCCAGCCGTCGTCGGACTTGCCGGGCGTGACCTGCTTTTCTTCCTCGATCTTGGAATATTTGATTTCCTCGAGGCCTTCCTTGCCGGTGACGCCGATCAGGCCCTCATGCAGCACGTAGGTGCTGCGGTCGTCGGGCTTCTCGAAGCGGGTGACGCGGCCGTAATTGGCGAGCGATACCGGCGCATTGCCGGTGTTGGTCACCGTGTCGTCGACCGTGAACATGTAGTTGTCGTCGACCGAGATGACGCGCTTGAAGGTCAGGCCCTTGTCGTTGGTGTAGGTCAGCGTGACGGGCGTGCTTTGCGTCAGCGTGTTGTTGCCTTCGACGCTCCACTGCGTATCCGGACCAGGCAGTGTGCCCGCCTCCGGCGAACCGGAGAAGCCGATTTCGGCGAAATAGCCGTCGTTCAGCGTCGAGGGGTTGAGCAGGACGATCTTCGGCGAGTTCTTGTCGACGGTCTCGGTGTAGTGCTTGAGGCTGAGGTCGTCGAGGCGCGCGCCGGTCAGGTTGATCGAGCCCGACAGGCTTGGCGTGTCGATGACGACGCGCTTGTTCGCCGACAGCGCCTGGTCGCGGCTGCCGCCGACCGCCGCCTGGTCGCTTGCCGGGGCGTTGGGAATGGTCGCCTGCGAGGATGTCTGGCCGCTCTGGGCGGCGCCGGAATTCGCCGTCTCGGTTGCCGGCTTCTGGCTGGCGGGGTTCTGCTCGGCTTCGATGCGCGCGGCCTCGCGCTGCGCCTCGATGCGCGGATTCATATAGAACACCTGCCACAGGGTCAGGATCAGCACCGACAGGATGATGGTGATGAAGAAGTTCCGGTTGTTTTGCATCGCGGTCCGTGGCCTATCGTTGTGCGCGGAGTCGGCGTGAAAGTTCGGCTTTGAGCAAGCCGAACGGAGCGGAAAGCACTTCCTCGCGCCCGACGATGACATAGTCACTGCCTTGCGCCATGTCATCGGCCGCGTGGGTGCGCACGGCTTCTTTCAGCCGCCGCCTGACGCGATTGCGTACCACGGCGTTGCCGACCTTCTTGGTCACCGTGTAGCCGACGCGCGCTTGCCTGTCGTCGCCCCGGTCGAGGACTTCAACGAGAAAAAGCCGCCCGCGCCGCTTCTCGCCACGCCGGACAGCCAGGAATTCAATGCGCTTCAGAAGCCGGCCGGGCCCTTTCCCGACTGGCTTTCCGGCAACCGGCAACGGTCTTTCCCGTTCAGGCGCTGAGCCGCTTGCGGCCACGGTTGCGGCGGGCGGCAACGACGGCGCGGCCGCCCTTGGTAGCCATGCGGGCGCGGAAGCCGTGCCGGCGCTTGCGGACGAGTTTGGATGGCTGATAGGTACGCTTCATTTGTTTTAATACCGCGGAGTGCGGCCCTTCTTGAATCTGTCACTTATGTGCCAGGAGCTAGGCCGGGCATTTCACCGCGCGACCAAAACCGCGCCGGGTAAGGCTGCCCGAGCGTGAGCGGGCTTATAGAAAGAAGGTTTTTGGAAGTCAATCCGCACAGTCGGCATCGATCGGCCCGGGCGGGAGAAGGCAGCCCGTGCCAAGGTGAAAATTGGCAGAACGGCTCCGATGGCCTAATTAAGCGGGGACGCATCGGACAATGACATCGGCCGCGCATGAGCGAGAACAACCCAGAGGACGAAGCACCGGTCACCGCCACGCCCGAACGGCGGGTGCCGTTGGCGCGGGGCCTGTCGGCCAAGCTTCTTTTGCTCACCGTCGTCTTCGGGCTTTTGGCCGAAATCCTGATTTTCCTGCCGACCGTCGCCAGCTACCGCGTCACCTGGCTGAAGGAACGGCTCAGCACGGCCGCCGCCGTGTCCGTCGCCCTGGTACAGGGCGATACGCAAGGCCTGTCGCAGACGGCGCAGAACGATGTCCTGATGGCCATCGGCGCCAAGGCCATCGCGGTGCGCGACGGCGGCGTTGCGCGGCTGCTGGCAGTCGCCGAAATGCCGCCGCAGGTGGACGAGCATATCGACGTCGACCACCTGGGCCTGGTCGAGGAGATGACGGGTGCGCTCGATACGCTGATCTTTGGCGGAAACCGCATGCTGCGCATCTTCGGAACGGTGGGGGGCAGTTCCCAGGAGTTCGAGTTGATCATGCCGGACTACCGTCTGCGCGCGGCCATGCTGAACTATGCGCGCGCCGTGGCCCTGTTGTCGGTACTGATCGCGGTGTTCACCGCAGCCCTGGTCTATGTGGCGCTCGACCGCGTACTGGTCCGGCCGATGCGGACGATGACGCGCTCGATGCTGGCCTTTTCCGAGGTCCCGGACGACCAGTCGCGCATCATCCGCCCGTCGATGCGCGCCGACGAAATCGGCATCGCCGAGCGCGAGCTGGCGCAGATGCAGGAGCGGCTGCAAAAGATGCTTGCTGAGCAGAAGCATCTCGCCGACCTCGGCCTCGCCGTATCGAAGATCAACCACGACATGCGCAACATCCTGGCCTCCGCGCAGCTGATGTCGGATCGCCTGCAGCAGGTGAAGGATCCGACGGTGCAGGCCTATGCGCCGAGGCTCGTACGCACGCTCGACCGCGCCGCCTCCTATTCCGAGGGCGTGCTCGCCTATGGCCGGACGCAGGAAGCGCCGCCGTCGCGCCGCCGGGTGCGGCTCAGGCAACTGGTCGAGGACGTCCACAGCCTGCTCGACCTGGAAAGCGGCATCGAGTTCGAGGACGCCGTCCCGCCCGGCTTCGAGGTGGACGCGGATGCCGAGCAACTGTTCCGGGTGCTGACCAACCTCACCCGCAACGCCGTGCAGGCGATGGCGGGCGATACCGAAAGTGCCGTGGTGCGGCGGCTGACCGTGGCGGCCGAGCGGCAGGGCAGCGTCGGCCGTATCCTTGTCACCGACACCGGCCCCGGCCTGCCCGCGAAGGCGCGAGAAAACCTGTTCACCGCCTTTCGCGGCGCCGCGCGCAGCGGCGGCACCGGGCTCGGGCTGGCCATCGCCCATGAACTCGTGCGCGCCCATGGCGGGACGCTGGAACTGGTAGAAAGCAGGGGCGGGCGCACGACCTTTGCCATCTCCATTCCTGACCAGCCGGCCCGCCTCGAACCCGCGCCGCGCGGCCTTCGCCGCCCGGCGTGAGCGCGCGGAGTTAAACGGCCGGAGGGGTCAGCCCCGGCGCGCCAGATGGCCGAGCACGTGACTGACGAGCCGGCCGACGATGGCGGCCGACATGTCGTTGACGTCGGCGGCCGGCTGGAACTCGACGATCGAGAAGCCGGCGAGCTTGCGGCCGCGCATGGCGGCGGCGATCAGCGCGGTCATTTCGTGGAAGGCGAAGCCGCCGGGCGACAGCGCATTGACGCCCGGACAGATGCCGGGGTCCATCGAATCGCAATCGACGTGGATGAGCAGTGACCCGTCGCGCGGCAGGGCGGCGGCGACCGCTTCTACGCCGATGCGCCGGGCTTCATCGACGGTGACGAGGCGCGACCCCCACGCCCGCGCCGTCTCGACCTCGGCACGGCGCGCGCTGCCGACCGCGCGGATGCCGACCTGCGTCATGGAGACGACGGAAGCGAGTTCGGAGGCCCGCCGCATGGTGCTGGAATAGCCCAGCCTTTCGCCGGCGATGTCGTCGCGCCAGTCGATATGGGCGTCGATCTGCAGGATGTCGAGTTTCTCGCCGCCATCCAGCCCGCGCATGAAGGGAATGGCGACGGAATCGTCGCCGCCGATCAGGATCGGCACCGCACCCGCCTCACGTACGGCGCGCGTCACCGCTTCGATATTTTCCCGGTTGCCGGCGTCGTCGTCCGGGCGGGTCGAAACATCGCCGAGGTCGAACGCCTGCAGCACGCCGTCGTTCAGCAACGGGCCGTCGAAATCGAAATCCCAGTGGTCGATGTGGACCGAGGTTTCGGTGATCGCCCGGCGCACCGCGTCAGGCCCGCTTTCGGCGTCCTCGCGGACGGTCGGCATCGCGTAGGCCGTGCCGTGGACGGCGCCGAAGATGGCGGCGGACCCGTCGACCGCGGCGGCTGCCGCCGGCAGGCCGAGAAAGGTGCGGGGCCTGGAAACGAGCAGGCCGGAAGGGAAAGAGCGATTGTCGGAAGCGGCGTTCATAGGTGCAGGTAAGGAGCGCGGCACCGGCCTGTCAATGCGGCGACGGGGCATCGAACTGGCTAATTTCGCCGCCTTGCTTTATCGGTTGTCCGATAGTTCGGCTAACGCGGAGCCTTTTTCCGCGAAATTCGGTGGACCATGATTGATGAACAAGTTGCCCGCAAATTCCTGAACGACAATCCCGATATCGAGGTGCTGGAGGCGTTCGTCATCGACGTCAACGGCGTTCCCCGAGGCAAATGGATCCCGCGCGAGCGCTCCATCGACGTGCTGGTCAACGGCATGGCAATGCCGCGCTCGGTCTATGCGCTGGACGTGTGGGGCCGCGACGTGAACGCGGCCGGGCTGGCCGAAGGCACGGGTGATCCGGACGGGATTTGTGTGCCGATTCCCGAAACGCTCGCCCGCATAAGCTGGCTGAAGCGGCCGACCGCGCAGGTGATGCTCTCCATGAACGGCCCCGACCGCGGGCATTTCTTCGCCGACCCGCGTCAGGTTCTGGCCAAGGTGCTGGAGCGCTTTCGCCAGATGAAGCTGACGCCGGTCGTCGCGACCGAGCTCGAATTCTACCTGATCGACCCCGTGCGCTCGGCGCTCGACCCGGTGCGCCCGCCGAACACGCGCGAGGGGCGCTGGCATACCGGCCAGACGCAGGTTCTTTCCGTGGCCGAACTGCAGGATTTCGAGGACGTCTTCTACGAGATCGACTCGGCCTGCCGCGAGCAGGGCGTCCCGGCCGACACGACGCTGCGCGAGAACGGGCCGGGCCAGTACGAGATCAACCTCAACCATGTGCCGGATGCACTGAGGGCGGCCGACTACGCGGTGTTCCTGAAGCGCATCGTCAAGGGCGTGGCGCGCAAGAACGATCTCGACGCCACCTTCATGGCCAAGCCCTACGGCATGCAGGCGGGCAACGGCATGCATGTGCATTTCTCCATCCTCGACGAGAAGGGCCGCAACGTCTTCGTCGGCGAAGACGGCCCGTCCGAACTGCTGATGCAGTCGGTCGGCGGCCTGCTGCGCTACATGGGCGAAAGTACGGCCATCTTTGCCCCGCACGCCAACTCCTACCGTCGGCTGAAACCGTCCGAACATGCGCCTACCTTCGCGTCCTGGGGCTTCGACAACCGATCGGCCGCCGTGCGCGTCATTACCGCCAGCAAGCCGGCGACCCGCATCGAGCACCGTGTCGCCGGCGCCGACAGCAATCCCTATCTGGTGCTCGCGATGATCTTGCAGGCCGCCTATATGGGCATGAAGGAAAGGCTCGATCCGGGCGGGCCGATCACCGGTGACGACCATGCGCTCGACAACGAGCCGCTTCAGTCGAGTTGGGACGCCGCCGTGCAGCGTTTCGCTACCTCCGGCTTCGCCTATGGCGCGGTCGGGCCGGAATTCCGTTCGCTCTACACCGCCTGCAAATACCAGGAACTGGACGAGTTCTCGCTGCGTGTCACCGACGTCGAATACGACGCCTATATCAGGACCGTGTAGATGGCGGCCCACGTGTCAGCCACACCCAATCCGGGCCATGCCGGTTCCTGGTATGCGGCCTCCGCCAACGACCGCCATGTGCGCGATGCGCTCGAAGGGTCACTGACCACCGACGTCTGCGTTATCGGCGCCGGCTTCACCGGCATCTCGGCGGCGCTCGAGCTTGCGGAGCGCGGCTACCGCGTGGTTGTGCTGGAAGCCGAGCGGGTCGGCTTCGGCGCTTCCGGCCGCAACGGCGGCCAGATCGTCAACGGCTACAGCCGCGACCTTGCCACCATCGAGCGACGCTATGGCCGCGATAAGGCCGACGCGCTGGCCGCGATGGCGGGCGAGGGCGGCGACATCATCCGCGCCCGCATCGAAAAATACGGTATCGACTGCGACCTGCGCCATGGCGGCTTCTTCGCCGCCTTCACGCCGAAGCAGATGCAGTATTTCGAAGGCTTCAGGCGCGACTACGAGGCGCATGGCCATGCGGGGCTGGAGATGGTGGCGCGCGCCGATGTCGGCCGCTATGTGCGCAGCGACCGCTATGTCGGCGGCATGATCGACCGGCGCGGCGGCCATATCCATCCGCTCAACCTCGTGCTCGGC
The DNA here is from genome assembly GCA_049650385.1 of Mesorhizobium sp. GTDB lineage: Bacteria > Pseudomonadota > Alphaproteobacteria > Rhizobiales > Rhizobiaceae > Mesorhizobium. The sequence goes on from JBASAA010000061.1 coordinate 37,504, forward strand.
GAAGCCGCCGCCGCCGAAAGCCTCGGCGCGAAAGTCTTTGAGAACTCGCGGGCGTTGCGCCTCGACATGGCGGGAAAGCCGACCGTCCACACCGACAAGGGCAGCGTGACGGCGAGTTATCTGCTGGTCTGCGGTAACGCCTATCTGGGCGGGCTGCTGCCGGCCGTCACCGACCGCATGATGCCGGTGTCGAGCCAGGTGATGGCGACGCAGCCGCTCGACCCGGCGCTGATCGAGAGCCTGCTTCCGGCCGACTATTGCGTCGAGGACGCCAATTACGTGCTCGACTACTATCGCCGCACCAGCGACAACCGGCTGCTTTATGGCGGCGGCATCGGCTATGGCGGGCAGGACCCGGCCGATCTCACTGCGGTCATCCGCCCCAACATGATCCGCACCTTTCCCGAACTGGCGAACGTAAAGATCGATTTTGCCTGGAGCGGCAATTTCGCGCTGACCCTGACGCGTATCCCGCATGTCGGGCGGCTGTCGCCCCTCGTCTATTTCTCGCACGGCGATTCCGGCCATGGCGTCACCACCACGCACCTTCTGGGCAAGCTGCTCGGCGAGGCGGTGGCCGGCCATGCCGAGCGGTTCGACGTATGGGCGTCGCTGCCGAGCCTGCCGTTTCCCGGCGGCAAGACCTTCCGGGTCCCGCTAACCGTGCTCGGTGCGTGGTGGTACGGCCTGCGCGACCGCCTCGGACTCTAAATTCCCCGCTGTCGCCTTTGTGCGGGGCGGTGTCGCTTTCGCGGACTCGCTTGCGGGCCGCCGCTGTTTAGATGGGGACGCTTCAGGTGCCCGTTCGCGATGAGTTGACGGGATAATTGGGAAGCCGGTTTGATGCCGGCGCTGCCCCCGCAACGGTGGCGGAGCGATAGTCTCGACGAAAACCACTGGGTTCCTTGCCCGGGAAGGTGTCGCGACAGTCCGAACGGACAGCTCCGAAGCCCGGAAACCAGCCTTGAGCATCGTAAACTCGACTGATCGCGGTGGGCGATCAAGAGGCGAATCCTTGCATCGTCGGCGTCCTGCCGGGCTGCAATCGTTCACCCCTTCAAGCACCACCAAGTTCAGTCCTTGCAATGCTGAGGACAGGACATGGAAACGAAACTCGACATGCTGGACCGGCTGCAGCGTCGCCGCCCGGGCTTCTCGCTGGAACAACCCTTCTACACCGATCCTGACTACTTCAAGATCGACATGGATCTTATCTGGTATCGCGATTGGCTGTTCGTCGGCCATGATTGCGAGATCCTGAAGCCCGGCAGCTATTTCACCGTGCAGATCGGTATCTATCCCGTGGTCGTCGTGCGCGGGCAGGATGGCGTCATCCGTGCCCTGCACAACACTTGCCGCCATCGCGGCAGCCGCGTCTGCACCGCCCACAAGGGCACGGCCGCCAAGCTGGTCTGCCCCTATCACCAGTGGACCTACAACCTCGACGGCTCGCTCGCCTTCGCGCGCCAGATGGGCGAGGATTTCTGCAAGGACGATTTCGGCATGAAGCCGGTCGCCTGCGAGAGCGTGGCCGGCTACATCTTCATCTGCCTGGCGGACGAGCCGGCCGATTTCGCGCCGTTCCGCACGCTGATGGAGCCCTATTTCGCGCCGCACGACCTCGGCAGCGCCAAGGTCGCGCATGAGACGACGATCGTCGAGAAGGGCAACTGGAAGCTGGTGTGGGAAAACAACCGCGAGTGCTACCACTGCGCGGCCAACCATCCGGAACTGTGCAAGACCTTCCCCGAGGCCCCGACCGTTACCGGCGTGCCGAGCGTCGACAGCGACCCGGAAATGCTGGCGCATTGGGCGCATTGCGAGGCGTCCGGTCTGCCCAGCAAATTCCGCATAGACGAGGCGGGCCAGTTCCGCGCCACCCGCGCCCCGCTGCTGCGCGATGCGGTAAGCTACACTATGTCCGGTAAGCCGGCGGTGAAGCGTAACCTGTGCGAAGCCGTGAGCGCTGACCGCATCGGCACCTTGATGCTCTATCATTACCCGACGACATGGAACCACGTGCTGATCGACCACGCGACCACCTTCCGCGTGATCCCGCTGAGCGCGACCGAGACGGCGGTGACCACCAAGTGGCTGGTGCACAAGGATGCCGTCGAAGGCGTCGACTACACCGTCGATGAACTCATCCACGTCTGGGCCATGACCAACGACGAGGACCGCCGCATCGTCGAGGAGAACGCCTTCGGCATCCAGTCGCCGGCCTACGAGCCGGGGCCGTATTCGCCGGTGCACGAGGGCGGCGTCATCCAGTTCGTCGACTGGTATGCCGACTTCATGGCGCCGCGGCTCGCCGAAGACGGCAAGCCGGCGCTGAAAAACGTCGCGTAGCGGAGGCGGCCATGAACGCGGCCATCAACCTATACAAGCATCTCGACGAGATGCTGCCGTGGAACGACCGCCTCCAGGTGCTGGAGGTGGTCGGCGTCATCGACGAGGCGCCGGACGTGAAGACCTTCACGTTCCGCTCCGACAACCAGACCTGGTTCCGCTACAAGCCGGGCCAGTTTGTGACGCTGGAACTGCCGACGGCCGACGGGCCACTGATGCGCACCTACACGCTGTCGTCCTCGCCGTCGCGGCCGTTCTCCATCGCCGTCACCGTCAAGGCGCAGGCGGGCAGCGTCGGCACGCGCTGGATGTTCGAGAACCTGAAGCCCGGCGGCCACGTCAAGGCGTTCGGCCCGGCGGGCGAGTTCTCGCTGCACAACCATCCGTCGGCGAAATATCTGTTCGTCTCCGCCGGTTCGGGCATCACCCCGATGATGTCGATGCTGCGTTGGCTGAACGATTTCTCGCCGCAGACCGACATTTCCTTCGTCAACTGCGCGCGCCGGCCGGAAGAAATCATCTTCCGCAAGGAACTGGAACTGCTCGGCACGCGCATGCCCGGTCTCACGCTCGGTTTCATGATCGAGGAGCGGTCGAGCCGCGAAAGCTGGTTCGGCCATATGGGCCGCATCGATGCCGTTCGCCTGCCGATGCTGTCGCCGGATTTCCGCGAGCGCGAGGTGTTCTGCTGCGGGCCGGAACCGTTCATGCGCGCGGTGCGCCAGATGCTGGAAAGCGCCAGCTTCGACATGACGCATTACCACGAGGAAAGTTTCGGTCGCCCGGCGGTGATGCCGGTGGAGCCGCCGTTTTCCGATGTACCGGCCATCGAGGCGCCGGCGCAGGGGGCGTTGGCGATCCGTTTTGCCGGTTCGGACGTCGATGCCGAATGCCTTCCCGGCCAGACCGTGCTGCAGGCGGCGCGCGCCGCCGGCGTACGCATCTCGGCCGCCTGCGAATTCGGCCTGTGCGGCACCTGCAAGGTCATGAAGACGGCCGGCGAGGTCGAGATGAGCCAAAATGGCGGCATCCTCGAGAGCGAGATCGCCGAAGGCTACATTCTCTGCTGCTGCTCCAAACCGCTGACCCCAATCGAGATCGAGGCATGAGCATGGACGACAACGACGACGTTCTGGAGGTCCGCCGGCCGCTCAGCCGCGAAGCGCTGGCCCGGCTATCGCCGCTGCCGCCGCCCGAGGAAGTATTCATCGACTGGCTGATGTCGGTGCCGCACGGCGCCTGCCTTGAAGAGGCCGCCCGCCGCGAGATCGCGCGCATCGACCGGCGCGGCCTCAGCCATCCCGGCGTGCGCCGCCTGCGCGTGCTGCTGGTTTCCGTCGCCGGTGCGGCGGGCTGGCACAGGCCGGTCGGCAATATTTAGAAAAGTCGGCGTTTTCCGTTGATCGATCCGCGCTGCCGGGTAGGGTAGCGCCGAATCGACTCTTTCTTGCGAAATGGCGGGACGTGGGCATGCGCGGCGCAGATTATGTTTTCGAGCCGGGCCTGCCGGCCGGCATCCCGGTTGCCGGAATGCAGAAACTGTTTCCGGTGCATCGGGTCTACTGCGTCGGGCGCAATTACGCCGCTCATGCGGTGGAGATGGGCCACGATCCGGACAAGGAGCCGCCCTTCTTCTTCCAGAAGAACCCCGACAACCTCATGGCCGACGGCCGCTTCCCCTATCCGCCGGCCTCGAGCGACGTGCACCACGAGATCGAGATGCTGGTGGCGCTGAAAAGCGGGGGCAGGAACATCCCCGCCGAAAGGGCGCTCGACTGCGTCTATGGCTACGGCGTCGCGCTCGACATGACGCGCCGCGACCTGCAAGCCCGCGCCAAGGAACTGGGGCGTCCGTGGGAAGTCGCCAAGGCGTTCGAGGCCTCCGCGCCCTGCTCGCCGCTGGTTGCGGCGGCCGAAATCGGCCATCCGGCGGCCGGCGCGATCTGGCTCGACGTCAACGGGCAGCGCCGGCAGGCGGGCGACCTCAACCAGATGATCTGGAAGGTGCCGGAGATGATTTCCTGCCTGTCGGGCCTGTTCACCCTGATGCCGGGCGACGTGATCCTTTCCGGAACGCCTGCCGGCGTCGGCGCGGTCGAGCGGGGCGACCGGCTCAAGGGCCATATCGACGGGATAGGCGACATCGAGGTCAGTGTGGTCTGAGACGGGCGGCGGGCATGGGGCTGCGCGCATGAGGGAGCCGTGAGAATGGCCGGCAGGCAGGAGGCGCATCCGGTAGCGGGCCGGCCGGGCCTTGCCGCCATGTCCCCCGCTTATTTCGGGCTGGTCATGGCCACCGGCATCGTCTCGCTGGCCGCCTTCCTGATGGAGCACCGAAGCGTCGCCCTCGGCCTGTTTTACCTCAACGTCGCGCAATATGCGGTCCTGTGCGTACTCTACGTGCTGAGGGCCTGCCGCCATCCGCGGCGGTTCTTCGGCGATATGGTCGCGCACCCGACCGGGCCAGGCTATTTCACCGCGGTGGCGGGCACCGGTGTCCTCGCCAGCCAGTTCATCGTCATCCGCGACAACCTTGTCGTCGGCGAGGCCTTGTGGGCGGTGACGGCGCTGCTGTGGGTCGGGCTGACCTACACGATCTTCACCGCCCTGACCGTCCGCCGCGAGAAGCCCACCCTGGACAAGGGCATCAACGGCGGCTGGCTGCTCGCGGTCGTGGCCACGCAGGCGTTGTCGGTGTCGAGCGCGCTCCTGGCGACGCGCATCGGCCAGCCGCACCGGCTCGAGTTCAATTTCATCGCCCTGTCGACATGGCTGTGGGGCGGCATGCTCTATATCTGGCTGATGGCGATGATCTTCTATCGCTACACCTTCTTTCGCCTGGCGCCCGGCGACCTGGAGCCGCCTTACTGGATCAACATGGGCGCCATGGCCATCTCAACCCTCGCCGGTTCGCTGCTCATCCTGAATGCGCCGCAGGCGCCCTATTTGACCTCGCTGCTGCCCTTCCTCAAGGGGTTCACCATCCTGTACTGGGCGACGGGGACGTGGTGGATTCCGATGCTGCTCCTGCTTGGCGTCTGGCGCTACGGTTACCAGCGCTTTCCGTTCCGCTACGATCCGCTCTACTGGGGCGCGGTGTTCCCGCTCGGCATGTATGCCGCCTGCACCTGGCAGATGAGCCGCGCCATGGATTTCGGCTTCCTCGACCCGCTGCCCCAGGCTTTCCTTTACATCGCGATGGCGGCGTGGCTGGTCACCTTCCTCGGCATGCTGCACGCGCTGGTGCGCCGCGCGGATCGGGCATAGACCCGGCTCGGCGCAGGGCCGCATGAACGGACTTTCGGCAATTGCGGGCCGAATCTCACGGTAAACACCTCCCTTTCATGCTTTTTGATCGGCCTTCGGCCGCGCACTCTACCCCTTGCCGGGGCAGGCTTCGCGGCATCTGGCGCGTTACCCGGGCAGGGTCGAACACTCGCCAGCCGGTTGGAACGGCGTCCCATCGGCCTAAGTGCTGGGAGGAAAGGCAAATAGTGCGGCGATGGTATGAATACAGCCCGGAGTGGCCGCTACGGCCATATCGATGCGTTGAAGGGGGCAGGGATCCTGCTCGTCGTTTTCGGCCACCTGATCGAAAAACCTTCCGCGCAGTCGGTTCTGCTCCAGACGCTTTACATCGACATCTACAGCTTCCACATGCCGCTGTTCGTTTTCCTGTCCGGCATCTTCGCTCGGGCCACGCTCAACAGCACCGACTACCGCAAGATCGTGTGGACGCTGTTTTTCCCGCTCGTCGTCTTCCAGGCGTTCTATCTCGGCGCCGCACGGCTCACCGACTGGTACAGCTATTCGCCGTTCACGCCCTATTGGCTGCTCTGGTTCATCGCCAGCCTGATCGGCTGGCGCCTGCTGCTGCCCCTGTTCGCCTCGCCCGCCGGGTTGGCCGTGGCGGTGCTTGGTGCCGTCTTCGTCGGCTATGACGGTGCGGTCGGCTACGCGCTGAGCGCCGCCCGCACCATTTATTTCCTGCCGTTCTTCGTGCTCGGCCACCTTTGCGGCCTGCAACTGGTGAAACTGGCGCAGCGCCACCGCCTCGTCTCCGCCGGCCTGTTCGTGGCCGTAATGTCGGTGGTGACGCTGTGGTGGGCGAACGGCCTCGATGGTTCGGCACTGACCGGAAGCCGCGACTATGGCGCGGCGTCGCCGTCGCTGATCTATCCGGGCCTCGGCAGACTACTCGTCCTGTCGTTGAGCCTCGGAGGCGTGCTGGGCTTCTGCGCGCTGATCCCGGCGCGGTCGCCGGCGCTCGCCTGGCTCGGCGAGCGCTCGCTGTCGATCTATCTGCTGCATGGTCTCCTGGTCATGGCGCTGGTCGGCACCGGGGCGGCCGGCCTCATCCCGCAGTCCCTGCTGCTTCCCGTCCTAGCCGGCACAACGGCGCTGATGGCGGTGGCCACCGCCCTGTTCGACGGGACGCTGCGCCGCCTGTTCCGGCCGCCGGACGGCGAAGGCGACCTTGTCGACCTCATCGTCGATTGGCGCCGGTCGCGTTGACGATTTCAGTCGGAGCGGCTTTTCGGCTTGCCGAGCAAAAAGGTGACGGCCAGGAGCAGCCCCACGACAAAGCACGCGCCAGCAAGCGTGGCGAAAAGGATGGAGGCGATCTCGGAACCGGGCATGCTCAAAGCCTGAACCGATCCCCCGCCGCTGTCAATTGTCCGTCCTCTCGCCGGTGCGCGCAGCCTATGCCGATCGCGCGAGGGCACTGTCGGCCCTGGTTTCGTCCAGCAGCCACTTTCGAAACAGCATGGCCGCGGGGTTCTTCTTCTGTCCGGATCGGGGGGTAAGCACATACTGCGCTTCCTCGATCTCCAGGCCCTCGCTGAGAGGGGTCACCAGTTCGCCGCTTTCGAGCGCCGGCTGCGCATAGTAGTTCTGCACCAGGCAGGGCCCGAACCCGGAGCGGGTCAGTTCGATGGCGGAAACCGAATTATCGGTGGTGACGTTCACCCTTATGTCGTCCTCGGGCAGGCCGTATTTGCGCGCCAGGTTGATCCAGCGGTTTTCGCATCCCATGATGTGAACGACACCGTTGCGGACAAGGGCCTCGACGCAGGCCTTGTCGTCGGCAAAACGCGCGACGGCGTCGCGGCGCGCCACCACCACCGACGGCGCTTTCAGCAGCAGGGTGGATTCGAAGCCCGGCCAGTTGCCGTTGCCGAACTGGATGTCGACCTCGGTGGATTCGCCCGGACCGGCCCAGTTGCCGGCGAGGATGCGAACCCGGATGCCGGGATATTCCGCATAGAAGCGGCCGAGTCGCGGCGCCAGCCAGGAACCGGTGAGCGTGATCGGCGCGCGCACGGTGATCTGCGCCTCGTGCTCGGCCCCGAACAGGCCGACCGTCGAGACGAGCAGGTCGTCCAGCGCCTTGCTCACGCTCGGCAGGTAGGCATGGCCGATTTCGGTCAGTTCCACCCGGCGCGCCAGCCGCTCGAAAAGCTTGAACCCAAGTTCGCCTTCGAGCGATCGTATCTGGTGGCTGACGGCGGCGGGGGTCAGGCCCAGTTCGGCCGCCGCCGCCGAGAAATTGCGATGGCGGGCCGCCGTCTCATAAGCCCGTAGCCATTGCAACGGCAGGAGAGAGCGCATCATGGGAGCTCTGCCTTCAAATGAAAATCGGTCTTGACCGGTTAATGCTTTGTTTGACTTCACGCAAGCGCGACCGGAATATCGCGCCCGCCCCATGTCGACCCCGGCCCACTGCGGCTATAGGCGGCGGCATGGACAGGAAACGACGCCAGACGTCCTGCGATCAGGGAGACAGCCCGCGATGAAAATCACCGATGTTAAGACCTTCGTCGTCGGCAATCCGCCCCCCGGCATCGGCGGCAAGTATTTCATCTTCGTCAAGCTCACCACCGACGGCGGCGTGGTCGGCTATGGCGAGGCCTACAACGCCACGTTTTCCGCCCACGTCACCGCCCGCATGATCGAGGACCTGGCCGAGCGCTACCTGGTCGGCCACGACCCGCACGACATCGAGAACCTGTTTCGCCGCTGTTATTCCTCCGGCTTCAGCCAGCGCCCGGACGTTTCGGTCATGGGCTGCTTTTCGGCGCTCGAAATCGCCTGCTGGGATATCATCGGCAAGGAAGCGGGCAAGCCGGTCTACAAGCTGCTCGGCGGGCAGGTGCACGAGACGCTGCGCTCCTACACCTATCTCTATCCGCATAGCGGCAGCGTCCACACCGAGGACGTTCACGGCAGGAACGTCTACAACGACCCCGACCTCGCCGCCGAGTGCGCGGCGCTTTACGTGGAGCAGGGCTTCACCGCCGTGAAGCTGGACCCGGCCGGTCCCTATACCGCCTTCGACGGCCACCAGCCGCGGCTGGTCGACATCGACCTGTCGGCGCGGATGCTGAAGGCGATCCGCGCAGCGGTCGGCACCCGGGCCGACATCCTGTTCGGCACGCATGGCCAGTTCACCGCTTCGGGGGCGCTTCGCATGGCGGCGGCCATCGAGCCCTACGATCCGCTGTGGTTCGAGGAGCCGGTGCCGCCGGACATGCCGGAGGTGATGGCCGAGGTTGCGCGCGGCACGCGAATCCCGATTGCTACCGGCGAGCGGCTGACGACGAAGTTCGAGTTCGCCCGGGTCATCGAGAACCGCGCCGCGACCATCCTGCAACCCGATCTCGGCCGCTCCGGCGGCATCCTGGAGACCAAGAAGATCGCCGCCATGGCCGAGGCCTACCATATCCAGGTCGCGCCGCACTGCTATTGTGGCCCGATCGTCGGCGCGGCCAACATCCAGCTTGCGGCGACCCTGCCCAACTTCCTCATCCTGGAATCGTTGAAGCAGTGGGACGGCTTCCACGCCACGCTTCTGAAAAAGAAGATCGAATGGCAGGACGGCAACGTCGTTCCCTCGAAGGAACCCGGCCTCGGCGTCGAACTGGACGAGGCCGTATGCGAGGCGCATCCGTATGAAGGCAAGGCCTTGCACCTTGAAATGAGGCCGACGCCGCTCATGCCCTAGGGACCGGCGCCGCCCGCTGGCCTTCAAATATATTGTGGCCTTAGCGCGATAAAGCTTTGTTTGACTGGTAGATGCGCGCGAACCCATACTTCTGGCGGGCGATCGACGCTTCTGTCCGGTCCGGCAGGGCGGCGTCCGTAAAGCCCTGCAGGAAAGGAACGACGTTTGGTCGAGTTCGACTATATCGTCATTGGAGCGGGCTCGGCCGGATGCGTCCTGGCCGACCAGTTGTCGAAGGACGGGGCCAGCACGGTGCTGGTGCTAGAGGCGGGCGGGTCTGACCGCAGCTTCTGGGTACGCACGCCTATCGGCTACGGCCGGACCTTCTTCGACCCCCGCATCAACTGGATGTATGAGACGGAAGTCGATCCCAACACCGGGTCGCGCAAGAGCTACTGGCCGCGCGGCAAGGTGATCGGCGGTTCCGGTTCCATCAACGCGCTGATCTATTGCCGCGGCATGCCGGGGGACTTCGAGGACTGGGAAGCGCTCGGTGCGACCGGCTGGGGATGGGATACGGTTCGTTCGCACTACGAGGCGGTCGAGACCCGTGTCGGCGAAGACGGGAGCACGAGCGGCAGCGGACCGCTCTACGTCACCAATGTCCGGCGCGAAATCCACCCCTGCAATCGGCACTACTTCGCCATGGCCCGGGAGATGGGGCTGCCCGTCACCGACGACTGCAACGGGCCGGAGCCCGAGGGCGTCACCCACTACCGCATCACCACCCGGGCCGGCCGCCGCTGGTCGAGCGCCGACGCCTTCCTGAAGCCGGCGCTGAAGCGGCGCAACGTCAAGCTTGTGACGAACGCCATGGTCGAGCGCGTCGACATTAGTGGGCGGCGCGCCGCCGGCGTCTCCGTCCTGCTGGCGGGCGGCAGGCAGCAATTTCGCGCACGCAAGGAAGTGATCGTCGCCGCGGGCGCCGTCAACTCGCCCAAGCTGCTCCAGATGTCGGGCATCGGCCCGGGTGAACTGCTGAGCGGGATGGGCATCGGCATCGTCCACGACAACGCCAATGTCGGCGGCAATCTGCAGGACCATCTCGGCATCAACTACTATTACAAGGCGAGCGAACCGACGCTGAATTCCATGCTTTCGCCGTGGTGGGGGAAGCTGCTGCAAGGCATGCGCTACGTGTTGTTCAAGCGCGGGCCGCTTGGTCTCAGCGTCAACCAATGCGGCGGCTTCGTGCGCTCCCACGCCCATCTCGACAGGCCGGACCAGCAGCTTTACCTGAACCCCGTCACCTACACGACCTCGCCCAGCAACAAGCGCCCGATCATCAATCCGGACCCGTTCGCCGGCTTCATCCTGTCGTTCCAGCCGTCGCGGCCGTCGAGCCGCGGCCGCATCGACATCCGCTCGGCCGACCCGGCGGCGGCTCCCCGCATCGTGCCGAATTATCTTTCCACGCAAAAGGACCTCGACGACGTGGTCGCCGGAGGTCGCCTGGTGCAGCGCATGGCGCGCACTCCCGCGATCCGCGCCTTCGCCATGGAAGCGATGGCGCCCGACATCGAGCATTTCGACGACGACGCCATCCTGGAGGACTTCCGCCAGCGCTGCGGCAGCGTGTTCCACCCGGTGTCCACCTGCCGGATGGGCCGCAGCGAGGCGACTGCCGTGGTGGACGCCAACCTGAGGGTTTTCGGCATCGAGGGCCTGAGGGTCGCCGATGCCTCGGCGTTCCCCAACATCACTTCGGGCAACACCAATGCGCCCACCATCATGCTCGCGCACCGCGCCGCGAGCCTCATCCTGCAGGACCGGCCGCGCGGGCCGGTTCCGATCCAGACCTGACAGGCAGCCCCGCTCGTGAAAATCCGCAAGCTAGAGACCTTCACCAATGAGTTCGTCGGCTTCGTCCGCGTCACTGCCGAGGACGGTTCGACCGGCTGGGGGCAGTTGTCGACCTACAACGCCGACATCACCGCCGCCGTCTTCCACCGCCAGGTCGCGCCGTGGGCGCTGGGACGCGGCATCATGGACCTCGACGACATGGTCGGCGAGATCGCGCGGCGCGAGCACAAGTTCAACTGCTCCTATCTCTATCGGGCGATGTCGGGCCTCGACACGGCCTTGTGGGACCTGCGCGGCCGGCTGGAGGAAAAGCCGGTGGTCAGCCTGATCGGCGGCGAGCCCGGCAGGCTGCGCGCCTATGCGTCCTCGATGCGCCGTGACATCACGCCGGAAGACGAGGCGATCCGGTTCCAGCGCCTGCGCGACGCGTACGGCTTCGACGCCTTCAAGTTCCGCATCGGTTCCGAGTGCGGGCTCGACCGCGACGAGTGGGAAGGGCGCACCGAAGCCATCGTGCCGGCCATCCGCAAGGCGCTGGGACCGGATGTCGCCTTGTTGGTCGATGCGAACTCCTGCTACTCGCCGGCCCGCGCCGTGGAAGTGGGCCGCATGCTCGAGCAGAACGGCGTCGAGCATTACGAGGAGCCCTGTCCCTATTGGGAGATGGAGCAGACGCGTGAGGTCACCGCGACCCTGTCGCTCGACGTGACGGGCGGAGAACAGGACTTCGACATGCAGCACTGGAAGCGCATGATCGGCATGCGCGCCGTGGACGTCATCCAGCCCGACGTTCTCTACCTCGGCGGCATCGCGCGCACGTTGGAAGTCGCGCGCATGGGCGCCGCGGCCGGCCTGCCCTGCACGCCGCACGCGGCGAACCTGGCAATGGTGACGCTGTTCACCATGCACCTGTTGAGGGCGATCCCCAATGCCGGAAAATACCTCGAATTCTCCATCGAAGGCCCGGACTACTATCCGTGGCAGGAAGGCCTGTTCGTCGAGTACCCATACGACGTCTCGGACGGAATGGTGACCGTCACCGACCGTCCGGGCTGGGGCGTGGAGATCGACCCGGACTGGCTGGCCCGTTCCAGCTACCGGCAGAGCGAGGTCGCGGCATGACCCTGGACGCCCAGTTGCTAATCAAGGCCTATTTTGCCGAAGGCACGCTTCCGGGCCTGCCGGACGGGCATTTCATCGGCGGCAGGATCGTCGCCAACAGCGACGGCGACTGGCTGGAGAGCTACGACCCCGGCAACGGCCAGGCCTTCGCCCGCTTCGGCGCCGGCAAGGGCGAGGACGTGTCGCGCGCCGTCGAGGCGGCGCAACAGGGGCTGGCCGTCTGGCGCGACACGCCGCCGGCGACTCGCTGCCAGGTGCTCAACCGGGCCGCCGCGCTGATCCGCGAGCGCAGCGATTATCTTGCGGTGGTCGAGGCTGTCGATTCGGGCAAGACGCTGGCCGAGGCGCGCGGCGACGTACGGTCCTGCATCCGGCTGTTCGAGTATTACGCCGGCATCGCCGACAAGCTGGAAGGCCGCTCCATTCCGCTCGGCCCCGGCCTGACGAGCTGGACCGAGCGCGAGCCGGTCGGCATCACCGCGCAGATCATTCCGTGGAATTACCCGAGCTCGACCTTCGTGCGCGGCGTGGCGCCCGCGCTGGCCGCCGGTTGCGCCGTGGTTGCCAAGCCGGCCGAGACGACGCCGTTCACGGCGCTGTTGCTCGCCCAGTGGCTGCATGAGGCAGGCGTGCCTGCCGGCGCCGTCAACGTCGTCACGGGGCTCGGCCACGACGCCGGCGCGCCGCTGGTGCGCCACCCGTCGATCGCGCATGTCACCTTCACCGGTTCGGTCGCCACGGGCGTAGGCGTCATGCAGGCCGTTGCGCCCAACGTGACGCAGCTGACGCTGGAACTGGGCGGCAAGTCGCCGTTGGTGGCGCTTGCCGACTGCGACGTGGACAAAGCCGTTGACGGCGCGCTGTGGGCTATCTTTTCCAACGCCGGGCAGATCTGCTCGGCCGGCTCACGCCTGGTAGTGGAACGGTCGATCCATGCCGAGATGATGGACAAGCTGGTTGCCAGGACACGCACGCTGAAGCTTGGCCACGGGCTGAAGGACCCGGATGTCGGCGCCATCAATTCCAGGCAGCACCTGGACCGCATCGCCCGCCATGTCGAGGCGGCGCGCGGGCGCGGCTGCTCGATCCTCACCGGCGGCAACGCCACGCACGATCCGGCCTCCAATTCCGGATGGTTCTTCGAGCCGACGATCATCGACGATCTCGCCCCGGCCGATCCGGCGATCCAGCAGGAGATATTCGGGCCGGTGCTGTCCGTGCAGGTCGTCGAGGGGGAAGAGGAGGCGCTGGCCATGGCCAACGCCACCGAGTTCGGGCTGGTCGCCGGCATCTACACGAGCGACATCGGCAAGGCCCTGCGCCTCGCCCGCAAGATCGATGCCGGGCAGGTCACCATCAACGACTACTGGGCAGGCGGCATCGAGGTCCCGTTCGGCGGCAACAGGAAATCCGGCTTCGGGCGCGAAAAGGGCATCGAGGGCATCGATGCCTATGTTCGCACCAAGGCGATCACGATCCGGCACTAGGACGGCGGCATGCCGCCGTGCCCGGCGTCGGCCAGGTACATGCGACTAGAACAAAAAAGGGAGTGATTTGATGAACGAGCAGATGAAACGAGCACTGGCGCTGGGCCGCATGGATCGGCGCAGTTTCATGGCGGCGGCGCTGGGCGCGGGCTTCACCCTGTCGGCGGCCTCGCTGATGGCGAGTGAGGCGCTCGCCTCCGAGCCCAAGCAGGGCGGCACGCTGCGCGTCGGCTTCCAGCAGGGCGCGACGTCCGATTCGATGGACCCCGCGACCTTCAACAACGACTTCATGTTCGCGCTCGGCTATGCCGTGTTCAATTCGCTGATCGAACTCGGCCCGGACGGCTCCGCCAGGCCCGACCTGGTGGAGCATTTCGAGGCCACCCCGGACGCGAAGGTGTGGACCTTCCGGCTCTTTGACGGCGTGAAGTTTTCCGACGGCAAGCCGCTGACCTCGCGCGACGTCATTGCCACGCTCAATCACCACATGGGCGAAAACAGCAAGTCGGGCGTCAAGCCGCTGCTCACGCAGATCGCCGAGATGAAAGCCGACGGCGACACCACGGTCGTCTTTACGCTCAGTGAAGGCAATGCCGACTTCCCCTACATCTTCAACGACTATCACCTGGGCATCCGCCCTGCGCAGGCCGATGGCACCATCGACCCGATGACCATGATCGGCTCCGGCGGCTACACCGTGGAATCGTTCGAGCCCGGCGTTCGCGCCGTTCTCAAGCGGCGCGGCGACTACTGGAAACCCAACCGCGCCTTCATCGATACGGTGGAAATCATCGCCATCGCCGACGCCACGGCGCGGATGAACGCGCTGATCACCGGCGAGGTCGACCTGATCGACCGCCCGGACCTGAAGACCATCCACCTCCTGAAGCGCAACAAGGACATCAAGATCCACACGCAGGACGGCACCATGCACTACGTGCTGCCGATGTTCTCGGATGTCGCGCCTTTTACCGACAACAACGTGCGCATGGCGCTGAAATACGCCATCGACCGCGAGGAGATCGTCAGCAAGGTGCTGAAGGGATACGGGTCGGTCGGCAACGACCAGCCGATCGCGCCGTCGATGCCGTTCTACAAGGCCGACCTGCCGCAGCGCGCCTACGATGCGGACAAGGCGAAGTACTACCTGAAGCAGTCGGGCCTGACCTCGCTGGACGTGGACCTGCACACCGCCGATGCTTCCTTCAACGGCGCCGTCGACGCCAGCGTCCTGTTCTCGGAATCGGCCAAGGCCGCCGGCATCAACATCAAGGTGGTGCGCGAGCCCGATGACGGCTACTGGTCCAATGTGTGGCTGAAGAAGCCTTTCTGCACCTCCTACTGGGGCGGCCGCCCGACGCCGGACCTGATGTTCTCCTCCGCCTATACGCCCGGCGCGGACTGGAACGAGTCGCACTTCGACAACGCCCGCTTCAACGAACTGCTGGTCAAGGCCCGGTCCGAACTGGATCAGGCCCGCCGCGCGGAGATGTATGGCGAGATGCAGGCCATCGTCTCGGACGAAGGCTCCACCATCATCCCGGCGTTCGGCCAGTATGTGTCGGCCATGAACAAGCGCGTCCAGATCCCTGACGGCGTCACCCAGATGTGGAACCTGGACGGCCAGCGCTTCATCGAACGCTGGTGGGTGGCATAGGCTCCGGCCTCGCACCCCGGATCGTTGAAAGGCCGGCGCGCGCCCTCCGGGTGGCGCGCCGGTCCCTTGCCGGAAGGCTGTGGCGTCCGGCAGTCCCGCCCTGAAACGGCCGCCAGCCGGGCAGACGCGTTCCCGTCATCCTGATAAACAAGCCCTGACAGACGAATCCCCCAAGACCAACCCTGATAGACCAGCGATGTCCAAACTGCCGAAACTGATACTGGGCCGGATAGGGCTCGGCGCCGTCACCCTGGTGGTCGTTTCGATGCTGATCTTCGTCGGCGTGGAACTCCTGCCGGGCGATATCGCGCAGCAGATTCTCGGCCAGTCCGCCACCGCCGAGACGGTGGCGGCGTTCCGGCTGGAACTCGGCCTCGACCAGCCTGCCTATGTTCGGTATTTCAGCTGGGTCGCGGGCGTGCTGCACGGCGATTTCGGCCACTCCCTCGCCAACGGCCGCGACGTTGCCGCTCTGCTTGCACCGCGCCTGGCCAAGACACTGTTCCTAGCTGGCTATGCCGCCGTGATCGCCGTTCCCCTCGCCTTGACGCTGGGCGTTCTGGTGGCGCTGTTTCGCGGCAGCCTGTTCGACCGGGCGACCAATGTGGCGGCGCTTTCGGCGGTTTCCCTGCCGGAATTCTTCGTGGCCTATCTCCTGATCCTGTTTCTCGCCGTCAAGGTATCGCTGTTTCCCTCGCTCGCCCGCCTCGACGATACGGCGACCTGGGGCGAGGCCCTCTACAATACCTTCCTGCCGGCGCTGACGCTGATCCTGGTGGTCATTGCGCACATGATGCGCATGACGCGCGCCGCCATCATCAACGTGCTGGCTTCGCCCTATATCGAGATGGCCCGGCTGAAGGGCATGCCGCCGATGAAGATCATCCTGCGCCACGCCCTGCCCAACGCGCTCGCGCCGATCATCAATGTCGTGGCGCTGAACCTCGCCTACCTGGTCGTCGGCGTCGTGGTGGTGGAGGTCGTCTTCGCCTACCCGGGGCTCGGCCAGTTGCTGGTCGACGCGGTGGTCAAGCGCGACTTCCCGGTGGTCCAGGCCGTCGGTCTGTTTTTTGCCGCGACCTACATCGTGCTCAACCTGATCGCCGACGTGCTTTCGATCCTGGCGAATCCCCGCCTGCGCAACGGGCGCTGAGGACAAGGCCATGTGGAATTTTCTCAAGCAGACGCCGCCGACCGCGATCTTCGGGATGCTGGTCATCCTGGTGACCGCAATCCTTGCCGTCTTCGCCCCGCTGATCGCGCCTTACGGCGAAACCCAGATCGTCGGCGCCGAATACCTGCCCTGGGGCGACGGCTATGTGCTGGGTACGGACAATCTCGGCCGCGACATGCTCTCGCGCATGATCTTCGGGGCGCGCAACACGGTCGGCCTGGCGATCCTGACCACGGCGATCGCCTTCTTCATCGGGTCGTTCCTCGGCATTTTCGTCGCGCTCAAGGGCGGCTGGATCGACCAGACGGTCGGCCGCATCGTCGACGTGCTGATGGCGGTGCCGCCGCTGATCCTCGCCCTGATCCTGCTGGCGATCCTCGGCTCGTCCATCCCCAACATGGTCGCTGTCATCGCGGTGATCTATGTCGCCCCGGTCTTTCGCCTCGCGCGCGCGGCCGCCATGGATATTGCGGAACTGGATTTCATCCAGGCTGCCAAGCTGCGCGGCGAAGGCACCTTGTGGCTGATCCGGCGCGAGATACTGCCCAACATCACCTCGACGCTGCTGGCCGAGTTCGGGCTGCGCTTCTGCTTCGTCTTCCTGTTCATCGCCGCGCTGTCCTTCCTCGGCCTGGGTATCCAGCCGCCGACCGCCGACTGGGGATCGATGGTCAAGGAAAACGCCAGCCTGATCGCCTTCGGCGACATCACGCCGCTGATCCCGGCGGCGGCGATCGGCCTGGTCACGGTGGCGATCAATTTCGTGGTCGACTGGATGCTTCACCGCGCCAGTGGCCTGAAGGACTGAGGGGGCGGCCATGAGCGAACTCCTGACCATTCGCGGGCTCAAGATCGCGGGCCGCACCGGAGCCGGTTGGAACGAGATCGTCAAGGGCGTCGATCTCGACCTGAAGCGCGGCGAAGTGCTGGGTCTGGTGGGTGAATCGGGCGCCGGCAAATCGACGCTGGGCCTGGCGGCGATGGGCTATTGCCGCGACGGCTGTCGTATCACCGACGGCTCCATCCTGTTGAACGGCGAGGATTTGCGGCTCGCCTCGCCGCGCCGGCTGCGCAGCCTGCGCGGCCGCTCCGTCGCCTATGTGGCGCAGTCGGCTGCCGCCTCCTTCAATCCCGCGCACCGGCTGATCGACCAGTTCGTCGAAGGCCCGCTGCAACACGGCACCAGCGACCGGCCCGCCGCCGCCGCCGATGCCGTCGACCTCTACCGGCAGATGCAACTGCCGAACCCTGAAGAGATCGGTTTCCGCTACCCGCATGAGGTCTCGGGCGGCCAGTTGCAGCGCGCCATGACCTGCATGGCCATGGCCTGCCGCCCGGACCTGATCGTCTTCGACGAACCGACCACCGCGCTCGACGTCACCACCCAGATCGACGTTCTGGCGGCCATCCGCAAGATCGTGGCCGATTACGACACCGCCGCCATCTACATCACCCACGACCTTGCCGTGGTGTCGCAGATGGCCGACCGCATCATGGTGCTGCGCCACGGCAAGGTGGTCGAGGTCGCCGATACCGCGACGATGTTATCCGCCCCGCAGCAAGCCTACACGAAATCGCTGTGGGCGGTGCGCAGCCTGCATCGCCCGTCGCGGCCGCTGCCGGCCGGCGCGCCTTTGATCGCCATCGACGGCGTTACCGCGCATTACGGCAAGGCCAAGGCGCTCGACGATGTCAGCTTCAGCATCCAGAAGGGGCGCACGCTTGCCGTCGTTGGCGAAAGCGGCTCGGGCAAGTCCACCGTCGCCAAGGTCGTCACCGGGCTGCTGCCCGCCACCGGCGGCGTGGTGCGCTGGAAGGACAAGGCGCTGCCGCCCAGGCTGGAGGCGCGCGGGCGCGGCCTGCTGCGCCACATCCAGATGATCTACCAGATGCCGGATACGGCGCTGAACCCCAAGCAGACGATCCGAGAGATCGTCGGGCGTCCGCTTACCTTCTATCTCGGCCTGCGCGGCCGCGAAAAGGAAGCGCGGCTGCGCGGCCTAATGGAGCAGATCGAACTCGACCCCGACACCTATCTCGACCGGCCGGTGACCGCTCTTTCCGGCGGCCAGAAGCAGCGCATCGGCATTGCCCGTGCGCTGGCGGCGGAGCCTGAATTCATCATCTGCGACGAGGTCACCTCTTCGCTGGACCAGTTGGTGGCCGAAGGCATCCTCAAGCTGCTGATGAAGCTCCAGGCGGAGCTCGGCCTCACCTACATGTTCATCACCCACGACCTCGCCACCGTCAAGGCCATAGCCGACGACGTGGTGGTGATGCAGCATGGCAAGGTCGTCGAGAAGGGCACCCGCGACGAGGTCTTCAACCCGCCGCACCCGCCCTACACGGAATTGCTCTTATCGTCCGTTCCGGAAATGGACGCGGGCTGGCTCACGCGCGTGCTCGAAGCGCGCGCTTCTGGACGGGTCCCGGGTCAGGCGCCGCAGCGCTGACCCTCATCGACGAATAGTGGAAATGGAAGGCGCTGCCATGCATTACGGTTTCATCGGCCTCGGCAATCTTGGCGGGCACCTGGCGGCCAGCCTGCTTGGCGCCGGCTTCAAGGTGACGGTCCACGACAAGGAGCGCGCGGCGGCGGACCGGCTGGTCGGGCTGGGGGCGGCTTGGGCCGACAGTCCGGCAGCCCTGGCCGGGCAGTGCGATGCCGTCTTCACCTGCCTGCCATCGCCCAAAATCTCGGAACTGGTTCTCGGCCGGATGCTGGAGACGATGAAGCCCGGCTCAACCTGGATCGAAATGTCGACGCTTGGCCGCGACGAAATCCTGCGCCTAGCGGCAGTCGCCGCCGGGAAGGAAGTGCGGACGATGGAACTGCCGGTGACGGGCGGCGTCCATCTTGCCGCCCAGGGCCGGATCACCATGCTGGCCGGCGGCGACAAGGACCTGTTCGAGCTACATCGCCCGGCGCTGGAAGCCATGGGCGACAAGATCTTCCACATGGGGCCGCTGGGCAGCGCCTCGGTGATCAAGGTCATCACCAACATGCTGGCCTTCATCCATCTGGTGGCAGACGGCGAGGCGCTGATGCTGGCCAAGCGCGGCGGTCTCGACCTCGGTCAGGCCTGGGCGGCGATCAAGGCGAGTTCCGGCAGCAGTTTCGTCCACGAGACGGAAGGCCAGCTTATCCTGAACGGAAGCTACGACGTCGCCTTCACCATGGACCTCGCGCTCAAGGACCTCGGCTTCGCCATGAATTTCGGCCGCGAGTTCGACGTTCCGCTCGACCTTGCCGGGCTGACCAACCAGACCTTCGTCAGGGGCCGTGCGGCCTATGGCGGCGACGCGCAATCGACGCAGATCGTCAAGCTGCTGGAAGACGCGCTCGGCACGGACCTGCGGGCGCCGGGCTTTCCCGCGCGCCTGGAATAGACTTCCGGCGCACGAACTCGCCCACTTGCAAAAGGATCGCGTAAAAAAAGTCCGCCGCAGCGATCGGGCGGCGGCGGACTTCTGGTCGCTGAACGCGATCCGGGCCTGGATCATTTGCACGCGGTCATCTGTTTCATGGCGGCCTGCGCTCGAGATTGGCTGGTGTACATCTTGGTGCCGGCGTTCATCATCTTGGTGCCGTCGGGTTTTTTGCTGACCACCTCGCATTTGTGGCTGACAGCATCCTTGGCGACCCAATATTCCGTCGCCGCGAACGAGGGCATGCTGAATGCGGAGATCAACGCTGTAGCAATCACGACTTTGTAGATCATCATGGCCTCCTGAGGTGCCTGTCGTCGAATGTCTCCCGCCGCGCCCAGATCCTTCGACCGCAGGGTGGCTATAGCGAGGCTGCTCCTTTCAAACTTTGGTGATCCCTTCAGCCCGGCTGCCGGAAGCGCCCTCGGCCAGAAGCTGCGTTGCAATTGATCGTCGCGGTAAAGAACTTCTTAGCCCGACTGCCCTATCGCGATGGCCGGGGAGGCAGGTGGCCTCTGCCTTTGTATTCGCTGGAGGGCGACGGGTCTGACATGAAGCTCGACTTCACCACGCTTTACGTTGTGATCCTGCTCAACTCGGTCGGCTTTGCGGTCATCTGGGCGATGGTGTCGTGCTCATACCGAACGGTGGTCGCCGCCCGCTACTGGTTTGCGGCGCTGCTGATGACCTGTCTCAGCGGGCCGTTCCTGGTGCTCGGCGAGGGATCGAGGCTGCTCACCTGCGTCGGCATTCTCCTGACGGTAGCGAGTTTTGCCGTGATCTGGCAGGGGGTCCGGGTCTTCGGCGGAAGGCCGCCGCAATGGATGGGGGTAGCCGCTCTGCTGCTTGCCAGCGCCGGTGCCATGGCGATGTTCGGCTCGGGCGGCCGCGAGACCGACAACGTCGTCTTTTCCGTAAGCCAGTTGGTGCCCATCGTTTCGACGGTGGCCGCGCTGCTGGCGTTTAAGCGGCGGTCGGTCGGCGTCTGGGTGGCGGCGGCGGCCGGCGGCGTGTTCATCGCCGGGCAGGGGGCCGAGGCCGTCACCAACGCCTTGCGCCTAGCGGGCCTGATGAGTACGGACGCCTATTATTCGGTCGCGGCCTGGTTTCTTGTCTGCGCGATAATCGGCGCCAGCGTCCTCAACCTCGGGCTCCTCCTCATCGTCACGGATCGCCTTCGTGCCGAACTCTATGCGCTAGCCACCCGCGACGACCTGACGGGGTTGCCCAACCGGCGCGCGCTGCGGGAGCGGATCGCCCTCATCGAGAAATCCGCGAGGCGCAAGGGCGAGAGCGCGGTGGTGGTGATGATCGACCTCGACCTGTTCAAGGCGATCAATGATCGCTACGGCCATGACGCCGGCGACGCCGCCCTGGTTCATATAGCTAGCGTATTGAAGTCGTTTCTTCGGGATCGCGATTTCCTCGCGCGTGTAGGTGGCGATGAATTCTGCATTCTCCTGCCTGATACCGATTCCGAACTGGCCGCCACGATCGTTCGCCGCCTCGGCGAAGCGGTCCAGCGGCGGCGGATGCATTGGCGTGGCAGCAGGATTCCGGTGCCGGCCAGCATCGGGTTCACGCAGTGGCGGCCGGACTCCGGCATCGGCCTGAGCGACAGCCTTTCGCTGGCAGACGACGAGATGTTTGACAGGAAGCGGAAGAGCGCAAGCGTTTCGGGGCGCTACGACCAGGCCATTGCCGCCCGCAGGATCGCCTGAATGTCCCCTCAAGGGCGCGGGCCGTTCAGCGTCCGCGCCGTGTCGGTATCGGTGCCGGCCGGCTGGTTCAGATGCCGCCCATGCACAGATATTTCATTTCCAGATAATCCTCGAGCCCGTGGCGCGACCCTTCCCGCCCGATCCCGGACTGCTTCACGCCGCCGAAGGGCGCCGCCTCCGAGGACATGCGACCGGTATTGATGCCGACCATGCCGTATTCCAGCGCCTCGGCCACGCGCCAGACGCGTTGCAGGTTGGAGGCATAGAAATAGGCGGCCAGCCCATAGATCGTGTCGTTGGCCGCGCGCACCACCTGGTCCGGGTCTTCGAAGCGGATGATCGGCGCCAGCGGCCCGAACGTCTCCTCCCGCGCCACCTTCATGTCGCCGGAGATGCCGGTCAGCACCGTCGGCTGGAAGAACGTGCCGTCGGAGCCGATCCGCCGCCCACCGCAGCGAATGGCGCTGCCCTTCGCTACGGCGTCGGCGACATGCGCCTCGATCTTGGCGAGCGCATGCTTGTCGATCAGCGGCCCGATGGCGACGCCTTCCCTGAAGCCGTCGCCCACCGAAAGCTCTCGAACCCGCTCCACGAACCTGGCGACGAACGCGTCATGCACACCTGCCTGGACATAGAGGCGGTTCGCGGAAACGCAGGTCTGGCCCGCATTGCGGAATTTTGCCTGGATCGCGCCATCCACGGCGGCGTCGACATCGGCATCGTCGAAGACGATGAAGGGTGCATTGCCGCCGAGTTCGAGGCTGACCTTCTTGATCTGGTCCGAGCACTGGCGCATCAGCCGCCGCCCCACCTCGGTCGAACCGGTGAAGCTGATCTTGCGCACTTTCGGGTTGCCGCACAGTTCGCGCCCCACCGCGTCCCCTTCGGAGGCGTAGACGAGGTTGACGACGCCGTCCGGAAAGCCGGCTTTCGCGGCCAGCGCGAACATGGCCCCGGCGACGAGCGGTGTCTGCTCGGCCGGCTTCAGCACGATCGTGCAGCCCGCGGCGAGTGCCGGCGAGATCTTGCGTGCCACCATCGAGGCCGGGAAGTTCCAAGGCGTTATCGTGCCGACGACGCCGATCGGCTGCTTGATCACGAGCATGCGGCGGTTCGTCGACGGGGCGGAAATCGTCTCGCCGTAAATGCGGTTCGCCTCCTCCGCATACCATTGCAGGTAGGCGGCGGCGTGCAGGACCTCGGATCTGGATTCGGCAAGCGGCTTGCCCATCTCGGCGGTGAGGATGGCGGCGAGGTCGTCGGTATGGGTGACGATCAGTTCGTGCCAGCGCCACAGCGTGTCGCTGCGCTCGCGCGCCGTCAGCGCGGCCCATTCGCCCTGCGCGACATAGGCCTTGTCGATGGCCGCGCCGGTCTCTTCGACGCCCATGTCGGGTAGTTCCGCCAGCAGTTCCCCGGTCGACGGATTGAAGACCTGGAACGTTCGTTTGCCGGCCGGCGCGCCGAGCGCCGGCACGCGGTCGAGGGCGCCGAACAGGTCTGCGGATTTGAGATGCTGGGTAAGCGAAGGATAAAGCGGCAAGAAAGGAGACTCTTTTGAATGGCATCGCCGGCTCATGGCCGGCCTGACGGGGCATCGACCCGGTAGCCGACATCAGGGTCCCCGCATAGGGCCTCTGGGAAAAGCCTGTAGAACCACTTGCGCGCCTGCCGTGCGGCGACGTCGCGGCACTGGAAAGCGATGTCGCGACGTGGCACCCTGCGCGGTATCGACCCTGTAGCCGTGAGTTTGCCGATGACGCGTACCATCTCGGGAGCAGCCGTTTGAGCGATACAGCCGCCAGCGGCATCCATCATGTCACGCTGATTACGCGCCATGTGCAGGCCAATGTCGATTTCTATGTCGGCTTCCTCGGCCTGCGCCTGGTCAAACGCACCGGCGGCTATGAGGATGGCCTGCAACTCCATCTGTTCTACGGTGATCGCCTCGGTCCTCCCGGCTCGTTGGTGACATTCCTCGTCTGGGAGGACGGCGCGCCGGGGCGGGTCGGCACCGGCCAGGTTTCGGAAATCGCCCTTGCCGTGCCGCCCGACAGCCTTGGCGAATGGATGACGCGCGCCTTGCGCGCCGGCGTGCCGTTCGAGGGACCGTCGCGCGAGTTCGGCGAGCCGGTACTGCGGCTGAAGGACCCCGACGGGATCATCGTCAAGCTGGTGGGCGCCGATCTTGCCGCAGCGCAGCCTTGGGGCGATGAAGCGGTCGCGCCGCGCCGTCTGCGCGCGGTGACGATCCTGACCGAGACGCCGGAGGAGACGGCAAGTTTCATTGGCCGCTTCGGCTACCGGCCCGGACCGCGAGTCGAAAACACGATGCGCATGGTCTCCGGCACCGACGCCGTCGATATTCGCGACGTCTCCGGCTATGTGCCGGGCATACCGGGCACCGGCACCGCCGATCATGTCGCGTTCCGCGCGCCTGACGTGGCGGCCGTCCGCGCCGAGGAGAAGGCGCTGGCGCGTCTCAACTCGTCCGCGACCAATGTCCACGACCGCAAATATTTCACCTCGCTCTATGTGCGCGAGCCGGGCGGCACGCTGATCGAGCTTGCCACCGACGGGCCGGGCTTCACGGTCGACGAGGAAGCGGAGCGCCTTGGCGAGACGCTGCTGGTGCCGCCGCACGACAAGGAGAGGGCACAGGATATCGCGGTCATGCTGCCGCAGTTTTCCCTGCCGGGCGAGCCGCGCATGGTGCCGCGCGACCTGCCCTTCGTGCACCGCTTCCATGTGCCGGATGACCCCGACGGCAGCACGATCGTGCTGCTGCACGGCAGCGGCGGCAACGAGGCCGACCTGATGCCGCTGGCCCGGCGCATTGCGCCGAACGCCATGCTGCTCGGCGTGCGCGGGCGCAGCCATGAGGAAGGAAACGCCCGCTGGTTCCGCCGGCTGACGGCGATCAGTTTCGACCAGTCCGACATTCGCGCCGAGGCCGAGGCGTTCGCAGCCTTCGTCGAGGGGGCGCTTTCCGCCTACCGGCTCGATGCCGCGCGCCTTGCCTTCCTCGGCCATTCCAACGGCGCGAATTTCGCCGCCGCCGTCATGGCGCTTTACCCCCGGGCCATCCGCCGGGCGGTGCTGCTGCGCGCCATCCCGGTGCTGGAGACGCTGCAGCCGGCGGAGCTGGAGGGGGCGGGCGTGCTGATGGTAGCGGGCGCGCGCGACCCCTTCGGCAAGGGCGCGCTGGCGCTGGCGGAGTGGTTCAGGGCCAGCGGCGCGGAACTGGACCTGCGCACCGTCGACGCCGGCCACGACCTGGTGGCGGACGACGAGGCGCTGGCGAGGCAGTGGTGGCTGCGCGAGAACGGAGAAGGACATGGCTGAGATCGGACTTTTCAGGGAAGACGGCGGCGAGCGCCGGGGGCGCTACGTGGCCCGCATCGATG
Source organism: Mesorhizobium sp. (assembly GCA_049650385.1). Classification (GTDB taxonomy): domain Bacteria; phylum Pseudomonadota; class Alphaproteobacteria; order Rhizobiales; family Rhizobiaceae; genus Mesorhizobium. Next base: position 62,659 of record JBASAA010000061.1, read on the forward strand.
GCGTGGAGGGCGAAGCGGAGATCACCTTCACCAAGCGAGGCCCCGGCCTCATCAGCGCCGACCACACCGGCGCGCCGGAATCGATGCGCGGCACCGGCGCTGCGGCCGCCTTGGTCTCGTTCATGGTGGAGGATGCCCGCAAGAACGGGTTCAGGATCGTGCCGGTCTGCCCCTATGTGCGGGCGCAGTACCGCAAGCATCCGGACTGGCAGGACGTGATGACGGTCAAGCCCGGCGAGGAGCCGGCCGGCGCCTGATCGGCCGGGCATCCGGCCTTACAGGAACAGCCGCACGATGAGCGGCACCACCAGCGAGGTCGCGATGGCGTTGAGCGCCATGGCGATGCCGGCGAAAAGCCCGGCGGTCTGGTCGACGTCGAAGGCTCGCGCGGTTCCGATCCCGTGCGAGGTCAGCCCGACCGCAAAGCCGCGCGCGGCATAGTCCCTGATGCGCATGGCGTTCATGAGCGGCGTGACCACGAGTGCGCCGACGATCCCGGTGAGCACGACCAGCACGGCGGTCAGCGACGGGTTGCCGCCCAGCGATTCCGAGATCGCCATCGCCACGCCCGCAGTCGCCGACTTGGGCAGAAAGGCGATCAGCACGTCGCGCGAAAGCCCGCCCCATGCCCCCAACAGCATGATCGACAGCGCGGCGGTGAAGGAGCCGACGACGAGGGCGGCGACCATCGGCAGGAGCGCCCGCTTCACCTGCCGCCATTGGCGAAACAGCGGCACCGCGATTGCCACCGTCGCCGGGCCGAGCAGGAAATGGATGTACTGGGCTCCCGCGAAGAACTTTTCGTAAGGCTCGCCCGACAGCCGCAGGGCGCCGGCCAGGAGCACGATGGAGATCAGCACCGGGTTGGCCAGGGGATGGCGTTTCAGGCGCGTGGAGACGGCGACGGCGAAGAGCCATGCGAACAGGGTGAGGGTCAGCCACAGCAGCGGCGAGGTGGACAGGTAGACCCAAAGTTCTGTCGGACGCTTCATGGGCCTATTCCCGTCCTACCAGCCGCTGCACGGCGATGAACGTCCATACCGTGGCGGCCAGCGTGAGTACTGCGGAGGCCACGAGGATGGCGAGCAGGACGCCGGCCTGGCTCTGCAACTCGCCCCAGAGCGCCACGATGCCGACGCCAGCCGGCACGAACAGAAGGCCGAGATTGGCGAGGAAGCCGTCGGCCGCCGTTTCCGCCTCGGAAAACAGGCCGAGGCCCATCGCCTTGCATAGCTGCATGGCGATGAACAGCAGCACCAGCCCGACGACCGGACCCGGCAGCGGGATGCCGGAGCTGAACACGATGCTCTCCCCGATCAACTGAAACAGCAGCAGAAGGGCGATCCCCTTGATCATCGGCGGGTCCTTTCCGGATGAACGCGTGAGCGGCCAACCTACGGTGTGCCGAAGCGGCGGTCCATCCTGTCCGGTACGGCCCTTATAGGCTGGCCGTTTCGCCGAGCGGCGGGTGCTGCCGGACGGTGAATGACCCTCTCGGCTGGAACCTGATGGGGTTGGCGCGGGGTGGAAGAAACGAGGAAAATGCGCGTAACGTGTTATTTATGTGACAGACTCTTGCAACCATTCCGCGTATTTATCTGCTATCAGTTTGGAAGGGTTTGGACTCATGACTGCAAAGTATCTTTTTGGCGCGTCTGCTGCCGTTGTTCTCTCGCTCGGCGTTTCGGCGGCTTTCGCCGCGGATGCGGTCGTGAGCCAGGAATATGCCCCCGTAGCGCCGGCTGCTGTTTACGACTGGTCGGGCCCGTATCTCGGCGTCCAGCTCGGTTATGGCGCGGGCAGGGCTTCGAGCAATATTGTCGGCCCTATAGATTTGTCCGTTAATGTTGATGGCTTCGTCGCGGGTGGCTACGCTGGCTGGAATTTCCAGAACGGCAATTTCGTCTACGGCCTGGAAACCGATTTCAACTATTCGGATGTAAATAAATCCGAAGCCGGCAACGAGGTCGGTTTCGACTGGTACGGATCGACGCGCGCGCGCGTTGGCTTGGCCGTCGATCGCTTCCTGCCTTTTGCAACTGCGGGCGTGGCCTATTCGAAGGCTTATTACAAGGAAGCCGGCGACGGAAAAGTGTCCAAGACCTATGTCGGTTGGACTGCCGGCGCGGGTCTGGAATATGCGTTCACCGACAATCTGGTCGGTCGGGCCGAGTATCGGTATTACGACTTCGGCTCCAAGGATTGGGGTGGGGCCGACGTCAAGACCAAGCTCCACACCGGCACCGTCGGCGTGGCCTACAAGTTCTGATCAGCCGCAACTTAACGTATCAGACCCCGGCATCGTCCGGGGTCTTTTCGTTTCAACGAATACGCTCTCCCGGCGGCGTTGGCCGCAATGCCTCCTCCTATAGGTTGCTTTTGGCTGTCCGTACCCCGGCATCCGGGTGCCGTTACTGCCGAAATAGCTGACCGGACCGATGTCGATCCTTTGCGGACCGGTCGGCAGGCCGGCCGTTGCCTGCAGTGGCAACCGCCTTCGACGTGGGTCTGGCCGGTGTCCCGAAGCCCTTCTGCCTGCGCTCTACGCTCCGCTGGTCGCCGCTTCCACGTGGCCGTTCGTGGCGAGTAAAAACCCTTGCGCCCAATCACGGGACTGACCCCGGCAGGGCCTCATCAAATGGCCGCTCGATCCTGGCCAGGCGTGCGAATGCGCCTGCCCGAGCCCTTTTCGAGGCCTCGCTTAAAAAGCAGCTTGCTTCCTCATCCATGATTGCATACGGATGTATACAGACTAGAGAGAGGCAAGCATGGATTCCTGTGATGTGGTTATAGTGGGCGCCGGCAACGCCGCGTTCAGTGCCGCGCTGGCGGCGGAGGAGAAGGGGGCCAAGGTCGTCGTGCTGGAACGCGCGCCGGAGGCCGAGAATGGCGGCAACAGCCGGTTCACGGCGGGCGCGATCCGTTTCGCCTATCGTGGCGTGGAGGATCTTCTGGAGGTGATGCCGGACCTTACCCAGGAAGAGATCGACCGCACGGATTTTGGCTCCTACACCGAAGACCAGTTCTTCGACGACATGTTCCGCGTTACCCGCTATCGTTCCGATCCGGTGCTGTGCGAGCTCCTCGTGCGCCGCTCCTTCGATACGATCAAATGGCTGCGCTCGAAGGGCGTGCGCTTCCAGCCGATCTATGGCCGCCAGGCGTTCAAGGTCGACGGCAGATTCAAGTTCTGGGGCGGACTGACCGTCGAGGCATGGGGCGGTGGTCCGGGCCTGGTCGACAGCGAGACGCAGATTGCGCGCTCGAAGGGGATCGACATCCGCTATGGCTGCCGGGTGACCGGCCTGCTGACCGAGAAGGGCCGCATCAGCGGCGTCACCGTCAAGCGCGGGAACGAGACCTATCAGATCGCGGCGAAATCCGTGGTGCTTGCCAGCGGCGGCTTTCAGGCCGATCCGCAGATGCGCACCCAGTATCTCGGCCCGAACTGGGAACTCGCCAAGGTTCGCGGCTCGCGGTTCAACACCGGCGACGGCATCAAGATGGCGCAGGCTATCGGTGCCGCCGTCTATGGTAACTGGTCGGGCTGCCACGCCGTGGGCTGGGATTTCAACGCACCCGAGTTCGGGGACCTGGATGTCGGCGATGGCTTCCAGAAGCATTCCTATCCGTTCGGCATCATGGTGAACGCCGACGGCCGCCGTTTCGTCGACGAGGGTGCTGACTTCCGCAACTACACCTACGCCAAATACGGCCGCGTCATCCTCGAGCAGCCGGGCAATTTCGCCTGGCAGATTTTCGACTCTAAGGTCGCTCACCTGTTGCGCGACGAGTATCGGATCAAGCAGGTGACGACCGTGAAGGCCGATACGCTCGAAGATCTCGTCGGCAAGCTGGAAGGGGTCGATGCAGCCGCGGCGCTGGAGGAAATCCGCGCCTACAACGCCGCGATCAGGAAGGATGTCGCCTTTAATCCGAACGTCAAGGACGGGCGCGGCACCACCGGACTCAAGGTCGACAAGACCAACTGGGCCAACACCCTTGAAGACGGCCCGTTCCAGGCTTTCCAGGTTGGCTGCGGGGTTACATTCACCTTCGGCGGCCTGCGGGTCAACGACAACGCCCAGGTCCTGGACGTGGACCTGGTTCCGATCGAGGGGCTGTTTGCCGCCGGTGAACTCGTGGGCGGGTTGTTCTACTTCAACTACCCGGGCGGAACCGGCTTGATGGCAGGCACTGTATTCGGGCGCCTGGCAGGCGGATCGGCAGCCGCCTCCGCGAAGGCAGCCTAGGTCCGGTACAGGCCCGGCCGGCCATCGTCGCCGGCCGGGCCTTCGCCGCGATCAACCGCATCCGGGTGAAATTCAAACTGGGGCGTGCCGGGCGCTTATCGATTGTCCTGACGGCGGTAAGCTTGCGCATCGGTATCGTCTGGGTAGACTGGTCCAGGCCGATGTTCATCGGCCGCGAGGTGGGGTGCTGAGGATTTGCGGGGCTGGTAGAGGACGGTCCGCATCGTCAGGCGTTCAGCCTTCGGGATCGAGCCGGAGAATGTTCCATGCCAACTCCTTCTGCCATGCACATGAAAGCGATCGCCGCAGCGCTGGTGTTTCTCGGGTTCCTGTCGCCCGGCCCGGCGGCGGCGCAGATCGCCGACGACGAGCAGGAGTTTCAGCAGATGGCGGCGGCTCTCAGGGCCAATGACACGGAGCGTCAGTCCGCTATCGATACCTGCATCGGCCAGGGTATCGGCAACGACCCGGCCGGCCTCGCTGAATTCATGGGCGTGCCGGTCGAAAAGGCGACCGAGGCCTGGTGCAAGCGCATGACCAACGGCATCGCGAACGGCAAGCTCACGCTGGCCGATGTCTCGGCGCTGAACCAGGGAACGGTCACGCCCGGTGCGCGCGAGGTCCTGACGAACGTGTCGGAAGGCGAATAAGTCGGACCCCTGCGCCAGCAGGACAGAGAGGAAAATAGCACCGGAAAAGGGCGCCTGCAGAACACCGGCAGCCGTCTTTCTGTTCGGTATCGAGGATCGGCAACAGCTCGCCCGCCGTTCACCCGACGACAGGCCGCGACTGCGCCAAGCTTGACATCGGGCCGGCGAGGATATCTTATGTCAAATCGATATTTCATATATAGAAAGACCGGCGAGGTCGGCCGCGACCGGCCCTTGGCCGGGCAGGCAGGTCAGGCGTGACGCGCTCCATCGGCTTCACCGACATCGATTTCGACAAGGACGGCAAGCAGGTCGGCTTCGTCAATTTTCCCTCGTCCGTTCACGACGACGCCTGGGGCGTGATCCGCGTTCCGCTGACGGTGATCCGCAACGGTTCCGGCCCGACCGTGATCCTGCAGGGCGGCAATCACGGCGACGAATATGAGGGGCCGATCGTTCTTGGCGAGATCATCCGCGGCCTCGATCCCGCAGCCATGAACGGCCGGCTGATCATCGTGCCCGCCATCAACCTGCCGGCGGTCGAGGCCAGCCGCCGGGTGTCGCCGCTCGACGACCTCAACTTCAACCGTACCTTTCCGGGCGATCCGCTGGGCTCGACCACGCAGCAGATTTCCCACTATGTCAGCAGCGTGCTCTATCCGCTGGCCGATGCCTTCATCGACCTTCATTCGGGCGGCTCGTCGCTGTCGATCATCCCGAGCGCGGTGCTCGAACCCTGCGACGATCCGCAGCTCAATGCCCGCAACCGGGCGGCGGTCGAGGCGTTCCAGGCCCCGTTCAAGGTACAGATTTCCAATTTCGGCGATCCGCGCACTTCGACGTCGACCGCCGTGCGCGCCGGCCTGGCCACCGTCGGGACGGAAATGGCGGGCACCGGCACGGTCACGCCCGAGGCGGTGCGCATCTGCCGGCGCGGCGTGCACAACGTGCTGCGCCATCTGGGCGTGCTGGAGGGTGCGCTGGAAAAGGGACCAGACGTGGCCGGCTTCCATACCATCGCCGGCACCTCGTCCTATGTGATGGCGTCCGAAGCCGGCATTTTCGAACCCTTTCACGAGCTTGGCGCCGCGGTGCGGGAAGGCGAGCCGGCCGGCCGCATCCATTTCCTGGAAAATCCGGGACGCGAACCGGTCGAGTTGCACTTCGCCGCAAGCGGGGTAGTTTACGGCAAGCGCCATCCGGGGCGCGTACGCCCCGGTAATTGCTGCCTGGTGGTGGCCTCTCCGCTCGAGGACTGACGATGATCACGCTGGACGATATCCACCAGGCGCGCCAACGGATCGCGCCGCATGTGCGCCGCACGCCGCTGATCCAGGCGAATGCGCTGAGCGCGCCGGTTACCGAGGCGGAGCTTTGGCTGAAGCTCGAATGCCTGCAGGTGACGGGTTCCTTCAAGGCGCGTGGCGCCACCAACAAGTTGCTGGCGACGCCGCCGCAGGACATGGCGCGCGGGGTCACCACTGCCTCGGGCGGCAATCACGGCCTTGCCGTCGCGCGGGCGGCAAAGCTGGCCGGGGTGCCGGCGACCATCTTCGTGCCGACCAACGTCACGCAGGCCAAGATCGAAAAGCTGCGCAAATGGGGGGCGGCGGTCGAGGTCGTCGGCTCGGTCTGGAACGAAACCAATCTCAGTGCGCTGGCCTTTGCGCATGAGAAGGCTTGCGCCTATTTCCATCCCTTCGCCGACCCGTACGTGGTGGCGGGACAGGGCACGCTGGCGCTGGAACTGCTCGAACAGCAGCCGGACCTCGACGCCGTCCTGGTGGCCATCGGCGGCGGCGGGCTGATCACCGGCATGGCGGTGGCGTTGAAGGCGCTGAAGCCCTCGATCCGCATCGTCGGCATCGAGCCGACCGGCGCACCGACCTTCCATGCCTCGCTGGCCGCCGGCCATGTCGTGAAGCTCGACAAGGTCACCACGCGCGTCGCCACCATGGCCTGCGCCGAGACCGACCGCGATGTCTTCGCGACCTCGTGGGGCCTGATCGACGAGGTGGTGCTGGTCGACGACGACGACATGCTGGAGGCGGCACGCTGGCTATGGTTCGAAATGGGGCTGGCGGCGGATTTGAGCGGGGCTGCGGCAGCGGCGGCGCTACGCAAGGGCGTGCTGCGGTTTTCCGCCGGGGAGAAGATTTGCGCGCTGGTATGCGGCGCCGGGCCGGAAGGGCTCGCCTGACGGTGCCGGGCCGGCCCTATGGCGGCCCGCAGCTTTCCCCCCGGTCGCTAATGTCCCATGTGCTGGCGGCGGCCGATGCGGTCGGCGAGCGACAGCCAGCGGCGGCGCGGCTCCGGGGCCGATTTCGACAGGGCGCGGACGACTTCTTCCATCAGTTCTTCGAGCCGCTGCGGTGAAAGCCGCGCCTCGGCGTCGATCTCCTCGGTGATGGCGATGAAGCGCTGTGCGGCCTGCGCTCCGCCGAACAGCGGTGCTACGTCGCGGGCGACAAAATCGTCCCAGGTCAGTTCCGGGTTCCAGCCGAAGCGGGCAAAAGCCAGATAGCTGATCTCGGTCGCTCCATTGTAGTCGGAGGGCTCGCCCCAGACGGTGAGCCCCTTCATGCCCATCCGGTAGCCCTGTCGGTTCATATCGGCGAAGTCGCGGGCGTTGAGCGCGTAGCGCTCGGTGCGGGCGTCGCCGTTCCATTGGCAGGCGAACTGGCAGCGCAGGACGTTCGGCTGCGTCGGCAGCGTTTCCACATAGCCGGCCGGCAGCGCTGTCCGCAGCCGCTTCCAGTAGCTGCGGTTGACTGTGTGCTGGTAGATGCCGCCTGCCGGCAGGGCGGCCTGCGCGCCGGCCGCCACCGGCTCCAGCAGGTTGTCCCATTGCATCTCGCAATAGATCCACAGGTCCGGCTTCACCGCCTTGGCCGCACGATAGAGCCGGGGAAAGTTCGCCGCCATGTCGGAATGGGACCAGCTGTCGCCATATTCCCTGGCGCGGCGGGCGGCCTCGGCGTCGTTGGCGCGGCGCGCCTTGCAGCGCGGGCAATCGCAGACGCCGTAGTCGCCGCTTTCGATGTTGATGCCGCCGATGTCGAAGGTCTCGGCCAGCCAGGTGACCGCCTCTTCCATCCAGTCCATCACCTCCGGTGCGCTCGGGCAGGCGGTCACGGTGTAATCGGAATGCGGGAAGTTCAGCGGGAAATCGAGATCGGCGAGCTGGAAGCCGATGTCCTTGCTGAACTGCGCCTTGTGCTGCGGGTTTTCCTTCAGCCAGGTCGACAGGTTGTAGCGATGGTTGCCTTCCCAGTAGACGCCGCCATAAGCGCCGATGGCGATGCCGGGAATGATGCGCACGCCGTGTTCCCGGCCATAGCGGCAAAGCTCCTGCGCGGCCTCGATGCCGCCATGGCTGTCGCGCAGGAAACCGTAGAGCACGATGGCGCCGATACGGTTGGCCGAGCAATAGTCCACCAGCCGCTTGTAGTCGGCGAGAAAGCCGGACGGCGGCTTCTGGTAGGGGTTGAAGACGCCGATTTCCTGCTGGCCGATCTGCGACAGTTCCCAGTTGGTGGAGTGGTCCCAGGTCCAGAAGGTGCGGTAAGCGAGGCCAGGGGCGTCCGAGATCGGGCCGGCGGCGAGGGCCGAAACGTCGAGGCTGCGGCCGAGCCGCCCGACAAGCTCCTGCGCGCCATAGATGACGCCCGAGAACGGCCCGCCGCGCACCTCGATCGCTTCGCCGGCGGCCAAGATCGAGAACGCGCCCTCCGCCATGGTTTCGTCCGTAGCCAGCCTTATCGTGCGGCTGGCCAGGGCGGCCGGATCGATGCCTTCGCGCACAAGGCGCGCCGCGTGCGGGTGAAGTTCCTCGGCCTCGATCGGCATGCCTGCGAAGTCCTCCGTTGATTGACACACTACACAGGAAAAACTACCAGATATCAATGTCGGTTTTTGCTAATGATATAAGGGATGAATTCCTCATGCGGCCGGATCGACGACCATGAACGGGCTATCCGACACCCTGGCCGGGCTGCGACAGGCATGGCCGATGCCTTCGCGTCCGCGCCCGATCACCATCATCGGCTGCGGTGGGATTGTCCGCGACGCGCACCTGCCTGCCTACCGGAAGACGGGTCTGCCGGTCGCCGGCGTGTTCGATGTCAACGGTGAGGCCGCCCGGCTTCTGGCGCGCGATTTCGACGTGCCCGCCGTGCATGCCTCGCTGGAGGAGGCGATCGGCGCCTGCGGCAGCGAGGGCGTATTCGACCTGGCGCTGCCGCCCGAGGCGGTGCTGGAGACGGTGCGGCGGCTGCCGCCGGGTGCTACCGTGCTCATCCAGAAGCCGCTCGGGCCGGATGGCGCCACCGCCCGCCGCATCGTTGCCGAGCTTGATGCGCGCGCCATCGTCGCGGCGACGAATTTCCAGTTGCGGTTCACACCTTCGACGCTGGCGATCGGCGACGCCGTCGACAAGGGTCTGCTCGGCGACATTGTCGATGTCGACGTGCATCTGGCGGTCTACATGCCGTGGGAACTCTGGTCTTTCATCCCCAGGCTGGAGGCTGTCGAGATACCGCTGCATTCGATCCACTATCTCGACTGGATCCGCGGCCTCGTCGGCGAGCCGCGCAGCATTTACGCCAAGTCGGTGAAGCACCCGCGCTACGGCAATCAGGCCGATGCCCGCTCCAGCATCATCCTCGACTATGGCGACCGCGTGCGATGCTGCCTGTCGCTCAACCACACCTATGGCCATGGCCCGCGCCATACCGACGCCACCATCCGGGTCGAGGGCATGAAGGGCGCAGCACACGTGACCGTCGGCTATCTGCTGGACTATCTGCGGCCGCAGCCGGAGCGCCTCGAAATCTGCCATGAAGGGCAGCCCTGGACGGCATTGCCGCTGGCGGGCGAGCGTGTTCCGGATTCCTTCGCCTATGTCATGGCCAATTTGCAGCGTTTCGCGGCGGGCGAGGACGCGCGGCTGGTCACGGACGTGCACGACGCGCTGAAGACCATGCTTCTGGTCGATGCCGGGCTGAAATCGAGCCGGCTCGGCGGTGTCGTGCCGGAAGCTGCGGGCGAGGGAGAGGGCCGATGACGGTCCCGGCCGGGCAGCGTGAGGAGCCGCTGGTTTTCCTCTATCGGCTGAAGCCGGGCATGGGACCTGAATACGACCGGGCGCACCGGGCGGTCTGGCCCGAAATCCTCGCCCTGCTCGATGAGGCCGGCTTCTACGACTACCGCATCTGGCGGCGCGGCGACCTGATCGTCAGCAGCCTGCGCACGAAATGGGGTTACGACCACGCCGCACGTATCAGCGCGGCAAGCGCGATCCAGGCGAAATGGACGGCGTCCATGGCGCATGTGTTCGAAGAGATCGCCGGCGCGAACGGCGAGCCGCTGTGGCTCGACCTGGTGTTCGAACATCGGACTTGAGGGTAGGCTTAGCCGAGCCTGTTTGGCGGCCGTTTGGCGGCGATCCGCATCAGCGGGAAGCTGACTTTCGGCGGTACGCCGCCCAGCATGCGGGTGATCGTCTCGGCGGCGCGGAACACGATCTCGCAGGCTTGGTCGAAGCCGATCGTCTGTCTGGTCGCCGCCAGATAGGGCATTGTCAGAACCGCCTGCGCGAAGCCGCTGCCGTCGATCAGTGGAAAGCTGACATCGGTGATTCCCTGCAGCCCTTCGCCGGTCACCATTTCGTAGCCCCTGGAGCGGATCGTCCGGATTCTGCGGGCCAGCGTCTCGGCCTCTTCCGGCGACCAGTTGCGGCGCATGTCCTCCAGCACCCAGTCGTGCACCGCCGGCGACTGCAATGCCACGAGCAGCCGCCCCGAGGCGGTTGCCATCGCCGGGTTCTTGGTGCCGACGCGCAGGCGAAACCCGAACGGCGCCGGGCTGTCCACCTGCGCCACGACCCGGATCGACGTGGAGTCGAGGATCGCCATGTGCAGCGCCTGGTTCGCAGACCGGGCGGCCTCGTGCATCAGCGGCGTCGCCAGGTTGATGAGGCGCGACAGGGGCGGGTAGCGGTTGGCGAGGTCGAACATGCGGTTGGACAGGAAATAGCCGTCCTCGCCCAGCCGGCGCTGGATGAAGCCGCGCCGCTCCAGCACCATGACCACGCGATAGACTTCCTGCAAGGACCGTCCGAGCAGTTGCGCGATCTCGCTCTGGGTGACGCCCTGCGAAAGGCCGGCGAGCAGTTCGAGTACGTCGAGGCCCTTTTCGAGCGCCGGCGCACCGTAGCGTTCCTTGTCGCCTCGCGACGCTTTCGGCGTGGCGGAGCGCTTCCTTTCGGTGGAAGGGCGAGGTGTCGGGGTCTTGGCCATGGGGTCGGGCACGTGGTCAAAGGGGTGATATGCGACGTTTATTGGTGAAAGCCGGCGCTCGCAAGTGGCGAGACCGGTACGAGCGGGTAAACCTGCCGCATGGTACCATTGCCAACAGCGCGAGGCTCGACCAAGGTGGCGCATCGGATCGGATGGTGGAACCGGGATGAGCGCTTTGACGGATGCCCTGCTCGACGAATTGCGCCTGACGGTCGCGCGCGTCGACGAGCGCGCCGTCGACGACGCCTGCGCCATGCTCGCGCAGGCGGGCCGCATCGTGGTATGCGGTTGCGGGCGCGAGGCTTTGCAGATGAAGGGCCTTGCCATGCGGCTGTTCCATCTCGGCCTGCCGGTCTCGGTCGCGGGCGATATGACGGCGCCGCCGCTCGGCGCGGGCGACCTGTTGTTCGCCAGTTCCGGCCCCGGTGAAACCGGCACGATCCTGTCCTTGATGCGCACCGCGCGCGGTGCCGGCGCAACCGTCCTGCTGATTACCGCCCAGCCGACGGCAAGCGCGGCTGGTCTGGCGGATTGCCTGCTCGTCGTGCCGGCGCAGACGATGGCGGACGACCGTGGCGAAAAGCGAAGCTCGGCCTTTCCGATGGGTTCGCTGTTCGAGGGCGCGATGTTCGTGCTCTTCGAGGCCATGGTGCTGAAGCTGAAGCAGCGTCTCGGCGTTACCGACGAGGCGATGCGGGCGCGCCACACGAACCTGGAGTGACGGGCCTACTTCACCGCGCCGGCGGTCATGCCCTTGATGAGGTAGCGCTCGAGCACGACGCCGATGACGATCAGCGGCAGGATCGCGGCAAAGGACAGCGCCGCCATCGACCACCACGAGATGCCCTGGCTGCCCGTCTGCGAGGCGACCATGACCGGCAGGGTGTTGGCATGGGTCGAGGTCAGCAGCGCGGCGAAGAAATATTCGTTCCAGGTCAGCACGAGGCTGAGGATGAAGGAGGCGACCATGCCGGGCAGGGCGATGGGCAGGATGACGCGAAAGAACGCTCCCCAGATCGACAGGCCGTCGACCAGGGCTGCTTCTTCCAGTTCGGTCGGGATCGACGAGAACTGGTCGCGCATGATCCAGATGACGATCGGCAGCACCATCAGCGTATAGAGCAGGATCAGCCCGATCTGGGTGTCCAGCAGGGCGAGTTCCTTGTAGAGGACGAGGAATGGCAGGGCGAGCACTACCGGCGGCAGGATCAACTGCGACAGGAAGAAGAACGAGATGTCGGCGTTCTTCATGAAGCCGAACCGGTAGGAAAAGCGCGACAGGCCGTAGGCCGCCAGCGAGCCGAGCATCACCGCGAGGGCCGACGAGGTGATCGAGACGATGGCGGAATTCATGAACCGCTTCATGAACTCTTCGCGCACCGTGCTGGACGCGCCGATCGTTTCCGGCGACAGGCCGAGCGAGCGCCAGCCGAGCCAGGCCGGCTGATAGTCGAGCCACGGGATCAGCGCGCCCTTCATCACGTTGGGCGCCGTCTTGAAGCTGGTCGTGATGGTCCAGTAGATCGGGAACAGGCAGATCACCGCCCACAGGATGAGCAGGAGGTAGATGCCGGCCTTGCCGCCAAGGCGCAGTGCAATCGGCGTCCCGGTTTCGTCGTCATGTCTGGCTTGGCTGGTCATGTGCGCGGCGCCGCGAAACGTTCAGCGAGTTTCATCAGGATCGTCATGAACACGATGATGATGACGAGATAGACCATCGCCAGCAGCGTGCCGTAGCCGACATTGGAGCGGTCGCGATATTCCCGGAAGATGAACGAGGTCACCGTGTCGGTCGCGCCGCCCGGTCCGCCGGCGGTCAGGTTGATGACGATGTCGGCCAGCTTGAGCTTGAAGATGATGCGGATCAGGATGGCGGTCACCGATACCGGCAACATCAGCGGGAACACGATCTCCCAGAAGGCCTTCCACGGCCCGGCGCCGTCGACGCGCGCCGCCTCCGTCAGGTCCTTGGGAATCGCCTGCAGGCCGGCCAGGATCATGATCATCATGAACGGGATGAATGTCCACGCGTCGAGGACCATGATGGTGAAGCGGGCGACTTCGGGCGAGCCGAAGAATGACGGGTTTTCCCAGCCGAGCCAGCGCGCCAGCCGGGCGATGGGGCCGAAGCGGATTTCCAGCATGGACTTGCCGACCATCCAGCTTACCGCGACCGGCGACAGCATCAGCGGCAGCAGGAAGGCCACCCGGAAGAACTTGCGCGCCTTGATTTCGGCATTGAGCAGCAGGGCGAGCCCGAAGGCGATCACATATTCGACGAGGATCGCCAGCGTATACCACACCATGTTGCGCAGGGCGTTCCAGTAGAAGGGGTCGGCCCACATCTGGCGCACGTTGTCGAGGCCGTTGAACTGCCGGCCGAGCGGCGAGGCGAGGTTCCAGTTGGAAAACGCGATGACGATGCCGAACAGCAGCGGAAAGACGGTGAGCGAGACGACGAACAGCGCCGCCGGCAGCACGAACAGGGTTCGCTTGCCATGCTCGCCATGGATGAGCACCTTGCTCCAGCACAGGCAGACCGCCCATACGATATAGGCGTAGAGGGTCGGCCGCCACGTCTGGAAGCCGAAGTCCCGGACGCCGTTCATCTGCATGTATTGGGCGATCGCCACCACGGCCAGCAGGGCGGCCGATGCCCAGACGATGCCGCGTCCGAACCTGCGCCGGGCGTCGGATATATCGTCCTCGGTGACGACATGAAGGAGATCGCCCTGGCTCATCTGCTGGTCTGGCTTCTCTGGTTCTCGATCGGTGCTGGCAGCATGCGTGGCCGCCTGTGCAAGCGGCAGGTGCGGGCGCGCATGTCGCGCGCCCGCACCGTTGGTGTCGGAAATGGCGTCACATGCCGAGCGACGCCTTGTAGAGCTTGATCTGGCTTTCACGCCCGATCTGGTCGGTGATCTTCTCCCAGGCGGCGGCGATCGCGTCGGCCGTTTCCTGCGCCGACTTGTACTGGCCGGCATAGCCCTTCGCCAATTCGTCCTCGGCGACGGAGTAGTACTGGAAGATACCGGGAATACGCGGCTCGATCGCGGCGTTGGGATGGTTGTAGCTGTCGAGGTTCGAGCCGAGATAGTTCTCGATATAGGCCCGGTCGTAGCCGGCCTTCTCCCATTCGTCGTAGTTGAAATGCGACTGGCGATAGGGCTGGAAGCCGGACGGATAGGCCACCGTCCACAGGCTCAGGTCCTTGCCGCCGAGATGGGCGGCCGCGGACCAGGCCGCCTTGCGCTTCTTTTCGTCCTTCGACACGCGGTTGGTGACGTAGACGCCCCAGCCGAGATAGGCCAGGTTGGGCGCGAAATTGCCGCCCTCCGGCGTCTCCCATTCGCCGGACTTGGAATTATAGACCTTGTCGGAGCCGGGATTGGCGGAGAAGGCGACGACGTCGCCGACCACCGAGGTGTCGGAGGTGCGCGCCATCGAGCCGACATCGCCCCACCAGCACAGGCCCGCGCCGGTTCCGGCGAGGAACTGCTGGAACGCCGTGGTGCCGGGGTCGGCGTTGATCTGGTCACCCGGATAGGCGCCGGCGGCGATCAGGTCCATGACGTCCTGGATCGCCTGGACGAAGGCCGGGTTGTTCACCCGCGGCTTCATCGTGTCCGGGTCGAACAGCCACGCCGGATCGTTCGGATGCTTGGCATAGGCCGTCGCGCGGTCCTCGAGGAAGTAGAAGCCGAAGCCGCCCCAGCCCTTCAGCGGATCGAGGAAGCCGAAGGCGTCCTGCCCGGTGAGCGGGTCCTTCTGGCCCTTGATCTTCTTCGACCATTCGTCGACCTGCTGCCAGGTCTTCGGCATTTCGGTCATGCCGGTGGCACCCGAGATGGCCGCGTCGGAAAGGTAGTCCTTGCGGTAGGAGAAGGTGTGGCAGTCGCCGTCGATGCTGACGCGGTACGTCTTGCCGTCCCAGGTGCCGACCGGCGGCTTGAGGTAGGCGACGAGGTCGTCGATCTCGATCTGCTTTTTCACCCAGTCGGGCATCTCGTCGAGCAGGCCCTTGCCCGCGGTATCGCCCTCGAACGGCGCGCCCATTTCGAGGATGTCGAAGTCGACGGTCCCGGTGGCGATCGACTGCTGCAGGCGCGCGTTGTAGTCGGCCTGCGCCAGGTCGATCCAGTTGATCTTCGCGCCGGTATAGGCTTCCCACGGCTTCAGGAAGCCACGGAACAGGAAGTTGTGCAGGTTCTGGTTGTTGAGGCCCATGAAGGTCAGTTCGACGCCGGCGAACTCGCCTTCCTTGACGCTTGCCTTGGTCGCGCCGAGGCACAGTTCGCCGACTTTCTGCCAGTCGGCATCCGTCGGCGAGCCTTTGCCGACGCCCGGTATCTGCAGGATTTCGGCGCGCAGCGCTTCATCCGCGGACGCCGATCCGGTCAGGGCACCCAAACCCGTCGCCGAGGCGGCGGACAAGGCCGCGAGGCTCGCGGCTCCCTTCAGGACGTCGCGCCGCGTCGCGCCGCGCCGTACCAGCTGTTCGTAGATTCCGACTTTCATGTAGTTTCCTCCCAGGGCGGCCGCATTTTCGCGGTCTCGACAAAAGTTCACTACTGAAACAAGAGTTTCAATAATGTTCGTTTCAATAGTGTCACAACCCGTTGCGGAGTCAACGCCGCGATGCGATAGATTAGAGCCTGCCGCATGAACGGGCTTGGCGAACATCAGGACGGGTGAATGGCCGAAGTAGCAATCCGTGACGTCACCAAATCATATGGCGCGACGCAGGTGCTGCATGGCGTCAGCATCGATATCCGGGATGGCCAGTTCGTTGTGCTCGTCGGCCCGTCCGGCTGCGGCAAGTCCACGCTGCTGCGCATGATCGCCGGGCTCGAAAGCGTGACCGGCGGCGACATCGCCATCGGCGGCCGAACGGTCAACAACCTGTCGCCGGCGCGGCGCGATATCGCCATGGTGTTCCAGAGCTACGCGCTTTATCCGCACAAGACGGTCGAGCAGAACATGGGCTTTGCCCTGAAGCTCAAGAAGATCGACCCCAAGGTGGTGGCTGAGAAGGTGCGCTCGGCGGCCGACATCCTTGAACTCACGCCGCTTCTGAAGCGCTACCCGCGCCAGCTTTCGGGCGGCCAGCGCCAGCGCGTGGCGATGGGGCGCGCCATCGTGCGCGACCCGCGGGTCTTTTTGTTCGACGAGCCGCTGTCGAACCTCGACGCCCAGTTGCGCGTGCAGATGCGCACCGAGATCAAGGAACTGCACCAGCGGCTGAAGACGACGACCATCTACGTCACCCACGACCAGATCGAGGCCATGACCATGGCCGACAAGATCGTGGTGATGAACGCCGGCCGCATCGAGCAGATCGGCGCGCCGCTGGAACTGTTCGATCGCCCGGCGAACCTGTTCGTCGCGGGCTTCATCGGCTCGCCGTCGATGAATCGCCTCAAGGGCACCGTGGCCGACGGCGGACGCCACGTCGATGTCGCCGGCGCCAGCTTTCCCGCGCCGGACCAGCGCCTGGAGGACGGGCAGCAGGTGGTCTACGGCGTGAGGCCGGAGCATTTCGAACTGTCCGACGAGGGCGCCGAGGTCCGCATCGCGGTCGTGGAGCCTACCGGGTCGGAAACGCTGGTCTATGCGCGGGCAGGGGAAATCGATCTCGTCGCGCTGTTTCGCGACCGCCATGATTTTCGGCCCGGAGACCATATCCGCATCAGGCCGAAGCCGGGCCATGTCCACGTCTTCGATGCCGTGAGCGGCATGCGCCTTTGACCGAACCGGCTTGCAGGAGGAACCATGCTCAAGGGAATTAGCCCGCTGCTCAATGCGGATGTCTTGTATGCGCTTCGCGCCATGGGGCATGGCGACGATCTGATCATCGCCGATGTCAACTTTCCGTCGGACTCGATCGCCCGGCAGACGCGGCTCGGCCGCCTGCTGCGCATCGACAACGTCACCGCCGCCGAGGCCGTGGAAGCCATCCTGTCGCTCTATCCGCTCGATACGTTCGTCGAGGATTCCGCCAGCCGCATGGAGATCGTCGGCAACCCGGACGAAGTGCCGCCGGTGCAGCAGGAGGTGCAGCGCGCCGTCGACCGTGCCGAAGGGAAATCATGGCCGATGCTCGGGGTCGAGCGCTATGCGTTCTACGAGCGCGCCAAGCAGGCCTATTGCGTGATCCAGACCGGCGAGCGCCGCTTCTACGGCTGCTTCGCCTTCCGCAAGGGCGTCATCCCCCCGGAAGGGAAATAACGGCATGGCCGGTTCCGTCGTCGTCCTCGGCGTCTTCGTCGCCGACACCGCCTACCGTGCCGACCGCCAGCCTGCGATGGGCGAGACCATTCTGGGACTCGGCTTCAAGCTCGGCCCGGGAGGCAAGGGGTCGAACCAGGCGGTGGCGGCCGCCAAGCTTGGCGTGGAAACGCATTTCATCACCCGGCTCGGCGTCGATACCTTTGCCGACATGGCCAACGACACCTGGCGGCAGGTGGGGGTGAGGTCCGCCGCCATCGCCACGCCCGAAAGCTACACGGGCGCCGCCTATATCTTCGTCGACAACAACACAGGCGACAACGCCATCATCGTCGCCCCCGGTGCTGCGGCGCTGATTTCTCCCGGCGACATCGACGCCAACGCCGGCCTGATCCGCGCGGCAAGCGTATTCGTCACCCAGCTCGAGCAGCCGATCGATGCCGCCATCCGGGCGCTCCGGATCGCGCGCGAAGCCGGCGTGACGACGGTCTTCAACCCGGCGCCGGCCGCCGAATTGCCGGCGGAGATCTACGCGCTTTGCGATTATATCACGCCCAACGAAACCGAAGCCTCGGCCTTGACCGGGCTGCCGGTGGAAAGCCTCGACGATGCCGGGGCGGCAGCCGCTGCGCTGCGGGCGAAGGGCGCGCGGGTGGCGATCATCACGCTTGGAAAACGCGGCGCGCTGCTGCAGATGCAGGACCAGTCCATCCATGTTCCCGCCGTCTCGGCCGGGCCGGTCGTGGAGACGACGGGGGCGGGGGATGCCTTCAACGGCGGCTTCGCGGCGGCGCTGGCCAAGGGTTATTCCCCGGTGGAGGCGGTGAAGTTCGGCTGCGCCGTGGCCGGCGTCTCGGTCACGCGCGCGGGCACCGCTCCGTCCATGCCGTCGTTCGAGGAAGCCATGGCGCTCTACAAGGCGCAGCAGGACTAGGCGGTCATGCGTCAGAAAATCTTCACGGCACCCTCGGGCGCACAAATTCCCTTCACGCAGCTTGGCCTCGGCACCGCCGCCATCGGCAATCTCTATCGGGCGCGCACCGACGAGGAAACCGATGGCGCCTTCGCCGCCGCATGGGAAGCCGGCATCCGCTATTTCGACACCGCACCGCTCTACGGCCTCGGGCTGGCGGAAACCCGGCTGAACCGGTTTTTGCGCGACAAGCCGCGTGACGACTATGTGCTTTCGACCAAGGTGGGCCGGCTCCTGGAGCCGTGCGCCCCGAACGAGCGGACCGGCCTCGACCGCTTCTTCGGCACGCCGTCGCGGCGCGAGGTCTTCGATTACAGCTATGACGGGGTGATGCGCTCCATCGCCTTTTCGCTGGAACGGCTGGGGCTCGACCGCATCGACATTCTCTATGTCCACGACATCGATCTTTCCAATCACGGCAGCGTCGAGCGGCGCGACGCGCATATCGACACGCTGATGGCCGGCGGCTATCGCGCGCTCAGCGAACTGCGCGACCAGAAGGTCATCAAGGCCTTCGGCGCGGGGGTCAACGACTGGCAGACCTGCGAGGTCCTGGCCGCACGCGGCGATTTCGACCTGTTCCTGCTCGCCGGCCAGTATTCGCTGCTTCGGCAGGAGTCGCTGAAGACGTTCCTGCCGATGTGCGAGGCGCGCGGCATCGGCATCGTCCTTGGCGGCGTGTTCAATTCGGGCATCCTCGCCACCGGCGCGGTCGAAGGCGCGATGTTCGACTATTATCCGGCACAGCCGGATGTTCTGGAGCGCGTGCGGCGCATCGAGGCGGTGGTCAGGCGGCATGGGCTGAAGCTGGCCGATGCCGCCCTGCGCTTCCCGATGGGCCATCCCGCTGTGGCCTGCGTGATGACCGGCGGCGCCGCAAGGCGCGAGGTCGAGCAGGCGGTGACCAGCCTGCGGGCGGACGTGCCCGATGCCCTGTGGTGCGACCTTGCCGCCGAGAAACTGATCGTCTCCGAAGCGCGCCTCGGCCTTTAAACCTGATCCCCGAAGTAACCGTCCCGGTCGGCCGGCAACGGCTGGTGCTGGCTTCTTTTTACCGATTGAGACTCGCTGCCGCAGCCTTGCATTTAAACTCATATGTGAATATAAGTTTTATCAAGAAAGATCAGGGAGGGTGCACGACATGACCAGCTTCGCGCCGACGGTTGGCGTGGCCACCACGCGCCCGACCGACATGCCCTCGGAGCACGCCGACCTGCCGGTGTGGAACGCCGAGAACTGGTTCTACGAGGATTGGCCGGTCGGCCAGAAAATCCGCTCGCTCCGCCGCACCATGGCCGAGGGGGACAGCCACCTCTTCAACACGCTGGTGCTGGACATTCATCCTTACGTGCAGGACCAGATGTTCGCCGAGCGGGAAGGCATCTTCGGCAAGCGCCTCGTCGCAGGGGCATTCGTCTTTTCCGCCGGCCTCGGCCTGGTCGCCACCAACTGCGTCAACGCCTTCTCCTACGGCTATGACAAGCTGCGGTTCATCAAGCCGGTCTTCATCGGCGACACCCTCTATTCCATCCGCACCAACATGAATAAGCGACCTCGCTACAAGGACATGGGGCTGATCCGCGCCAGCTATGAAGTGTTCAAGGGCGAGGGCGAGCTGGTGCTCTACTGCGAGCACCTGCAAACGGTTAAGTACAAGGACCCGGCTGCCTTTGCCGGCCAGACAGAGAAGTGACCATGGCTGCTGACCTGCCCCTTGCCGGCCTCGTGGTTGTCGACTTGAGCCAGTTCCTTTCCGGGCCGTACTGCTCGCTGCGCCTGCTGGACCTCGGCGCGCGCGTCATCAAGATCGAGCGGCCAGACGGCGGCGACCTGTCGCGCCGGCTTTATCTCAGCGATACCGAGATCGGCGGCGATTCCACCATTTTCCATGCGATCAACAGGGCCAAGGAAAGCTTTGCCGTCGACCTGAAGAACGAGGCCGACCTTGCCGCCCTGCGCGGCCTGCTCGCCAAGGCCGACGTGCTGATCCAGAATTTCCGCCCCGGGGTCATCGAGCGGCTCGGGCTCGACTACGAGCACGTCCGCTCGCTCAACCCGCGCCTGGTCTATGCCTCGATCAGCGGCTATGGCGAGGAGGGACCGTGGGTGAAGCGGCCGGGCCAGGACCTGCTGGCGCAGGCGCGCTCGGGCGTGATGTGGCTGAACGGCGACGAGGACCAGGGGCCGGTGCCGTTCGGCCTGGCCGTTGCCGACATGCTGGCGGGCGCCGCCTGTGCGCAAGGGATCCTCGCCGCCCTGGTGCGGCGCGGGATCACCGGCGAGGGCGGCCATGTCGAGACCAGCCTCATGGAAGCGCTGATCGATTTCCAGTTCGAGGTGCTGACCACCCATCTCAACGACGGGCGCCGCCTGCCGCGCCGCTCGTCCTTCCGCAGTGCCCACGCCTATCTGGCGGCGCCCTACGGCGTCTATCCGGCCAAAGACGGCTATCTCGCCGTCGCCATGACGCCGATCCCGAAGCTGGCCGACCTGCTGGAAATCGAGGCGCTGGCGCCCTATCGCGACCAGCCGTCGAGCTGGTTCACGGCGCGTGACGAGATCAAGGCCATCATCGCCCGGCGCATCGCGCAGAAGTCGATCGACGAATGGCTGGCGATCCTCGAACCCGCCGACATCTGGTGCGCCAAGGTGCTGGACTGGGAGGAAGTGCTGGCTAGCGACGGTTTTCGGGCGCTCGACCTGTTGCAGACGGTAACGCGCGAGGACGACGTCTCCATCCTCACCACGCGCTCGCCGCTTCGGGTTGACGGCGTGCGCGCCAAGGTCACGCGCGCGGCACCGCGCATCGGCGAGCATAGCGAAGCCATCCGTGCGGAGTTCGGCCTGTGAGCCTCACCCTGAAAGGCATGACCTGGAGCCATCCGCGCGGCTACGACCCGATGGTCGCCTGTTCGGCGCTGTGGGCACAAAAGACCGGCGTTTCGATTTCCTGGGAAAAGCGCTCGCTTCAGGATTTCGAATCCTTTCCGGTGGAAGAACTCGCCCGCGCCTATGACCTGATCGTCGTCGATCACCCGCATGTCGGCCAGATCACCGCCGAAAACTGCCTGGCGCCGCTCGACATGCCGGGTCGCGAGGCCGAGCGTGCCGCGCTGGACGCCGCCAGCGTCGGAAAATCCTATCCGAGCTATGCGTGGCAGGGCCGGCAATGGGCCTTTCCCGTCGACGCGGCGGCGCAGGTGCAGGCCTGGCGGCCGGACCTGATCGGCAAAGCGCCCGCTACATGGGGCGAGGTGCTGGAGCTTGCGCGCGCCGGCAGCGTGCTGCTGCCGCTCAGGCCGCCGCATTCGCTGATGAGCTTCTACACGCTGGCCGCCAATCTCGGCCATGCCTGCGCCGTCGATGGCTCGGGGGACCTGATCGGCGCGGAGGCCGGAGAAGAGGCCTACGGGCTGTTTGCCGAAATCGCGGCGCTGGTCGATCCCGAATGCCTGGCGATGGATCCGATCGCGGTGTCGGAAAAAATGACGCAGCCGGATGCCCGCATTGCCTGCGCGCCGCTGATCTACGGCTATGTCTCCTACGCCATGGACGGCTTCCGGCCTCATCGGCTGGCCTTCGGCGACATCGCGGCGGCGGGCGGCAGCGGTCCGGCCGGCTCGGCGCTCGGTGGCACCGGCATTGCGGTGTCGGCCTTTTCCACGGCACGGGAGGCGGCCGTCGATTTCGCCTACTGGATCGCCAGCGGCGACGTGCAGCGCGGCCCTTATGCCGCGGCCGGCGGCCAGCCCGGCCATGCCGCCGCATGGGAGGACGAGACGGTCAACGCAGCGACCGGCGACTTCTATCGCGCCACGCGGGCGACGCTCGAGGACGCCTGGGTGCGCCCGCGCCATGACGGCTACATGGCTTTCCAGCAGGCGGCTTCCGAGCGCATCAACGAAGGCCTTGCCGGCCGTCATGCCGCCGGCGAGGTTGTCGCCGACCTCAACCGGCTGTTCCGGAAAAGCTTTGGCGCATAGGGGTTTGCCTGTCCGGCGGGCATTCTCTTACAGCTTCCAGAGCCGTTTTGCGTTGCCGGACAGAAGCTTGGTGCGCTCCTCGTCGCTGGCACCGGCAAGCAGGGCGTGCGTTGCCGCAACCCAGTCGAGCAGGCCGCCGCCCAGCGTGCAGACCGGCCAGTCGCTGCCCCACACGACGCGATCCCAGCCGAAGCTGGCAATGGTGTGCCCGACATAGGGCCGCAGCGTCTCGACGGTCCACGTCGCGGGGTCGGCATAGGCGACGACGCCCGAAATCTTTCCCACCACGTTCGGCCGCTTCGCCAACTCGGCGATCTGTTCCTTCCAAGGGTGCTCGGCTTTGCCCTTGATGTCGGGCACGCCGCAATGGTCGAGCACGAACTGCACGTCCGGCGCGGAGTCGACCAGGGCGAACGCCTGGCGCATCTGCCCCGGCAATACGCACAGGTCGAAGGTCAGGCCGGTCCCGGCGATGCGGCGGATGTTTTCGCGAAACAGCGGCCGCTCCGAAACGTCGTCGGGCACCACGTGCAGCACGCGGCGGAACCCCTTGGCGAAGGGGCTGGCCTGCACCTTCTCCAGCCACGCAGCGAACCCGGCCTCTTCCGGCCGGCAAGCAACGATGGCGCCGCGCAGCAGGCTCCCCGGGGCCTTGGCCAAGCCTTCGACATAGGCGAGTTCCGCCTCGATATCGGCGGCGTCGACATCGACCTCCATGAACAGCGCCGCCTCGATGCCGGCGCGGCGCGCCTGTGCCGCATATTCTTCTTGAGAGAAGTCGTGGTCGAGCGCCGGCACGCCGGCAAGCCATGGATAGCGCAGCGCCGTCTTGTCGATCAGGTGAAGATGGGTATCGACGATCATGGGGTCTCTCCTGTGCGCAACCGGAATCATCTCACGGGAAAATGCCCCGTTCAAACAGGAATCACGCATCAGACAGTTACGCCGGCGGCCTCACGTCCGATCCGGCAAGCTGCGACAGCCGCGCCGCCGCGTCCTGCAACAGGCCGATGGTGCGGGTGATGTCGGGAGCCGACGGTGCGTTGACCAGCGTGACATAAGGGATGGTGATCGCCGCGATGCCGCTTCCGTCGGGGCCGAGGACGGGAGCCGACAGGTTGTAGACGCCGGCCGTCTGCAGCGAGGCCATCATCTCGTAGCCGCGGTCGCGGACCTGGTCGAGCCGGTCGAAGAAGTCGGACGGCAGTTCGATCTTCTCGTTGCTGCGCAGGTGCTCGGCAATCATCATCCGCCGCTCGTCGGGCGAGCGGAAGGCCAGCAGCACATGGCCGGAGCCGGTGTCGAACAGGCTGATATGCGAACCGACGCGGATCGAAATGCCCCAGTAGCGCGGCGCTTCCTGCTGCGCGATGACCACCGCGTTGCCGCGGTCGAACACCACGAGCTGGTTGGCCTGCCAAGAGGTTTCGGCAAGCTCGCGCATGATCGGCGTCGCGTAGGAGACGAGCCGGCGCACCGGTGCATGCAGTTGCGCCAGGCCGAACAGCTTCAGTGTCAGCGAGTAGCGATCGCCGTCCGGGCGCGTGACGTAGCCGCGCCTCACCAGCCGGTCGAGCATCCGGTAGAATTCATTGGGGCTGCGGTCCAGCCGCTTGGCGATCTCGGCCTGCGTCAGCCCGCCGTCGACGCTGGCCAGCAGTTCGAGGATGTCCAGCCCCTTGTCGAGCGCAGGTGCGCGATAACGGTCCTCGTCCTCTTCCTGCGCCATCGTTCCCCTCTGGTGAATTTCGCTCTTCATATACGCAAAACCCGTGAAGCTGGGAAGAAGAATTGCCTTGACTGTTTATGAATAGTTTGTTTGCATATGAATGAAGCGGCGACGCTTCAGGTCAAGGAGCGGCCCGATGGGCCAGGGAGGATATTCATGAACAGATTGCTTTGCGGCGCCGCCGCCGGAGCTTTGCTGCTGGCATCGGGCATGGTTGCCGCGTCGGCGGCCGATCTGCCGGGTTCGTTTCCCGGCGTCACCATCGACGCCAAGCTGATCGGCGGCCAGCAGTACGAAAAGCTCTACGAGCGTATCGGCGAATGGGAAAAGGCGACCGGCGCCAAGGTCAACGTTCTTTCCAAGAAGAACCACTTCGATCTCGACAAGGAGATCAAGTCCGACATCGCCTCCAGTTCGATCACCTGGTGCGTCGGCTCCAACCACACCTCGTTCGCCCCGCAATATCCGGGCATCTATGTCGACCTGAACACGTTGCTGCCGAAGGAGGAAATCGATGCCTTCGTCCCGGCCAACATCCAGGCCTCGACGCTCGACGGCAAGCTGGTGATGCTGCCGCGCGCGCAGTTCGACGTCTCGGCGCTCTACTACCAGAAGAGCCTCTACGAGGATGAAGCCAAGAAGAAGGCGTACAAGGAAAAGTACGGCGAGGACCTGGTTCCGCCGGACACGTTCGACGAGATGGCAAGGCAGGCCGAGTTCTTCGCCAACCCGCCGGATTTCTACGGCACGCAGTTTGCCGGCAAGGAAGAGGCGATCAACGGCCGCTTCTACGAGATGGTGGTCGCCGACGGCGGTGAATATCTCGACAAGGACGGCAAGCCCGCCTTCAATTCCGAAGCCGGCGTCAAGGTGCTCGACTGGTTCGTCAATCTCTACAAGGCCAAGGCGGTGCCGGCCGGCACCACCAACTATCTGTGGGACGACCTCGGCCAGGGCTTTGCTTCCGGCACGGTGGCGCTCAACCTCGACTGGCCGGGCTGGGCCGGCTTCTTCAACGACCCGAAGTCGTCGAAGGTCGCGGGCAATGTCGGCGTCAAGGTCCAGCCCAAGGGCTCGTCGGGCAAGCGTTCCGGCTGGTCGGGCGCGCACGGCTTCTCGGTCACCCAGAACTGCGCCAACAAGGAAGCCGCCGCCTCGCTGGTGTGGTGGCTGACCAACGAGGACAGCCAGAAGCTCGAAGCCGCCGCCGGCCCCCTGCCGACCCGCACCGCGGTGTGGGAATGGGACCTCGATCAGGCCAAGGGCGACGCCTACAAGACCGAAGTGTTGAAGGCCTTCCAGGAAGCCGCCAAGAACGCCTTCCCGGTGCCGCAGACGGCCGAATGGATCGAGATTTCCAATGCGGTCTATCCGGAGTTGCAGGCCGCCATCCTCGGCGACAAGACCTCCAAGCAGGCGCTGGACGATGCGGCCGCCAAGGCGACGCAAATCCTCGAGGACGCCGGCAAGCTGTAAGCGGGCAGGGTTGCGCCTCCCTCGGCCTTTTGACGGCCCTCAACCGTTGCCCCCCATCCCTGCCCCTCCCCATAAGGGGGAGGGGAAGCTGCCGCGCTCCAAGTCCCCCTTCCCTTGTGGGGAGGGGTTAGGGGTGGGGGTATAGCGCCGTTCGCCCTGGAACGGTCCGCCAAACGAAGAGCAAGTTAGATCGGTCCGCATGAAACGCTGGCGTCTCTCACCACCACTCCTGCTCCTGCTGCCGGCGATCCTTGTGCTGGCGGCGGTGGTGATCGTGCCTTTGGCGCTGTCGCTTTATTCGAGCTTCACGCCGTTCCGGCTGACCAAGCCCGAAACCTTCTTCATCTTCATCGGCCTGCGCAACTATACGCGCATCCTCGGCGACTGGAATTTCTGGGCGGCGTTCCTGCGCACCGTGGCGCTGCTGACGGTCGCGCTCAACCTTGAAATGCTGCTGGGCCTCGGCCTTGCGCTGCTGGTGGAAAAGGCCTCGCGCGGCCAGCGGCTGCTCCGGACTATCATGATGTTCCCGATGATGTTTTCGCCGATCCTGGTCGGCTTCCAGTTCAAGTTCATGTTCAACGACAATATCGGACTGGTGAACAACGCGCTGCAGTCGCTCGGCCTGACCGACCGGGCAATTCCGTGGCTCATCGACAGCACGCTCGCCTTCATCGCCATCCTGACGGCGGAGGTCTGGTCGTCCACGGCGGTCTTCGCCATCCTCATCCTCGCCGGCCTGCTCGCCATGCCGAAGGAACCGATCGAGGCGGCGCGGGTCGACGGCTGCACGCCATGGCAGACGTTCCGCTATGTCACCTGGCCGTTCATCATGCCGTTCGCCTTCATCGCCATGACCATCCGCTCGCTCGACGTGGCGCGCGCCTACGACATCGTCAAGATCATGACCGACGGCGGCCCGGCCGGCCGCACCGAGCTTTTGTGGACGCTGATCGCGCGCACCGCCTATAGCGATGCACGCATGGGGCCGGCCAACGCGATGGCCTACATCTCGATCCTGCTGTCGATCGTCTTCACCGTCTATTTCTTCAGGAAGCTCGCCGCGGCGCGCACCCAGATCGGCGCGGAGTGGTGAGCATGGACGCCAACGCAAACGCCCGCCTGAAGCGCCGGCTGGCAACGCTCGCCCACCGCGTCGGCCTGTTCCTCGCCATGCTGGTGATCTGCCTGCCCGGTCTGTGGATCGTGCTGTCGTCGCTCAGGCCCACCGTCGAGATCATGGCCAAGCCGCCGGTATGGATACCGCAGCAGCTTTCGCTCGATGCCTATGTCGCCATGTTCTCCGGCGTCGGCCAGGGCGGCGTGCCCGTGTTCGACTACTTCCGCAACTCGCTCGTCATTTCGGTGACCTCGACGGTGATCGCCATCGCCATCGGCATGGCCGGCGGCTACGCCTTCGCTCGCTACCGCTTTCGCGGCAAGTCGGCGATGTTCCTCGGCCTGATGCTGACCCGCACCGTGCCCGGCATCGCGCTGTCCTTGCCGCTGTTCTTCGTCTTTGCGCGGCTCGGCATCATCGACACTCATTTCGGACTGATCCTGGCCTATGTCGCGCTCAACGTGCCGTTCACCATCTGGCTGATCGACGGCTTCTTCCGGCAGGTGCCGCGCGACCTGGCCGAGGCCGCCCAGATCGACGGCTGCACGCGCTGGCAGGCGTTCTGGCAGGTCGAGTTTCCGCTGGCTGGGCCGGGCATCGCCTCGTCCGGCATCTTCGCCTTCCTGACGTCGTGGAACGAGTTCGCGCTCGCCTCGCAGCTTACGCGCTCGATCAATTCCAAGACCCTGCCGGTTGGCCTGCTCGACTACACGGCCGAGTTCACCATCGACTGGCGCGGCATGTGCGCGCTGGCCGTGGTCATGATCGTGCCGGCGCTCGTGCTTACCTTCATCGTCCAGAAACACCTCGTCGGCGGCCTGACCTCCGGCGCGGTGAAAGGTTGAATTCATGGCGACAGTCTCGCTGAAAAAACTCGTCAAGCGCTACGGCAATACCGAGATCGTCCACGGCATCGACCTCGATGTCGCCGACCGCGAATTCATCGCGCTGGTCGGGCCGTCCGGCTGCGGCAAGTCGACGACGCTGCGCATGATCGCGGGGCTGGAGGAGATTTCGGGCGGCGCCATCGAGATCGGCGGGCGCATCGTCAACGATCTTGCGCCGCGTGCGCGAAACATCTCCATGGTGTTCCAGTCCTACGCGCTCTACCCGCACATGACGGTGCGCGAGAATCTCGGCTTTTCGCTCAAGATCGCCGGTGTCGCGGAAGACGAGAAGGCCCGCCGGGTTGCGGAAGCCTCCGCCATCCTTGGGCTGGACGCGCTGCTGGAACGGCGGCCCTCGCAGCTCTCCGGCGGCCAGCGCCAGCGCGTCGCCATGGGCCGCGCCATCGTGCGCGATCCCGACGTGTTCCTGTTCGACGAGCCGCTGTCCAACCTCGACGCCAAGCTGCGCACGCAGATGCGCACCGAGATCAAGAAACTGCATGCCAAGGTGCGCTCCACCGTCATCTACGTCACCCACGACCAGGTCGAGGCGATGACGCTGGCCGACCGCATCGTCATCATGCGCGACGGCCATATCGAACAGGTCGGCACGCCGCACGATGTGTTCAGCCGGCCGGCGACCCGCTTCGTCGCCGGCTTCATCGGCTCGCCGCCGATGAATCTGCACGAGGCGACGGTGGCCGACGGCAAGCTGGTCTTCGCCGCCGGCGACAGCCTGCCGCTGCCCCGGCAGTTCAAGGCGAGCGTCGCTTCCGGCGACAAGGTGGTCTTCGGCATCCGTCCCGACGATTTCTACCCGACTGGCCACGGGCTTGGCGTCGGTTCGGCCGAGGACATCCACCGCGTCGAGCTGCCGGTGACGGTCACCGAACCGCTCGGCAACGAGACGCTGGTGTTTTCGGAGTTCAACGGCAGCGACTGGGTGGCGCGTATGCTCAATCCGAAGCCGCTCAAGGCGGGCGACAAGCTTGGCATGAGTTTCGACCTCAGCCAGGCGCATCTGTTCTCGGCCGAAACCGGCAAGACGCTGAGGGATTGAAAACATGGCCCTGATCGAAAAAGTCGACCTCAGGATGGTCGACCTCAAGCCGAAGGTGAAGCGCACCGACGCCATCCAGAGTTTCGTCAGCCAGGAGACGCCGATCGTCACCATCACTGATGCCGACGGCGCCGTCGGCATCGGCTACAGCTATACGATCGGCACCGGCGGCTCGTCGGTGATGCGGCTGCTCATCGACCATCTGGCGCCGCGCCTGATCGGCCGCGACGCCGACCAGATAGAGGCGATCTGGCACGAACTGGAGTTCGCCACCCACGCCACCACCATCGGCGCGATCACCGCGATCGCGCTGGCCGCGATCGATACCGCGCTGTGGGACCTGCGGGCGAAGAAGCAGGGCCTGCCGCTGTGGAAGCTTGCCGGCGGCGCCAAGGAAAGCTGCCCGCTCTACACCACCGAAGGTGGCTGGCTGCACATCGAGCCGGAGGCGCTGGTCGAGGATGCGCTGGCGGCGAAGGCCAAGGGCTTCAACGGCTCCAAGGTCAAGATCGGCAAGCCGCACGGGTCGGAGGACTTTGCCCGCCTGTCGGCGGTGCGCAAGGCGGTCGGCGACGGCTACGAGATCATGACCGACTGCAACCAGGGCTTTGCCGTCGACGAGGCGATCCGCCGCGCGGAACGGCTGCGCGACCTCGATCTGGCCTGGATCGAGGAGCCGCTGGCGGCGGACGATATCGACGGCCATGTGCGGCTCAACCGCTCGACGGCGACGCCGGTGGCGGTCGGGGAATCGCTTTATTCGATCCGCCATTTCCGCGAATATATGCAAAGGGGCGCCTGCTCGGTCGTGCAGGTCGATGTCGGCCGCATCGGCGGCATCACGCCATGGCTGAAAGTGGCGCATATGGCGGAAGCCTTCGATATGCCGGTCTGCCCGCATTTCCTCATGGAACTGCATGTCAGCCTGGTCTGTGCTGTGCCCAACGGCAAATATGTCGAGTATATTCCCCAGCTCGATGAACTGACGGGCAGGAAGATGCGCATCAAGGACGGCCATGCACTGGCCCCAGAAGAGCCGGGCCTCGGCATCGACTGGGATTTCGACGCGCTGAAGGCGCGCAGCATCGCCGAGTTCGATGTCGCTGTCACCGAACGGAGCGCTTGAAATGCAACGCATGGGCATGGTGATCGGCCTGAAGCCGGAGAAGGTCGAGGAATATGTGCGCCTGCATGCCGCCGTCTGGCCCGACGTGCTGGCAATGATCTCGGCCTGCAACATCCAGAACTATTCGATCTATCTGAAACGCCCGGAGAACCTGCTGTTTTCCTATTTCGAATACCACGGCGCGGATTTTGCCGCCGACATGGCGAAGATGGCCGCCGACCAAAAGACGCAGGAATGGTGGGCGGTCTGTATGCCTTGCCAGGAGGCGTTCGAGACACGCGGCGAAGGCGAGTGGTGGGCGTCGATGCCGGAGGTGTTTCACCATGACTAGCGGTTTCGACCCCTCCGCCCTCGCGCAGGCATGGCCGATGCCGTCGAAGCCCCGGCCGATCGTCACCTTCGGCGCCGGCTCGATCGTCGGCGATGCGCATTTTCCCGCCTACCGTAAGGCGGGATTCCCGGTTGCCGGCCTTTACGATCCGGACCGCGCCAAGGCGGAAAAGCTGGCGTCGCAATGGAGCGTGAAGGCATTCGCATCGCTCGCCGAGGCGGCCGCCGTCGAGGGCGCGATCTTCGATCTGGCCACGCCGCCCTCACGCCATGCCGAGGTGCTGAAGGCGCTGCCCGACGGCGCGGTCGTGCTGATCCAGAAGCCGATGGGCAACGATCTTGCCGGCGCGACGGAAATCCTTTCCATTTGCCGGCAAAAGAAACTGAAGGCGGCCGTCAATTTCCAGCTCCGCTTCGCGCCGATGATGCTGGCGCTGAAGGACGCCATCGCCCGGGGA
The DNA here is from genome assembly GCA_049650385.1 of Mesorhizobium sp. Taxonomy (GTDB): domain Bacteria; phylum Pseudomonadota; class Alphaproteobacteria; order Rhizobiales; family Rhizobiaceae; genus Mesorhizobium. The sequence continues at coordinate 93,231 of JBASAA010000061.1, forward strand.
TGGCTGGGCCAGGTGGTGGACTTCGACGCCTGGCTGGCGCTTGACACGCCGTGGCGGCTTTGGGAGTTTCTGCTGAAAGCGCCGCGCGTCGAGCTTGCCATGCATTCGATCCACTATCTCGACCTGATCCGGCAGCTTCTCGGCGATCCCGCCGGCGTCCATGCCAAGACCCTCGGTCATCCGAATCATACGGTGGCGCAGACGCGCACCAGCGCCATCCTCGACTACGGCGATACGGTGCGCTGCGCGCTGTCGATCAACCACGACCATGCCTTCGGCCGGCGTCATCAGGCCTGCGAGTTTCGCATCTGCGGCACGGAGGGCGCGGCCTATCTGCAGCTTGGTGTCAATCTCGACTATCCGCGCGGCGAGCCGGATATCCTCGAAATCCATCCCAGGGGCGGCGACGGCTGGGTCAAGGTGCCGCTTGCCGGCGCCTGGTTCCCGGATGCCTTCGTCGGCCGCATGGCCAATGTGCAGCGTTTCGCCGCCGGCGAGGACGCCGAACTGGTCAGCTCCGTCGAGGATGCCTGGAACACCATGGCGCTGATCGAGGCTGCCTATGAGTCCAGCGCGGCGCCTGCGACGCCGCTGGCGAGGAAGCCCTGATGGAGCAGACCACCTATTTCGAGGAATACGAGATCGGCTCGTCGCGCAAGACCAGCGGGCGCACCATCACCGAGACCGACTTCGTCGTCCATGCCGGCCATACCGGCGATTTCTTTCCGCATCATATGGACGCCGAGTTCATGAAGGAAACGCCGTTCGGCCGGCGCATCGCCCATGGCACGCTGGTATTCTCGATCGGCGTCGGCCTGACCGCCAGCGTCATCAACCCGGTCGCCTTTTCTTACGGCTATGACCGGCTGCGCTTCGTCAGGCCGGTGTTCATCGGCGACACCATCCACACCCGCGCCACGATTGCGGCCAAGGAAGACGACCCGAAGCGGGCCGGCTCCGGCCGCGTCATCGAGCGTATCGAGGTCGTCAACCAGCGCGGCGAGGTCGTGTTGGCGGCGGATCACATCTATATTGTCGAGCGGCGGACAAAGCCGGCTTGAGACACGCAGGAGACAGGACGTGACAGAGAAGTTGAAGGGCAAGACCGTCGTCATCACCGCCGCGGCGCAAGGAATCGGGCGCGCGTCGGCGCTCGCCTTCGCGGCCGCGGGCGCCAAGGTGGTCGCCACCGACATCAACGAGAAGGTGCTGGCCGAACTGGAAGGAACGCCCGGTCTGGTGACGCGCAAGCTCGATGTCCTCGATGACGCCGCGGTCAAGGCCGCCTTTACCGAGATCGGCCGCGTGGACGTTCTGTTCAATTGCGCCGGCTTCGTCCATGGCGGCACTATCCTCGAAATGAAGGACGAGGAGTTCGACTTCGCCGTCGACCTCAACGTGCGCGCCATGGTGCGCACCATCCGCGCCGTGCTGCCCGGCATGCTGGAGCGCGGCGACGGCGCCATCATCAACATGTCGTCGGTGGCGAGTTCGCAGAAAGGCGTGCCCAACCGCTTCGTCTACGGCCTCACCAAGGCGGCCGTGATCGGGCTCACCAAGGCAGTCGCCGCCGACTATGTCGCCAAGGGCATCCGCTGTAACGCCATCTGCCCCGGCACGGTGGAAAGCCCGTCGCTGGAAGGACGCATGCGCGCGCAGGGCGACTATGAGACGGCCCGCGCGGCCTTCATCGCTCGCCAGCCGATGGGCCGGCTGGGAACAGCGGAGGAAATCGCCGACCTCGCCGTGCATCTGGCGGGCGCGACCTACACGACCGGACAAGCCTACAACATCGACGGCGGCTGGTCCGTCTGACCGGGCCGCACAGGAGGAATCTGATGAAACTGTTGCGTTTTGGCGAGCCGGGTTCGGAAAAACCCGGCCTTCTCGATGCGGACGGGGTGATCCGCGATTTGTCGGGTCATGTCGCCGATATCGGCGGCGCCGCACTCGATCCGGCATCGCTGGCTGCGCTCGGCAGGCTCGACCCGAAGTCGCTGCCGGCGGTGGCGGGCAATCCTCGCCTCGGCGCCTGCGTTGCCGGCGTCGGCAAGTTCCTGTGCATCGGCCTCAACTATTCCGACCATGCCGCCGAGACGGGCGCCGCCGTGCCGTCCGAGCCGGTGGTATTCATGAAGGCGAGCTCGGCCGTGGTCGGCCCCAACGACGACGTGCTGATCCCGCGCGGTTCCGAAAAGACCGACTGGGAGGTGGAGCTGGGCGTGGTCATCGGCCGCACGGCGAAATACGTCTCCGAGGCCGAGGCGCTCGACTATGTCGCGGGCTACTGCGTGTCGCACGACGTTTCGGAGCGCGCCTTCCAGATCGAGCGGCAGGGGCAGTGGACCAAGGGCAAGTCGTGCGACACGTTCGGGCCGATCGGGCCGTGGCTGGTGACGAAGGACGAGATCGCCGACCCGCAGGACTTGAAGATGTGGCTGACGGTGAACGGGGAGATGATGCAGGACGGCTCGTCGAAGACGATGGTCTACGGCGTGGCGCATCTGGTGTCGTATCTGAGCCAGTTCATGAGCCTGCACCCGGGCGACGTCATCTCGACGGGCACGCCGCCCGGCGTCGGGCTCGGCATGAAGCCGCCGCGCTACCTCAAGGCCGGCGACATCGTCGAACTCGGCATCGAGGGCCTGGGAAACCAGAAACAGAC